>NZ_JBEXVD010000002.1:0-671827 GCF_040638655.1 Streptomyces sp. NPDC005963 | reverse complement strand
CGTGACTCCTCACCGTCGGCGGCCCGAAGCTGATCCGTAGGCGTCAGCTCTGGATGCCGCCAACGCTTCCGGGGACACCCCCTGCGCGCCCCCAGAACACCAGCCAACAGCTATCGGGGTCCTCGGCCCGATCCACGAGCAGAGGTACGGAAGAGACACAAAACGGGCTGGAATACCCACCAGGGCCAGGCTGCCCCGGCGCGATCACGAAATGAGGTCCGGGGTGAGAGGGGCCTCCCCGCGCGGGCATCCGCATCTGGACCAGAACCTGGCCAAAGTGGCAGAAACTAGCCGATCCGTTCGGCCAGGGCGACGATGATCCCCGAAGGGCCGCGGAGGTTGCAGAGTCGATAGATGTTCTCGTACTGCGCCACCTCGCCGAGGAGTTCGGCGCCATGACGGCGCAGGCGGGTGATCGTGTCGTCGATGTCGTCGACGGCGAACATGACACGGTGCAGGCCCAGAGTGTTGGGTGGTGGGTTGAGCGGTCCGGCGGTGATTGCAGCGGGGGCGTGGAACTTCGTCAGCTCCAGCTTTCCGTGGCCGTCCGGTGTGCGCATCATCGCGATGGCGCTGCGGACCCCGTCGAGGCCGACCGTCTGGTCCGCCCAGACTCCCTCGATCTCAGCTTCGCCCTCCAACTCCATGCCGAGTTCGGTGAAGAAGGCGATGGCAGCCTTCAGGTCGTCGACGACGATGCCTACGTTGTCCATCCGCTGAATCGTCACGGGGTGCTCCTTGCTTCGTTGCGCAGCCGGTTCTGGCTACTGGTACCCCTGGGACGCAGTCGGTGCCTCATTCTCGCCACCTGGAAAGTGCGGATGCATCAGGTACTTCACCCTGCCGAGGGCGGACGGCTCGCGATGACCGCCCTGGTGTTCTGGAGCGGCACGCACTCACAGCCCTTCCCCCTGTACGTCACCTCGTGGATCAGATCCAGTGTTCTTGGCCCTGGTGGGTGTTCCAGCCCGTTTTGTGTCTCTTCCGTACCTCTGCTCGTGGATTGGGCCGAGGACCCCGATAGCTGTTGGCTGGTGTTCTGGGGGCGCGCAGGGGGTGTCCCCGGAAGCGTTGGCGGCATCCAGAGCTGACGCCTACAGATCAGCTTCGGGCCGCCGACGGTGAGGAGTCACGCCCGAAAGCACCCCCACCACCCGCACCCCACCCCCAACCCCGCACCCGGACCCCCAAAACCCGCACACCCCAAAACCCGAGCAAACCCAGCCCGTCCGGCGCTTGAGGACGGAACCCTCAGCCCCCCAAGGCTGAGCCCAACAAACGGGCCCCACCCGGAACAAGCCGGCACCCCCGTACCTCATCCCCGGGCAAGGGCCCAGCCCCGGGCAAAGGCCCAGCGCCAGCCCTCCCAGCCTGTCCGGCGCTTGAGGACAGAACCCTGCCACCCCCAAGGCAGGCCCCAGCACGAGCCACCCCCTCTCTGAGAGACTGGAGCCGATGACCCAGACACCACCACCTCCTCGTGACACCCCCCGTCCCCGCCCCCGCGCCCGGGCCGAGATCGATCTTGCGGCGCTGCGGGCCAATGTGCTTTCGCTGCGGGCGCGGGCGCCCCGGGCCGCGTTGATGGCCGTTGTGAAGTCGGACGGCTATGGGCACGGTGCTCTGCACTGTGCGCTCGCAGCGCGGGAGGCCGGTGCCAGTTGGACGGGGACGGCCACCCCGCATGAGGCCCTCGCCCTGCGGGCCGCGGGTCTGCCGGGGCGGATCATGTGTTGGTTGTGGACGCCTGGTGATCCGTGGCGCGAGGGCATCGAAGCCGACCTCGACATGTCGGTCAGTGGGCTCTGGGCGCTCGCAGAGGTCACTGCCGCGGCCCGTGAGGTCGGGCAGCCGGCGCGCATTCAGTTGAAGGCCGATACGGGCCTCGGCCGCAATGGTTGCCAGCCCGCGGACTGGCCGGAACTCGTCGCCGCCGCGCTTGCCGCCGAAGCCGAGGGCACGGTCAAGGTCACCGGTCTGTGGTCGCACTTCGCATGTGCCGACGAGCCCGGGCACCCCTCGATCGCGGCCCAGTTGGACGTGTTCCGGGAACTCGTCGCGTACGCCGAGAAGGCTGGTGTCGAGCCGGAGGTGCGACACATTGCGAACTCCCCGGCGACGCTCACCCTCCCCGAGTCGCACTTCGATCTCGTACGGACGGGCATCGCCATGTACGGGGTGTCGCCCGCGCCCGAGTTGGGGACCCACCAGGCGTTGGGGTTGCGGCCGGTGATGACTCTGGCCGCTTCGGTCGCCCTGGTGAAGCAGGTCCCCGCCGGTCATGGGGTGAGCTACGGGCACCACTACGTCACCCCGCGCGAGACGGAGCTCGGGCTGATTCCGCTCGGCTACGGGGACGGCGTCCCGCGTCATGCGTCGGGCCGTGGCCCGGTGTTGGTCGGCGGTGAGTGGCATCGCGCGGCGGGGCGGATCGCGATGGACCAGTTCGTGGTGGATCTCGGCCCGGCCGGGGGCGTGGGCGGTCAAGGGCGTGGGCACAAGATCGAGGAGGGGGCCGATGCGGTGCTGTTCGGTCCTGGTGATCGCGGCGAGCCGTCGGCCGAGGACTGGGCGCAGGCGGCGGGCACCATCGCGTACGAGATCGTCACCCGTATCGGGTCGAGGGTTCCGCGCGTGTATCTGCACGAGGGCGTCGGTACGGACGTCTCGTAGGTCGAAGAGGGGTACGGCACGGTGAGCGAGACCAGCACGGGCGATGCGGTCGTGGCGGCGGCGGGTGCTGCCGCGTCGGGCCATTGGCGCCGGGCGGGAATCGCCGGTGCGGCGATAGGGGTGATCGCTGCGGGGGCCGCGGCGGGCGTGGCCATCGAGCGGCTCACCGTGGGGCGCGGTATGCGCAAGAAGGCGCGGTTGGCCCTGGACGCCTCGGGCCCGTACGGCGCGTTGCGCGGCACCCCGGGCCGGGCGAGCGCCGATGACGGCACCCAGCTGTACTACGAGACGGACGACCTTGACCCGGAGGCCGCCGGTCCGCGTCGTCGTCGGATCTTCGGCCGTAGGTCTCCCGCGCCGGTCACAGTCGTCTTCAGCCATGGCTACTGCCTCAACCAGGACTCCTGGCACTTCCAGCGGGCAGCCCTGCGCGGTCTGGTCCGTACGGTCCACTGGGATCAGCGCAGTCACGGTCGTTCGGCCCGTGGGTCGGCGCAGTCGGGGCCCGATCGAGCGCCGGTCTCCATCGACCAGTTGGGCCGCGATCTGAAGGCGGTCATCGATGCGGCGGCACCTGAGGGGCCGCTGGTGTTGGTGGGGCATTCGATGGGTGGGATGACGGTGATGGCGCTGGCGGACCAGTTCCCGGAGCTGATTCGGGATCGGGTGGTTGGTGCGGCCTTCATCGGCACGTCGAGCGGTCGGCTCGGAGAGGTCAACTACGGGCTTCCGGTCGCCGGCGTCAATGCGGTGCGCCGGGTGCTCCCGGGTGTTTTGCGGGCACTCGGCTCACAGGCGGAGCTGGTGGAGCGCGCCCGTGGGGCGACCGCGGACCTCTTCGCCGGTCTGATCAAGAAGTACAGCTTCTCGTCCCGGGACGTCGATCCTGCGGTGGCCCGGTTCGCCGAGCGCATGATCGAGTCGACTCCGATCGACGTGGTCGCCGAGTTCTATCCGGCCTTCGACGAGCACGACAAGGCGGACGCACTGCCGGCCTTCGCCGACGTGCCCGTCCTGGTGCTGGCCGGTGACCGGGATCTGGTCACCCCGAGCGGACACAGTGAGGCGATTGCCGATCTGTTGCCGGGCGCGGAGCTGGTGATCGTCCCGGACGGGGGCCATCTGGTGATGCTGGAGCACCCGGAAGCCGTCACCGACCGCTTGGCCGACCTCTTGGTGCGGGTGGGAGCGGTGCCCGAGAGGGCCGACGCCACCGGTGCCGGCAGCGGCTAACGTTGGGCGGCATGGAAGCACCGCAGAGCACGGCGGCCGGGACCGCCGTCGCACACATCGCCGTTGATTCCCCGGAGCAGATGCAGGACCTCGGGCGGCGGCTGGCGAAGATGCTGCGTCCGGGTGATCTGGTGATGCTCACCGGTGAACTGGGCGCGGGCAAGACGACGCTCACCAGGGGCCTGGGGGAGGGCCTGGGGGTGCGGGGAGCGGTCACCTCGCCGACCTTCGTCATCGCCCGGGTCCATCCGTCCCTGACCGGTGGCCCGGCCCTGGTGCACGTGGACGCCTATCGTTTGGGTGGGGGCCTGGACGAGATGGAGGACCTGGATCTCGACGTCTCGCTGCCGGATTCGGTGGTGGTCGTGGAGTGGGGTGACGGCAAGGTCGAGGACCTATCGGATGATCGCCTCCATGTGGTGATCCACCGGGTCGTGGGCGACACGGACGACGACCGGCGGCAGGTGACCTTGACGGGGTACGGGCCGCGTTGGTCCTCCGTTGACCTCGGTGCGGCCTGAAGGACCGCCGGAACTTACGCTCCGTAACCATCTGCTCATCGCGGTGTCGATCGATTCTCCGACCCGTTGGCAGGTTCGGTGGATATTCCGACAAGACGTCGGCAAAATATTGCGCATGCCGTGCCGAGCGTGGTCACATGGCACGGAGACGTGGTTAGGTTTGCCTAACCAGTCTGCCCCCGGCGATCCAGGAGGCATCATGCCGGCGTATCCGCGTGAGTCCGAGCCAGCGCAGCAGCCCACCGCCGAGCCCCTGCCGTCGTCGCGCGCCGTGCCCGGTCGGCCCGCGTCGATCAGACCGTCGTCGACGGCGCCCTCGATGTACGACCTGCTGGCGTCGTGCACGGCGGCCAGGGCGATCTCCACCCCGCCACGTGAGGCGGACCCCGCCGTTCCTGCGATCGTCAACCGCAGAGAGCGCCGCGACGCCGCGTAGTCGTATCCGGTGGTCTGCACCCGCCCGCAGCCCCACTGGTCGGACCGGGAGGGAAGGTCCTAGGGCACCACGATGATCTTGGTGCCGATGGTGGCGAAGCGCCACATGGCGTCGCCGTCCGCCCGCTTCATCCGTACGCCACCGGTCTTCTTCGACGGGTCGGGCGCCGCCATCGACCCGTTCACCGCCGCGCTGAAGCCGATCGGTACGTCATTGACGTTCGCGAACCGCACGACGTGCTCGATCGCCGTTCCGTCCGAGCCGTTGACCTGACCCGATCGGGAGGTGACCGCGTACGCGCCGGGCGGGGGATTGATGGGTGACGGCATCACCGGGAACGTCGTGCTGACCTTGTTCCCCGCCGTGACCAGCCAGACGCGGCGCTCGCTGAGTGCGTACACCACCCGCAGTCCGGACCCCGAATTCACGGGCAGGGCCAGCGGGTCCTTCTTCTGCTGCTGTGGGTTCTCGGCGCTGGGCAGCGCGCTAGGGGTGCGCGGCTTGCCCAGGTCATCCGGAGCGCTCGCCGACGCCTGGTAGGCGAGGAAGCAGACGGCGGTCAGGGCTGCTGCCGTGAGCCCGGCCACCAGTCCCGAGCTGCTCCGTGCCACCGTGCTCCACCCCTCGCCGATTCGTGTCAGTTCTTCGGATGAACATCTTCGGGGCGACGGTAGCAGCCACCGCCCCCCGAGGGCGGGGCGCCGTGCCTGCCGCGCGGGAGCCGTAGGCTGTTCGCGTGCTCTTGCTTGCCGTGGATACCGCCACTCCCGCCGTCACCGCCGCGCTGCACGACGGCAGCTCCGTCATCGCCGAGTCCAGCCGTGTGGACGCGCGCAGGCACGGCGAACTGCTGCTGCCCGCCATCGACCGCGTGCTCGCCGAGGCCGGGTTGAAGATCGACGCCGTCACCGCCGTGGTCACGGGCGTCGGCCCGGGCCCGTACACCGGCCTGCGGGTCGGTCTGGTGACGGCTGCGACCTTCGGTTCGGCGCTGGACGTGCCTGTCTACGGACTGTGCACGCTCGACGGCCTCGCCCATGCCAGCGACTTCGACGGCCCCTTCGTGGTGGCCACCGACGCGCGCCGCAAGGAGGTGTACTGGGCCCGTTACGACGCCTCGGGCAATCGGGTCGGCGAACCGGCGGTGGACCGGCCCGCCGACATCGCCGAGCAGGTCGCGGGCCTGCCCGCCGTCGGCGCCGGCGCCCGGCTGTACCCGGACGTCTTCCCCGACGCCCGCGACCCCGAGCACGTATCGGCCGGTGCCCTCGCCTCCCTGGCCGTGCGGAAGCTGGCCGGGGGCGCCGAGGAAATGGACTTCCTCCCGCCGCAGCCGCTCTACCTCCGCAGGCCGGATGCGCAGGTGCCCAAGAACTACAAGGTGGTCACCCCGAAGTGACCGCCGCACCGGACCCCGTACTGCGCGAGATGCGCTGGTGGGACCTTGGCCCCGTACTCGACCTGGAACAGCGCCTCTTTCCCGAGGACGCCTGGTCGCCCGGGATGTTCTGGTCCGAGTTGGCCCATGCCCGCGGGCCGCAGGCCACCCGCCGCTACGTCGTCGCCGAGAGGGCCACGGACACCGGTGAGGGTGAGATCGTGGGATATGCGGGTCTCGCCGCGGTCGGCGGCCTCGGCGACGTCCAGACGATCGCCGTCGCCCCCGCGGCGCAGGGGACCGGGCTGGGCTCCCGGCTGCTCTCCGATCTGCTGCACCACGCCACCGCCTTCGAATGCGACGAGGTCTTCCTCGAAGTTCGGGTGGACAACACCAGGGCCCAGAAGCTGTACGAGCGCTTCGGCTTCGAGCCCGTGGGATTCCGTCGCGGCTACTACAAGCCGGGCAATGTCGATGCGCTCGTCATGCGGCTCCATCTGCAAGGGAATGGTCACTGATGGTTGACGAACCGCTCGTACTGGGCATCGAGACCTCCTGCGACGAGACCGGCGTCGGGATCGTCCGGGGCACCACACTGCTCGCCGACGCCGTCGCCTCCAGCGTGGACACCCACGCCCGGTTCGGCGGTGTGGTGCCTGAGATCGCCTCCCGGGCGCATCTGGAGGCGATGGTCCCCACCATCGAGCGCGCCCTGAAGGACGCGGGCGTCTCGGCCCGCGACCTCGACGGGATCGCGGTGACCGCGGGCCCCGGACTCGCGGGCGCTCTGCTGGTGGGGGTCTCGGCGGCGAAGGCGTACGCGTACGCACTCGGCAAACCGCTGTACGGCGTGAACCACCTGGCGTCCCACATCTGCGTCGACCAGTTGGAGCACGGCAAGCTCCCCGAGCCGACGATGGCGCTGCTGGTCTCGGGCGGGCACTCCTCGCTGCTGCTGGCGCCGGACATCACCAGCGATGTCCGGCCGCTGGGCGCGACCATCGACGACGCCGCCGGCGAGGCGTTCGACAAGATCGCCCGTGTGCTCGACCTCGGGTTCCCGGGCGGACCCGTCATCGACCGGCTGGCGCGGGAGGGCGACCCACGGGCCATCGCGTTCCCCCGCGGACTGTCCGGCTCCCGTGACCCCGCGTACGACTTCTCCTTCTCCGGGCTGAAGACCGCGGTGGCGCGGTGGATCGAGGCCAAGCGGGCGGCGGGCGAAGAGGTGCCGGTGCGCGATGTGGCCGCGTCCTTCCAGGAGGCGGTCGTCGACGTGCTCACCCGCAAGGCGGTGCGCGCCTGTGTGGACGAGGGTGTGGACCATCTGATGATCGGCGGCGGGGTGGCCGCGAACTCCCGACTGCGGGCCCTCGCCCAAGAGCGCTGCGAGCGGGCCGGCATCCGACTGAGGGTGCCGCGACCCGGTCTGTGCACGGACAACGGCGCGATGGTGGCGGCACTCGGTGCGGAGATGGTCGCGCGCAACCGTCCGGCGTCGGACCTTGAGCTGTCGGCGGACTCCTCGCTGCCGGTGACCGACCCCCATGTCCCGGGCCGCAACCACGCCCACGACGACACCCACGACCACGGGCATGACCACGGGCATGACCGTGCACCCGGCCATGCGCACGATCACGATCACGTGCATGAGATCAGCAAGGACAACCTGTACTCATGACCGCCCCCAAGACGACCGTGGTCGCGCTGATGTGGGAGGCGCGGGCGGTACGCGAACGCGGGGCGGAACTGCTGGAGTGGGCCCGTGCGCAGGAACTGCCGGCGCAGCCGCTGCGGCGCGAATCGTTCAAGGCGGGCCAGGACCGGGTGCTGGTGATCACCTGGTGGGAGGCCGTTGACGCGGCTGCGGCGCTACCGGAGCTCCCGGAGCCGGCGGCGGACCTGATCACCAGGCCGGTGCACCGGTGGCGGTTCGAGTCGGTGGGCGTCGACCCGGCGTAGCGCCGTCGGTGACCCGTAGGAGTGGTGTCAGTCGAGCGGGTGCGGATGCGTCGGCCCATCGGGGCGGGTGTGCCGGGCCCGGCTCAGCAGCCCGTCGACGATCGCCTCCAACTGCTCCCGTACCTCGTACTCCCCGAGCTTGTTCCACTGCGGCGCCAGTTCCGTCAGCCGCGGTAGCTCCTCGGCGTCCGCGTCGGTGAGCATCGCCGGGAAGTTCCACCGCCGCTCCGGTTCGGCTTCCCGCCGGGCCATGGCCGCCGTGAAGACGAGGTTTCCGTACACGAAGTGCCAGATGGTGCGGTACGTGCGGACGGCCTGCTCAGGGGTGAGTCCGCACGCGATCGACGACTCCAGGATCTCCTCGGCCATCCAGAGCGCACCCTTGTCGGTGAGATCGCCCAACGCCAGGATCTCCACGACCCACGGCAACTGCGCCAGCACCGCGTGCATATGGACGGACGTGTCGATCAGCCGCTGTCGGGGATCGGCCGGCAGGGCGGGGCGCGGGAAGGTGGCCGCGACGCCCGAGAGCGTGAGCATCAGCAACTCGTCCTTGTCGCGCACGTAGTGGTAGAGGGCCATCGGCGTGCTGCCGACCTCCTTGGCCACCCGTCGCATGGAGAGCGCGGACACCCCTTCCTCCTCGACGATCCGGCGCGCGGTGCTGACGATCGTCTCGGGGTCGAGCCGACGCGGACGCCCCACGGCCTTCTTGCCGACCTTGCCTGCGGGCTTCTTCTCTGCTGCCACCTGCGTATTCTCCCGCTCCTGTTTTCTATACGCGTATAGTAATGTGCGGTCCTGCCCAGGGCATACCGGGAAGGGGAACCCATGAACGACCAAGCGCGACGCACGCGCTGGGTGTTGACAGTGGCGCTCATCGTGCAGTTCCTGGTGGCGCTGGACATGTCCGTCGTCAATGTGGCGCTGCCCGACATGCGCGACGACCTCGGCTTCACCCCCGACGGCCTGCAATGGGTCGTCGGCGCCTACGCGCTCACCTTCGGCGGGCTCCTGATGCTCGGCGGCCGACTGACCGACATCCTCGGCCGACGCCGCATCCTCGTCGCCGGACTCGTACTCTTCGGCGGGGCGAGCCTGATCGGCGGCCTCGTCCAGTCACCCGGCGCACTGATCGCCGCCCGTGCGGTCCAGGGCATCGGAGCAGCCGCCCTGGCACCCGGCGCCTTCACCCTGATCACCGTCACCTACCCGGCGGGGCCCGAGCGCTCCAAGGCGCTCGGCATGTGGGGCATGGCGGGCGCCGCGGGCGGTGCCGTGGGCGTACTGGCCGGCGGGCTCCTCACGGACGTCGCCGGCTGGCGAGCCGTGATGTTGGTGAACGTTCCCATCGTGGTCTTCGCACTCTTCGGAGTCGTACGGGCCGCACTGCCCGTCGCCCCGGACCGCGCCACCGGGCCCCGACTCGACGTCGCGGGCGCGCTGCTGGTCACCGCGGGCATGTCACTGCTGGTCCTCGGCGTCACCCGTACCGAAGCACACGGCTGGAGCGCCCCCAGCACCCTACTGACCCTGGGCGCCGCGCTCGCTCTGCTGGTCGCCTTCGCCCTGGTCGAACGGCGGGTGCACGAACCGCTGCTGCGGTTGGGACTGCTGGCGAACCGTCCCGTACTCGGCGCGAACCTCTTCTCGCTGCTCCTCAGCTCCACCCAGTTCGCATCGTTCTACTTCTGCTCCCTCTACATGCAGCAGGTGCTCGGGTACGGGGCGTCCAAGACGGGTGCGGCGTTCCTGCCCTTCTGCGTGGGAGTGGTCGCCGGCTCGCTGATAGGCACCAAGGCGGTCGCCGTCGTCGGTATCCGTCTGCTGCTGGTGGCGGGTGGGCTGCTCGGGACGGCGGGGATCGCCCTGTTCGCGATGACCGCCACCCCCGACGGGAGCTTCGCCCTCTCCATCCTGGGGCCGTCGCTGCTCGGCAGCGTGGGCATCGGACTCTGCTTCATACCGCTGGGCACGGCGGCCACCAAGGACGTGGTGCCGAGTGAGGCGGGCATGGCGTCGGGGCTGCTCAACAGTTCGCGCCAGATCGGTGGCTCGCTCGGGTTGGCGGCCCTGGTGACCGTCGCCGCTTCGATCAGCGCGGGAAGCAGTACGCCGGCGGCGCTGGCCGAGGGCTATCGGGCGGCCTACTGGGTCTGTGCGGGACTGTTGGCACTGGCCTCGGCAACGGCGATGGCCCTGCTTCCGGGCCGCGACCGCCCCACCGCGACGGCCACTGCCGCCGTCACCGACCGTACGCCCGCGGCTGCTTGGCGTGATCTTCAGAAGAATTCAGAAGAATTCTGAGAGCGGTGTCGATCCGACCGGTTCCCGTTCGACATAGGGGTGAGCGGTGGGGAAACGACCCCGCCGCCGACCCGGAAGAACCGAGGAGCCACCATGCCGCGCTTTTTGACGATGATCCGCATCGACGAGAACAACATCCCGGCCGAAGGTCACAGCCCGGAGATGGGGGAGCGCATGGGCGCGCTGCTGGAGGAGATCACCAAGGCGGGCGTCATGCTGGACACCGCAGGGCTCACCCCCAGTGCCGAGGGCACCAAGGTCACCTGGTCCGGTGGCAAGCTCAGCTACACCGACGGCCCCTTCACGGAGAGTAAGGAGGTCGTCGGCGGCTACTCCATCATCCAAGCCAAGGACAAGGCCGAGGCGGTCGAGTGGACCAAGCGGTTCCTCCAGACCCACGACGACGTCTGGACCGTGACCGCCGAGGTCAGGCAGATCGCGGAGAACTGATCCAACCGCGCTTGCCCGTGCCCGCCGCTGCTGTTGTGATGAGGCGGTGACGGTAGCGGGCGCGGTGGAAGCGGTGTTCAGGATCGAGTCGGCGCGGCTCATCGCCGGTGCCGCCCGAATCGTTCGGGACGTGGGCATCGCCGAGGAGATCGCGCAGGACGCCCTGGTCGCGGCGCTGGAGCAGTGGCCCGAGTCAGGTGTCCCGGACAACCCGGGCGCCTGGCTCATGGCCACGGCCAAACACCGGGCGATCGACCTCGTCCGCCGCAAGGAGAACTACGCCCGCAAACTGGCCGAGGTCGGGCGCAGCCTGGAGGACGTACCGCCGCCCGAGGTGTCGGGGCCCGGTGACATCGACGACGATCTGCTGCGGCTGATCTTCACCGCCTGTCATCCGGTCCTGTCCACGGACTCCCGGATCGCCCTGACCCTTCGACTCCTGGGCGGGCTCACCACCGAGGAGATCGCCCGTGCCTTCCTCACATCCGAGGCGACGGTCGCCCAACGCATCGTGCGGGCCAAGCGATCACTGGCCAGGGAAGGCGTCGCGTTCGAGGTGCCGTACGGGCCGGATCGCGTCGCCCGCCTCGGTTCCGTGCTGGAGGTCATCTATCTGATCTTCAACGAGGGCTATGCGGCCACCACGGGCGACGACTGGATACGCCCCGCCCTCGCCGAAGACGCCCTGCGGCTGGCCCGCGTGCTGGCGGGCCTGATGCCCGAGGAGTCGGAGGTGCACGGACTCGCGGCCCTGCTGGAGATCCAGGCGTCCCGCATGGGGGCGAGGGTCGGCCCGGACGGGGCGCCGGTCCTCCTCGCCGACCAGGTGCGCACCCGCTGGGACCGGTTGCTCATCCAGCGCGGCTTCTCCGCACTGGCCAACGCGAACGCACTGGGCGCAACCCCCGGCCCGTACATGCTCCAAGCGGCCATCGCGGCCTGCCACGCCCGGGCGATCCGCTACGAGGACACGGACTGGGCCACGGTCGCCGCGCTCTACGGCCAACTCGCGACGCTCGTCTCGTCCCCGGTGGTGGAGTTGAACCGAGCGGTCGCGGTCTCGATGTCCGAAGGCCCGACAGCCGGCCTCGCCTTGGTGGACGCCCTGGCCGCCGAACCCGCCCTGAAGGAGTACCACCTGCTGCCGAGCGTACGGGGCGATCTACTGGCCCGACTGGGCCGACCCGACGAGGCCCGCGAGGAGTTCCACCGGGCGGCTGCCCTGACCCGCAACGAGAGGGAACGGGAACTGCTGCTGGCTCGGGCTGCGGGGGCGGGGGACGCGGGGCACGGCTGATCTCGATGGTTCCCGGGGGAACGAACACCCCCAGCTCTCAAGCCGGGTGGCCGAGCAGCATCGAGGGTGCGCCGGCGGCTCGGGTCAGGAAGACCGTGGCTGCGTTCGGGCCCTGTGGTTTCACCCGGCGGCGCAACTCCTCGGGTTCCACGGCCGATCCGCGCTTCTTGACCGTGAGGTTTCCGACGTTCCGGCTGCGCAGCAGGGCCTTGAGCTTCTTCAGGCTGAACGGCAGTACGTCGGTGATCTCGTAGGCCGTGGCGAACGGGGTGGGGCGCAGTTCGTCCGATGTGATGTACGCGATGGTCGCGTCGATGAGGCCGCCGTTGAGCTCCGCGGCCACCTCGGCGACCAGATGGGCGCGGATGGCCGCGCCGTCGGGCTCGTACAGATAGCGGCCCACCGGGCGCACGGGGGGATCGGGCAGGTCGTGCGAGGGCAGGGTGTGGGTTCCGGGCAGCAGGGTGGCGGAGATCCGGGGCGAGGCCGGGGTGCCGTGCCAGAGCACGGCCTCCTTCACGTCCCCTTCGTCCGAGATCCACTCGGCCGAGAAGTCCGCGGGCACCAGCTCGTGCGGGATGCCGGGCGCGATCTTGAGTGCCGCACGGGGGCGTGCGCGGGCTGCCTCGATCGCCCAGGAGAGGGGTGGTGAGTACACCTCCGGGTCGAAGATCCTGCCCCGGCCGCCCCGGCGGGCCGGGTCGACGAAGACCGCGTCGTACGGGTCGGTGTCCGTCTCCGTGACGTCCTGGCAGCGGACCTCGATGAGCTCGGTGAGGCCGAGGGCTCGTGCATTGGCCTGGGCGGTCGCGGCGGTGAGCGGGTCTCGGTCCACGGCCAGTACCCGTACGCCGGCGCGGGCCAGTGCGATGGCGTCGCCGCCGATGCCGCTACAGAGATCGGCGACGCTCTGGACGCCGAGTGCGGAGAAGCGGGCGGCACGGTGTTCGGCGACCGTCCGCCGGGTCGCCTGTTCGACTCCGTTCGGCGTGAAGTACATCCGGTAGGCGTCCTCGGCTCCGAATTTCGCGACCGCCCGTTGGCGCAGTCGTGCCTGTCCGAGTGCTGCCGAGACCAGCTCGGGCGGGTGCTCGCGGCGCAGTCGGGTGGCGATCGCCAACTCCTGGGCGGGGGAGTGGTCGCGCAACTGCGTGAGCAGGGCTTGGCCCTCGTCCGTGAGGAGCGCGGAGAGTGAGGAGAGGTCGTTCACCCGGTCCATTGTGGGCCAGGTGGGGGACGGGTTGGGGTCGGCGGCGGTGTCGGCGTGGTGGGGCGGAGGGTGGCTGACAGTATCCAGCGCCATGCAGCTAAACCGACAAAACGTAAAGAATCTACTCGAAATCACTGAAGTGAGTGGTGGGCTCTCGACCTTGCCGGGCAGACGGGTGAACCGACCCGGTGGCCCGTCCGGCACGGGAGGCGTGCGCCGGCGGAGAGGACGGTTCCGTACGGGGGGTGCGATCGGCGTCGTGCTGCTGGTCTGTCTCCTCGGCTCGGCGTGCGCGGGGGCCGCCGAACAAGGGAGTGGCCCGCGCCCGGGGCAGCCGGCGAAGGAGGACGCAGGCGCAGCCGGTGCGTTGGCCGAAAAGGCCCAACGGGTCGAGAAGGCGCAACGGGCTGAACAGGCGCAACGGGCGGAGAAGGCTGCGCAGGCCGAGCGAGCTGCGAAGGCTGCGCAGGTCGCCCGGGTGGCCGCCGCCAAGAGGTGGGGCCTCGCCCGTACCCCGCTCACCGCCCCCGCCCCGCCCGCGATCAAGCCCGAGCTCACCACCCGCAAGGGCTTCGAGGTCGAGGGCGGCGATTCGCTGCCGCCGGTCTTCACCACGGTGCCGGTGACGGAAAGGGTGGTCTTCCTGACCATCGACGACGGCACGGAGAAGGACCCCGAACTCCTGCGGATGATGAGCGAGCTGAAGATTCCCTACAGCGCGTTCCTCAGTGACTACGTGATCGACGACAACTACGGCTACTTCCGCCAGATGCGCGACCGCGGAGTGGCGCTCCACAACCACACGCTCAACCACCGCTACATGCCCGGCCTGTCCTACGGCGCGCAGAAGCGCGAGATCTGCGGTCAGCAGGACAAACTGGCGAAGCTGTACGGGAAGCGCCCCGCGCTCTTCAGGCCCCCGTACGGCAACTACAACCAGGACACCCTGCGGGCCGCGCAGGCGTGCGGGGTCACCGCGGTGCCGCTCTGGGCGGCCGAGGCGTTCCCCGATCGGATGGAATGGCGCGAATGGGACCGGGACCTGCACCCCGGCGACATCATCCTCACCCACTTCCGGGGCCGTGAGGACTGGGACGGCACCATGACCGACATGATCCGTCAGGTGATGAAGACCGTGACCGAAAAGGGGTACGCGGTGGCCCGCTTGGAGGACTACGTCTGAGCAGGGCGACCGCCTTCGCCGCGCGCACTGCTCGTTCGATCGCCGCATCGGCCCGCCCCGTACCGGGCCGAGCTCGCCCCGCTTCCCGTCGGCCGCCCCGGGGGCGGATGCTCCGACGCGGCCGATCCACCCGGTGGACAGGTGTCATCCGCAGGTGTGACGTGTTGGCGAAAACCTGTCGCCGAATGCTTGACCGGCGCCATCGGAAGCCCCTGACCAGGCAATACGGTTAAGCGGAGGTGGCGCGCCGACAAGGAGAAGAGGGCGTCGGACCCGCCAGCATTGGCACTCCGCTTGACCGAGTGCTAATCGCAGTCATAGTCTCGGCTCTGGCACTCCCCACTGGAGAGTGCCAGCACAGCGACAGGCAGGTCCGGCACCCGCGACGACGGATCGATCTGGTCGCCACCCAAGATCAGTTAACCCCGTGAGATCTCCGAAGGGGGAGGTCGGATCGTGACGACCACCAGCTCCAAGGTTGCCATCAAGCCGCTTGAGGACCGCATTGTGGTCCAGCCGCTCGACGCCGAGCAGACCACGGCCTCTGGCCTGGTCATCCCGGACACCGCGAAGGAGAAGCCCCAGGAGGGCGTCGTCCTTGCGGTCGGCCCGGGTCGCTTCGAGAACGGCGAGCGTCTTCCGCTCGACGTCAACACCGGCGATGTCGTGCTCTACAGCAAGTACGGCGGCACCGAGGTGAAGTACAACGGCGAGGAGTACCTCGTCCTCTCGGCCCGCGACGTGCTCGCCATCGTCGAGAAGTAGGACGGGTTTCCGGGTCGCGCCCGGAACACTTCATACCCCGTTTGTTATTGAGCTGCGCCCCTGGCCCCCGCTGACATCCATATCCGGGCGCTAGGGGCGCAGTTCGTCTCAGAAGAGGACAGAAACGCTCCCATGGCGAAGATCCTGAAGTTCGACGAGGACGCCCGTCGCGCCCTCGAGCGCGGCGTCAACAAGCTTGCCGACACGGTCAAGGTGACGATCGGCCCCCGTGGCCGCAACGTCGTCATCGACAAGAAGTTCGGCGCCCCCACCATCACCAACGACGGTGTCACGATCGCCCGTGAGGTCGAGCTCGACGACCCGTACGAGAACCTCGGCGCCCAGCTGGTGAAGGAGGTGGCGACCAAGACCAACGACATCGCGGGTGACGGCACCACCACCGCCACCGTGCTCGCGCAGGCGCTGGTCCGCGAGGGCCTGCGCAACGTCGCCGCCGGCGCCTCCCCCGCCTCCCTGAAGAAGGGCATCGACGCCGCCGTCAAGGCCGTGTCCGATGAGCTCCTGCGCAGCGCCCGTCCGATCGAGGACAAGGCCGACATCGCAGCCGTCGCCGCCCTCTCCGCTCAGGACCAGCAGGTCGGTGAGCTGATCGGCGAGGCGATGGACAAGGTGGGCAAGGACGGTGTCATCACCGTCGAGGAGTCCAACACCTTCGGTCTGGAGCTCGACTTCACCGAGGGCATGGCCTTCGACAAGGGCTACCTCTCCCCGTACATGGTCACCGACCAGGAGCGTATGGAGGCCGTCCTTGAGGACCCGTACATCCTGATCAACCAGGGCAAGATCTCGTCCATCCAGGATCTGCTTCCCCTGCTGGAGAAGGTCATCCAGGAGGGTGGCTCCAAGCCCCTGCTGGTCATCGCCGAGGACGTCGACGGCGAAGCCCTCTCCACCCTGATCGTCAACAAGATCCGCGGTCGTTTCAACGCCGTGGCCGTCAAGGCCCCGGGCTTCGGCGACCGTCGCAAGGCGATGCTCCAGGACATGGCCACCCTCACCGGTGCCACCGTCATCTCCGAAGAGGTCGGCCTCAAGCTCGACCAGGCCGGTCTGGACATGCTGGGCACGGCCCGTCGCGTCACGGTCAGCAAGGACGACACGACCATCGTCGACGGTGCCGGTGGCAGCGACGACATCGCCGGTCGCGTCAACCAGATCAAGGCCGAGATCGCCTCCACGGACTCTGACTGGGACCGCGAGAAGCTCCAGGAGCGCCTCGCGAAGCTGGCCGGCGGCGTGTGCGTGATCCGCGTCGGTGCCGCCACCGAGGTGGAGCTCAAGGAGAAGAAGCACCGTCTGGAGGACGCCATCTCCGCGACCCGCGCCGCGGTCGAGGAGGGCATCGTCTCCGGTGGTGGCTCCGCGCTCGTTCACGCGGTCAAGGTCCTCGCCGACAACCTCGGCAAGGAAGGCGACGAGGCCACCGGTGTCGCGGTCGTCCGCCGCGCCGCCGTCGAGCCGCTGCGCTGGATCGCCGAGAACGCCGGCCTTGAGGGCTACGTCATCACCTCCAAGGTCGCCGAGCTCGACAAGGGCCAGGGCTTCAACGCCGCGACCGGCGAGTACGGCGACCTGGTGAAGGCCGGCGTCATCGACCCGGTCAAGGTCACCCGCTCCGCCCTGGAGAACGCCGCCTCCATCGCCTCCCTGCTGCTCACGACCGAGACCCTGGTCGTCGAGAAGCCGGCCGAGGAAGAGGCCGACGCCGGCCACGGTGGTCACGGTCACTCCCACTGACGCACGCACCCCTCGTACGTCGGCGTAGCGGCCCACCGGCCGCCGCGCCGCTCGTACGGTGGTGGTGAGCGCAGTACCGAGCCGGGTCCGGTGCTTCCGTCGCGGAAGCACCGGGCCCGGCTCGCGCGTTCACTGCCCCGGGAACCCGGGCAGCGTCAGTTCCAGCCCGCCGAGCCGCTCCGGATCGGCGAGGATGTGGATCGCCACGATCTTTCCGCCCGTGATGGTCAACCCCATCACCGACAGCGGCTGTCCACCGGGTGCGGTGAGCACTCCCGCACCGCCGTTGACCAGCACCGGATGCGCGTACTGCGCGTACTGCCGGAACAGCATCGCCTGATCCGCCACCTTCCGCGCTCCGCGCACCTCCTTCGAGGCCATCATCGGTGCGCTGCCGACATCCGCCCGCAGTACCACGTCCGGATCGAGCAGGGCCACCAGCGCATCGAAGTCACCACCGCGTGAGGCGGCGAGGAACGCTTCGAGCACGGCGCGCTGGCGGGGCAGGTCGTCGGGTATCGCGGTGGTGCCGCGCACCCTGCGCCGGGCCCGGCTGGCGAGTTGCCGGGTGGCCGCAGGCGACCGGTCCACGATCGGGGAGATCTCGTCGAACGGCATACCGAACATGTCGTGGAGCACGAAGGCGAGCCGCTCGGCAGGGCCCAGGGTCTCCAACACCACCAGCAGGGCCAGTCCCACCGAGTCCGCCATCAGCGCCTCGTGCTCCGGGTTGCTCGCATCTTCGTGCTGGACGACCGGGTCGGGTACGCGGACGTCGATGGAGTCCTCACGGCGTGCGGTGCGCGAGCGCAGCATGTCGAGGCAGACCCGTCCCACGACGGTGGTCAACCAGCCACTGAGGTTCTCGACCCCGGCCGCTTCGGTGCGGTGCAGCTTCAGCCACGCTTCCTGAACCGCGTCATCGGCTTCGCTGAGCGAGCCGAGCATTCGATAGGCGACCGCCTTCAGCCGCGGTCGGTCCGCAGTGAAGCGTTCCGTCAGAAAGTCATCCATGCATCCGCTCCTGCTCCGCCGTCCGTTCCGTTGGTATGACGAATCCGCCGGGGCGCATGTGACAGCCCCGCCCCGGATCGGTCACCCGCGAACGCCGTGCGCGGCAGCCGTCACGCGGAGTGGTCGAGCGTCCCGATCGGTACGGACCCCGCGAACGGTAGCCCCCGGCCGAGGCGTTCCAACTCGTCCAGGGCGAAATCCGCCATGCGGTGCAGCTCATTGCCGAGCGATCCGGCCAGGTGCGGGGTGAGCAGGACGTTCGGCAGGTCGTAGAGGGGCGAATCCGCGGGCGGCGGCTCGCTCTCGGTCACGTCGAGGACCGCGTGCAGCCGCCCCACGGACAACTCGTCGATGAGCGCCCGTTCGTCGACGAGGGACCCACGGGAAGTGTTGATCAAGGTCGCCCCGTCCGGCATCAGGGCCAGGCGCCTTCCGTCGATCATCCGACGGGTCTGCGGCACCTCGGGGGCGTGTACGGAAACGATGTCGCTGGCACGGCACAGCTCGTCGAGGTCGACCCGGACCACACCGAGGGCCTCGGCATCGTCTGCGGTGCAGTAGGGGTCGTACAGCAGGACGCGCAAGTCGAACGGGCGGAGCAGTTCGATCACCCGGCGGCCGATGCGGGACGCCCCGACGATCCCCACCGTACGGCCGTAGTTCCCCACGTCGGCGAAGGCGTCGAGCTGGTCGCCGGTCGAGCGCGACCGTGCGTACCGCCGGGCGGATGCGAGGACTCCCTTTCCGGCGAAGAGGATCGCCGCGAGGGTGTACTCGGCGACGGGCAGTGCATTGACGCCCGCGGCGGACGACACGGTGATTCCGCGCTCCCAGCAGGCGTCGGTGATGTGGTGCTTCACGGAACCCGCCGCATGGACGACCGCCCGCAGCCGTGGTGCACCTACCAGCGCGCTGGCGGTGAGCGGGGGAGCGCCCCAGCAGGTCAGGAGGGCATCGGCCGAGGCGAGCGCGGTCACCACGGCGGGGGACGGATCGGTCAGATCGTGGGCGATGAGCGTGGGGTCGGTGCGGGCGATGGCGGTGAGCCGTTCCCGGTGGCGCCGGGTCAGGAGCCGTTCGGCGACTCCCGGTCCCATGGCCAGCAGGACCCGGGGGCGATCGTCGCCGGTGTGGTGCGCGTGCATGGTGGAACCGGACTCCCTGGGGACGGTCGGGGTGGACGGCTGGTGCGAGCCGTTTCCCTACTGCGGTCCGTACTTGCGTCCGGTCTTGTTCGTGAGCCCCCCGAGCACGCTGCGCGGCGCCAACTTCACGAGTCCCATCAGCGCCTTGTACCGCGGGTCGGGGACCGAGACGGTCTTGCCCCGCGCCAGGTCCGCCAGGGCCGCTTCCACCAACTTGTCCGCGTCCAGCCACATCCAGCCCGGGATGTTGTCCGTCCCCATCCCCGCCCGCTGGTGGAACTCGGTCCGTACGAAACCCGGGCACAGCGCCATCAACCGCACCCCGGACCCGGCGAGGTCCCGGGCGGCTCCCTGGGTGAACTGCACCACCCACGCTTTGGAAGCGCCGTAGGTCCCCCGGGGTACGAAGGCGGCGACCGACGCCACGTTGACCACCCCGCCCCGACCGCGTTCCCGCATCGGCTCGGCGGCGGCCGAGGTGAGCCGCAGCACCGCCTCGCAGTGCACCTTGAGCATCGTCAACTCGTCCGCCATGGAGACCTGGAGGAAGTGCCCCTTGTTTCCGAAGCCGGCATTGTTGACCAGCAGGTCCACCGGACTCTTCGGGTGACCGAGCCGCTTCTCCACCGCGGAGATGCCCGATTCCTCGGAGAGGTCGGCGGTCAACACCTCGGCTTCGATGCCGTGGCGGTCGTGCAGTTCCGTGGCCTGCTCCTGCAACCGCTTCGTGTCGCGGGCCACCAGCACCAGATTGTGTCCATCGGCGGCGAGCCGCCGGGCAAAGGCGGCGCCGATGCCCGCGGTGGCTCCCGTGATCAGTGCAGTCGTCATATGCGGCACGTTAGTGCCCCGTGTGGGAGTCCGGTGCACCCACGGTCCCGGCTTTCTGTCCCTTCTCGACGACCACGAACTGACCCATCATTCCCAAGTCTTCGTGGTAGAGCAGATGACAGTGGTACATGTACGGCGTGTTGGGGTCGGCCGGGCCGTCGAACCGCATCGCCAGCTTCACGGTGGTGTTGGGCGGGACATAGACGGTGTCCTTTGCGCCCCGCAACTCCGGCGGCGGCTGTCGACCGTCGATCTCCAGTATGCGGAACTGCACGTCGTGGACATGAAAGTTGTGCGGGGTGCCGTGCTCATTGCGGACGGTCCAGGTCTCGGCCGTGCCCCGGGTGACGGTCAGATCGATCCGGTCCATCTTCATCTCGCGACCGTTGATGCTGCTGGTCACCAGACCGAAGTACCGCTCCCGCACCGAGTCCGAGCCATCGGGCACTTCCGGCTCGGCCAATGCGGACGGCAGTTCGGGCGACGGCCGAAGGGTCTTGTCGGCCCGCAGTTCCAGAATGTCGAACGTGTCGTCGCCACCGGCGAACCGCCGCTGCCAACTGCTTCCGTACCCCTCGTGCGGGAAACTCCGGAGCACTGCGCGCTCGCCCGGTTCCATGCGTACGACTATCTCCGCGCGTTCGCCGGGTGACAGCTTGAGGCGATCGAGCCTCAAGGGCTCTTCCCGTAGTCCGCCGTCGGTCGCGATCATCGAGAACGGGCGGTCGTCGGAGAATCCGAAGTCGTAGATCCGTGCGGTGGAGGCATTCAGCAGCCTCAGCCGGATCAGTTCGTCGCTCACCCTTCGATAGGGATCGAGGGTGCCGTTGACCATCGTCCGCTCACCCAGGAACCCCGTGTTGCGAAGGAGTCGGCGGTCGAAGTCGAGTTTCCCGCCGTCGAGGGTCACGTCCTGCACCATCACCGGGAGGTCGTCCACCCCATAGGTCTTCGGCAGGGCGAGGGGGGCTGAGACATCGTCATCGAGCAGGAACATCCCGGCGAGACCGCGCTGTACGTGCTGCGCGGTCTTGCCGTGGGGGTGCGGGTGGTACCAGAGGGAAGCCGCCGGCTGGTCCACCGTCCACTCCGGAGTCCAGGTGGCGCCGGGGGCCACCATCTGGTGCGGGCCTCCGTCCATCCGCGCTGGCAGGTGCATCCCGTGCCAATGGACGGTTGACCGCTCGTCCAGGGTGTTCTTGATGCGGACCTTCACCTTGTCGCCGCGCTGGGCGCGCAGGGTGGGTCCCAGATGGGCGCCGTTGAAGCCCCAGGTCGTGCTCTTCTTGCCGGCGGCGAACTCCTTCCGACCGGACTGCATGGTCAGGTCAAAGACCTTGGTGCCGTCCGCCGCTACGGTCGGTTCGGCCAGCGGGGGTATGACGAGCGCGCGGCTGAAGCGGGTACCCGCCGTGGAGACGTCGGCGCCCGCGTAGAGCCAGGTCGCGGCGGCTCCGAGAACGGTCGCGAGCACGGCGACGACCGTGACGGTGACGATGAGGACGCGCTTGAGCCGAGGCATGGCAGTAGCGTTCCGATCACCGACCGCTGCGGGCATCGGGGGCAGCCCCCAGTCATCCCGGAGAGCGGCGCCGCCGTCCCCTCGGGGATCTCCCCCACGGTCACCCGCGGTCGACAGCCGGGCCGTTCGTGCTCCGGGCCCGACTCCGGGCGCGTGTCCCTGACGCGGGTCTCAGGCGCAGGTCTCAGGCGATGCCCCTCTTCTCCATGTACTCCCGCGCCGTGGTGAGCAGGCCCAGGTGGAGCGCATCGCCCGCGGCCAAGACCTTCGGCAGCAGCGCCCGCTCGGTGGTCCCGGCACGGAACGCCATAGTGACCGTCACGTCGTGGTCGGGGCGGTGGACGATCTCGATCGCATCGCCGGCCCGGATCTCCCCGGGTTCGATCACCCGCAGATAGGCACCGGGCGCGGCCTGCTGTGTGAAGCGCCTGACCCAGCCCTTCTCGTCCAGCCAGGACGCGAACGTCCGGCACGGCACCCGGCCGTGGGTCACCTCAAGGACCAACTGACCGCCGATCCGCCAGCGCTCGCCGATCAGTGCACCGTTCACATCGAGACCGGTCGTCGTGAGGTTCTCCCCGAAGGAGCCGTTGGCGAGGGGACGCCCCAACTCCGCCTCCCAGAAGTCCAGATCCTCACGGGCGAACGCGTACACCGCCTGGTCGCTGCCGCCGTGATGACGCAGATCGCAGACGGTGTCCCCCGCCACCCCACTGCCTCCCACGCCTCGTGGCCCCGGCTCTGCCACGCGTACCGCGCCCGCGCCCTCGACGGGGCGCTTGTCGATCCCGGTGTGGCCCCCCGGAGTGGCGGTGTAGTCGACGGCCAAGGGTTTGCCCACATTCACGGTCAGCAGCTTCATGGCCCATACGCTAATCGCTGCAATCTCAAATGAAACAGGCGATAATTGCCGTTACGTCCAAGTGTCACTTATATTGAAGAAATGATCGAGGCCCGACACCTTCGAGTGCTGCGCGCGGTGGCCACGACCGGCTCCTTCTCCGCCGCGGCCCGCACCCTGGGCTGCACCCAGCCGGCAGTCAGTCAGCAGATGAAGGCGCTGGAGACCTCCGCGGGCACCCCCTTGTTGATCCGTACGGGGCGTGAGATGCGGTTGACCCAGGCCGGGGAGGCGCTGGTGCGCCATGCGTCCGGCATCCTGGCGGGCCTCACGGCCGCCGAGGAGGAGGTCGCCGCCATCGCGGGGCTGCGGGCGGGCCGGGTTCGGCTGGTCTCGTTCCCCAGCGGCAGTTCCACCCTCGTCCCCGCTGCGCTCGCCGCACTGCGCGCCGCGCACCCCGGCACCCGGGTCTCGTTGGTCGACGCCGAGCCGCCGCGTTCGGTCGAAATGCTCCGCGACGGCGACTGTGATGTCGCCCTCGCCTTCCGTTACGGGAAGGGGGCGGACGGGGCCGGCGGTGAAAGTTCCGGCGATTCGGCCGAATGGGACGATCTGGTCGTTCGGCCCCTCCTCACGGACCGCCTGGTCGGGCTGGTGCCGGAAGGGCACCGCCTGGCGGACGCCGGCACGGTCACCATCGCCGATCTCGCGGACGAGCCCTGGATCGCGGGCTGCCCTCGGTGTCGGCGGCAGCTGGTCGAGGTCTGTGACGCGGCCGGATTCACCCCCCGCATCGACTTCGCGACCGATGACTCACCCGCAGTGATCGGCCTGGTCAAGGCCGGTTTGGGTGTTGCGGTACTCCCGGAGCTCGCTTTGGAGACAGTGCGGCTCAAGGGCACGCGCACCATCACGCTCGACCCGCCCGTCGCCCGTGAGATCGTCGCGCTCACCCTCCCCGACCTGGCACAGGTGCCGGCGGTGGCGGCCACCCTGGACCAGTTGTCGCTCGTTGCCTCCTGCTGACGGGGCGGCTCGGTCCGGCTCGGCCGGGTCGGTCCGCTGCTCCGTATCCGTATCCGTATCCGTAGCTTCGGCGCGGCCGTTCGCGGTGTCCGTGAGCGCACCACGGCCCTGCCCGGCCGGTCCGTCGGTCGGCCGTGCGCAGACCCCGGAGGATCTCCGATGGAGAGATCCGTAGCGGGATCGGCGGGATCGGCGGGATCGGCGGGATCGGCGAAGAAACGTTTCTGCGAGATCTGGAGCGGGTGTCAGCCCCGCCCTGCCCCCGCCGTCGCTCCGGTGGTGCTTCCCGTGGTGTCCGCGCTGTGGGAAGCACCGGTCGACGGAACCAGGCGATGGCGCGCGCGACCCATCAGTTCCTCGCGTTCGTCCTCGGTCAGCCCGCCCCAGACGCCGTACGGCTCCCGTACGGCGAGCGCGTGTGCCGCGCACTCCGCGCGGACCGGGCATCTCATGCACACCTCTTTCGCCGAGTTCTCGCGCGCACTTCGCGCCGCGCCCCGTTCGCCTTCGGGGTGGAAGAACAGTGAACTGTCCACCCCGCGGCAGGCCGCTAGGAGCTGCCAGTCCCACAGGTCGGCGTTGGGTCCGGGAAGGCGGGAGAAATCTGCCATAGCGCTTGCCCCTTGAAACCGTGCTGAGTTGTCGGTCGGTTGGCGCACGAGTGGGGGATACGAGTCGTATCCGACACCGCACCATGCCCCACGACCGTACATCTACTATCTAAGTAGATGTAAATATGACTCATTACGAAACTAGCCACATAGAGCATCTAAAGTGAAGAAAAGCCGCTAAATGGGGCATAACGCTTGAATGAAGAACCGTTCCCGCGGTTCGGGCGCGCCTGTGTGCGGGCCCTCACATAGAGTGCCGAAGAGGGCTGTCCAACCCGTAACTCTTTCGAGTGACCGTCGTTGGTAGGGCTGAGGCGGTTGAAGGAATAGGTGCTCGGGCACATGTCCGAGTGCGTTCAACCGCACAGGTGACGAAACGTACCCAGCCTGGAGGCACAAGGTGACGCGCATCAGCTGCGGAGGGCGGCCATGACATCCGTCCTCGTCTGCGACGACTCCCCGCTTGCCCGAGAGGCGCTCCGCCGCGCGGTTGCCACCGTGCCCGGCGTCGAGCGTGTGACGACCGCGGCCAACGGCGAGGAAGTCCTCCGCCGCTGGGGCGCGGACCGCTCGGACCTGATTCTGATGGACGTACGGATGCCCGGTCTGGGCGGTGTGGAGACCGTGCGCCGTCTGCTGTCGGCCGATCCCGGCGCCCGGATCATCATGCTCACGGTCGCCGAGGACCTCGACGGGGTCGCGCTCGCGGTCGCCGCCGGAGCCCGTGGCTATCTGCACAAGGACGCATCGCGCGCCGAACTGCGGGCCACGGTCACCCAAGCGCTCGCCGACCCGACCTGGCGGCTCGCCCCCCGGCGGCTGCGCTCGGCCGAGATGGGTGCCGCACCCACGCTCACCGCGCGGGAGATCCAGGTCCTTGAGGGCATGAGCCACGGCCGGTCCAATGCGGAGATCGGCCGTGAGCTGTTCCTCTCCGAGGACACGGTGAAGACCCACGCACGCCGGCTGTTCAAGAAGCTGGGAGCCTCGGACCGGGCGCACGCGGTGGCTCTCGGATTCCGCTGGGGCCTGGTCCGCTAGGTCGGGTCGTCACACTCCCGTCTGCCTGTCGTGCCCTGGCGCGCACTCCCCCCGGGCCCGGCGGCACGGGAGGCGTCCCCGAGCGGCGTTGTCGTCGGTCGCCCATGACCCCCTGTGCCCGGCGGGTACGGGAGGTGCCCCCCATCGCTTGGGCCTCTCCCTCCGCCTTGCGATGCAGGGGGAACCTCTCCGGCGGAAGGCCGAGGGGGAGCGCCAGGCCCCGCCGGACCCGCACTTCGGGCGGACGACGTTCCTTTGAGGGCACTCCGTAGACCCTGGTCAGGGGCCGCCCGGGGGGTGCGATCGACCCCGCTCGCCGCACGGCGGGCGGGGAAACGGCCCGCACGGGCGCCCGTTTCCCTCGCGATGCCGCATTCTTGAGGGGTGGAGTTCCTCGGGGACGAGTCCAGCGAGCGGAAGGGGAGGGCGCAGGCAATGAGTTCCGGCGCACCTACTCATAACGCTTCGGTGCACAACATGGGACGCGGTGCGACGGATCAGCGGCCACCAAGGCACCATGGACCGATGCGTGACGACCAGACCACGGTGATCGGCGCGCTCGTTCACCGTGCTGTCGACGGAGACGAGCAAGCCACGCACGATCTACTCGCACATGTCCATCCGCTCGCGTTGCGCTACTGCCGCACCCGGCTCAACCGGTTGCCCGGTGATGCGCGCCACTTCGTGGAGGACCTCGCTCAGGAGGTCTGCGTGGCGGTGTTGATGGCCCTACCGCGTTATCGAGATACCGGAAAGCCCTTCGAGGCGTTCGTCTTCGCCATCGCCTCGCACAAGGTCGCCGACCTTCAGCGGGCGGCGATGCGACATCCGGGATCAACGGCGGTTCCCTCCGATGAGATGCCCGAGCGCCCCGACGATTCTTTGGGGCCAGAGGAGCGGGCCCTGCTCAGCGATGACGCGGAGTGGGCGAAGAGACTCCTCGCCAGCCTGCCGGAGAACCAGCGGGAGCTGGTGGTGCTCAGGGTCGCCGTCGGTCTGACCGCCGAGGAGACGGGACAGATGCTCGGGATGTCCCCCGGCGCGGTGCGGGTCGCCCAGCACCGGGCACTCAGTCGGCTGCGGGCGCTGGCGGAACAGTAGGTCCCGTACCCGCCTGGTGATCGCCCGGGTTCGATGCCGAGCAGGGTTCGACGAGGGCGGGTGGCCTGGCCCGAGAGTTCAGCGCAATCTCTGCCCCGGACGCACGTCCGGGGCAGAGTTTTCTCTCCTGCGTTCTCTCCCGCGTTCCCTCCGGCGTTCTTTCTCCGGATTTCTCCAGCGCCAACGTGATCAGCGCCACCCGAACCCCCGGTAGGGCCCCGGAATGAGCGGTCACCGCCCTCTTTGCGTATGACTTCGCACCAGATCGTTCGTACGTACGAACACACAAAGCCGCTGACGGATCTTGATCGTGGAATGGGACGGCGTTTCAGGCCGTTAGCATGGACATCCGCACCGATCAAGGCCATTTGGGGAAGGTGTCATGACCAACGTCGACGGAGTGCCCGAGAAATTCGCGACACTCGGGCTGACCTACGACGATGTACTGCTGCTGCCGGGCTCTTCCGACATGGCCCCGGACCAGATCGACACCGCCTCGTATCTCTCGAAGAACGTGCGGGTGAACATCCCGCTGCTCTCCGCGGCGATGGACAAGGTCACTGAGTCCCGCATGGCGATCGCCATGGCACGGCAGGGCGGCGCAGGTGTCCTCCACCGCAATCTCTCCATCGCCGACCAGGCCAATCAGGTCGATCTGGTGAAGCGCTCCGAGTCGGGCATGGTCACCGATCCGATCACCGTGCTCCCGGACGCCACGCTCGCGGACGCCGACCGCCTCTGTGCGAAGTTCCGCATCAGCGGCGTTCCGGTGACGGACCGCGGCGGCAAGCTGCTCGGCATCGTCACCAACCGGGACATGGCCTTCGAGTCGGACCGCACACGTCAGGTGCGCGAGGTCATGACGCCGATGCCGCTGGTCACCGGCAAGGTGGGCATCTCCGGTGTCGACGCGATGGAACTGCTGCGCCGCCACAAGATCGAGAAGCTGCCCCTGGTCGACGAGGTCGGGATCCTCAAGGGCCTGATCACGGTCAAGGACTTCGTCAAGGCCGAGAAGTACCCGATGGCGGCCAAGGACAAGGAAGGCCGGCTGCTCGTGGGTGCGGCTGTCGGAGTCGCCGGCGACGCCTATGAGCGCGCCCAGGCCCTGATCGAGGCGGGTGTCGACTTCATCGTCGTCGACACCGCCCACGGTCACTCCCGTCTGGTCGGCGACATGGTCGCCAAGATCAAGTCGAATGCCGCGGGCGTGGACGTCATCGGCGGCAACATCGCCACGCGTGACGGTGCCCAGGCCCTGATCGACGCCGGCGTGGACGGCATCAAGGTCGGTGTCGGACCGGGCTCGATCTGTACCACGCGCGTCGTGGCCGGCATCGGAGTTCCCCAGGTCACGGCGATCTACGAAGCTTCGCTCGCCGCCAAGGAAGCCGGTGTGCCGGTGATCGGCGACGGCGGCCTCCAGTACTCGGGTGACATCGCCAAGGCCCTGGTGGCCGGCGCGGACACGGTGATGCTCGGCTCGCTCCTCGCCGGCTGCGAGGAGTCGCCCGGCGAGCTGATGTTCATCAACGGCAAGCAGTTCAAGTCCTACCGCGGCATGGGCTCGCTCGGTGCGATGCAGTCCCGCGGTGAGCAGCGTTCCTTCTCCAAGGACCGCTACTTCCAGGAGGGCGTCGCCTCCGACGAGAAGCTGGTTCCCGAGGGCATCGAGGGCCAGGTGCCCTACCGCGGTCCCCTCTCGGCCGTCGTCCACCAACTGGTGGGCGGGCTGCGCCAGTCGATGTTCTACGTCGGCGGACAGACGGTGCCCGAGCTCCAGAACAATGGCCGTTTTGTCCGCATCACGTCGGCGGGGCTCAAGGAGAGCCACCCGCACGACATCCAGATGACGGTAGAAGCGCCGAACTACAGCAAGAAGTAGGCCGGCAGAACCTCGTAGGCAGCACAGGGGCGTTTCCCGGTCGGGACCGCTGGCGGAGATCCGCCGGAGGTCTGCGACCTCCGGAACCGCCCCTGTGGTGTGCGTCGGGGATACTGGTAGGCGCAGACGTAGAGGGAAAGGCCACACAAGGTGACTGAGATCGAGATCGGGCGCGGCAAGCGCGGTCGTAGGGCGTACGCATTCGATGACATCGCCGTCGTACCGAGCCGGCGCACGCGCGACCCGAAGGAGGTCTCGATCGCCTGGCAGATCGACGCCTACCGCTTCGAGCTGCCCTTCCTCGCCGCTCCCATGGACTCGGTGGTCTCCCCGAGCACGGCGATCCGCATCGGTGAGATGGGGGGCCTCGGCGTGCTGAACCTTGAGGGCCTCTGGACGCGCTACGAGGACCCGCAGTCGCTCCTCGACGAGATCGCGGAGCTGCCGGTCGAGACCGCGACCCGCCGTCTCCAGGAGATCTACGAGGCGCCGATCAGGGAAGAGCTGATCGGGCAGCGCATCAAGGAGGTCCGCGACTCGGGCGTGGTGACGGCCGCGGCGCTCTCCCCGCAGCGGACTGCGCAGTTCTCCAAGGCCGTCGTCGACGCGGGTGTGGACATCTTCGTCATCCGTGGCACCACGGTCTCCGCCGAGCACGTCTCGGGCGCGGCCGAGCCGCTCAACCTCAAGCAGTTCATCTACGAACTGGACGTACCGGTCATTGTCGGTGGCTGTGCCACCTACACCGCGGCCCTGCACCTGATGCGCACCGGCGCCGCCGGTGTGCTGGTGGGCTTCGGCGGTGGGGCCGCGCACACCACGCGCAACGTGCTGGGCATCCAGGTGCCGATGGCGACGGCCGTCGCTGACGTCGCGGCGGCCCGCCGTGACTACATGGACGAGTCCGGCGGTCGCTACGTACACGTCATCGCCGACGGCGGAGTGGGCTGGTCCGGCGACCTCCCGAAGGCCATCGCCTGTGGCGCGGACTCGGTGATGATCGGCTCCCCGCTGGCCCGTGCCACGGACGCCCCTGGCAAGGGCCGCCACTGGGGCATGGAGGCCGTCCACGAGGACGTGCCGCGCGGCAAGCTGGTGGACCTGGGCATCGTGGGCACCACGGAGGAGGTCCTCACCGGGCCCTCGCACACCCCCGACGGCTCGATGAACTTCTTCGGTGCGCTCCGCCGCGCCATGGCGACCACGGGCTACAGCGAGCTCAAGGAGTTCCAGCGCGTCGAGGTGACGGTGGCGGACTCCCAGCACCGTCGCTGACGCATGTCCATCGGCGTTGTCACCACCGCCAGCCCTTGAGCGGTGGACGTCGGTCCGGTCGTCCAGGGCCCGGCACCCCTTCATCGGGGTGTCGGGCCCTTCGGCGTGAGCGGCTGCCCGCGGAGCCGGGAGGTCGCACAGGAATGCCGGCGGTCACTCCGGGGGTCAGAGCCGGTGCGCCGCGCCCACCGGAGTGGCTCCTCGGGTGTCGAGGAGCAGTTGGGCCTTGACCGAGAGTCCTTGCAGGTCGTAGGTCCGGTGTTGTTGGAGCAGTACGGTCAGGTCCGCCCCTGCCGCGGCCTCGTACAGCGAGTCGGCGCGCGGTACGGGACGATCCCCCACCCGCCAGTCCTGGACATAGGGGTCGTGGTAGCTGACGGAGGCGCCCAGATCCATCAGCCGGCGGGCGATCTCGGGGGCGGGGGAGCCCCGGAGGTCGCCCAGATCGGGTTTGTAGGTCACGCCGAGCAGCAGGATCCTGGCTCCGCGGGCGGACTTTCCGTACTCGTTGAGGAGGGTCGCGCAGCGCTGGCTGACGTACTGCGGCATCCGGGTGTTGATCTCCCGGGCGAGGCCGACCATCCGGAGCGGTCGACCGGCGTGCGGCAGGGGTCCTGGGTCCAGGGGGACGCCGTGACCGCCGACACCCGGGCCGGGGCGGAAGGCGAGGAAGCCGTAGGGCTTCGTCTCGGCGCAGCGGATGACGTCCCAGAGGTCGACGCCGAGGTCGTGGCAGAGGACGGCCATCTCGTTGACGAGGGCGATGTTGACGTGCCGGAAGTTGGTTTCCAGGACCTGGACGGTCTCGGCCTCGCGCGGTCCGCGGGCGCGGACGACCTTGTCCGTGAGCCGGCCGTAGAAGGCGGCGGCGGACTCGGTGCAGGCGGGGGTGAGGCCGCCGATGACCTTGGGGGTGTTGGTGTAGTCGTGGGTCCGGCTGCCGGGGTCGGTCCGGCCGGGGGAGTAGGCGAGGTGGAAGTCCCGTCCTGCCCGCAGGCCCGAGCCCGCCTCCAGGAGGGGGCGGAGGAAGGTTTCGGTGGTACCGGGTTGGACGGCGGATTCCAGCAGCACCGTGGTGTGGGGGCGGAGCCGGGAGGCGAGAGCGCGCGCCGCGTCGCCGAGGGCGCTGAGGTCGAGGTTGCCCTGTCCGTCCGGTGGGGTGGGCACGCAGATCGCGACGGTACGTACGCGGCCGAGTTCGGCCGGGTCGGTGACGGTTCTGAAGCCGCCCGAGAACATCTTGCGGATGTCGGCGGGGGTGCGGCCCGCCGCGGGTTCGGTGAGGTGCCTGGGGTCGGGGTCGTAGCCGATGGTTTCGATCCCGGCCGCGACGGCGGCCTGGGCGAGGGGTAGGCCGTGGTGTCCGAGTCCGATGACGGCGAGATCTGCGGGCATGGTGTTGGCCGTCCTTCCCATAGCCGGAGGGGAGCGTTGGCGCAAGCCCTGTGGGCGAAACGGGCGGTGCGCAATGTCAGACTAGGCGTAAATATGACCGATATGCCGCATTGCGGGCTCATGGGTGGGCGAGTGTTATCCACAGGCGGTGGCTGAAGTCGGAGAGTGCGGACAGAATCGATGGTGTGAGCGTGATCGCCGGGACGCGTGTCCTGTCGGTCGGCGTTCATGGGCCCATGGACCACGGGTCCCGTGCGGGCCCCGGCCATCGGGGTTCCTGCCGGTCCCGGTCGAAGGGTCCGGCCGGTCCGGGCACCGGACGCCCGGCCGCACGGGCTCGTGCCCGGCCCGGTCAGACCCATGGACCGCGGGTCCGTGGGCAGACGGTCCGAGCGGGGTTCGACAGCGGGGCCACGGACCCCGGCAGGGGTACGCGGGGGCGACGGGAGGCATCGCAGTGAAGACAGCGAGACTGGGACCCGAGGAGCGCGTCCAGGCGCTCGCCAGCATGGCCGAGCGGGAACTGGACGTGCTGGTGGTCGGCGCCGGAGTGGTCGGAGCCGGCACCGCACTGGACGCGGTGACGAGAGGGCTCGCCACCGGACTCGTCGAAGCCCGTGACTGGGCGTCCGGCACATCGAGCCGCTCCAGCAAGCTCATCCATGGCGGACTGCGCTATCTGGAGATGCTGGACTTCGCCCTCGTCCGCGAGGCCCTCAAGGAGCGGGGTCTGCTCCTTGAGCGGCTCGCACCCCATCTGGTCAAGCCGGTGCCCTTCCTCTACCCCTTGCAGCACAAGGGCTGGGAGCGGCTCTACGCGGGCTCCGGCGTCGCGCTCTACGACGCGATGTCGGTCTCCTCCGGGCACGGCCGCGGTCTGCCGACCCATCGCCACCTCTCGCGTCGCCACGCCCTGCGCGTCGCCCCCTGTCTCCGGAAGGACGCTCTGGTCGGGGCCCTCCAGTACTACGACGCCCAGATGGACGACGCCCGGTTCGTGGCGACCCTGGTGCGCACGGCCGCGGGTTACGGGGCGCACGTGGCCTCCCGGGCGCGCGTGGTCGGCTTCCTCCGTGAGGGGGAGCGGGTCGTCGGTGCCCGCGTGCAGGACGTGGAAGCCGGCGGCGAGTACGAGATCCGGGCCAAGCAGATCGTCAACGCCACCGGGGTGTGGACGGACGACACCCAGGCCCTGATCGGTGAGCGCGGACAGTTCCACGTGCGGGCGTCCAAGGGCATCCACCTGGTTGTTCCCAAGGACCGCATCCACTCCACCACCGGTTTGATCCTGCGCACGGAGAAGTCGGTGCTGTTCGTCATCCCCTGGGGACGGCACTGGATCGTGGGCACGACCGACACCGACTGGGACCTCGACAAGGCGCACCCCGCCGCCTCCAGCGCCGACATCGACTATCTGCTGGAGCACGTCAATTCGGTCCTCGCCGTGCCGCTGACCCGCGATGACGTCCAAGGGGTGTACGCCGGGCTGAGGCCGCTGCTCGCCGGGGAGTCGGACGCCACCAGCAAGCTCTCGCGCGAGCACACGGTGGCCCATCCCGTGCCCGGACTGGTCGTGGTCGCCGGAGGCAAGTACACGACCTACCGGGTGATGGCGAAGGACGCGGTGGACGCGGCGGTGCACGGCCTCGACCAGCGGGTCGCCGACTGTGTCACGGAGGACGTGCCGTTGGTCGGCGCCGAGGGCTACACGGCCCTGTGGAACGCCCGTGCCCGGATGGCCGCGCGCACCGGTCTGCACGTGGTTCGCGTGGAGCACCTGCTCAATCGCTACGGGGCCCTGACGGAGGAGGTGTTGGCCCTCGTCACCGAAGACCCCTCACTGGGTGAGCCGCTCACGGGAGCCGACGACTATCTGAGGGCCGAGGTCGTCTACGCCGCCTCCCACGAAGGGGCGAGGCATCTGGACGATGTGCTCACCCGCCGTACCCGGATCTCCATAGAGACCTTCGACCGGGGCGTACGCAGTGCGCGGGAGTGCGCCGGGCTGATGGCACCGGTCCTGGGATGGGACGAGGGGCAGATCGACAAGGAGGTCGCCCACTACAAGAAGCGGGTCGAAGCGGAACGCGAATCACAGCGGCAGCCCGACGATCTGACGGCGGACGCTGCGAGGTTGGGCGCACCCGACATCGTGCCCTTGTGATTGCGCCCCCTTTGTGATCCTGTTGTTCTGGCGATCCCGGTCCGCGCGGAGCCTGCGGCGGTGACCGTGTGAACCGCGAGCCGCATGTCGAGCGTTGGCACTGTGGGTGGCCCCCGGCTTCGGGGTTGTGCGCCGGTGCTCCGCGGACCCGGGAGAGAAGCCGATCCCGGGGTGAGGGACAATGAAGCCTCTGCCAGGGCGTGTTACCGCATCGCGCGGGAGCGGCAGGCGCGGGCGAAGATCATGGATCGCAGAGGGGACGCATGTCGGAGGCGGAACAGTCGCGGGAGCCCCAGCGGGACAAGTCGAAGGAGCCCAAGGCGTCCAGCTCTCAGCGGGATGACGCGGGCCGTTCTCGTACTGGTGCCGGTGAGCGGGCTGACGCGGCGTCGGGGGAGGCCGGTGCGGCGGCGTCGCAGGAGCGGGCCGGACGGGGATCCGGTGCGGAGGCCGGGGTGAAGCTCGGGACGAAGACCTCCGGTGCGCGGGGCGATTCGGAGCACGAAACGGACTCGGCGGCCCGGGGCGACGCCAAGGCCGTTGCCAAGACGGAAGCTGATGTTCCGTCGACCGTCGCAGCGGGCAGCGGCACAACCGGAGGTGAGGCGTCCGGCGCCTCCTCGGCGCGATGGGGCTCGGAGGACGAGTCCGGACGCCCCAGCGGGGGTGAGGGCGCATCACGAGCGTCCGCTTCGGACGGCTCGACGCGGGTGCCACGACAGACGACCGGCAGGCAGGCCCCGGCGGTTGCGGCGGGCGAGCAGCAGGGCGACGACGCATCCCGGTCCGCTCGTGGCGAAGCGTCCGCCGCCGAGACACCTGCGGAAGGCGCCTCCGACGGAAAGGGCGCCACCGCGTCCGATGAGGCGCGGCCCGTCGACCACGCATCGGCGTCCGCCGGTGGAGCAGCGCCAGGTGAACCGTCGAGCCGCGCCGCAACGGACGACGAAGGCCGTTCCCCCGGTGCGGAAGTGACGTCTCCACAGGAGCAGGACGGTCCCCGCAACACCCCTCAAGAAGCCCCACGAGATGCGGTGACGGCACGGGACCGGTCGTCCGGCAAGGCCGCCGGGGACTCGGGCGACCGATCGCACCGAGGCTCCGGGCGGGGCGCCGCCTCCGGTTCGGGACGCCAGGACTCCGAAGGTCGACTGCTGGCCGGACGGTACCGGCTCGGCGGGGTGTTGGGGCGCGGCGGAATGGGCACGGTCTGGCGCGCGGTCGACGAGACCCTCGATCGCACCGTCGCCGTGAAGGAACTTCGCTTCCCCAACAGCATCGACGACGAGGAGAAGCGGCGGCTCATCACCCGGACGCTGCGCGAGGCCAAGGCCATCGCCCGCATCCGCAACAACAACGCCGTGACGGTCTTCGATGTCGTCGACGAGGACGACCGGCCCTGGATCGTGATGGAGTTGGTGGAGGGCAAGTCCCTCGCCGAAGCGATCCGTGAGGACGGCACTCTCACGCCCCACCGCGCCGCCGAGGTGGGACTGGCGATCCTGGACGTCCTGCGCTCCGCCCATCGCGAGGGCATCCTGCACCGCGATGTGAAGCCGTCCAACGTGCTGATCGCCGAAGACGGCCGGGTCGTGCTCACCGACTTCGGGATCGCCCAGGTCGAGGGCGATCCGTCGATCACCTCCACCGGAATGCTCGTCGGAGCCCCCTCGTACATCTCTCCGGAGCGGGCGCGCGGGCATCGACCGGGGCCCGCTGCCGACCTGTGGTCGCTCGGCGGACTGATCTACGCGAGCGTCGAGGGCTGCCCGCCGTATGACAAGGGTTCGGCGATCGCGACCCTCACCGCGGTGATGACCGAGCCGCTCGACCCGCCGAAGAACGCGGGCCCGTTGGAGGAGGTCATCTACGGCCTGCTGGCCAAGGACCCCGCGCAGCGCCTGGACGACGCCGGGGCGCGGGCCCTGCTCACCAAAGTGGTGTACGCCCCGCCGCCGACGCCCGAGCCGCCGCGGGATGCCACCCGCGCCATGGTCCTCCCGAGCGTTCCGCCGCCGCTTCCGACGCCGCCGGTCGCTCCGCCGGCTCCCGCGGCGGATCGCCGCAGGGGTGCGTCGGACGCCGTGCGGGGCGCAGCCGTGGCCAAGGAGCCGGAGACGAGCGTCAGTTCCCTCCAGGGCGAAGGGAGCACTCCGCCGCCCAAGCCGGCGACGCCCCCGGTACAGCGGGCAGCAGGCCGTGCCGCGCTCACCGATGTCGTGCCGCGCCGCACCCTGGTCATCGTGGCGGTCGTGGTGGCGCTCGCAGTGATCGCCGCCGTGGTGTTCGCCATCGTCGACGGCAACGATGACGACGGTCCGCAGGCCAAGCCGAAGGCGACCGCGTCCGCCGGTGCCACCACGGGTCAGGAGTCCAAGTCGGGCGACCCCGGCACGAGCGGCGAGCCCGGCGAGGCCGGCAAGGAGCCGACGCAGAGCGCGAACCAGAGCCCGGGCGTTGGACAGGGCACCAACCCCAAGCCCTCCACCCAGCCCAGCGCTTCGTCCCTGCCCCCGGGGAACGGCCTTCCCGCGGGCTACGCCCTGGTCTCCAACGACGAGTTCCGCTTCACCATCGCCATGCCCAAGGGCTTCAAGCGGACCGGTACGGCCGGGCAGAGTTCGGGCGCCATATTCAGCAAGGACGGCGGCTTCCCGCGGCTCCAGGTGGACTTCAACGACAGCCCCAAGGACAACGCCCAGGCCGCTTGGACCGCCGCGGTCGCGGCGGTCAGCGCAACGAGCAACGGATATGTGCACCGGGGCATAAGGACCGTCGAGTACAAGGGCTATCCCACGGTCGCCGACTGGGAGTTCGAGCGCACCCAGCAGGGGCAGAAGGTTCGGATACTCAACCGGGGGTTCAAGGTGGACGACCGTCGCGGATACTCGATCATGATCAGTTGTCCTGCGGCTGCGTGGGACGCGGCGGAGTGCGACACGCTCCGTAAGACGGCGTTCGCCACATTCGCTCCCAAGGATTGAGGCGGTACACGTATCGTGAGAGCGCGCGAACGGTCCGCAGCCGCTCTATGCCGTTGAGTGACCGGAACTGACGGGTATTGACCAACTGGTGGGACCGGGGTTTGGCTGCGGCTCCCGGAAGCACGTTGAAGACAGTCGAAGACGGCGCAGCAGGCTTGCGGGGAGGCGACATGGACGAGTACGCGGGCAGGGTGCTCGCCGACCGGTACCGTCTGCCGCTACCGCCGTCGGACGAGTACGAACTGGCGGAGACCAGGGCGTTCGACACGTACAGCGGGCAAGAGGTCCTGGTGCGGCAGGTGCCGCTGCCGGAGATCGTCGAGGCCGAGGTCGTCGACGTCGACGGCGTCGTGGGCGCCCCTCCCCGACGTGTCCCGCCGGGGCGGTCCGTACGCGATGCGGCCGACCCCTCGGTGCGGCGCGCCATCGAGGCGGCGCAGGCCGCCGCCCGGATCCCCGATCATCCGCGTCTGGACCAGGTCTTCGACGTCTTCGCCGAAGCCGGCTCGCTGTGGATAGTGAGCGAACGCGTTGCCGCGAGGCCGCTGGCCGCACTGCTCGCCGAGCGGCCCCTGGGACCGTACCGGGCCGCTGAGGTCGCATCCGACGTGCTGACCGCACTGCTGGTGCTGCACGCCCACGGCTGGACCCACCGGAACATCACGGTTCGCACGGTCCTGGTCTGCGACGACGGCCGGGTCGTCCTCACCGGGTTGGCGGCCGGCGCGGCCGAGGAGGCGCTCTGCGGCTACGCGCCGGTTCCCCAGGAGTTCCCCGAGCCCGCGGCACTTGACTCATCACTCGACCCCGATGCGTACGACAACGCGTATGACGATGCGTACGACGGCGCGTATGCCGAGACGAATGCGGAGACGTACGCCGAGGCTCACGACGACGGCTACGGCACCTCCGACGGGCACGCGGAACACGAGCGCTACGAAGGGCCGTACGCGGCGGCCGAGGATGATGACGCCGGGTTCCACGGGACCGAAGGCGTCGATCCGTACGGCGGACACGCTCCGAACCCAGGCGTGGGCGCGGCGGATCGCGGCACCACCGGCTACGACGGTGACGACTCATCGGATGTGGACCGCGGGGGGCGGCCGAGCCCGTACGGCATACCTGCCGACCCCGGCCTGGTGCGCCCCTACGCCTCCCGGTCGGTCGAGGCCCCCTCGGCCGGCGTGCCCGACGCACGGGCCGCCCGCGCCGGAGCGATAGCCGCCTACCGCGCAGGTGCGCAGGCAGCGGCACGCATCTCGGAGGACCAGCGTCTCGGCGGGCCTCCGGTACAGACGGGCCACGATCCCGACTGGTGGGCCAGGAAGCCCAGTGACCTCACCCGGGAACCCGTCCACCACGACGAAGACACCGATCACGCCGACCACAGCGGTTACGCCGGTTACGCCGAAGACGCCGACACCGACGACCCCGACCGCCCCGGACGGGTTCGCCTCACCGGCACCTGGCAGGACGCACCCTTCCCCGGGCAGGACGGTCCGCCGCCGCTCCCCGCAGGCGGTGGATTCGAACCGCGGCACAACCCCCATCGCAACAGCGACCCCTACGGTGTGCGTCAACTGCCGCCGGCCCGGGTCCCCAGCCAGTCCCCGGGCCACGAGCAGGAGGCGGAGGGCGATCAGGCTCCGCACCCAGGCCCGGACGGCGACGCCGACTCCCGCGCACTGCCCGCACCCCGCACCCCGAGCACCCCGGCCGTCTCGGCCGCGGGCGGCTGGGACAGCCGGGGCGGAGGGGGAAGCGAGGCGCTGCGCGCCGACGCCCAGCGTCAATCGAGCCTTCCGGTCGTCGCGCAGCCGACTCCGGTGGGCTGGGAAGAGGTCCGGGCCGGTGCCGAAGTCCCCGTCCACCACGGGCCGGCCACCCCACTGGCGGCGGAGCGGGCCCGACAGGCCAGGATCGCGGTCGTCGGTGCCGTGACCGAGCGCTGGGCTCCCGAACAGGCCGGCCCCGTCCATGAGAACTGGCAGCTCGCGGCCCCGGTCGGCCCGGCGACCGATCTCTGGGCGTTGGGCGCCCTCCTCTACCGGTGCGTCCAGGGCCACGCCCCCTACCCCGAGGAGAACGCCGCCGAACTGGTGCAACTCGTCTGCTCCGAGCCACCGGCCTTCGCCGAGGAGTGCGGGCCGCTGCGCCCGGTCGTCGAGTCCCTGCTGCGCCAGGACCCCACCGAGCGGCCGGACTTCGAGGAACTGCGCGGCTGGCTGCGTTCCCTGGTGCGTTCGGCGCCCGAGCCCGAGGCCGGCGTGGACGTCGTACCGGTCCCTTCGCCGCCCATCAAGCCGGACAGCAGCCGGCTTCCGGTCATCCGCCGCCGCGGCGAACTGGTCCGACGGCGCCGCACGAACTCCGAGATGGTCCACGGGCGGCACCGTCACAAGAAGCCGCGTGAACAGCGTCGCGGCCCGGGGGCACTCGGCCGCACCCTGCTCGCGCTCATACTGTTGCTGCTGGCCGGGGCTGTCGCGTACGCCCTGTTCTTCATGCCGAAGGCGGACGAGCAGGACCGCACCGCACCGCAGGGGTCCGTAGGGCCCCAGCCGACCCGACCGGCTCCTTCGGGCCAGACGCCCGACCCGGGACGCACCACGGCCTCCAGCCCGCCGAAGTCGACGCAGAGCCCCCGCTCGCAGCAGCCCCAGACCTCGGCGACCGCGGGTGATCTGCCGGCCGGCTACGCCCTGCGCAAGGACCCCGAGGACTTCCAGGTGGTGGTGAACGAGGGGTGGGAGCGCCGCCCGATGAACGACATCGGCCAGGTCCGCTTCAGTAACGGCGACTTCACCCTCATCATCGTCCCGGGCCGCGACAGTGTGCAGACGAGCGGCGACGATCCGATGGTCTACCAGCAGGACAAGGAGCGAGAGCTCCAGCCCTTCCGCGACTCGACCTGGGCCGATGTGACCGGTCAGCGCCGGATCGAAGTCGGTCAGCGGGTCATGGCCGAGGGCCAGTACACCTGGCAGGACACCAACGGTCGCAACGTCTTCGTCCGCAATCTGGCCATGATCCTCAACGGTCGTTACCACGTGGTGCAGGTGATCGGCCCCGACGATCAGCGGGACAAGGTGAACGAGGCGTACCGCGAGGCCGCGGACAGCTATCGCGCGACCAGTTGATCCCTGAGCTGCTCGACAGGGCTGTTGGCGCATGACTTTGAGCGTCCATCAGTTGTTGACGATCGGCGACGAACCTACGGAGCGCGCGAGTTGGTCGGGCCCCACCTGATCCTTCTCGGCCATGTCTTCCGTACCCTTGGTCCCCTGGAACGGGCGGGGGAATCGTGGAAAACGCTCATCACGGCGGCGACGCCGTGCACTCTCAGGGCATCGGCGCAGGTCTGGTGCTGGCGGGGCGCTATCGACTGGCCGAGGCCATCGGGCGTGGCGGAATGGGGCAGGTGTGGCGCGCCCATGACGAAGTGCTCCACCGGGTGGTGGCGATCAAGGAAATGACGGCGGGGATGTACGCCACCGAGGCGGACCGCGCCGTACTGCACACGCGTACGCGGACCGAGGCGCGCGCCGCGGCTCGCATCAGCCACCCGGGTGTGGTCACCGTGCACGACGTGCTCGACCACGACGGTCGGCCCTGGATCGTCATGGAGTACGTGAACGGCCCCTCGCTCGCGGATGCGGCCGCGGCGCAGGGGCCGACCGGCTGTCTGCCGGCGCGCGAGGTGGCCCGGATCGGCCTTGAGGTGCTGCGGGCGCTGGGCGCCGCCCATGCCGCAGGCGTTCTCCACCGGGACGTGAAGCCCGCGAACATCCTGCTGGGTCCGGACGGCCGGGCCCGCATAACCGACTTCGGCATCGCGGCCATCGAGGGGGATTCCACGATCACCAGGACCGGTGAGATCGTGGGGTCCCTCGACTATTTGGCGCCCGAGCGGGTGCGCGGGGCCGACCCGGGTGCCGCTTCCGACCTATGGTCGTTGGGAGCGACGCTCTACACGGCCGTGGAGGGCACCTCCCCCTTCCGGCGGACCTCGCCCTTGATGACCATGCAGGCGGTGGTGGACGAGGAGCCCGTCCACCCGCAACAGGCCGGGCCGCTCGCTCCTGTGGTCATGGCCCTGTTGCAGAAGGACCCGCAGGCCCGGCCTTCGTTGCAGGAGACGGAAGGGATGCTTCAGGCGGTTCTGGATGGCCAGGATCCCGCGGCGGTCTTCGCTGCGTCGCCCACTCGGACCGTGACGCAACCCCAGCGGCAGCCCCAACCCGTGCCGCCGCCGCCCATGAACGGGCCGACACCACCCCACCACACGCCACCCCACCACACGCCGATCCATCACACGCCCCCTCAGCACACTCCGTACGCTCCGCATCCCCTGCCGCCGCCGCCCGAGCGTCCGCGCGCCACGGGCATACGGACGTCCCTGGTCGTCATCGCGCTCGCGGTGGTCGTCGGTACCGGCGTCGGGATCGCCGGTTTCGTCTACTTCAACGGGGAGCGGAAGTCCCCGCAGACGGTGAAGTCGGCGGCGCCGCAGGTCACGGTCTCCTTGACGCCGACGATCTCCCAGCCGCCGCCCAGCCCCGCCGCCCAGGGGCCCGAAGCCTCCGCGGCGGCCTCCAGCACTCCCCAGACCTCCCAGGAAGTGCCGGAGGGTTGGCGACGGGTCGTCGATCCGGCCGGTTTCAGTCTGCTCGTACCGGACGGTTGGGAACGACGGGTCCAGGGCGGTCAGATCGACTACACCCCCGACGGCGGCCGGCACCTCCTGCGGATCGGGATCGACGACTCGCCCGACTACGACCATCCGCACGCGCACATGCTGGACCTGGAGAAGGTCCTTGCGAAGCTTCCCGACTACCAACGCGTCACGTTGACGCCGAACCTCTTCCGGGACCAGGCCAAGTCGGCGCTGTGGGAGTTCACCTGGAACGAGGAGAAGACCTTCCCCGGTCCACGACGGGCCGTCGACCAGATGTACTTCGGTGCGGACGGTACGGAGTACGCGCTCTACATGTCCGGTCCGGCCGAGGACTGGTCGGTGACCCAGGACCAGTTCGACACGGTGCTGCGCAGCTGGCGGCCCCCGAACTGACGCCTCGTGCGCTGGTGACCGCCCCCGGCACCAACTGTCACGGCTCTGCATCCGCTGGACGGCGCCCATGGCGTCCACGGCCGAAAAGTGACCAGGATGTGTGCATGACGAACAACCGTGGCCGGAGGAACGAGCCCACCAGCTATGACCTCAGGCCACCGCACGCTCCGCAGGTCCCGACGCACGTTCCCCCGCCGATGCCGCCGGAACACCGCAGTCCACAGCCGTCGGTGAGCGGCCTGCCACCGCTGCCGACGGCGGCCGTGCCCGCGCCGGCAGCGGCCGGGACCGAGCAGGGGCGTCGCATCGGCGGGCGGTACCGACTCGTCAGCAGGCTCGGACACGGCGGCATGGGCACGGTCTGGCGGGCGCACGACGAGGTCGTGGACCGTGAGGTCGCGGTCAAGGAACCCCGTGTTCCCGACCATCTGAGCGCCGCTGAACGGGAGAAGGTCTATGTGCGGATGCAGCGCGAGGCCCGTGCTGCGGCCCGTATCGAGCATCCGGCCGTGGTCACCATGCACGACGTGGTCATCGAGGACGGCAAACCCTGGATCGTGATGGAGTTGGTCCACGGCCAGTCCCTCGCGGACCGCCTCCAAGAGGGCACGCTCGACGTCCGGGAAGCCGCCCGGATCGGGCTCGCCGTGCTCGGGGCGCTGACCGCCGCCCATGAGGCAGGAGTGCTGCACCGCGATGTCAAACCGGACAACGTCCTGTTGGGACGGGCCGAGCGGGTGGTCCTCACCGACTTCGGCATTGCGCAGATCGAGGGCGAGCAGGGGCTGACGGAGACCGGTGCCTTCGTCGGCTCGCCCGAGTTCATCGCCCCCGAGCGGGTGTTGGGGCAGCGCCCCGGGCCCGAATCCGACCTGTGGTCGCTCGGCGTGGTGCTGTACGCGGTGGTCGAGGGAGTGTCCCCGTACCGACGCTCACACGTCCCGGCGACCTTGCAGGCCGTGCTGTCCGCCGAGCCGCAGACGCCCTCGCGCGGATCGGGCGCCCTGGGCACCCTGGTGATGCAACTCCTGCGTAAGGATCCGGCCATGCGGCCGGGTGCGGCGGAGATCCGGCAGGTCCTGGAGGGCGTCGCCCGGCCACCGCAGCTCGCCCACGACCTCACACAGTCGTCTTTGGGTCGCCCGCAGAGCACCACCGGCGGCAACCGATGGGTGCCGCCGGTGCTCCAGCAGAGCAAGGGCGCCCGGTACGGGTTCGGCGGCGGGCTGCTCGCAGCCCTCGTCACCCTGGTCGTCGTGCTGGCCGACCCGTTCGGCGGGACGGCAGGGCAGATGCCCGAGGGGTGGGAGGTCCGCTCCGACCGCGAGGTGGTGGCGGCGAACATGGCCGTGCCCTCCGAGTACCAGCGGGTGGAGGAGAACCGGGGGTCGAGCGTCACCTACTACGACCCCAGTGGTGTGTTCCTGATCCATCTGGAGCGGATCGAGACCGCCGAGGAGGAGAAGGCGTTGCCGCCGACCGAAAGCGCCTGGCGCGCCCACTACGAGAGGGGCGGCGAGAACGGGAGGGAGATCGACGAACCCAAGGTGACGATCACGGCGACCGAGCAGCAGGGGAAGAAGGCGTTCGACACCACCGTCGACTTCCTGCCGCCCAACGCCTTCGGCGACAACCCGACCCGGATGCGTTGGCAGGAGCGGATCGTCGCCACGGGCGAAGGGGCGAGCGAGGTGTACTGGCGCCTGCGGGTCTCCGGTCCCGCCCAGGGATGGGCCGCCGAGGAGGGCAGTGCGCTGTTCGAACGGGTGGTGAAGCACCTGGACATCCAGGAGCTGTGAGGGAATCGCAAGCGCACGAGCACGGCGGCGCTCAGGAACGGGACGGTCCCGGGCGGCGCGGGCCCTTCTCGGTGCAACCCCCTGATCAGGGCTTATGTGCCAGTGAACGCTGGCGCGGTGCCGTAGTGGGACGAAAGGTGTTACCGGCGGGTACCCAAAGCGGGCTCCGGCTCGTTACCCTCGGCCCCATGACGGAGTCGAAGCCCCTCGGTACCAACCCCACCGCCCCCGCACCGGCCGGCGCGCGCACCGCCGACGACGTGGTCACTCCGGAGGTGGTCGCCCAGCTCACCCGGGGCGTCATCGGCTCCCGTCGCACCACCAACCACACCCCCTTCACCGGGGCGGAACTCGCCAACCTCCCCGAGGCGACGCCCGAGGACGTGGCCATCGCCTTCGAGCGGGCCCGTGCTGCCGGCGGCGCGTGGGCGGCGACTCCGGTCCGCGCCCGCGCCGCGGTCCTCCTACGCTTCCACGACCTGCTCCTGGAACGTCAGGCCGAGGTGCTCGACCTCATCCAGTTGGAGACGGGCAAGGCCCGGCTGCACGCCCACGAAGAGGTGCAGGCGGTGGCCGTCGCCGCCCGCCACTACGGCCGCCGGGCCGCCGCCTACCTCAACCCCCGACGGCACACGGGTGTGGTTCCCGTACTGACGAAGGTGACCGAGTTCCGTCAGCCGCGCGGGGTCGTGGGCCAGATCGCGCCCTGGAACTACCCGCTTGAACTCTCCATCGGCGATGCGCTCCCCGCGTTCGTCGCCGGCAACGCCCTGGTGATGAAACCGGACACGGAGACCGCGCTGACGGCACTGTGGGCCCGCGATCTCTTGCTGGAGGCGGGTCTCCCCGCAGAGGTGTTCCAGATCGTCCTGGGGGAGGGGCCCGTCGTCGGACCCGAGGTCGTCCGGCACGCCGACTACGTCTCCTTCACCGGCTCCACCCGTACCGGACGCGAGGTCGCCCAGGGCGCGGCGGCCCGTCTCATCGGCGTCTCGCTGGAGCTCGGCGGAAAGAACCCCATGCTCGTGCTGCACGACGCGGACATCGAGCAGGCCGCCGCCGGCGCGGTCCGCGCCTGCTTCTCGTCGGCCGGTCAGCTCTGCATCTCCATCGAACGGCTCTACGTCCACGAGTCCATCGCCGACCGCTTCGTCCAGCGGTTCGCCGAACGCACCCGGGCCATGCGTCTCGGACACGCGCTCGCCTACGGTGCGGACATGGGCTCCCTCGCCGGTGAACGCCAACTCGCCGCCGTGACCCGGCACGTGGAGGAGGCCGTGGCCAAGGGCGCGACCGTGGTGGCCGGCGGCACCGCACGACCCGACATCGGCCCCTACTTCTACGAGCCGACCATCCTGGACGGCGTCGAGCCGCCGATGGCCGTCTGCGCCGAGGAGACCTTCGGACCGGTGGTCTCCCTCTACCGCTTCACCGACGAGGACGCGGCGGTCGAGGCCGCCAACGCCACCCCGTACGGACTGAACGCCAGCATCTGGACGCGCGACGGCAGGCGCGGACGGGCGCTCGCCACCCGACTGCGCGCGGGTACGGTGAACATCAACGAGGCGTACGCGTCGGCTTACGGAAGCGTCCAGTCCCCGATGGGCGGGATGAAGGACTCCGGCCTCGGGCGGCGCCACGGCTCGGAGGGCATCCTCAAGTACACCGAGGCCCAGACCGTCGCCCAACAACGGCTCCTGCCGCTCGCGCCGTCGCACGGCATGGACGACCGGAAGTACACCGACGTGATGAGCCGCTCGCTGCGGGCGATGAAGGCCCTGCGCCTCCGCTAGCCCGCCAGCCTTCGGCCAGCCGGACGACACCCTCCCGGTACGAGGAGAGCCATGCCCGAGGCAACGCCCGTGCTCCGCACACCGGAGGACCCCGAGCCGCCCGGTACCCCCGACGAGTCCAGTACTTCCGATGAGCTCAGCGCCCACGATGAACCGACCCTGCCCGATGAACCGACCCTGTCCGACGAACAGGCCGGGTCCGACGACGATCGCGGCGACTACGACGTGATCGTGATCGGCTCGGGCTTCGGCGGCAGCGTCGCGGCGCTGCGGCTCACCGAGAAGGGGTACCGGGTCGCGGTGCTGGAAGCCGGCCGGCGCTTCACCCGTGAGACGCTGCCCAAGAACTCCTGGGACCTGCGCAACTTCCTGTGGGCCCCGCGCCTCGGACTCTTCGGCATCCAGCGCATCCATCTGCTGGGCAAGGTGATGGTCCTGGCCGGCGCCGGGGTGGGCGGTGGCTCGCTGAACTACGCCAACACCCTCTACGTGCCGCCCGAGCCCTTCTTCCGCGATCCGCAGTGGCGGGACATCACCGACTGGCAGGAAGAACTCGCACCCCACTACGACCAGGCGCGGCGGATGCTCGGTGTGCGGACCAACCCGACCGTGACCGCGTCCGACGTCCACCTCCGTGCCACGGCCCGGGCGATGGGCATCGGCGACACCTTCCACCTGGCGCCGGTCGGAGTGTTCTTCGGCGACGGCGCGGACGCCGACGAAACCGTGTGCACCGCCCCCGGTACGGAGGTGCCCGACCCCTACTTCGGCGGCGTCGGCCCCTCCCGCACGGCCTGCCGGGAGTGCGGCGAGTGCATGACCGGCTGTCGCCACGGAGCGAAGAACACCCTCAACGAGAACTACCTCCACCTCGCCGAGCGCGCGGGAGCCGTGGTCCATCCGATGACGACCGCGATCGCGCTCACCCAGGACCCCCAGGGCGGACTGACGGTCACGACCGTGCCGAGCGACCGGCGCCGGGGCCGCGGGCGCACGTTCATGGCGCCCCGGGTCATCGTCGCGGCGGGCACCTACGGCACCCAGACCCTGCTGCACCGGATGAAGGACACCGGAGGGCTCCCCGCACTCTCGGCCCGGCTCGGCGAACTGACCCGGACGAACTCCGAAGCGCTGGTGGGCGCCCAGACCGACGACCGCCGCTACCGTCGGCGCCACGGCGCACCGAGGGCCGACTTCACCCGGGGCGTCGCCATCACCTCGTCCATCCACCCCGACGCCGACACCCACATCGAGCCGGTGCGCTACGGCAGGGGTTCCAACGCCATGGGCCTGCTGACGATCCTCCAGGTGCCCTACCGCACCCGGGCCCGGGTGCGCGGCTGGCTCGGCCAGCTGGCCCGGCACCCCGTACGGGCGGTCCGCTCGCTGTCCAACCGGCGCTGGTCGGAGCGGACCATCATCGGGCTGGTCATGCAGTCCCTGGACAACTCGCTCACCACCTACCGCAAGCCCGCTGGCATCGGCAAGGGGCTGCTGACCGCCCGGCAGGGCCACGGAGCCCCCAACCCCGGCCAGATCGCCGCGGCGACCCGGGCCGCATCGCTGCTCGCCGAGGAGATCAACGGCTTTGCCGGCTCCAACATCGGTGAGCTGATGGGTACGCCGCTGACCGCGCACTTCCTCGGCGGCTGCCCGATCGGGGCATCGGCGGACACGGGCGTGATCGATCCCTACCACCGGCTGTACGGGCACCCGGGGATCTCGGTGGTGGACGGCGCAGCCGTCACCGCGAATCTGGGCGTCAATCCATCGTTGACCATCACCGCCCAGGCGGAACGGGCGCTATCGATGTGGCCCAACAGGGGTGAGGTGGACCCGCGCCCCGCCCAAGGTGCGCCGTACCAAAGGGTTCCGGCCGTGCCCCCGGTCGCGCCCGTGGTGCCGGCGGGCGCGTTCGGCGCTCTGCGGTTGCCGTTCCTCGGTATCCCGGCCGTTCCGCCGCGCTCCCAAACCTCCGCAGCCGAGGACGCCACGATCCGTCCGAAAAGCGACTGACAGCGGGTACCGGCAGCGGCACGCGGCCGTCCGGACAGACAGAGAGACCCCGGACAGACAGAGAGGCCGCTGCGCCCCCCTCCAAGCGCAGCGACCTCTCCGGGTCTATCGGTGACGGTTACGCCGTGGCGCCGTTCGCGCGACGACGCTTCATCGCGAAGACGACACCCGCACCGGCGACGATGGCGATGCCGCCGACGATCCCGATGGTCGGGACGACGGAGCTGGAGCCGGTCTCGGCCAGGCTGCCCTCGACGACGGCCCCGCTGGTCTCCTTGGACGGCTTCTCCGTGGCGACCGGGACCTTGCCGCCCTCCTGCGGCTCGGTGCCGTCGGTGTCCGTGCCGGCCTTCACGATCTGGAACTTGTACGCGACCTCACCGAAGCCCTCGCACTCGCCCTCACCGCTGGAGTAGAGGCTCGCGCCGAGTGAGAAGCCCGAACCCACGGGCGCCTTCGCCTTGACGTTGAGGCGCAGCGGCAGGTTGACCTCGTAGTCGGGCTTCAGCTCGTCGGTCCAGCCGACGAAGCCGACCGCCTCGCCGTCGGGGCCTTCCAGGCCCTCCCAGGACTTGGTGTCGGGGTCGTACGCCTGGAGTTCGACGTGCTTCTTCTTGAAGAGGTCCTCGCCCAGCTTGTCCGACGACGCCCCGGCGAAGAACGCCAGGTCGGTCAGGGTGTCCTTCGAGGTGTTGTGCACGTTCATGGAGAACTTGTGCCAGCCGCTGCCCGCCGCGATCTTGCCGGGGAGTCCGCTGATGGAGACGTCGACCGCGGAGTCGTTGCACTCGACCGGGGGCTCTTCCGACTCGGAGGCGCTCGGGCTCGGCGACGCCGGCGGGGAGGACTCGGAGTTGCTCGGGCTCGGGCTCTGGGAGGGGCTCTCGCTCTGCGAAGGGCTCTCCGAGTTGCTCGGCGAGCTGCTCTCGGACGGGCTCTCGGAGTTGCTCGGTGACGTGCTCTCGGACGGGCTTTCGGAAGTGCTCGGCGAGGTGCTCTCCGAGGGCTTCTCGGACGGGCTCTGTGAGGCGCTCGGCGAGGACTCGGAGGGGCTCGGGCTGGTTGCGTAGGCGGCCGGGGCTGCCAGGAAGGTGGCAGGAGCCATGACGGCGCTCGCTGCGGCGATGGCCATGGCGCGGCGGAGCTTCATGAAGACCTCGGCGGTGTCTGGGCGCCGCTTCGATGCGGCACCGGCTAATTGGCCTTCCGAAGCTGTGGTGCACGGGTGAGGCCGTCGGTACGCATGGTTGACCCGTGACCCACCGGAATGGTTGCCCATCATCTGACAGAAATTTTATGTGGTGTGGGCCACGAAGTATTTCCCGGTGATAATCCATGGGTCGTACACGCGTTCATGGCGATTGGTTCCAAAAGATCGCGTGACCCAGGTCACATTCGAACGTGTGACGGACTGTGGCCTTCTTGTGCGCTATCAGTGAAGGTCGGTAGGAGTAGAGCCTCCGCGATCTCACGAGAGGGCTCTACGTGCGCGCCTTACGTCCATTAGTCGTGTCCGCCGCGCTACTCATGACCGTCATCACCGGAACGGAACAGGCCGCGCTCGCCGTCGGCCAACCAGCGAGAGGCCCCAACGCTTCCGCCGACGCCCCCGACCAGAAGTGGGGCAGCGCGGACGGCCGAAGTCACCGGGCGGCCGGAGCCGCCACGGATGCCGCCGCCAAGGGAGGCCGGGACGGCGCACTCACCGCGCCCGGCCAACTGTCCCGCGAGCCCGCCGTCACCGAACGCCGCTTCCGCGAACCCGCCCGTCCACCCGCGATGGGCAAGGCCGAGGCCGTCACCGCGCCCGTGGCCGATGCGCCCACCGGGTTCGACACCAAGACCAGCAGAGAGGTGTCCGCCAAGCGGGCGGAGACCGCCACGACCTTCCGCAACGAGGACGGGTCGTTCACCACCCGTTACTACAACGAGCCGGTGAACTTCCGTCGGGCCGACGGCAACTGGCAGCCGATCGACACCGCCCTCGTCCCCGAAGGAACCCCGAGCCGCAGCGCCGCACAGTCCTGGCGGCCCCGCTCCACCCCCGACGACATCGCCTTCGCCGACCGCTCCGATGCCGCAGACCTTGCCCGGATCCGGGTCGGTGACAACGTTTCCTTGGCGTACGGAGTCGAAGGTGCGGCCCGCAGCCGTGCGGTCATCGCCGGCAGCACCGTGACGTATCCGGACATTCGACCCTCCGCCGACCTCGAACTGCTCGCCGGCCCCAACACGGTGAAGGAGACCCTGGTCCTCAAGGACCGGAACGCTCCCGCCGAGTGGCGCTTCCCGCTGGACCTGCGCGGGCTGAGTGCCGCACTCGACGCCCAGGGCGCCGTGGTGTTCACCGACGCCGCGGGCAAGGAGCGCGCCCGGATGCCCCGGGGCTGGATGGAGGACTCCAAGACCGACCCCCGTGCGAACCAGGGCGCCATCTCCGACCGCGTCGCCTACGGCCTCACCCGTGAGGGCGGACGGCAGGTCCTCACCGTCACCCTGGACGAGAAGTGGCTCGACGCATCCGACCGGGTCTACCCCGTGCGCGTCGACCCCTCCCTGCTCACGGTCCAGGCCACCTCGGGGACGTACGTCCAGCAGCCGTACACCGCCGACTACTCCACGGACACCGTGCTGAAGGCCGGCACCCACGACGGCACCCACAAGGCCGCCTCCTTCCTGCGGTTCAGTGGAGTGGAGACCTCGCTCAACAACGCCTGGGTGCTGAGCGCCAATCTGTCGCTCTACAACTCGTGGTCGTACTCCTGCACCGCCCGACCGGTGACGATCCACCCGATCACCTCCAACTGGGCCGAGAGCACCACGACCAAGTACCCGGGCCCGGCCACCGGCGCCTCCCTCGCGGGCAAGAGCTTCGCCAACGGCTGGCGGCCAGCGGGAACCACCAACTGGGCCTGCGCACCCGCCTGGGAGAGCATCAAGCTCGGCAGCGCGGGTCGGAAGCTGGTCGACGACTGGACCCACGGCCGCAAGAAGAACTACGGCCTGGCGATCAAGGCGTCGTCGACCGATCCCCGGGGCTGGAAGGAGTTCGGCTCCGACGACTATCCGAGCGGCAAGCCGAGCCTGGACGTCACCTGGACCCCGTACGGGGCGACCTACCGGCTGGGCGAGTTCACCACCCCGGTGACCGCGACCGCCGAGGGCGCGATGCAGGTCACCGTCACCAATCAGGGCCAGAACACCTGGCCCGCCGGTGGCAACATCAAGCTCCGCTACAACCTCTTCGACTCCGCCGACAACGAAATCACCGACAACGCGAAGATCCGTTGGACATCGTTGCCCACCGCGGTCTCGCCGGGGGAGAGCGTCACCCTCAGCGGGAAGATCGCCCCGCTGACACCGGGCACGTACACCCTCCAGTGGACGATGGACGACGTCGGTGTCACCCGCTTCACCAGCGTGGGCATTCCCGGCCCCGCCGTGAACTTCGCCGCGATCAACATCCCGCCCCAGATCACCGCCGCCTCACCGCCCAGCGGGGTGGTCCTGGACTCGCTGACACCGACGCTGTGGGCCACCGGCACCGACAAGGACCGCTACCCGGGAGCCCTCCAGTACCAGTTCGAGATCTGTGAGACCGAGGGCAAGAACACCCGCAAGAACTGCCGCACCGGCACCCGCAGCGCCAACAAGCAGTGGGCCGTGCCCGCCGGCTGGCTGTCCTGGGGCAAGACCTACGCCTGGTACCCGTACGCCTACGACGGCGCGGCGACCTCGGCCCGACCCGGGCCCGCCCTCTTCACCACCGAAGTGCCGCAACCCGGCATCACCAGCCACCTCGGCGGCGCCGACACCGGTGACGAACTCGGCGCCCGCACCGGCAACTACACCACCGCCGCCACCGACGCCACGCTCACCACGGTCGGACCGGAGTTGGCGGTGACCCGCACCTACAACTCGCTCGACCCCCGCACCGACGGGGCCTTCGGCGCCGGCTGGTCCACCCGCTGGGACACCCGGCTGCGCGAGGAGCCCAAGACCAGGTCCGTGCTGATCACGGTGGCCGACGGCTCCCAGGTCCGGTACGGCGAGAACCCCGGTGGCGGCTACGCCGGACCGTCCGGTTCCACCGCCAAACTGAGCCGCAAGGTGGACGGTTGGGTGCTGCGGGACCGGTCCGGCCACACCTACTACTTCGGCCACTCCGGATTTCTCGCCCGCATCGTCGACGGCGCGGGCCGGGCGCAGAACCTCCAGCGCTTGATGGAGGACGGCGGCCCACTGACCCGGGCCACGGACGCCGTCTCCGGCCGCAGCATCTCCTTCACCTGGTCCGGTGATCGGGTCTCGTCCGTCACCACCAGCGCCATCGACGCCACGACCCCCGGCCTGACCTGGACCTACACCTATACCGGCAATCGACTGACCAAGGTCTGCCCGCCGGCGTCCACCACCGCCTGCACGCACTACACCTATGAGAACGGCTCGCTCTACCGGGCCAGCGTGCTCGACTCCAACCCCGCCTCCTACTGGCGCCTCGGCGAGTCCGAAGGCTCCAAGGCCAACAGCGAGGCCCCCTCGCGGACCGGTCTCAACGACGCCGTGTACCGCGATGTGACGCTCGGCTCCCCTTCGGCCGTTGCAGGCACCACCGACACCGCGGCGACCTTCGACGGTACGGACTCGGTCCTGGAGCTGCCGGACAACACCTTCCGGACCTCGTCGTTCCTCTCCGTGGAGCTCTGGTTCAAGACCACCAAGGCCGGCGGAGTGCTCGCCACGCTCCAGGACTCGGAACCGGGACGGAAGCCCACCCGCTTCAGCCCCTATCTGAGCGTCGACGCGGCGGGCAAGCTGCGCGGGCAGTTCTACACGGCCGAACACGCCGGGAACCAACCAATCACCTCCACCCAGACCGTCACCGACAACCAGTGGCACCACGCCGTGCTCACCAGTTCGGGCACCAGCCAGACGCTCTACCTCGACGGCGCAGTGGTCGGCAGCCTCACCGGCACCGTCCAGATGCGGGACGACCAGTACGCCTACGTCGGCGGCGGCTGGGGCAACACCGGCTGGACGGGCACCACCACCGGCGCCCACCACTTCCAGGGCTCCATCGACGAGGTGGCCGTCTACCGGCACGACCTCGACCCCGGTACGGTCCGCGAGCACTACGACGCCCGCACCACGGCCAGCCGGATGACCAAGACCGTGCTGCCCTCGGGACGCACCCACGCCACCGTCGAGTACGACCCGGTCAACAGCCGCGTCATCCGCACCACCGACAAGGACGGCGGACTGTGGCAGGTCTCCGCCGAGCAGTTCAGCAGCGGCTCGGCCGCCTACTCCGACTCCGTACGGGCATCCAACCCGGGCGGCTACTGGCGGCTGGGGGAACGCAGCGGAGGCACCGCCCACAGCCAGACCGGTGACGGAACCGACGGTTCCTACCACGGCAACGTGGACCTCGGGCTGGCCGGAGCGTTCGCCGACGGCGATGACACCTCCGCGGGCTTCGGCCCGGGCAACTACGCCGAGATCCCCGAAGACGTCCTGCACCACTCCACGGACCTCGCCGTGGAGCTCTGGTTCCGCACCGCGAAACCGGGCGTGCTCGTGGGTGACCAGGTCAACTCCATCGACAACGCCACCACCGCCACCGGCGCCCGCACCCCGATCCTCTACGTCGGCTCCGACAACAAGCTCCACGGCAAGTTCTACTCGACCTCCACCAACACCCCGGTGCGGCTCGGCTCGACCGACACCGTCACCGACAACAAGTGGCACCACGCGGTGATCTCCGCATCCGGCACCACCCAGACGCTCTATCTGGACGGGGTGCGACAGGGCACCCTGACCGGCGCGGTCAACCACCAGGGCAACAAGCGCACCTACGTGGGCGCGGGATTCGCCGGCGGCACCTGGCCCAACTCGCCCGCCGACGTCAGCCACTTCCCCGGCCAGATCGACGAGGTGGCCGTCTACCAGGCACCGCTGAGCGCCGCCGCCGTGGTCCGCCACTACAAGGCGCGCAACGCCATGGTCGGCGGTGACAGCGTCCAGTACCGGGGCTCGGTCGTCGGCGACGCACCCGTCGGGTACTGGAGGATGGACGAGACCTCCGGCAGCACCGCCCGCAGCGAGAGCGCAGGCGGCCGGGCGAACGGCAGCTACGAACAGGCCGTCCTCGATCGCACCGGCATCTTCGGCACGGGTGACGGAGGCGCCGTCCGCCTCGCGGGGAACGGCAGCGTCTCCATCCCCGACGAGATCATCGCCGGAGACACCTCCCTGGCGGCCGAACTCTGGTTCCGCACCACGGGATCCGGTGTCCTCCTCGGCTTCCAGAACCAGCCGATCGGTACGACACCGACGTCCTGGCGGCCGGTCCTCAATATCGACCAGTCCGGCAAGCTCCGCGGTCAGTTCTGGCTGAGCGGCGCCGCCGGGGCCACCCCGATCGTCTCGCCGGCCGCCGTCAACGACAACGAGTGGCACCACGTCGTCCTCAGCGGCTCCGGCACCACCCAACAGCTCTACCTCGACGGCGCCCAGATCGGCACCCTAAGCGGCACCATCACCAACCAGGCCGTGGGCCACGCCTACCTCGGCGCGGGCTACGCCAGCTCCGGCTGGATGGGCGTCCCATCGGGCACCTACCGCCTCACCGGAGAACTCGACGAGGCCGCGATCTACGACACCCCGCTGACGGCCGAGCAGGTCGCGGAGCACTTCCGGGCCCGCGAGTACAGCAGCGGTTCGGCGCTCGCCTCCACGGTCACCGTCACCGACCCCGCGGGGAAGGCGACCAGGACCAGTTACGACGCACTGCGGGGCAAGCGTCCGCTGTCGGTGACCGACGCCGACGGCGGTCTGACCACCTACGCCTATGACACGGGCGGCTTCCCCCACACCGTCACCAACCCCAACGGACACTCCGTCATCACCGGCCATGACGCCTCCGGCAATGCGCTCTCCCGCACCACCTGCCGGGACCCCAACTCCTGCTGGACGTCGTTCGCCACCTACTACAACAATCCGGCCGACCCCCTCGACCAACGCAACGACAAGACGCTCACCCAGTCCGACGCCCGCTCCACCAGCAGCTCGGACGCCCGCTTCCGCACCACGCACGCCTACAACACCCTGGGCCTGCCGACCTCCAGCACCCTCGCGGACAGCCGCAGCAGCAGCGCCACCTACACCGACGGCACCGAACCCGCGACCGGCGGCGGCACCACACCGGCCGGACTGCTCAAGACCAGGACCAGCGCGGCCGGAGCGGTGACCGCCTACGGCTACTACGCCAGCGGCGACCCGGCGCAGGTCACCTCCCCGTCCGGGCTGATCACCCGGTACGCGTACGACGGTCTGGGACGCAAGATCTCCGAGACCCAGGTCTCGGACACCTTCCCGACCGGGGTGACCACCACCTACGGGTACAACGCACAGTCCAAGGTGGTGCGCGAGACCGGGCCGGGCGTGCAGAACGAACTGGTCAACGTCACCCACACCACGAAGATCGCGCGGACCTTCGACGCGGACGGGGCGGTGCTCACCCAGTCCGTCGAGGACACCACCGGCGCGGACGCAGCCCGCACGACCACCTACGGCTACGACGCGTTCGGCCGGCAGAACCTGGTCACCGACCCCGAAGGCGGCACCATCGCCTCCGTCCACGACAACTTCGGACGGGTGGTCAGCGAGACCAACGAGGTGGGCACCACCTTCACCCACCGCTTCACCACCCTGGGCAAACTCGCCGAAACGACCCTGAAGAACTGGACGGGCGACCCCTCGGGCACCCCGCGCGACCTGGTGGTCGCCTCGCACGCCTATGACCCGGCGGGGCGGCTCGCCTCCAGCACCGACGCGATGGGCGCGACCACCGGATTCACCTACTACGACGACGGCCTCCCGGCGACCACGACCGCACGGCAGGTCACCCAGGCCGACGGCACCAAGCGCAACATCGTCCTGGAGTCCAACACCTACGACCCGGCGGGACATCTGACCCACCAGGTGACCGGCGGAGGCCGCACCACGGCCGTCCACACCATCGACGCCACCGGCCGCACCACGCGCACGGTCGTCGACCCGGCCGGCGTCAACCGCATCGCCACCTTCGCCTACAACGCCGATGACCTGGTGACCGAGACGACCCGGTCCATCGACACCGCGGGCAAGAAGCTCACCACCACGACCGAGTACGACCTCGCGGGCAACCCCCTTCGGACGTCCCTGACCGACGGCACCGGTTCCCCGCGGGTCACCACCGCCACCTACGACGACCGCGGACTGCGGCTCACCAGCGTCAGCCCGCGCGGCAACGTCACCGGAGCCGATGCCACCGCCTTCACTACCACCCAGCGCCATGATGCGTTGGGCCGTCTCGTGGAGACCAAGGCGCCCCCGGTCCAGACCGAGGAGGTCGGCGGAACCGCAGAATCCGTACGTCCCACCACACTCACCGGATACAACAACGCCGGTGAACCCACCCACGTCAGGAACGCGCGCGGCAAGCTGACCCGCACCGAGTACGACAAGACGGGCCGGCCCACCGCCGTGCACCTGCCCGGATACGCACCGCCAGGCGGCAGCCTGATCAATGCGGTGTCCCGTACCGAGTACGACAAGGCGGGCCAGGTCAAGGCATCGGTCGACCCACTGGGTCGCAGGACCAGCTTCGACTACGACCAGTTCGGCCAACTGCTCACCAAGACCGATCCACTGACGGCAACCCCGTTGGCCGGCCCCGGCCTGCGGGCCCCCGACCCGCTGAACTCCGCACAGGTCAATCTGGCCGGTGCCGGAGTGACCCGTCACACCTGGACGCCCACCGGGCTCCAGCTCTCGGTGACCGACCCGATCGGCGCCAGGACGGAGGCGACCTACGACGAACTGGGCCGTCAGGTGTCCACGACCGCCGTCGAGCGCCATCCGACGCTCCAGAACCTCGTCACCCGCTACGTCTGGGACGACGCCAGCCACCAGACTGCCTCGACCACACCCGGCGGACACACGACCAACGTCCAGTACAACGCGGTGGGCGAGGCCAAGGCCGTGACCGACCCGCTGGGCGGGATCACCCGGACCGCGTACGACGGACTGGGCCGCCCGATCGAAACCACCGACGCCACCGGTCGCCGCTCCACCACCAGCTACGACGCGCTGGGCAACCAGACCGCGGGGAGCGACTTCGGCACCGGCGTCACCGCACACCGGACCGTGTCCGCCGAGTACGACGCGGACGGCCACAAGACGGCCGCGACCTCCGCGACCGGCAGCCGCACCGAGTACACGGTCGACGCCCTCGGCCGAGTCACCCGGATGGTCGAACCCGTGACCGCGACCTCGACCATCACCACGACGTCGGGTTACAACGCGCTCGGTAGCCGAACCCGGCTGACCGACGGCCGGGGCAACTCCACCTCGTACACCTTCACCGCCTGGGAACTGCCCGACTCCACCATCGAACCCGCCACCACCGCCCACCCGAACGCGGCCGACCGCACCTGGCAGATCGCGTACGACGCGGCCGGCCAGAGCGTGGCTGACCTGCTGCCCGGCGGGGTGCGGCGCGACCGCACGTACAACGCGCTCGGCAAGCTCACCGGCGAGACCGGCACCGGCGGTGAGGCCGCCACCACGGCCCGCAAGCTGGAGTACGACCTCGCGGGCCGCATGACGGCCGCCGGCACCGACGCCACCACCGGCCGCAACGTCTACACCTACAACGACCGAGGCCAACTGCTCACCGCCACCGGCCCCAGCGGGAGTTCGGCCTACGCCTACAACGGTGACGGCCTGATGACCAGCCGGGACGCCGGCGGTAAGCAGGCGACCTTCGGCTACGACGCCGCCGGCCGTCTCGACCACACCTGGGACTCGATCACCGGCGGTCAGGTCTGGCACGACTTCGACGCCGCCGGCCGACCGCTCATCGAGCAGTACGCCACCAACCTGGGCGGCGTCGAGGGCTGGACCTCGCAGGCCCGCAGGAAGTACAGCTACGACGACCTCGGCCGCCTCACCGGCGACCGGGTCAGCAACTCCGCGGAGACCGTGGAGAAGGCGTCCACCACCTACGGATACGACCACGACGACCGGGTCACCCAGAAGACCACCGCGGGCACGGCCGGCGCCGCGGGCAACGCCTACGCGTACGACAGGTCCGGCCGGATGACGTCCTGGACCAAGGGCACCACGACCACGGCGTACGAGTGGGACGCAGCGGGCAACCGAACGAAGGAGGGCACGGCCACCGCCACCTACGACGCCCGCAACCGTCTGCTGACGGACGGCACTTCCAGCTACGCCTACAGCCCCCGCGGCACGCTGTCCTCGGTCACCGCGACCGGATCACCGGCCCGCAACCTGACCTTCGACGCCTTTGAGCGCAAGATCAGTGACGGGTCGGCGTCCTTCGCCTACGACTCGCTGGACCGGGTGCGCGGGCACGGATCGACGTCGTTCTCGTACGACGGCGGCTCCAACAACCTGATGAGCGACGGCACCAACCACTTCACCCGCCAGCCCGGCGGCGGCCTCCAGGCGATGGAGACCGGCACGACGAAGCGGTGGTCCGTCACCGACCAGCACACGGACCTGGTGGCGGGCCTGTCGCCCGACGGTCTCACCGTCACCAACTCGACGTCCTACTCGCCCTTCGGCGAAGTGACGGCCTCCTCGGGCACGGGAAGCTCACTCGGCTACCAGTCGGGCTGGACTGACCCCGCGTCGGGCGATGTGAACATGGCCTCCCGCTGGTACCAGCCGGGCACGGGATCGTTCGCCTCCCGGGACACCTGGCTGTTGGACCCGACGAAGGAGCAGATCAACCGGTACACGTACGCGGGCGGCTCCCCGCTGAACGGCACGGACCCGAGCGGCCACGCCCTCTTCATCCCGATCCTCCTCGGTCTGTCGGGCGGAGGGAAGAGCCTCGCCGCTGCCACCGGTATCACGCTGGGTCTCGGCTACGGCGCGGTGAAGGCTGATGAGGCGTACCAGAACTACAAGGAGAACAGCTACGAACCCTCCTCGTCGTCCGATGTCACCTACCCCCTCAGCGGTGCGTTGGGGACCAGCGCAGTGGCCAGTCTCGTTCAGGCCCAGGTCGACGCCCTCAGGAAGGGGGCCAGCAGTAGCAGCAGTTCCAGCAAGGCCGCCGGACGTGGTGGCTCAGGCAACGGGGGCACCGTCTCGCAACCGCGGGTCTTCACCCGGCCCGGCACGGGCAGCGGCATCGCCCAGTCCGCACGGACCGCGGTCCGCCCGCCCCGCCCGGTAATCGACCAGAACCCCAACAACGGCCGCAACCCGATCCCCGCCCCGGTCAGGCCAGTGCCCCGACCCGACTGGAATCCGAAGGGCGGCGGCTGGAAGCCGGGCGACGGCCTGAAGATGATCGTGGGCGCCCTGGAGATGCTGGACCTCGTCGACGGATTGGACTTCGACCCCACGCGAGTCCCGCAGGAGCACGCGGCACCCGGAGCAGATCCGGGGTCGGGCCAGGGAAGGAACGACGATGAGAGGGAGAGGAACTGCCTCCGGGACGGCGACGGATGGGTCGACTACGAGTCGACCGATCCGGCCAACGGCAGCCGTGCCGTGGGAGTCACAGCGTGTGTGAACACGGCCTACATAACCGCCAAGCCCGGATCGGACACCGACACCCGCAAGGTCGCCCCGCCCGGATACCAGTGGGCACGCGCGAACTCCTACTACCTCGGCAACAAGCCGCCCAAGCACTGGGTCAACGCCTGCCACCTGCTTGCTTCTGCTCTCGGCGGCAGCGGCCAGGACCTGAGGAACCTGTCCACTTGCTCCCGCGCGGCTAACGCGAATCGTGTGGCGGCAGAGGACCCGGGCATGCCGGAGAACATGCGGCACGTCGAGAAGAGGGTCGGCGATGCGGTGGCGGAGGGGCAGACCGTGCTCTATCGGGTCGTGCCCCACTACGTCGGAGCTCGAACCGTTCCCGTGAGGTACGAGATGATGGCGCAAGGAACCACTCCCGATGGGCGTCGCGGGATTCGGGAGCACGTATCCATACCGAACTCCACCTACAGTGTCCGGTTCGGTCATTGGCGCAACCTGGGCACCGTCGTGCACCAGGGTGTGCCGGTGCCCGTCGGGGCGACACCTTAGGAAAGGCAATTCGGACGAGTGAACAGGGTGACTGGATGAGCCGCGATTTACTCCAGCAGTTGATGGATCTCATGCCACCGCACGAGGGGGCTGGGGACGTCGTCGACTGGGGACTCGCAGAGGCCGAGTACGGAACGGCGTTTCCCCGGGACTACCGCGGCTTCGTCGAGCAGTACGGAGCTGGCACGATCAGCGAGGACGTGACCGTGTCGATTCCCCGGCCGAGGGGTGCACGAGCGGAACCGCTGACCTTGCAACGTCTCCCCGAGGACACCATCAGTGCTCCCTCCATGCAGGGCTGGCAAGACCCGGCGCAGCGTGCCTCGTACCGCTTGGAGGACATGCTGCTCTGGGGCCAGGCCGCAGGTGCCGATGCGCTGTGCTGGGTCACGACGGGCGACAGCCCTGATGACTGGCCCATCGCGGTGTGGAAGCGCCAGAGCGAGGGGTGGGCCGTCTACGAATGCGGCATCGTGGAATTCCTCCTGCGCGTACTGCGAGCGGAGTTCGACCGTTGCCCGCTCAGTGACCGGTCCGTCTGGGGAGATCCCACGCCCCGCTTCCTGAACTTCCGGGAGGAGGAGCGGCTCGTAGAGGCGGGGATCGACCCCTGGACAGGAGATCGGTTGCCCGACTTCACCTAGCGCTCGAACACAGCATGGGCCCCGCGGACACCGTCCGCGGGGCCCATGCCCGTCGGCGCCGGTGTCAGGGCGGCGGTGGTGCCGACGGGTGCGGCGCTGGGGGGTGCGCCGCGGGGGAGAGGTCTGTCGGGCGCCGCGGTGGGTGGCGCGGGGCGATGGGGACGCAGTGCGCAGTTGCTGCGACCGGATTGCGGTCGACCCCGAGCGTCCTCGGAGTCGACCGCTTGGGGTGACCGGGCATGCTGTCCCCTGCCGACCGGTCACATGCGCTGGTGCGAGGTCCCACGACGTGCCGTCGGCACGTCACACGCCCCAGCGGAGCCACGCGTGGTTTCCTTCCAGGCCCGCCCCTGGCTGACACGGACATGGGTTCCAACGAAGCCCGCTCGGCCTCGGTCACGCGCCGTACGGGTGAGAGCGGACCCGAACTCAGTTGCGCCCGACCACCTGGTCGGGCAGCGGGTCAGGCGTTTCAGACGCGGCCCCGGCAGAGCTCCAACAGCGTCATCGCCAGCGCCGTCCCGGGCTTGCCCAACGCCTCCCGGAAGTGGCCGAGCACCTCCATCTCACGTGACAGGTTCACCCGTCGCCCGCCCGAGGAGATCCGTGCGTCCTGGATCACCGCGGAAACGGCCATCCGTTCCTGTACGAGACCGATGATCCGGTCGTCGAGCGCGTCGATGCGCTCGCGTGCGTCGGTGATCAGCCCGGCCGCCTCCTCCGTGCGGGCACCGGTCTGTTCCGTGATCGTCTTCGCCGTCGTGGTCATCGTGCGGGGCTCCTCTGTCTCAAGGGGGCTGCCCCGGGGCGGCAATGGCCCGGGAATGACAGAACGCCCCGGGCCATGTCGGCCCGGGGCGCCTGGGAAGTCGTTTGTCACTGGCTCAAACAGCACGACCATGGCAGCCGGACGGGCCGGTGCCATAGGTAAAGACGAAGGTCAGCTGCTGAAGCATGGAAACAGTATGGACCGGTGACGCAGCGCAGCCAACGCCGGGTTCGGATGGTGAGACGGAGCGGGAAATTCCGCAGACCGGGGCGCCCCCGGACCCCGGTAGAATCGGGAGAACCGAAACCCAGTTCCGCCGGAAGGCCGCCAGTGTCATCAGCGTCTCCCGCTGCCGAGCCCGATGTCGTACTCGTAGTCGACTTCGGCGCGCAGTACGCCCAGCTCATCGCCCGCCGCGTCCGTGAGGCACGGGTCTTCAGCGAGATCGTCCCGTCGACGATGCCCGTCGCCGAGATGCTGGCCAAGAAGCCCAAGGCGATCATCCTCTCCGGCGGCCCGTCCTCCGTCTACGCCGAGCACGCCCCGCGGCTCGACCGGGCCATCTTCGAGGCCGGTGTCCCCGTCTTCGGCATGTGCTACGGATTCCAGCTGATGGCGACCGCCCTCGGCGGCACCGTCGACAACACCGGTGCGCGCGAGTACGGGCGCACTCCGCTGCACGTCAGCAAGCCCGGCTCCACCCTCTTCGAGGGCACGCCGTCCGAGCAGCCCGTGTGGATGTCCCACGGCGACGCCTGCTCCGCGGCGCCGGAGGGCTTCACCGTCACCGCATCGACCGATGTCGTACCGGTCGCGGCCTTCGAGAACGACGAGAAGAAGCTATACGGCGTCCAGTACCACCCGGAGGTCATGCACTCCACGCACGGGCAGCAGGTGCTGGAGCACTTCCTGTACCGCGGTGCGGGCATCGAACCGGTCTGGACGACCGGCAATGTCATCGAGGAGCAGATCGCCGTCATCCGCGAGCAGGTCGGCACCAAGCGCGCCATCTGCGGCCTCTCCGGCGGGGTGGACTCCGCGGTCGCGGCTGCGCTGGTGCAGAAGGCCATCGGATCCCAGCTGACCTGCGTCTACGTCGACCACGGGCTGATGCGCAAGGGCGAGACCGAGCAGGTCGAGAAGGACTTCGTCGCGGCCACCGGTGTATCGCTGAAGGTCGTCGACGCGCAGGAGCGCTTCTTGACCGCGCTCGCCGGAGTCTCCGACCCGGAGCAGAAGCGCAAGATCATCGGTCGGGAGTTCATCCGGGTCTTCGAGCAGGCCCAGGCCGAGATCGTCGCCGAGGGTGCGGCGGACGGCGAGGAAGTCGCCTTCCTGGTGCAGGGCACCCTCTACCCGGACGTCGTGGAGTCCGGTGGTGGCACGGGCACCGCCAACATCAAGTCGCACCACAATGTGGGCGGCCTCCCCGAGGACCTTGAGTTCGCGCTGGTCGAGCCGCTGCGCAAGCTGTTCAAGGACGAGGTCCGGATGGTCGGCCAGGAGCTCGGCCTTCCCGACGAGATCGTCCAGCGCCAGCCCTTCCCGGGCCCGGGCCTCGGGATCCGTATCGTCGGCGAGGTCACCCGCGAGCGCCTCGACCTGCTGCGCGAGGCGGACGCCATCGCCCGTGAGGAGCTGACGGCGGCCGGTCTCGACCGTGAGATCTGGCAGTGCCCGGTCGTGCTGCTCGCCGACGTCCGCAGTGTGGGCGTCCAGGGCGACGGGCGGACCTACGGCCATCCGATCGTGCTGCGGCCGGTGTCGTCGGAGGACGCGATGACCGCCGACTGGACCCGGATGCCGTACGACGTACTCGCGAAGATCTCCACCCGGATCACCAATGAGGTTGCCGATGTCAACCGTGTGGTGCTGGATGTGACCAGCAAGCCGCCGGGCACCATCGAATGGGAGTGATCCCCCACAGCTGAAGGCCGACGCCGTCACCCGTTCGTTGGGTGGCGGCGTTCGCCGTGTCGGTGTCGGTGTCGGTGTCGGTGTCGGTGTCGGTGGCGTGTTCGCGTGCGTAGGCGTCGATGTCCGGACCGGGGCGCCGCTGGGGAAATCGAACATCTGGTGAGCTTTTCCGCCCGGGTGTCCGTAGTGTCAAATGACGGGCCAACGGGAGGTCGGAGAGCCATGAGCACAAGCCATCGGTGGACAGCCGGGGACGGCACGACGCAGACCCGCCGGGAGCAGGTGGGTCGGTACGCCCTGCTGCCGCTGCGGATCTTCCTCGGAGTCACGTTCGTCTACGCCGGCATCGACAAGCTCACGGACAGCAGCTTCCTCCGCGACAGCGGCCCCGGATCCATCGGCGATCTGATGCGCAATGTCCGGGACACCTCCGCCGTGCCCTGGCTGGTCGACCTCGGGCTGAGGAACCCCGAGGGATTCGGCTACGCGCTGGCCTGGGGAGAGGTGGCCGTCGGCCTGGGCACGCTCGTCGGGCTGCTGGCCCGGCTCGCCGCCCTCGGCGGTGCCCTGATCTCGTTGAGCCTCTGGCTGACCGTGAGCTGGCAGACCGAGCCGTACTACTACGGCAACGACCTCGTCTATCTGATGGCCTGGTTGCCGCTGGTCCTGGCGGGGGCGTCCGTGCTCTCGCTGGACGCGGCCCTGGCAGTCCGGCGGCGGCGACGAAGCCCGTAGTGCACGAAGCCCGCCACACCGGCGAGGGACAGACCGCCCACGACCACCGGGAAGACGACGAACCAGGGGACGTGCCAGGCCCCGGACGCATCGCCCGCGTACAACAGGGTCAGTGCGAGAGCCGTGAGGCCCGCGAGCAGTCGGCCCGGTCTGAAGCCGTGCAGCATGTGTGCCGCCCCGGAGAAGCGGGGCGACCGGTGCGGCGGATTCCCATCGGCTCGAGCGTCGCGGGACGCGGTCACTCCGTCCGTGCCTTCCCGCTGCTCGATGTCCGGATCCTCGGTCTCCGGTCGTCCGGTGTCAGGACGCGGCACGGGTCACCTCCACCTGGCCGATGGCCACCTTGAGCCGGAGTTCGATTCCACCCGTGGGCGCGGCGCCCTTGGGGGCGGGCAAGCTCTGCCGCCGCTCCACGTCGGTGGAGATGTCGATGTCGTTCTTGGTGTCGTCCGGCAGGGATATCTGGCCGAAGTCCGCCGTCGCCCACACGGTGACCACGGCGTCCTTCGGTACGACCACCTTGAGCCGACCCGCGCCCACCTCTGCCGTCGTGGACACCGAACTCCCGGTCGGCACGGCCACGGCCGTGAGGTTCAGGGTCGCATCGCCCGAGCCCAGCTCATAGCGGGGCTGGATCGCGGAGACCGCCGTGGGCGCCCACTCCTTCTGCATCCAACGGGTGGTGATGTCCTTGGGGAGCGCAGCCGCCCCGGCGAGCAGCAGCGCGGTCAGGACCGTCATCATGACCGTACCGACTCCGGTGCGGCCGATCACCGAGCTGATGGCGATGCCCAGGCCGAAGACCCCCAGCGCACAGACCAGCCCGATCTGGAGACTGGTGCCCAGCGGGTGGCCGTCCCAGCTCAGCCGGGTGCCCAGGAAACCGGCGAACACCGCCAGCGCGAACACCGTGCCGCCGATGCGCCGCGGCCCCACCGGGCGGGACTTCGGGGGCGCGCCCTTGCCGGGGATGGCCCTCGCGGCCTCGGACAGCGCGCTCTCGGGCCCCCAGAGATAGCCGGAGGGGGACTGGCCCGTGGAGCCGTCCTTGACGATGGGGTCCCGCCACCACGACGGGGCCTCCCGTACGGGAGGGGCCTTCGTTTCGGGCGGTGCCTCGGCGACCGCCTGTGCGGTCGCCCGGTCGAGGTGCGCGGCCTCCTGGATCGTGCGACGGCGCTGCGACCACACGGCGGCGCCGGAGATGGTGAGGGTGAGCAGGGCGGCGAAGGCGAGGGTCCCGCCGCTGTTCAGCATGGTGAGGAAGAGCCCGCAGCCGAGGAGGGCGAGGAAGATGGCGGTCAGGGCCGGTCCGTCGACCCGGCCCGAGAGCAGTCGGCGGGCCTCGGTCTCGCCGTCCTCGTCCAGGGGGACCAGCAGCCAGGCGAACCCGTAGAGGATCAGCCCGATGCCGCCCGCCACCGCGAGCACGCCGATCACGATCCGGAAGATCACCGGGTCGATGTCGCAGTACCGGCCCAGGCCGCCGCAGACTCCGCCCAGGACCTTCTGCCGGGACGTGCGTCGCAACGGGCGCTGACCGGAATGGTCCGGCTGACCGGTCTGGTCATGCTGGCCGGGCTGACTGGTCGGGGGAGGGCCCGAGCGCGCGCCAGGCGCCGACCCGCCCGCGTCGCCGGGGCCCGCGTCCTGCGCGGACGCAGCGCCACTGCCGGCTCCCCGTGCAGCGGTCGGCCCGGTCATACGTGCACCACCCGGCACGGGAAGGCGATCGGCTCTGTCATGTGTCCATGGTGACGGGCGTTCGGTCGTGATGGCACCCGCACCGACCCTGGCCCTTCCCTGAGATCCGTCCCCCTTTCCCTGAGATTCCCTGAGGTTCCCTGAGATCCGCCCCGAGGCGGCGGCTGCTTGTACGGGTGGTGACCGGGTTCCTTCCCGGGGTGGTCTCAGGGTCGCCCCCGATACCGCGGCGCCCGCTCTCGTGTGACGATCGGTCCATGCCCGCCGCCACGCCACGATCCGCCGCCCCTCCGCGCGCCCCGGTGCCCGAGGAAGCACCGCCGCGCAAGCTCTACCGGAGCGCCGACGGCCGGTTCCTCGGCGGGGTCGCCCGGGGCCTGGCCGGTCATCTCGGTCTGCCGGTCGTCTGGGTCCGACTGGTCTTCCTCGGGCTGCTGATGACCGAGGGGCTCGGCATCCTGTTGTACGCGGTGTTCTGGGTCGTCGTGCCGCTCGGAGTGGGCGGCAAGGGTGCCCAGCCGCGTTCCCTCTTCGAGGTGGCGAACGACGGCAGACGCAGACTCCGCAAGCCCGACAAGGGCCAGCTGTTCGCGATGGTCGCCCTGTTCTTCGGCGCGTCGATCTTCATGAGCAACATCGACACCAGCAGCGGCACCAACCGTTACGTCTGGCCGACGGTGCTGATCGGCGCGGGTGTCGTCCTGGTGTGGCGGCAGGCGGACAACGCCCGGCGCGCCCGCTGGAGCGAGGCCAACACCCGCCGCCGCCGACTCTTCCAGCTCGGACGCGGCGTGGCCGGGGTGGCGCTGGTCGGCATGGGCTTCAGCGTCTTCGTCGTCGTCCGCGGTTCCGCCGCCCAACTTGGCAATGTGCTCACCGCCGCGATCGCCGTGCTGGCCGGGATCGCCCTGCTCGCCGGCCCGTGGCTGGTGCGGATGAGCCAGGACCTCTCGGAGGAGCGGACCATGCGCATCCGGGCCCAGGAGCGCGCCGAAGTCGCGGCGCACGTGCACGACTCCGTGCTCCACACCCTCACGCTGATCCAGCGCAACGCCGATGACGCCGGTGAGGTGCGTCGCCTCGCCCGCGCCCAGGAACGGGAGTTGCGGAACTGGCTCTACAAGCCGGAGGGCACCGGCAAGGACGAGGACGAGGAGCCCGACACCCTCGCGGACGCGGTGAAGAAGGCGGCGGCCGAGGTCGAGGACAAGCACGGTGTCCCGTTGGAGGTCGTGGTGGTCGGCGACTGCCCGCTCGATGACGGATTGAGCGCACAAATGCAGGCCGCGCGCGAGGCGATGGTGAACGCAGCCAAGTACGGTGGCGATGGCGGTGCCGTCCAGGTCTTCGCAGAAGTCGACGGACGCACGGTCTACGTCTCCGTACGGGACCGGGGGCCCGGGTTCGACCTGGACTCCGTACCGGACGACAGGATGGGCGTCAGGGAGTCGATCATCGGCCGTATGCAGCGTCACGGCGGTACGGCCCGACTCCGTCCGGCGCCCGGCGGAGGCACGGAGGTCGAATTGCAGATGGAACGGGCCATGGAGAGGGCGGAACAATGACCGAAGCGACGGCGCCGGGGGAGAGCGACGAGCGGCGGGTGCGGGTGGTGCTGGTCGATGACCACCGTATGTTCCGCACGGGTGTCCAGGCGGAGATCGGCCAGACCGAGCGCACGGGCGTCGAGGTGGTCGGCGAGGCCGCCGATGTGGACCAGGCGGTCACCGTGATCACGGCCACGCGGCCCGAGGTCGTCCTGTTGGACGTCCATCTGCCGGGCGGTGGTGGCGTCGAGGTGCTGCGGCGCTGCGCTTCCCTGATGGCGGCGGGCGAGGACCCCGTCCGCTTTCTGGCGCTCTCCGTTTCGGACGCCGCGGAGGACGTGATCGGGGTGATCCGGGGTGGTGCCCGCGGCTATGTCACCAAGACGATCACCGGTACCGATCTGGTGGAGTCGATCTTCCAGGTCCAGGAGGGGGACGCCGTCTTCTCCCCGCGGCTCGCGGGCTTCGTGCTCGATGCGTTCGCCTCCACCGACGCGCCCCCGGTCGACGAGGACCTGGACCGGCTCACCCAGCGCGAGCGCGAGGTCCTGCGGCTGATCGCCCGCGGCTATGCGTACAAGGAGATCGCCAAGCAACTGTTCATCTCGGTGAAGACCGTGGAGTCGCACGTCTCGGCGGTCCTGCGCAAGCTCCAGCTGTCGAACCGCCATGAGCTGACGCGCTGGGCGACGGCCCGACGCCTGGTGTGAGCCCGCCCAGAACTGATTCCCGCTCCCCCGATTCGCGCCGGCCCCATTCCCGCCGGCCCGATTACCGTCCCGGCCGTTCTCGACGGGCCGGCGCTTCTCGCTGAGCTGTTGCGCACCTGCGCACGGCTCGTGCGGGCGAGGACTCCCCCCGCGCCCGACAACATCGCGCGGAGCACCCCGTGATCCTCTTCCTGACTGTTCGTCACCGGCCGGTTTCTGATAGTTGTTTCCAAGGGGTACGGGCGCACTGCCCGTAGCGGCGGCCCGGGGTCGCCGCGGGGGAGGGATGCACATGGGCACCACCACGCGCGAAACCGTCATCGGCATCGAGCAGAAGGCCGTTGACCACGCGTACGACTGCTACGCCGCACGGTTGGCCGAGATGACCGGAACATCGGCCGCCACGGCATCGGCGAATCCCAAGGACGGCATCACCAACCGCATTGAAGCCGAGGCCCGCGCCGAGAAGTACGGCGGACTCGGCACCGAAGCGCTCGTCTTCGCACGCGTCGACGCGCCGGAGGACCCGGGCGGCGAGCCGCGGCCCTGGTACATCGGTCGCCGGGTCGTGTACGACGCCACGCGGGAGTTGGTGGTCCTCCCGTGGACCAGCCCGCTGGCGACCGCCTGGTCGAAGGCACGGCCCGAGAACCCGGGGGAAGTGGTTCTACGGCGGCAGTTGCGCTGTGTGGAGCGCATCGTCAAGGACTACCTCGACGAGATCGCGCTGACGAGGCCCACGGTGGTCGAGACCGTTCCGCCGCCGCGCCCGGCTGCTGACGATACGACCGCTGACGACACGGCCGCGACCGAGGCGGCCCCACCGAAGCAGCCCCCGAGCCAGACCGTGGACGGGGTGCGACCCGCACCGGAGACACCACAGGAGGGCGAACCCCGGCCCGTACGCACGCCCGGCGACATCGACCGCGTCCAGCGCCGCAAGCCGTTCCAACCCGACGACTTCCTGTTGCGCGAGCTCAGGCGCTCGCGCAGCGGCCGGATGCGGGACATCGTCGAGACCATCCGCCGCGACCAGTTGGACCTGGTCACCGGATCGCCCTCCGACATCCTCGTCGTCCAGGGCGGCCCGGGCACCGGAAAGTCCGCCGTCGGCCTCCACCGCGTGACCTGGCTTGTCAACAACGAGCACTTCAAGGCCCAGGACATCCTCGTCATCGGTCCCCACCAGGGATTCCTCGACTACGTCGGACAGGTCCTGCCCACGCTCGGCACGCGCGACGTCAACGCCGTACAACTGAGCCGACTGTGGGACGCGGATGTCCACGGCGGCGATGGGCCGCAGGCGCGGTCGGTGAAGTCGGACGACCGCATGGGCGCAGTCCTGCGGCGCCGCGTGGAGAACGACTACCGTCCGGCTGCCCTCGACGCCCTCACTGCCGCGCCCTCCTTCGAAGGCGACGAACCCGCCGTGGTGGTCATCGCCGGCAGCACGACCTTGCGCGTACCCCGTTCCGCTGTCATCGCCCTCCTCGACGAGGCCCGCAGCGGCGAAGGCCCCTACCGACAGCGCCGCGATCGTTTCCGCAGCCTGTTCGTGGACCGTCTGCTCCAGGAACTCGCCACCGTCGCCCCGCGTCGCGCCCAGGGCGGCACGATCCGCCGCGACCTCGAACGCAACCGCCGGGTCGAGAGGCTCGTCGAACGCATCTGGCCGTCACCGGGCGCCAGGGAGGCCCTGCGCAGCCTCTACGATTCGCCCGATCTGCTGCGCACCTGCGCCGACGGGATCCTCGAAGACGACGAGCGAGCCGCACTGCACCGCCCCCGGGCCGCCAGCGCCGACGCCGAAGCGTGGACCCTCGAAGACCACGTCTGCCTCGAAGAACTCCGATTCCTCATCGACGGGGAGATCCCCCGGCGCTACGGACACATCGTGGTCGACGAGGCCCAGGACCTCACCCCCATGCAGGCCCGCGCCCTGCGCCGGCGCTGCGCCGTCGGCGGTTCGATGACGGTACTCGGCGACCTCGCCCAGGCCACCGGCCCGCACACCCACACCAGTTGGGACCGCCTCGGCACGCTCCTGTCCGACCATGGTGACTGGCGGGTCGCCGAGTTGAACACGAGCTACCGGGTGCCGGCGGAGATCATGCAGTTCGTGGCACCCCTCGCCCGGGCGGTCGCCCCGGGGCTGCCGTACCCCCGGGCCGTGCGGGAGGTGGGAGACGACGCCGTACGAACCGTGCCGAGCGGACCGTGGAAGCTCCTGGACGACACCGCCGCCGAAGTGACCCGCCTGGTGGGCAGCAACGACGGCCACAGCCTGCGTTCCGTGGCGGTCATCGTCCCCGACGACTCGGAGTGGCTCGAAGAGATCACCCGCCGCCTCGACAGCGGCATCACGGGTGCGCCCCGCGAAGCGGTCTCCGTACTGGCCGCAGCCCAGGCCAAGGGCATGGAGTACGACCATGTCCTGGTCGTCGAGCCCGCGACCATCGCCGATCGCGGCCCGGCCGGCCTCCGCCAGCTCTACATCGCCCTCACCCGCAGCACACAGAGCCTGACCGTGCTGCACACCTCACCGCTTCCGGACGCCCTGACGAACTCGGGCGGCACACCGACCCCGACGGTCGGCGAACCGGGCTCCAGCGGACCGACATCGACCGCACAGGACCCCGGCGAAGCCGAGTCCGTCGAGCCGGATGACGCCCCGGAGATCGGGACCGACCTTCGGGTGCGGGTTCTCGGCCTCGGGCCGGGCGGCCGGTACAAGGTCAAGGCGCTCTCCCCCGACCTCGACCGGCCCCTCGTTCTGACGGTCCGCCACGGCTCCGCTCCGCCGCGCCCGGGAGAGGAGTTGGACTGCTGGGTCTTCGCCAACGAGACCAACCAGAGCGTCCTCACCACCGACCAGCGCGGCCGGCTGCCGATCACGCCCAAGATGGCGGCACGCTATGCGGCGGCACTCGGCGTACTCGATGAACTGACGAGCGGGGAACTGCCGAGCGGGGACGGAAGCGCTCCGCAGGACGCCCGCATTCGGCTGTCCGAACTCCAGGGCATGGCCAACCGCATCCTCCGCCGAGACCAGGCGGACTGGGTGGACGTGCGCAGCGTGCTCGGGTCCCCGGACAGGCACCGTCTCGGGCTGCTGCGTGACCTCGCTGCGGGAGCCAACCGTGCGCTCAAGGACGGCACGATGGACGCCGACGGCCTTCGGGGAGAGCTGGAGAGGTCCGGCTGGGGCGATGCTCTGGCCGATGCACGGGAGGCACTGCGCGCACGACTTGCCGAAGCCGCCGCAGCCCCGAACACACCGAACACGCTCAGCAACCCGAGCGATCCCAGCAACCCGAACACATCGGATGCACCGGCCACCGCCGAGCAGGAGCACCCTGAGAGCCCCTCGCACCGCGAGGGTCCCGAGAGCCCTGAGAACTCCGAAAACTCCGAGCATCCCGAGCATCCCGAGCAGAAGGAAAGCGAACCCGTGCCCACCGTCGACGACGCTCCGCCCTCCCGCGCCATGACGACCACCAAGGAGGGATTCCTGCGGGCGCTTGAGCAGGCGGCGAGCGCCGACCGCGGGTGCAAGAAGCACGAAGCGGTACGGCACGCGCTGAAGTCCGCCCTGCTGTGGGCGGACCTTCAGCCCACGGACTCCCCGATCGTCGACGTCAGTTGTGTCACGGAGGGAGGCACGTTCCTCTACGAGGCGCTGGGCGCCGGCCGTTCCAGCTATGCGGACCTCCGCTCGGGAGCCACCCGTCTGCTGGAGATCAACCACACCTTGCCCGAGCAGGCCGACGGCCTCTACCTCGTGCTGTGCGAACCGCCCGCGGAGGACTGGTCCGCCGACACCATTCGCGATGTCTTCGACGTCCACGTCCTCTGGCGCAGTCCTCAAGGGTGGGGCGGCCAGCACGCGGCGGCGGCCTTGAACTCTCCCGAGGTCTGACGTCCGCCCCGGAGCGCCGCATCGCTGGGTGTCACCCGGGGCGGGTGGCTCCTGCGAACGGCATCTCGTCGATCGGCGCGATGCGGACCGACGAGCCGGGCCGCGGCGCGTGGATCATCTTGCCGTCGCCGATGTAGAGCCCCACATGGCTGATCCCGGAGTAGAAGAAGACCAGATCGCCCGGGGCGAGCGCGGATCGCTGGATGCGGGTGCCGGAGTCGATCTGACCGTAGGTGGTGCGCGGCAGGCGGACGCCGGCGGTCTGCCAGGCGGCCCGGGTCAGCCCCGAGCAGTCGAAGGCATCGGGCCCGGTCGCACCCCAGACGTACGGTTTCCCGATGGCCCCGCGGGCGAAGGCGATCGCTCGGGCGGCGCGGTTCGTCGGGGTGCTCGCGGTCACGGGCGCGACGGTCGCCGCCCGTGGGGTTCCCGGAGCGGAATCCCGGTCGACGTGCAGCGAGCGCAGGGTGCCGAGGAGGCGTTGGGCGGCTGCCAGCTTGCCCTGCAGGGTCGCCTTGTGCCGCGCCTGCGCGTCCTCGTGGGTGCGGAGCGCCACGCTGCGGCGGCTCGCCTGCTTCCGTAGCGCCGCGACGTCCTTCGCCTGCTGTTCCGCGGACGCCACGGTCGCTGCCTGTCGGTCGCCGATGTGCGCGGCGAATGCGGCCCGCCGGAGGTACTCGTCCGGGTCCGAGGTGAAGGCGACCGCAAGACCGGGTGCGACGCCCCCGGTCCGGTGCTGCGCGGCGGCGATGGAGCCGAGGAGCCGGCGGGTGGTGTTGAGCCGCTCAACCTCGCGTACGGCCGCGTCCCGCAGCTGGTCGAGCGCCATGTGTTCCCGGGCCACTGCCTGCCGAGCCAGCTCCTGGCGCTCCGCCGCGGCCGTGGCCTCCCGCTGGAGACTGTCGACCTCGGCCCTGAGCTGTGCGGGGGTGGGTGCGGGGGCGGCCTGGCCGCTGCCCTGGAACGCGGTGGCGGTTGCGGTTCCGACGAGTGCGAGAACGCCGGCCGTGCGGACGGCTGAGCCGGTGAGCAGATGCTGCTGGGACTTTCGGGGCTTGCGGTGCTGATGATGCGCGGCCACGAGAGCGTCCACGTCCTTCCGTGAGGCCGGTCGGGGGGAACCGGAGGCGGGAGGTCGCCTGGGCCAGGACCGTATGCCCGAGATGACGGAAGAAGGGGGCCATGGGCTGAATGTGGTTGAAGCTGTCTGTCTCGCACCTATTTCTGGAGTGGTTCGCCCGATGGGTGTGACCCACTTCGTACCCCCATGACCGATACGGCGAATGAGGTACACCTGACCCGAGGGTGGTGATATGGGGAGGGTTAGGCTCCGCCCCATGGACGTACTCATCAATGTCTTCGTCGCGCTGCACATCATCGGTATCGCTTCTCTCCTGGGTGGATTCCTCACCCAGATGAAGTCGATATCTACTGGTACCGCACGTTTCACCCCGGCCATGCTGCACGGCGCGCTGACCATGCTGGTCACCGGCGTCGCACTGGTGGGCCTCAACCAGGCCGACGGCGAGACCGTGAACAACATCAAGATCGGCATCAAGATGGCGGTGCTGGTCGTGATCCTGGGGCTGGTGTACGTCAAGCGGGACGAGGAGACCGTCGAGAAGGGGCTGTTCGCCGCCGTCGGCGGACTGACGGTCGTGAATATCTTCATCGCCACCGTCTGGACCTGACGGCCCGCGGCACTCACGGCAGCGAGCCGCCCGCACCCCAGAAAGACCCGGTCTGCGAGGGCAGCCCTGCCGGAACGGGCCGCCCCGGTCCGCCCGACCGGGACGGGCCGACCCCTTCGGACCGGCCGGAACAGGCCGAACGGACCGGCCGGACCATGAGGTCGTGATCAACCGGAGCAGAACGATGGAAGCGGTCCGCGCGACGACGGACCCGCCGCGGCGTCAGGCCGGTCGGACGATCCCCCGGATCGGCATGGTGTAGATCGACTCCTCACGCACCTCCACGTGGTGGTCCACCCCCGGCTGCGGCGCGTGGATCATTCTGTCGCCGCCGACGGAGATGCCCACATGGCTGCTGTCGTCATAGAAGAAGACCAGATCACCGGGACGCAGTGCGCCCATGTCCACCTGCCGGCCGACATCTGCCTGCTCCCGGGCGGTACGGGGGAGGTCCACCCCCGCCGTTCTCCACGCGGCCCGGGTGAGCCCCGAACAGTCATAGGAACGCGGTCCCGTCGCACCCCGCACATAGGGCTTGCCCAACTGGGCCCGGGCGAAGGCGAGCACCCCGTCCGCAGGAGCCGCACCCCAGGCCGAGCCGGGGTGCTGCTGACGCTGCCGCTCCAGACGCTTCAGTTCCGCTTCCTCCGCGGCCCGGGCCATCGCCGTGTGTCTGGCCTCCTCCTGGGAGATGCGCCACGCCTCGGCGGCCATCTCCTGTTCGACGGCCGCGAACCGCGCTCTGGTCTCGGCGTCTCCCCGCCACAACAGGGAGCGCGCCTCGGCCAGCTTCGACTGCACCTGCTGCTTTCCCGTACGGAGGGCGCTCGGGGGGCGGGGGAGCGAGGTGGGCAGGCCGGTCGCGAACGGCGGTTCGGTGGGCCCGGTCGATGGGGCCGTCCCGTCGACGGTCGCGCCGCGCTGCCCCTCGTCCGGCCCCGCCGAGAGGTCTCTTCGGGTGCCGTCGGATACGGTCGCCGCCTCGCCGTGCTGCGCCCCTGCGGAACCCAGGGCTCTGCCCATCTGCCTGAGGCGCTCCGCGCGCCGGGCGTAGGCCGACCGCAACTCCTCGACCTCCCGGCGTTCTTCGGCTGCTGCCTGCTGTGCCGCTCCCCGGGGGCGGGTTTCCGAACCGGCCTTTCGGTAGAGGGCGTCGATCTTCTGCTGGACTTCCTCCACGGAGGGCGTCCGGTCATCCGCCGCCTGCGCGTCCTGCGCCGGGAGGAGCCCGACGGAAGCGATGGCTGCCGTGGTGAGCCCCACGGCCGTTGAGGGTTTTACGTTGCGACTTCGGGCCTTGCGATGCGACACCAAGGGCCGGCATCTCCTTCTTCCGTAGGTCGCCTACCGGGTTGGCTGGAGGGCTCGGGCGGACGGAAGCGCCCTACGGGCCTGCGCACGAACAGGCCCGATTCACCCCGGTGCTGCACGGTGGTTCCCCGGCTCCGGTCTCCCATGGGGGTGGAGACCGAATGCGGCGTGGCTGCCCGATCGGCGTGGATCGCCGCAGTGGTGCGGGCTGCCTGAGCCAGCACGCTAGCCAAACCGTGTGGCTGCTGTGAAGATTGGTGTTCGATTTGTCCGATACATTTTCGTGACCTTTTCATTCGGTGTGCCGTCGAGCTCGGATGATTACCTTTCGCATCCGTATCGGTTCCAGGAGTGACCGAACGTGGCCTTCTGCGGTATTTGTGCAGGCTGAAGCGTTCGATCGGGCGACCGAATCAGGCCAGGGCGCCCACAGCCGACGCCTATGGGCCGCGATCGGGATGCGCGACGGGCCGAGACGAGACGCGACGGGCCGGGACTGCTGTCTAACACCCCGGCTCCTCGACCAGCCCCTCGGTCAGCCCCTCACCGTCCAGGCTCCACCAGCGGGTGATGTCCAACTCCCCGAGGAACGCCCGGTCATGGCTGGCGACGATCAACGCGCCGCGATAGCCGGCCAACGCCTGGGTGAGCTGGGTGACGCTGGCGAGGTCGAGACTGTTCGTGGGTTCATCCAGCATCAACAACTGCGGAGCGGGGTCGGCCAGCAGGAGCGCAGCCAACGCGGCCCGAAGGCGTTCACCCCCGGAGAGCGTCCGCACCTGCTGCTCGGCCCGGGCGCCCCGGAAGAGAAAGCGGGCCAGCTGGGCCCGGATCGCGTTGTCGGTCGCGGTGGGCGCCAACCGGGCCACGTTCTGGGCGATCGTACGGTCGTCGTCGAGGACGTCCAGGCGCTGCGGCAGATGGCGCATCGGTACGTGCACGGACACCGGGTCCGCCGCATCCACCCCGACCGGGGTGAGCCCTCCGCCGATGGTGCGCAGCAGCGTCGTCTTGCCCGCGCCGTTCCCGCCGAGCAGGGCGATGCGTTGCGGCCCGTGCACGTCGACGGCATCGATCACCGCGCCCGTCCGCAGCCTCAGCCCCCGCAGGCTCAGGACGCTCCGCCCCGGGGGCACGGCCGTGGCGGGCAGGTCGAGCCGGATGGTCGAGTCCTCGCGCACCTGCGCCTCGGCCCGGTCCAATCGCTCCCGCGCCACAGTCAGCCGCTCCTCGTGGACGCCGCGCTCCTTGCCAGCCGCGACCTGGGCCGAACGCTTCTTGGCCTGCATGGTCGTCTTGTCCAGCCGGTTGTCCGCATACATCTTCTTCCCGTACCGGACACTGCGGGCCCGCCGCGTCTGGGCCCGGTCCAGCTCCCTCTTCTCCCGTGTCACCTGCGCCTCGGCGGCCTGGACCATACGGGTGGCGGCCTCCTGCTCGATGGCGATGGCGCTGCGGTAGGCGCTCAGGGCGCCCGTGAAGACCCGTACCTGCGAGCTCCGCAGCTCGGCGATCTGATCCACCCGTTCCAGCAGCTGCCGATCGTGGCTGACGACGATCACCGTGCCGGCGTGGCCGTCGAGGGCCGTCGACAGACGTCGACGGGCGGCCCGGTCGAGGTTGTTCGTCGGCTCGTCCAGCAGCAGCACCCGTGGACGGGCCAGCAGGAGCGCGGCCAGCGACAGCAGTACGGCCTCGCCGCCCGAGACCTCGCCCACCGTGCGATCGAGCCCGATGCGGCCGAGGCCGAGCTGGTCCAGGAGGGCCAGGGTTCGCTCCTCGACGTCCCAGTCGTCGCCGACGGCGTCGAACAGCTCCGGGCGGGCGTCACCGCCTTCGATGGCGTGCAGGGCGGCGCGCGTGCCCGCGATGCCGAGGACCTCGTCCACACGCCGTCCGGTGGCCAGCGTCAGATCCTGCGGGAGGTATCCGACCTCCCCTTCGACCCGGACAGTGCCGCTCGTGGGAGTGAGCAGACCGGCGATCAACCGGAGCAAGGTGGACTTGCCGCTGCCGTTGTCGCCGACCAGCCCGGTACGGCCGGTGCCCAGCGCACAGGACACCTCGGCGAGCACGGCGGTGCCCTCCGGCCAGGCGAACGACAGACGGGAACAGACGACGGAAGCGGGAAGGGGACGAGACATCAGCGGATCTCCACCATCGACGAGCCAATAGGGCTGCACAGGGAGATGCCGTGCACCGCGGACCACGGCACAGGGGGAGAACGCAGAGGGGAGATCGCCGGACGAGGGGAGCGTCGGCTCCCGGGCAGCTCGCTTCTGAGGTCGCGCTCGTGCACACCGGAAGTGCGGGGCACGGCATCTCGAACCTCAGCGACGCAACGGCCTCTCCTCACGGCGACAACAGATACGCGAGCGACGCTACACGGCCGCCAGGGCCCCGCCAACGCAATTCTTCGCCGCCCGTGACCCCCCGGATCGGCCGGTGCGGGCCCGGGTTGTCAGTGGGGCGGCCTAGACTCGGAGAGCGATGAGCAGCCTCTTTGACGAAGACTTCTTGGCGAACCTCCAGCACGCCGCGCAGGAGCCCCCGCCGCCCGAGGACCACGACGGCCATGAGGACCCCGAGGGCCACACCCGGGAGGAGATCCCCGACGATCTCTTCCAGGGTGCCTTCGACGTACCCCCCGCCCGGGACGCGTACCACCGGGACGGCGCGCCGCGCACCGTGGTGGACCCGGAGGCCCTCCTGGACGGGCTGAACGACCAGCAGCGAGCCGCCGTCGTGCACACGGGCTCCCCGCTGCTCATCGTCGCCGGTGCGGGTTCGGGCAAGACCCGGGTTCTGACGCACCGGATCGCGCATCTGCTGGGGAGCCGTTCCGTGCACCCCGGGCAGATACTGGCGATCACCTTCACCAACAAGGCCGCCGGCGAGATGAAGGAGCGCGTCGAGCAACTGGTCGGGCCGCGCGCCAACGCCATGTGGGTGTCCACCTTCCACAGCGCCTGCGTCCGCATCCTGCGCCGCGAATCCAAGAAGCTCGGTTTCACCTCGTCGTTCTCGATCTACGACGCGGCCGACTCCAAGCGGTTGATGGCCCTGGTCTGTCGCGATCTCGACCTCGATCCGAAGAAGTTCCCGCCGAAGTCGTTCAGCGCCAAGATCTCCAACCTGAAGAACGAGCTGATCGACGAGGAGACCTTCGCCGACCAGGCGGGTGACCAGTTCGAGAAGACGCTCGCCGAGGCGTACCGGATGTACCAGGCGCGGCTGCGCGAGGCCAACGCCCTGGACTTCGACGACATCATCATGACCACCGTGCATCTGCTCCAGGCGTTCCCGGATGTCGCCGAGCACTACCAGCGGCGGTTCCGGCACGTCCTCGTCGACGAGTACCAGGACACCAATCACGCCCAGTACACGCTCGTACGCGAGCTGGTGGGCCAGGGGTACGAGGACCTCCCGCCCGCCGAACTCTGCGTCGTGGGCGATGCGGACCAGTCCATCTACGCCTTCCGCGGGGCGACGATCCGCAACATCCTCCAGTTCGAGGAGGACTACCCGAACGCGACGACGATCCTGCTGGAGCAGAACTACCGCTCCACACAGACGATCCTTTCCGCAGCCAACGCCGTCATCGAGCGGAACGAGAGCCGTCGCCCCAAGAACCTGTGGACGAACGCCGGCGCGGGCGCCGAGATCACCGGTTACGTCGCCGACACCGAACACGACGAGGCCCAGTTCGTCGCCGACGAGATCGACCGCCTCACGGACGCCGGGGACGCCAAAGCGGGCGACGTCGCCATCTTCTACCGGACGAACGCCCAGTCCCGGGTCTTCGAGGAGATCTTCATCCGGGTGGGACTGCCGTACAAGGTCGTCGGCGGAGTGCGCTTCTACGAGCGCAAGGAAGTCCGGGACGTACTCGCGTACCTGCGGGTGCTGGCCAACCCCGAGGACAGCGTCCCGCTGCGCCGCATCCTCAACGTGCCCAAGCGCGGCATCGGCGATCGCGCCGAGGCCATGGTCGACGCCCTGTCCCTGCGCGAGAAGATCACTTTCCCGCAGGCGCTGCGAAGGGTGGACGAGGCGTACGGCATGGCGGCTCGCTCGGCCAACGCCGTCAAGCGGTTCAACGCACTGATGGAGACGCTGCGCACGATCGCCGACTCGGGCGCCGGGCCCGCGGTCGTGTTGGAAGCGGTGCTGGAGCAGACCGGCTATCTGGCCGAACTCCAGGCGTCGACCGATCCGCAGGACGAGACCCGCATCGAGAACCTCCAGGAACTCGCGGCCGTCGCGCTGGAGTTCGAGCAGGCCCGAACCGAGGACGAGGGCGCGGGCACCCTCGCCGAGTTCCTTGAGCAGGTCGCGCTGGTCGCCGACTCCGACCAGATCCCCGACGAGGACGAGGACGGCTCCGGGGTGATCACTCTGATGACCCTGCACACCGCCAAGGGCCTTGAATTCCCGGTGGTGTTCCTGACCGGCCTCGAAGACGGAGTCTTCCCGCATATGCGCGCCCTTGGCCAGACGAAGGAACTGGAAGAGGAGCGCAGGCTCGCGTACGTGGGCATCACCCGGGCGCGCGAGCGCCTCTACCTCACGCGCTCGACGATGCGCAGCGCCTGGGGGCAGCCCGCGTACAACCCGCCGTCGCGGTTCCTGGAGGAGATTCCGGGCCAGTACCTCCAGTGGAAGCGGACGGGGCCCATGGCTGCGCCCGCGGGCCCCGTGTCGGGCCTCGGGTCGCGGTTGTCCTCCGCGCCCGCGTCCCGCGGGCGGGCGGGTGCCTCCGGGTTCGCCACCCGCCGCGGCGGCGCCTCGGAGAAGCCGGTGATCTCGCTGTCGATCGGCGATCGGGTCACCCACGACCAGTTCGGCCTGGGCACGGTCACCGCGGTCACGGGCGCGGGTGCGGACGCCCAGGCGACGATCGACTTCGGGGACGAGAAGCCCAAGCGTCTGCTGCTGAGGTACGCGCCGGTCGAGAAGCTGTGAGGGAGCGGGCCCGGAAGGGCCCGTTCGCCGATGAGGCCGTCCGCGCGGGCCTTTGCGCTGCCTCGGCTGGCCGTGAGAGGGCCCGCTCGGCCGGGTTGATCACGGCAACGGACGGGTTCGTACGGATATGGATGGGAGGCCCGGACGTCATGGGTGGCTGCGCTCCCGCACCCAGGCGTCGGATGCGGGAGGAGCCGGGCGCGTTCTTAGACGGGGCTGAGTCCGTGGCTCTGGAGCCACGGCAAGGGGTTGATCGCCGCGCCGCCGCCGGGCCTGACCTCGAAGTGGAGGTGCGGTCCGGTCGACTTGCCGGAGTCGCCGGCGTATCCGATGACCTCTCCGGCCTTCACTGTCCCGGAGCGGATCTTGGCGCTGCTCAGATGGCAGTACCAGGTCTCGGTTCCATCGGGGGCGGTCAGGATGACCATGTTGCCGTAGGCGCTGTGGTACTTCGTGCGTACGGTTCCGTCCGTCGCGGCGAGGACCTCGGTGCCGTAACCCACGGGGAAGTCGATGCCGGTGTGCAGCGAGACCCAGTTGACGCCGGATTGGCCGTAGTAGGCGCTGATGCCGTTCTGCCGCACGGGCAGGGAGAACTTGGGGCGCAGGGCCTCGCGCCGCTTGGCCTCGTCCTCGCGCTTCTTCCGCTCGGCTTCCTGGCGCACCTTCAGATCGATGCGCTCTTGGGTGCGGGAGGCACGATCACCGAAGTCGCGTGCCTCCGCGTGGAGCGCGGCGAGTTGGGTGTCCATCTTGTTGTTGGCGGCAGCAGTCGTCGCGGCGGTGGAAGCCACGTCGGCGGCGGCGAGCTTGGTGGTGTCGTCCTTCTTGGCGTCGCCTCCGCTGAGGCCACCGACGGAGGCGGCGGCGATCCCGGCGACGCCCATCACACAGGCGGATGGAACGGCGACCGTGAGAAAAGCGGAACGCTTGGCCGGGGTGCGTCGACGCCCTCGGCCAGTGCTGCCGTGTGAACGGCGCACGGGACGGGGGGTCACCGGAGCGACGGGCGTGATCAGCCCCAACTCCTCATCGGACGACTGCTCCGCGTCCGTGTCGGCGCCGTCTTCTTCGGTGAAATCGGTCGTCTCACCAGCGCCGTGTGCGGGATCTGCCTCGATGTCGAACACGAAGGTGTGGTCGGTGTCGACGTCGTGATGGAGGCCGAGCTCTCCGGTGCCGTCGAGGTCTGGGGCCGGGGAGTGCTCCGACCCGCCCTCGTGCGCAGCGAAGGTGTACGAGCCGGTTTCGTACGAGGTGGTCTCGTACGCCCCGGTGTCGAAGGCGTCGACTTCCTGATGACCCGTTTCGTACCCGCCCGCCTCGTATGACCCCGCCTCATAGGACCCCGTCGCGTACGAGCCGGTGTCATAGGCGTCGGTGTCGTACGTGTCGGGCCCGTAGGTCTCGGTCTGGAACGCCTCGGATCCGTAGACGTCCGGCTGGAAGGACTCGGCGCTGAACTCCTGGGAGTGGTCCGCCACCGGTGCCGAAGACGCTTCGGCACCGAAATCACCGTGGTTGACGACGAAATCAGTTGCAGCGAACTCATGATCAGGTGTGAACTGTTGGGGTACGCCCGCTTCCGCGCCCACGTTCCACGCGGTGGCGTCGTACGCGCCACTATCGGTGCTCGTGACCGTCCACTGACCGGTCGATTCGGGTGTGAAGGTGGCCGCAGCCGTGTCGAACTGCCCGGTGTGACCGGTCTGGTTCCACGCTGTGGCGTCCCACTGCCCGGTCGTGTCGTACTGCCCGGTGGTGTCGACCTGGACGAACGGGTCGATCTGCTGCGGCTCTGCGTACGTTCCATAGCCGGCGCTCTGGTGCGAGCCCGTGTCCCAGGCACCGGAGTCATAGCCGCCGTGGGGGACCGAGTCGTACCCGGTCGGCGTGTGCGCGATGGCACCGAAGAGCGGATCGATGTCAAAGCTGCCGGTGGGGTTGTTGTCGTAGCCGACGTGCCCGGCGTGGGCGTGCTGGTCGTTCACCAACTTCTCTCTCGCCTCGGCAGCAGGAACTGGCTTCTGGGGCCATGGAGCAGTGGAATCCCAGCGGGGGAACCAGTGGCGCGACTGTACCCGGCGGTATGCGACGGCGACAATCTTCCTGAGGTTTTGGCCAATCAGTAAACGGGCATTCGAGCGTCTTTCGGTGGGGTGCAGACCTAGCTTTGGCTCTATGTTCGAAACACGTTCGAGCGCCGGTCGACCGTTTTGTCGCTGTCGTCTATGTAAAGGGCCGTCGAGCATGAGGGTCTTGGGGCGGAGATACGTGGGTGCTGTGACCGTTCCGGGGGCAGTGGGGAGCCGTCGTGCGTGCCGTGGTGCCGAAGGGTCAGGCGACTGAGGCAGTCCCGGCACTCCCAGCACTTCCGGCACTTCCATCCCTTTCGACACGGGAACCATCGGGCTCCAACGCCCTTCGGATGCCTGCCGCAACGGCCGGGTGGACCGGGAGAGCGAGATGGCCGACGCCGCTGATCTGCACATTCGTGGCCGAGAGGTCGGGGTGGTCCAGGCGCGCTGTTTCCACCGGGGCCATCAACTGGTCGAGATCGCTCCAGAAGCTGATGAAACGCGTACGACACCCGGGCGCGGGCCGTCCCAGTTCCTCGATCACCGAGGAGCCGGGGCGCATCTGACGCACGATGGGGTGCGCGCTGGCGAGCGGGATGACCGTGGTCCCTGAGTGCGGGGTGCCCAGGGTGACCAGGGTGCGGACGCGGAGATCACCGCCGAGGCACTGCGTGTAGTAGCGGGCGATCAGTCCGCCGAGGCTATGGCCGACGATGTCGACCCTGGACTGACCGGTGCGCTCGCAGATCTCCTCGATGTGCCGGCCCAACAGATCGGCGGCGGCGCGGATGTCGCAGGTCAGCAGGGAGTAGTTCAGGCACTCCAGATGGTGCCAGCCGTGTCGGGCCAGGGACCGCCGCAACAGGACGAAGACCGATCGGTTGTCGGCGAAACCGTGCAGCATGACGACGGGAGGGTGCTCCTGTGCGTCGCCGCGCTGGGGCAGCGGGGTTGCCGGGGGCCGTTCCGGCTGAGTGCGTGAACTGTTCCGGGGCTTGCGGGGTGCCCGCTCGGGCGCCGGCAGCGAGGCCCGGTTGGCCGTGCGGCTCTGGCCGCTGCGAGGGGCCTGCTTCTGCCGTCCACTCTGGCGCGGGCGCGGTGCCGTGCTGCCGTTGCGAGGCCCCGGGTGGTCGAGGCGCCGGGCTCTCGACCCCTGCTTGGCGTCGTTCGGTTCCGTGCCGGCCCCCGGATCCGACTTTGCGCCTTCCGGTCGGGCGTGGCGTCGCGTCGATCGCTCGTCTTCTGCGTCGGGAGACTCGCCGTCAGGCGTGGTCGGCGGCGTTTGGGGACAAGGGATGCCGGTGCGTTCCGGGGCGAAACCGGACGGGTAGAGCAGTGCGTGCCCGGCGAGGATGGCCAGCTCAAGGGCGGTCGCGCGGAGCACCGTGGTGGGGATGCGGAGGTCGCGCAGGGAACGCAGCTGCTGGGCCGTGCGCAGGCTGACCGCATGCAGGTCCCAGCCGTTCATGCCCGGATTCAGTGACAGGCACTGGGGCAGCGGGGCCAGGCCGAGGCTCAAGCTGAGGGGGAAGAAGGGTAGGACCTGCATGGGCCGACCTCCGTATGACATCCCGAAGGACGACATCGTCACTCGGGATGCCCTCAGTGGGGCCTCCTCAGAGGCTCTCGCGAGCGCCGATGGTGTCGGCGCCGGCGAGCGCTGTGCTGAACCTCCGTGCCGTGCGGCTGACGGCAGGGCCATTCAGCGCTGAAGCGGCTCCCTCGCGCCGGCCTCGCCGTGGCTTGTCCGCCTGGGGCAGCGGGTACGACGCATAGCGAACATGTCCCAGTGTGTGATTTCCCCCTCCCTGTTCACCGCGAAACGGGCAGCTGCGGGATGCTGGAGATAACGTTCGTTCACTTGCGGCGGAGTCGGCTATGTGGAGGCAGCGATGGGTGTGACGGGTCCGATCCGCGTGGTGGTGGCCAAGCCGGGGCTCGACGGCCATGATCGCGGGGCCAAGGTGATCGCGCGGGCCCTGCGCGACGCGGGCATGGAAGTCATCTACACGGGCCTGCACCAGACGCCCGAACAGATCGTGGACACGGCGATTCAGGAGGACGCGGACGCGATTGGACTCTCCATCCTCTCCGGCGCTCACAACACTCTCTTCGCCAAGGTGATCGAGCTGTTGAAGGAGCGGGAGGCGGAGGACATCAAGGTCTTCGGGGGCGGGATCATTCCGGACGCCGACATCCCACCGCTGAAAGAGCTCGGCGTGGCCGAGATCTTTACACCCGGCGCCACGACGACGTCCATCGTCGACTGGGTGAGGGCGAACGTCAGGGAGCCCGCCGGGACCTGAACGGGGCGCTCGTACGGCAGCACTCTTGGGTACGCGGTCACCGGCCGGCCTCATGGGCGAGCCGGGTGAAGGGTGCTGAAGAGGCCGATTTTCAGTCGTTCGGCCCAAAGGGGGCGCTGGCTTGGAGTGGGGACGGCTACTGAGGGTGATCCGCTGTAGCCGGATGGGCCGAGGGGGCGGCACTCCCGTGCTCAAGCCACTGTCCGCTCTGATGACCCGAGGTGAGCGTGACCCGAGGTGAGCGGCACCCCACTGGGGTACCGCTCACCTGCTGCGGTGGTCCAGCGCGCCCCGACGTGAGGCGCCGCGACGAGGCGCTTCGAGAGCCGTGGACCGCCCCGGCGCCGCCCCGGTGGAGCGGCCCGTGACGCCCTTCCGGCCCGGACGGTGACCATTACATCCGGAGCGGCGGTGCCATGTGTCGGCCTTCTGGTCCGGACCGGCAGTGCGGTGCGCCGCCCCCTCCCGGCCCGGATCGAAAGACCATCGTGTGGCCCGGATCGCTCAGCGGGGGAGCGTCCCCGCCAACTCTCCCTGCATCGCCTCCCTCAGCCGCAAGGTGGAGACCAACCGTTGGAAAGCCTCCGACCAGTAGCCGCCCGCGCCTGGTGACGCCCCCTCGACTTCGGCCGGAGTGGCTGTCAGCAGATCGAGGCGGCCCGCCTCGACCGGGGCGAGACAGCGCTCGGCCAGCCCCATCACCCCGCTGAAGCTCCAGGGATAGCTCCCCGCTTCCCGGGCGATGTCGAGTGCATCCACCACCGAGTGGCCCAAGGGCTCCGACCAAGGCACTGCGCACACACCCAGCAGTTGGAACGCCTCCGACAGGCCATGCGCCGCAATGAACTGCGCCACCCAGAAAGCCCGTTCCGCCTCGGGCAGAGTGGACAGGAGCTTGGCCCGCTCGGCCAGGGAAGACGTGCCCTGTCCCGACTCCGGCGGCACACCCGGTGGCCCGAGCAGCGCACGCGACCACTCGGCATTCCGCTGTCGCACCGCAGCCCTGCACCAGGCCGCGTGGAGCTCCTCCCCCCAACCGTCGGCGACGGGCAGGGCCACGATCTCCCGAGCCGAAAGACCGCCGAACTCCTTCGACCAAGTGGACAGCGGAGCGGACTCCACCAATTGCCCCAGCCACCAGGAACGCGCGCCGCGGCCGGTCGGCGGAGTGGATGCAACGCCGTCCCGCTGCATCTGCGCATCGCACTCCCGTGGGGCGGCCACCGCGATGGACGGTCCCGCCGACGGCCCCCCAGCCACGGGCGCCGGTCCCACACAGGCCCGTGCCCGCTCCGCCATGCGCCCGGCGAGCGCGGAGAACGGCAGCGCCGACAGAAGCTCGGCAGCCGTGGCCCGCACATTGCGGCTCCGGTCGGCGAGCGCCTGCTCCAAGAAGGGCTCGTCCGCCGGGGACAGTCCCGCCCGAAGTGAGTCGAGGAACATCAAACGGTCCTCGGCCCGCTCCGTGGACCAGGTCCCGACGAGCAGCGCCAACGCCCGGCCCGCATCCCGGGCGCGCACCGCCGTCAGCAGGGTCACCCGCTCCGCGAACAGCCCCTCGCCCCAGAGCCTTTCCACGACGTCCGCGTCACCCAGGTCCAGCGACAGCGCACCGGTGCCCGACGTCCCCCGCAGGGCGAACTTCCACTCCGGATTGAGCTGCGCCAGCCAAAGACCCCGCGATCCGACGAAGGTGAGCACCAGAGCCCGTAGATCCGTGCGGGCGCGCGCGGCGTCCAGCAGTGCCGGCAGCAGCGGCGGCGGGGCCTGGTAGCCGTGGTCGTTCGCCCTGGCCAACCACTGGGGCAGCAGTTCCGTCAGATCCGGTGCCGCCCCCCGACGGCCGCCGGACGACGGAGCCGCCCGGTCAGCCAACAGTTGTGCGAGTCGACGACGGGCAGCCAACGGCGGCAGTGGTCTGTCGTCGACCGGTGCGGGAGCCGGCCGGGAGGCCGCCGCTGCGGGCACCAGGCCCGCCCTGCTGCGCACGGTGTGCACCGCTGCCGCATCCAAGAGTGCAGCGGTGGCTTCCCGGCCGGGCGACACGACCCCTTCCGGCAGTCGACGACGGTCGGTTCCCAGCAGTGCCGCGGTGACCAGTTCCTCCCAGTGGGGGAGGGGGCGGTCCGCCCGTTCGTCCTCCTTGCTCCTCACCGTCACATCCCTCCCTCTCAGATCAGGACGACCGTCTCGAACGCGTTCCCCGACCAGGCGGCGAGCGGAGTCACCCCGCGGTGCCCACACTCCCCGAACACGGTGATCGGACCCCCACCGGACAGTGCTGCGAGCCTCCACAGTCCCGGCCGGGAGACCGCAGCCGGGGCGATGGGCAGCGCTGATCCACCCTCTGCGTCGGCCAGTTGCCAACCCTCGCCGTCGGGGACGGGAATCACGTCCGTCAGGGTCACCGGCCAGCCGTCGAGCCACGGGTCATCGCTCAACGCCCGCCCGTACGCCTCGACGGCCGAGGCAACAGGACCACCGGGCGGTGCCGAGCCCATCGGGACCGGAATCCCGAACTGCCCGCCGAGATCCGCGCGGAGCTGTCCCGCACCCAGATGGGGTGTCAACTCCGCGTCGATGACGGTCCCCACGGGAAGCGACAGTTGTGGAGCCCGCCCCGCCGCACCGAAAGAAAGAAGCAAGGCCATCTGCTGTGAATCCCTTCCGTACACCCATATACGGCGTGTGGTGATCTTCGCTTCGCTCCTGTCGTACTGAGACAGAACGGACCAGTGATCCCTCACCCCCTGCCCGGAGGCGGATGAGGGGAGGCCGACCTTGGTGCGCACGGTGATGGCCAGCGGCTCCGGGAGCCGCTCGATCCCCAACCACGCCCGGTTCAACAGATGGACCATCGAGCACTCCGCCAGCAGCCGGGCGGGCCAGCCGGGCCCCGAGCCGGGAATCGCCCCCAACTCCCGCACCCGAGAGGCCAGACCAGGCGCCTGGGCATCCACCATGCGCGCCGCGGTCTCCTCCCAGAGGCCGTACCCCGCATGTTCGGCCGTCGCCAGCCCGCCGCGCAGCAGGTCGGTCAGACGCTGCTCCAACTCCATCGCGCCCGACGTGATCCGCTCGGCCCGACGCGCCGCCCGGCGCCTGGCCGCCTCCGGATCCGCGACCTTCCCCGCTTCCGCTCCTTCGCTTCCCTGCTCCGCCCGAATCCGCCGCCCACTCAGCCACTGCTCGGCCCAGTCCGGCTCCGCGCTCGCCCGTACTGCCTCCTCGTCCGCGACCCACAGCAGGAGTAGCCCCAGCGCATGCTTGCAGGGGAACTTCCTGCTCGGACAACTGCACTTGTACGCGGGGCCCGTGATGTCCACGACCGTCTGATAGGGCTTGCTCCCGCTGCCCTTGCACAGACCCCAGATAGCTCCGGCATCGCTCCAACCCGCGCCCGACCACTGGCCCGTCGTCCCGAGCCTGCTCCCCGCTTTCTGTGACGTGGCGTCAGGAGCCAGTGCCAGGACCTGTTCCGATGTCCAGCGAACCCCCGTCTGATTCATGTCCACGACGTTAGCCCCCACCACTGACAATCCGCTCTGACCTGCGCAGACGGGTGATTGTCAGTGGTGTGATGCAGGGTGGGGACCACATCGGATCGTTCGATCTGGAGGGGGACACATGACCACGCCCGAGACCGGTTCGGAAAGCGGCACGGAAGCCGAAGGCGAGGCCATCCGGCCCCATGCGGAGGTCGCCTTCGCACAGGAGTTGAAGGCCCTCGCAGCGGCCGACGACCGCCCGCGTCCCGTCCAATGGCGGCTCTCCCCCTGGGCGGTGGCCACCTATCTGCTGGGCGGCACCCTGCCCGACGGCACCGTGATCTCCCCCAAGTACGTGGGGCCCCGCCGGATCGTGGAGGTCGCCGTCACCACCCTCGCGACCGACCGGGCGCTGCTGCTCCTCGGGGTCCCGGGTACCGCGAAGACCTGGGTGTCCGAGCATCTGGCCGCCGCGGTCAGCGGGGATTCGACCCTGCTCGTGCAGGGCACGGCCGGCACCCCCGAGGAGGCCGTCCGTTACGGGTGGAACTACGCGAGGCTGCTGGCCCACGGCCCGAGCCGGGACGCCCTGGTGCCCAGCCCCGTGATGCGCGCCATGGCCGAGGGGATGACCGCCCGTGTCGAGGAACTGACCCGCATCCCCGCCGATGTGCAGGACACGCTCATCACGATCCTGTCCGAGAAGACCCTGCCGATTCCGGAGCTCGGACAGGAGGTCCAGGCCGTCCGGGGGTTCAACCTCATCGCCACGGCCAATGACCGCGACCGCGGTGTCAACGACCTCTCCAGCGCCCTGCGCCGGCGCTTCAACACCGTGGTGCTGCCCCTGCCGGCGACCACCGAAGCGGAGGTCGACATCGTGTCCCGTCGGGTCGACCAGCTCGGAAGATCGCTCGACCTGCCCGGTGCGCCCGAGGGGCTGGAGGAGATCCGACGGGTGGTCACCGTGTTCAGGGAGCTCCGGGAGGGAGTCTCGGCCGACGGTCGCACCAAGCTCAAGTCCCCCTCGGGAACGCTCTCCACCGCCGAAGCGATCTCCGTGGTGACCGGTGGGCTCGCCCTCGCTGCCCACTTCGGTGACGGGGTGCTGCGTCCTGCGGACATGGCGGCCGGAATCCTCGGTGCCGTGGTGCGTGATCCGGCCGCCGACCGTGTCATCTGGCAGGAGTATCTGGAGGCCGTGGTGCGTGAGCGCGACGGCTGGCAGGACTTCTACCGGGCCTGCCGCGAGGTGAGCGCATGACCGGCCCGCTGCTGCTCGGAGTCCGTCACCACGGACCGGGATCGGCGCGGGCGGTGAGGGCCGCGCTCGACGCCGCCCGTCCGGCTGCGGTCCTGATCGAGGGCCCGCCCGAGGCCAACGACCTCATTGCCCTCGCTGCGGAGGAGGGGATGCGGCCTCCCGTGGCGCTCCTGGCCCACGCGGTGGACGATCCGGGGCGGGCGGCGTTCTGGCCGCTCGCTGAGTTCTCCCCTGAATGGGTCGCGATCCGCTGGGCACTGGCGCGGGGCGTTCCCGTCCGCTTCATCGACCTGCCAGCCGCACATTCGCTGGCGCTCGCGGCGGAAGAGGAGCAGCAGCGGGAATCGGGCGGCGGACCCATGCCGTTCGGCGGGGAGTCGGCGGATGAAGACTCAGGCCGGCCCAGTCAGCCCGAAGCCCTCGTGGACACCCCTGGAACAACGGCCGCTGAGCCGGAATGCGCACCATCAGCAGACCGGGAGGAGGAGGGGGAAGCCGGTCCGGCTTCGCAGGGTGCGCCCGCGAACACCGCACGGGCCGCGGAGGCCGAGGTCCGCATCGACCCGCTCACGGTCCTGGCGGAGACCGCCGGCTATGACGATCCGGAACGCTGGTGGGAAGACGTCGTCGAGCACCGCGGCGCACCAGCAGCCCCGGAATTCGCGCAGGGGGAGCGATCACTGTCCGCGCCTGCGCCTGGCGGATCCCTGTCCGGTGCCCGGGAGGGAAGGGGCAGTGACCCGCTGGCGGCGTTCGAGGTCCTGGGTGAAGCCATGGCCGCGCTGCGCGAGACCTACGGTCACGGCGGACACCATCGGGACCTGGTGCGAGAGGCCCATATGAGGCTCCAGTTGCGGTCCGCGCGCAAGGAGTTCGGCGACGGGGTGGCCGTGGTCTGCGGCGCGTGGCACGTGCCGGCCCTCAGCGAGAGGACCACCCTGGCCGCGGACAGAGCGGTGCTCAAGGGCCTGCCCAAGATCAAGACGGAGATGACCTGGGTGCCCTGGACCCATCGAAGGCTCTCCCGCCACAGCGGATACGGCGCGGGGATCGACTCCCCGGGGTGGTACCAGCACCTCTTCCACACGCACGAGCGTCCCATCGAGCGCTGGCTGGTCAAGGTCGCCGAACTCCTGCGCAAAGAGGACCAGCTCGTCTCATCGGCCCATGTCATCGAGGCCGTGCGGCTCGCGCAGACCTTGGCGGTCCTGCGCGGGAGGCCCCTGGCCGGGCTCGCGGAGACGACCGACGCGATCCGGGCGGTCATGTGCGACGGCTCCGATATACCCCTCCAGTTGATCAAGGACCGGTTGACCGTCGGCGATGTCCTCGGCGCGGTTCCGGACGGCGCCCCTGCCGTTCCGCTCCAACGGGACCTGGCCCGGGCCCAACGCCGACTGAGGCTGAAACCGGAAGCGGCAGAGCGACAGCTGGAGCTCGATCTCCGGTCTGAGGGCGATGCGGCGCGGAGCCGGCTGCTCCACCGGCTGCTGCTGCTCTCCGTGGAGTGGGGCGAGCCGCGCGCCGGACGGGCGAGTACGGGCACCTTTCGGGAGGGTTGGCGACTGCGCTGGGAGCCCGAGTTGTTCGTCCGGGTCGCCGAGGCGGGTGTGTGGGGCACCACTGTCCTGTCCGCCGCCACGGCCAAGGCGGAGCACCGGGCGCTCTCTGCAACCACCCTCCGCGAGATCACGGCACTCGCCGAAGAATGTCTGCTGGCCGAACTGACGGACGCGCTCCCCGTGGTGATGCGTGCACTCGCGGACCGGGCCGCGTTGGACACGGACGTCGGCCACCTCGCCGAGGCGCTGCCCGCCCTCGCCCGCGCCCTGCGGTACGGAGATGTCCGCGCCACCGACACCGCCGCGCTCGGCGAGGTCGCGACCGGCCTCGCCCAACGAATCTGCGTGGGACTGCCTCCCGCCTGTTCGGGACTCGACGGGGACGGCGCCACCGCCATGCGCCTCCACCTCGACGCCGTCCACACGGCTGTGGGACTGCTGCCGACCGCGGATGAACTGGCCGGGCGCTGGCATTCCACGCTGGTGCGACTGGCGTCCCGGGATTCCGTGCCCGGCTTGCTGCGGGGGCGCGCTGCCCGGCTCCTCCTCGACGACGGACAACTCGAAGAGACGGAGGCGGCCCGTCTGATGAGCCTGGCCCTGTCCCGCAGTGCTCCGCCGGCCGAAGCCGCCGCTTGGATCGAGGGGTTCGTCGGCGGAGCATCGGGCGGCGGGCTGCTCCTGGTGCACGACGAACGTCTGAGGGGGCTGGTCGACACCTGGCTGAGCGGAGTGTCCGCGGACGCGTTCACCGATGTCCTTCCGCTGCTGCGTCGTACCTTCGCCGCCTACGAGCCACCCGTTCGCCGGACCTTGGGCGAGTTGGTGCGGCGATCCCCGGCAGATCGGAAGGTACGTGGCCGCGGGGCGCGCGGGCTTGACGCGACCGGTTCCGATGGGTTCGGGGCCGGTATCGACGAGCCGCGGGCCGACGCCGTGCTGCCGCTGTTGCGATTGATCCTCGGGACCGGTGAGAGGGAGTGCGCGACAACGGTGGGCCATGTCGGTGGGGAGCCGACCATGGCGGATCCGTTCACCGCAGAGGCCCCAGCGGCCAGGCCCGAGACCGGAACTGGAATCACTGGAGTCAGCCGAGGAACCAGCACAGGAATCACCAGTGGAACCACGACTGGAGCCGGCGCGAGAAAAAGCGTGGGCACAGGAAGCGGACCAGGCACGAGCGTGCGTACGGGCGCCAGAGAGGTCAGTGTGATCAGAGAGGTCGGTGTGAGATGACGGTGGACGACACGACCGTGGACACGGCGTTGACACGGGCCGATGAACCGTCCGCGTCGACCCCGGCGACCGAGGGGGCCCAGGCGACCGAGGAGTCAGTGGGGTCAGTGGGGGCCGGGCAACTGGCCGGGGCGTCGTACGACGAGCGGCTGCGGCGGTGGCGACTGGTCCTCGGGGGTGAGTCGGCCGATGGCACGGGCTGCTCCCTCGTCGGAGCCGACGCCGCGATGGACGGTGCGCTCACGGCGCTCTACGGCACCCCGGCGGATGGTGGCCGCGCCAAGGACCGGGTCGCCGGTCTCGGTTCTTCCACGCCCTCCGTGGCCCGCTGGCTCGGCGACATCCGTACGTACTTCCCCAGCTCCGTGGTCCGGGTCATGCAGCGCGACGCCATCGATCGACTGGACCTCGCGACCCTGTTGCTGGAGCCGGAGATGCTGGAGGCCGTGGAAGCGGATGTCCATCTCGTCGGCACCCTCATCTCCTTGAACAAGGCCATGCCGGAGACGACGAAGGAGACGGCGAGGGCCGTGGTCCGGAAGGTCGTCGACGACCTGGAGAAGCGGCTGGCCGCCCGTACCAGGTCCACCCTCACCGGTGCGCTCGACCGCTCGGCCCGCACCAGTCGCCCCCGGCACCGGGACATCGACTGGGACCGCACCATCCGCAGCAACCTCAAGAACTACCTGCCCGAGTTCACCACGGTCGTGCCGGAGCGGCTGATCGGCTACGGGCGCGCCTCCCAGTCGGTGAAGAAGGAGGTCGTGCTCTGCATCGACCAGTCGGGCTCGATGGCGGCTTCCGTCGTCTACGCCTCCGTGTTCGGGGCCGTGCTCGCCTCCATGCGGGCCATAGCCACCCGTCTGGTGGTCTTCGACACCGCGGTGGTCGATCTCACCGATCAACTCGACGACCCGGTCGACGTCCTGTTCGGTACCCAACTCGGCGGTGGCACGGACATCAACAGGGCCCTTGCGTACTGCCAGTCGCGGATCACCCGGCCGGCCGACACTGTGGTGGTGTTGATCAGCGATCTCTACGAGGGCGGGATTCGGGACGAGATGCTCAAGCGGGTGGCGGCGATGAAGGCGTCCGGGGTGCAGTTCGTGGCACTGCTCGCCCTGTCGGACGAAGGGACGCCCGCGTACGACCGCACTCATGCGGCCGCACTGGCCGAACTCGGGGCGCCAGCCTTCGCTTGCACGCCGGACCTCTTCCCCGACGTCATGGCCGCGGCGATAGAGAAGAGGCCGCTCCCGATACCCGACCGATGACCCCCGTGCCTTGCCGATGACACCCGCACCCGACGGTTGAGCCCCGTGCTCGACCGATGTCATCTGTACGAGTACCGGATCCCCGACCGGTGCGAGGGGCTCGGTCTCGGAGGGGCGGCACGGAGTGTGGAGCTCGATGGGGGCGGGCGGCGACGGAGGCGGGGGAAGGGTGCCGGGCGACGCGAGGGGAGGCCGGAGGAGGGACCTCGGGGAGCGGGTCGCTGCCCCGTCTGCTCGCCATCGGTTCCGTTTCGTCCGTACGGCCTCGTTCGCCACGGAGACGCGAGGTGACACCTCAGGCCCCTCACCCCGGGCGCGACCTGCGTCACAGTGTGCGGGCCCGGCTCATGGCAGCTGATCGATCTTGGTCCAGTCGCCCTTCCGCTACGGATTCCGCAGGCCAGCACGAGTGGACGACGGGCGGCTCCCGGATCACGGCGCCACCGCGACACGGCCCGTCGATCGATCTGTGACTGTTATCACCACTCCTGTGTGAGCTCCAATTTAGGGAGCCACCGTCCACGGGGATAACCTGCGAGACGGACATGCCGCGTGCCCGGACATCGTGTGCGCCTCCCTAGTGACATCGCAGTCACGTTGCCCTTCGCGGCACGCCCACGCAGACAACGAACCGCGATCATCAGAAAAGGGACGGACGCGCGTGGACCTGTTCGAGTACCAGGCGAGGGACCTCTTCGCCAAGCACGGTGTACCGGTGCTGGCCGGTGAAGTCATCGACACGCCTGAGGCGGCGCGCGAGGTGACCGAGCGACTCGGCGGCCGTTCGGTCGTCAAGGCGCAGGTGAAGGTCGGGGGCCGAGGCAAGGCCGGCGGCGTCAAGCTCGCCTCCAGCCCGGATGACGCGGTCGAGAAGGCCGGTCAGATCCTGGGCATGGACATCAAGGGCCACACGGTCCACAAGGTGATGTTGGCGGAGACCGCCCCCGAGATCGCCGAGGAGTACTACGTCTCGTACCTCCTCGACCGCACCAACCGCACCTTCCTCGCCATGGCCTCCGTCGAGGGCGGCATGGACATCGAGGAGGTCGCCGCCACCAAGCCCGAGGCCCTGGCGAAGATCGCGATCGACGCCAACGAGGGCGTCTCCCCGGAGAAGGCCGCCGAGATCGTCGCGGCTGCGAAGTTCCCGGCCGAGGTGGCCGACCAGGTCGCCGACATCCTGGTGACGCTCTGGAAGACCTTCATCGCCGAGGACGCGCTCCTCGTCGAGGTCAACCCGCTGGCCAAGGTCGCCGACGGTCGGGTCATCGCGCTGGACGGCAAGGTCTCCCTCGACGAGAACGCCGACTTCCGCCAGCCCGACCACGAGGCCCTTGAGGACAAGGCCGCGGCCAATCCTCTGGAGGCCGCGGCCAAGGCCAAGAACCTCAACTACGTCAAGCTTGAGGGCGAAGTCGGCATCATCGGCAACGGCGCGGGTCTGGTGATGTCGACCCTCGACGTCGTCGCCTACGCCGGCGAGGGCCACGGCGGCGTCAAGCCCGCCAACTTTCTTGACATCGGCGGCGGCGCCTCCGCCGAGGTGATGGCCAACGGCCTGGAGATCATCCTCGGCGACCCGGACGTCAAGTCCGTGTTCGTCAACGTCTTCGGTGGCATCACCGCCTGTGACGAGGTCGCCAACGGCATCGTCCAGGCCCTGGAGCTGCTGAAGACCAAGGGCGAGGACGTCACCAAGCCGCTGGTCGTGCGCCTCGACGGCAACAACGCGGAGCTGGGTCGCAAGATCCTCTCCGACGCGAACCACCCGCTCGTGCAGCGCGTGGACACCATGGACGGCGCGGCCGACAAGGCTGCCGAGCTCGCCGCGGCTGCGAAGTAAGGGACGAGGGACTCCACAACCATGGCTATCTTCCTCACCAAGGACAGCAAGGTCATCGTCCAGGGCATGACCGGTGCCACGGGCATGAAGCACACCAAGCTCATGCTGGCCGACGGCACCAACATCGTCGGCGGAGTGAACCCCCGCAAGGCCGGTACGACCGTCGACTTCGACGGCACCGAAGTACCCGTCTTCGGCTCGGTGGCCGAGGCGATGAAGGAGACCGGCGCTGACGTCTCGGTCCTCTTCGTGCCCCCGGCCTTCGCCAAGGCCGCGGTCGTCGAGGCCATCGACGCCGAGATCCCGCTGGCCGTCGTCATCACCGAGGGCATCGCGGTCCACGACTCCGCGGCCTTCTGGGCGTACGCCACCAGCAAGGGCAACAAGACCCGGATCATCGGCCCGAACTGTCCCGGCCTGATCACCCCCGGTGCCTCCAACGCCGGCATCATTCCGGGTGACATCACCAAGCCCGGTCGGATCGGCCTGGTCTCCAAGTCCGGCACGCTGACGTACCAGATGATGTACGAGCTGCGGGACATCGGCTTCTCCTCGGCCGTCGGTATCGGTGGTGACCCGGTCATCGGCACCACCCACATCGACGCGCTCGCGGCCTTCGAGGCCGACCCGGAGACGGAGCTGATCGTGATGATCGGCGAGATCGGCGGCGACGCCGAGGAGCGCGCGGCCGACTTCATCAAGGACCACGTCACCAAGCCGGTCGTCGGCTACGTCGCGGGCTTCACCGCCCCCGAGGGCAAGACGATGGGCCACGCCGGCGCCATCGTGTCCGGTTCGTCCGGCACGGCGCAGGCGAAGAAGGAGGCCCTGGAGGCCGCCGGAGTACGGGTCGGCAAGACCCCCACCGAGACGGCCGTGCTGGCTCGGGAGCTGCTCAAGGGCTGATGGCCCGCGAGTGAATGACGTGTGGTGAACACGGGTGTGGGCCCTGCCGGGGAACGACGGCGGGGCCCGCACCCGTTTCCACCCGGCCGTGGGATCGTGTCGCGTCGTGCGTGCGATTGATGCGTCCGAACTGGAGCCGCAGACCGTACGGGCGACCGGACGTCAGCGCGGGCCGATGGCACCCACATGCGGTCGACCCATGATGGTCGACCGCATCACACCCCCGACGTACAAGGCTTGACCTGGGGATCAGCGGGTCTGTGGCACGAGCCGACCCGGGCCGTGCGCCGGGTCGGACAGCAGCCTCTCCCGCAACTCCTTGCTGCGCTCCGACAACTGCGGGGGTCCGGCATGGGCCGGGATGCCCTGGACCTGTTGTCCTGGGGCGATCGCCGGTTGGTACTGGGTGGGCGCGGTCGCTGCTGTCAGCCCGGTGATCCCGATGAGCAGCGTGGTGACGGTCAGAGCGGTTCGCGTCCAGAACCAGACGTGCCGTTCGCTGTTCCTGCGGACCACGACCGCCGGTGCCGGTTGCGGCGCCGGACAGGCGTCCGCCAAGCCGATCAACTGCTCGTGCAGTGCTTCCTCGGAACCGAGTTGCGGCATCCGCACCGCGATGGCCTCCCGTGCGTGGAGCACCCGGTTCGCCGCGGCCGGCGTGCTCGCCTCCGTCTCGGCCGCCATTTCGGGGAGGTCAAGGCGTAGACCGTCGTAGAGCAGGAGCGTACGGCGGTAGGCGGGCGGGAGTTCCAACAGGGCGTCGAGGAGTTCGCGCCACGCGGGGGCGAGCGGTGGGGTGTCCGGGTCACGGTAGCCGGGCCGTAGCCGCTGCCAGGGGGACATCGCGTACTCGTAGGCCGCGGCGCGTACCCAACCGATCGGGTCCCGGTCGGTCGCCACCTCCGGCCAGTGCTGCCACGCGAGGTGGAAGGCCCGCTCCACGGACTCGTGGGCGAGCGTGCTCCGCCCGGTGAGCAGGAACGCCTGTCGTACGAGGTCGGGCGCCGACCGGGTGTACAGGTCGTCGAACGCCTCCGCCGGGGTCAGCCCACAGGTGCTGTCCGGCAGTGAGTCACGCGGTGACCAGTGGGGCCAGGCAGACTCCTGTGGCGCCCCCTCGGCCCCTTCCTCGGCCTCGCCCGTTGCGGCGGGGTGCTCCCCGGAGACAGGGGCGGTGACAGAGGGCGGTACGGGCGGTTCCCCGGGAGGAGCGGGGTGGACGACGGGCAGTGCGGGACTGGCCGGATGCGGGGGCGTCGGTCTGGCGGCGCGCTTCACCGCGGGCACGGGCCGGGTCGTGTCGTGCGGCTGCTTCCCCCGGGCGGGCTTGGGTGCGTGGGCGGCCTGCACCTGGGGTGGTCTCGGGCCGGACGCCTCCCCGACCTGGTCGGCGGTCGGGGCATCCTTCGGACGCGGGCCCTCCGCCGCCAAGTCGTCCGCGTCAGCCAACCCGGTGGTACCGGCGGCCCCCGTGACGGCGCCCTCCGCGCCAGTGTCCGGGACGTCCGGAAGCGGGACCGCAGCGATCTCGTCCGACGGCTTCCGCGTGCTTTCGCCGTCCGACACCGCCGAGTCGGGGCCGGTGGCGGCATCCGGCCCGGACGGCTTCCCCGCCGGCTCCAGCAGTCTCACGTACGCCTCGCGGCGCCGGCCGCGCGGGTCGCTGCGGCCCGACTCCCAGGCCCGCACGGTCGCCTTCGTCACACCGAGCGCGACGGCGACCTCCTGCTCACTCATCGACTTCGCCTCGCGTAGTCTGCGCCGTTCCTTCGGGGATGGCAGCGGCGTCCCGGAAGCGGAATGGGTGGTGCTCTGGGTCATGTGGGGCTCCCCGAAGCGCTGCACTCGGAGTAAAAGTACATAAACGTATCTTGAGCGACACAACGGCCATTCGCCTGTTACATGGATAGAGCGCGTGTCGTTGGGAGCATGGCCCGGTGACCCAGACGACCGATCACGGCACTTTCTCCGCTCCTGCACCCGTTCTCGTACAGGGCAGACGGAAGGCCGCACTGGTGGCTTGCTTCGCTCGGGGTGCCACCACCGCTGGGCTGGGACTCGGTGCGGTCGCCGTGCTGGTGATGGTGCTGTGGATCAGCTCCCCCTACCCCGACAGCGGACCTCAGGGCGCGCTCCACGTGGCCGCCGGCATCTGGCTGCTGGCCCACGGCACCGAACTCATCAGGACCGACACCCTCACCGGGCCGCCCGCGCCGATGGGACTGGTGCCCCTCCTGCTCGTGGTGCTGCCCGTGTGGCTCGTCCACCGCGCGGCCCGTGATGCGCTGCTGCCGGCCAACGGGCGGCCCCGGCCCTCGGCCGGCGGTGCCATCTGTGCGGTGAGCGCCGGATATCTGCTGGTCGGCGCGGCGGCCACGGTCTATGCGGCCCGCGGTCCCCTGATCGCGGACACCCACAGTGCACTGCTGCACCTCCCGCTCGTGACGGTCCTGGCCGCCGCGGCGGGGGCATGGACCGCGAGCGGTCGGCCCGACGGAACCCTCCCGACCTGGCTGCCGACATCGTGGCGGCTCACGCTCGCCCGCACCCGTGTGATCACGGTCCTGCGCGCCGCCGTTGCGGGTGCGCTGGCGCTGTTCGGCGGTGGAGCGCTGTTGGTCGCCGCCGCTCTGGTGTGGCACGCGGACGCCACCCAGGACACCTTCCTCCACCTCGCGTCGGTGTGGTCGGGCCGCCTCGCCGTGCTGCTCCTGGGGCTGGTGCTCGTACCGAACGCCGCGATCTGGGCCGCGGCCTACGGCCTCGGACCGGGTTTCGCCCTCGGTACGGGAGCGACCGCCACGCCCCTCTTCGTCACGGCGGATCCGGCACTGCCCCCCTTCCCGCTCCTCGCCGCGGTCCCCGCGGAGGGACCTGGAACTCCGTGGAACTGGGCCTGCGCAGGGGTGCCGCTGGTCGCGGCGCTGGTGATCGTGTGGTTCGTAGTGACGGCGGCGGCGCCGCGGGGAGCCCCGCGTGAGGCGGTGTGGGGCAATCGCGAGACCGCGCTCACCGCGCTGTGCGCCGCGGTGGGGTGCGGTCTGTCGACGGCGGCGATGGCCGCGGCCTCGGGCGGCTCGTTGGGCACCGGCCGAATGACGCACTTCGGTCCGGTGTGGTGGCAGTCGGGCGGTGCGGCCCTGCTCTGGTCGGCCGTGATCGCGGTCCCCGTATCCGTACTGCTGCGCATGTGGCGGGTACGAGGACGGCAGGATGGGCCGACGGCAGAGGCGTCCGGTCCACAGCCGTCGACGGCCCAGCGGTCGCCGCGGATCGACGCGGCCGGCACCGCTGACACCAGCGCGCCCTATGACTTCCTGCCCACGGAGTCCTGGCAGGAGCGCGACGGCACGGCGGCGCAGTTCACCGTCTCGACGACGAGTTCTGCGGGAGGGGGACCGTCGGCCCTGGTCGTTCCGCCGGCGCCGGTGCAACTCAACGCCGGTGACGTCCCCACCGCGGAATCGGGCGTCGACGGGCCCGAAGACGAACGGCCCGCACCGGAGGGGCCTTCGCCCGTCGACTGGACGAAACGCGCCCCGGAGATCGGTACGGCGTGGACGGCCCCGCGACCGGGTTCAGGGGCGGAACCGGGGTGCACCACACCCGCAGAAGCGCGGTCGGACTCCATCGACGTCCACTCGAAAGAAGCAGTCCCCACGGCGGAACCGACCTCCCCCGGGGAGGCGCCGACCGACTCCGGGGACGAGAGCGGGGCGTCCCACGACGTCGCGGCCGGGCCAGAGATCTCCCCGCGCAAACCCTGGGCCGCGCCTCCCAGCCCCTGGCCGAACAGCCCCTGGCCGAACAGCCCCGGCACGGGCAGTTCCGGCACGGGTAGTCCTGGTACGAGCAGTTCCCGTACGGGCAGTTCCGGACCGGGCGACGAGGCATCCACCGGAGGTCAACGGAAGAGCACCCCGGGCGCTTGCGAGGATCGGCTTTCGGAGAGCGCCCGGACCGTGTCCCAGGATCCCGGGCCGTCAGAGGCTCCGGAGCCCGAGGACGCGGACGGGGCAGCCCCGACGCAGCCCGACTCCCCGTCCGGCTGAGGCGACGATCCCTGTTGGGGGCAGATGCTGCCGGGCACCACACTCGATGTGGCGCCCGGTCTGCACCTGGATCGACTGCTTCACCGAGTCCCGGGCGTGCTCCTGGGCCGAGCCCCGGTTCTACTCCTGGACGCCGAGCACTCCGCGGAGGTCCTTCGGCAGCTCCTGGTTACAGGCGATCTGGCCATCCTTGGTCAGCGCGTCCCGCTCACACGTGTAGAAGTCCCGGAAGATCAGCTGGGCGGCGAAGACACCGGCGACGATCAGCAGGGCGATGCCCGCCATCACCACACCGGTCACCGCGGCCGTGCGCATAGACCTCCCGGCGGCCGGGTTCGACGCCCCGCCGGCCGTGGCGCCCGCGGCGGCCGGTGCGCCCTTCTTGGCCCGCAGGGAGCTGATGCCCCAGTACAGCGAAAGGGCGCCGAGCAGCAGGGCGATCTCGGTGAAGTCGAACAGCACGAAGAAGAACGCCCACATACCCGAGAGCAGTGAGTAGCGGGCCCGGCGCTGGGCCGGGTCGGTGGGGTCCCAGCGCAGCCCCGGAGGGGTGCCGCCGGGGCCCTGCTGTCCGCCGTTCGATCCGTCGGAGCCGCCCGGGCGACCGCCGAAGCCGCCGCCGGAGGACCGGCCAGGCTGACGGCTGCTCCACTGGCTTCCCCATCTACCGCGCTCATCGGATGAGCCGGAGGACCCCGATGACCCTGATGAGCCGTTGTCGGGTGGTTCCGAACCGGAGGATCCGGAGCCCGACGAGTTGTCGTTCGAGGGACGCCGTGGCTGCCACGGCTGGTCCGGCTTCCCCTCCGGCGGCGGCGCGAAGGGGTTGTTGTCGTCCGTGGACTGGCGCTCCCGCGGCAACAGGAGGTCCGTACGGCGGCGTCGGTCCCGCATCTGGTGAACGTCTTCCCCTCAGACCCTGTGCACATGGGGTCGTGTGTCGTCGTACCCGTTGTGAGACGGGTGTGTTCCCCTGACGCTACCTCCCTGCTCCGCCCCCGTCCCGTGGGGGCCTTCCCGCGTGCCGGTATCGTTGCTGACGGTCGGCCTCTTCGTAGGGTTCCCCGTATGGGGGAGCGTGACTCGTTCGTACGACCGTACAAAGACGATCGACCGCCCTTGGAGACGATCCGCTGGGAGCCGTCACCTCCGGTCGATCGCGTACCACCCACGTCGATCACGCAGAAAGAGACCCGCTGTGGCCTCTCCGTCCTTTGCCCCTTCCGCCGACCGTCCGGCCCGACTGGTGGTCCTGGTCTCCGGTTCCGGCACCAATCTCCAGGCCCTGCTCGACGCCTGTGCCGCCGACCCCGAGTTTGGGGCCCGGGTCGTCGCGGTGGGCGCGGACCGGGACGGCATCGCCGGCCTGGAGCGCGCCCGGGAAGCGGGACTGCCGGTCTTCGTGTGCCGGGTGAAGGACCACGAGGACCGTGCGGCGTGGGATCGGGCCCTGGCGGACGCCACCGCCTCCCATGAACCGGACCTCGTGGTGTCGGCGGGGTTCATGAAGATCGTGGGCAAGGAGTTCCTGGCCCGCTTCGGCGGTCGGTGCATCAACACCCACCCCGCGCTACTGCCCAGCTTTCCCGGTGCCCACGGAGTGCGCGACGCCCTGGCGTACGGCGCCCGGGTCACCGGATGCACCGTCCACTTTGTCGACGACGGCGTCGACACCGGCCCGATCATCGCGCAGGGCGCGGTGCAGGTCCGGCAGGAGGACGACGAAGCCGCTCTCCATGAGCGCATCAAAGAAGTCGAGCGAGCGCTGCTCGTCGAGGTCGTGGGGCGTCTGGCCCGCAACGGCTACCGCATTGAGGGACGAAAGGTAGTTATCCCGTGACTGTTGAGGCTACTGAGACTGCCGTGGCCGAGAAGCGGGCCATCCGGCGAGCGCTGATCAGCGTGTACGACAAGACGGGCCTGGAGGACCTCGCCCGCGGTCTGCACGAGGCAGGTGTGGAGCTCGTCTCCACCGGCTCCACCGCCGGGAAGATCGCCGCCGCCGGGGTGCCCGTCACCAAGGTCGAGGAGCTGACCGGCTTCCCCGAGTGCCTGGACGGGCGGGTCAAGACGCTCCACCCCCGGGTGCACGCGGGCATCCTCGCCGATCTGCGGCTCGCGTCCCACCGCGACCAACTCGCCGAACTCGGCGTCGAGCCGTTCGGGCTCGTCGTCGTCAACCTCTACCCCTTCCGGGAGACCGTCGCCTCCGGCGCCTCGCCCGACGAGTGCGTGGAGCAGATCGACATCGGCGGGCCGTCCATGGTCCGCGCCGCCGCCAAGAACCACCCGTCGGTGGCCGTGGTCACCAGCCCCGCGCGGTACGCCGACGTCCTCGCGGCCGTCCAGGACGGAGGCTTCGACCTCGGTGCCCGCAAGCGTCTGGCCGCCGAGGCGTTCCAGCACACCGCCGCGTACGACGTGGCCGTCGCCTCCTGGTTCGCTTCCTCGTACGCGCCTGCCGACGAGTCGGGCTTCCCGGACTTCGTGGGCGTCACCTACGAGCGTTCCTCGGTGCTGCGCTACGGCGAGAACCCGCACCAGGCCGCCGCGCTGTACGTGGGCGGTGACGTGCAGCAGGGCGGTCTCGCCCAGGCGGAGCAGTTGCACGGCAAGGAGATGTCGTACAACAACTACACCGACACCGAGGCGGCACGCCGAGCCGCGTACGACCACGACGAGCCCTGTGTCGCGATCATCAAGCACGCCAACCCCTGCGGCATCGCCATCGGCGAGGACGTCGCGGAGGCCCACCGCAAGGCGCACGCCTGTGACCCGGTCTCCGCGTTCGGCGGCGTGATCGCGGTCAACCGTCCGGTCTCCGTCACCCTCGCCGAGCAGATCGCGAAGGTCTTCACCGAGGTCGTCGTCGCCCCCGCCTACGAGGACGGCGCGGTCGAGGTGCTCGCCCGCAAGAAGAACATCCGGGTCCTGCGCTGCCCCGACGCCCCCGCGTCCCAGATCGAGGCCAAGCCCATCGACGGCGGCACGCTGGTGCAGGTCACCGACCGGCTCCAGGCCGCTGGCGACGACTTGGCGAACTGGACCCTGGCGACCGGTGAGGCCCTCAGCGCCGATGAACTGGCCGAGTTGGCGTTCGCCTGGCGGGCCTGTCGGGCGGTCAAGTCCAATGCCATCCTGCTCGCCAAGGACGGCGGGTCCGTGGGCGTCGGCATGGGCCAGGTCAACCGGGTCGACTCCGCGAAGCTCGCCGTGGAGCGCGCCGGCGAGGAGCGCGCACGGGGCTCGTACGCCGCGTCGGACGCGTTCTTCCCGTTCCCCGACGGGCTGGAGATCCTGACGGCGGCCGGTGTGAAGGCCGTGGTCCAGCCGGGCGGCTCGGTCCGCGACGACGAGGTCATCGAGGCGGCCAAGGCCGCGGGCGTGACGATGTACTTCACCGGCACGCGCCACTTCTTCCACTGACACTGACGCTGACCGACACCGACACCGACACCGACAGCGACGGCGACACCGACAGCGCCACTGACACCGCGACGGCCCGCAGCTCCCACGGGAGCTGCGGGCCGTCGCGCGTACCGGATGGGTGTTCCGCCAGGACCCGCCGCCCATCGCCTGCGAGCTCGTGGCCACCAGCCCGGTGTTCCCGGCGGGCGGAATGAGAAGAGGCCGTGACGTTTCTCCAGGGATGGGAACACCATCGGGAGTCGTCACGGCCTCGGGCCGCAGCAAGGCCGGCCGGCGGTTGCCTCCGAGGAGGGCCGGACCACCGGCGCAGCGGTCAGTGCCGGGGGCGGTTGAACCAGGCCCCGCCGTCCGACTTGCCGACGAACACGGCGATCAGCACGGCGAGCACCGTGTAGATCAGGCCGACGAGGATGAAGATGAACGGGTAGATCCCGAGCACCGCCGTGATGACGGCGAAGACGATCGTGGTGACCCGGATGCCGTTGCCGCCCTTGGCGAGCTTCGCAGCCAGGAATATCGCAAATATGCCCCACAGCAGGGCGAGGACACCGACGACGTGGAAGCTGTCGCTGTACTGGGCCAGATCCTGGAACGCCTGGTCGTTGCGGAACTCCGGGTCGTCCTTGAGCTCTTCGATGCCCACGCCCGCCCAGAACAACAACAGGGCGCCGATGACCTGGAATCCGCCGATGACGTACAGCATCGCGCGGGCCGCCTTCACCCCGCCAGGCATCTCGGTGGGCGGTCCGCCGTACCCGCCGCCGTAGCCGCCACCACCGAAGGACTGCACCGGCGGGGCCTGGGGGTAGCCGAACGAGGGCTGACCCTGGGGCTGTCCCTGCTGGGGGTAGCCGTAGCCCGGCTGACCGCCCTGCTGCTGGCCGTAGGGGTTGTTCGGGTCGCCGAAACTCATGGGGGGATTCCTCCGTTGAAAGCGGGACGCGCGGCCGACGGAGGACGGTCGAGCGAGCGGTTGTCCCCCCGACCTTCCGCGGTTGTCTGCCTCGTCATCGTGGTGTTGACACGGACTTTTTGTCCAGTCGGTATGCCTATGTGTTGTGCAAGTGCAACCTCGGTCACGGGCGCTTGGTCATGGCTTTCCCTCCCCGGTCCCGAGGCGAACACGGGGGATTGGAACCAGGACGGGTCCATCCGGGAGGATGGGTGTATGACTGCCCAGATTCTCGATGGCAAGGCCACCGCAGCCGCGATCAAATCCGAAGTTGCCGCCCGTGTGGAGGCCCTCAAGGAGAAAGGGGTGACACCGGGGCTCGGCACCCTCCTCGTGGGGGACGACCCGGGAAGCCGCTGGTACGTCAATGGCAAGCACCGCGACTGTGCACAGGTGGGCATGGCCTCGATCCAGCGCGAGCTGCCCGCCACCGCCACCCAGGAGGAGATCGAGGACGTCGTCCGGGAGCTCAACGAGAACCCCGAGTGCACGGGTTACATCGTGCAGCTGCCGCTGCCCAAGGGCATCGACGCCAACCGGGTGCTGGAGCTGATGGACCCGGAGAAGGACGCGGACGGGCTGCACCCGATGAGCCTGGGCCGCCTGGTGCTCGGCGAGCCGGGGCCGCTGCCCTGCACCCCGTACGGAATCGTGCAGCTGCTGCGCCGCCACGGTGTGGAGGTCAACGGCGCCCATGTCGTCGTCGTCGGTCGGGGCATCACCATCGGCCGTCCCATGCCGCTCGTGCTCACCCGGAAGTCGGAGAACGCCACGGTGACGCAGTGCCACACCGGTACGCGTGATCTGGCCGCGCATCTGCGACAGGCCGACATCATCGTCGCGGCGGCGGGCGTGCCGCACCTGGTGAAGCCCGAGGACGTGAAGCCCGGCGCGGCGGTCCTGGATGTCGGCGTGAGCCGCGACGAGAACGGCAAGATCGTCGGTGATGTGCATCCGGGGGTCGTCGAGGTCGCCGGCTGGGTCGCTCCGAACCCGGGTGGCGTCGGTCCGATGACCCGGGCCCAGCTGCTGGTGAACGTGGTCGAAGCGGCGGAACGCTCGGTCGCAGTGGCGGGTTGATCAGGAGAGAGGCTGCCCTGATGGGCGTACGTACGAATGACGACCCCGAGACGGGGGGACCGGCGCCCCGGGAGGTCGCCGGGCGGGCGGGCACGGGCGCCGGCGCGCCGGTCGCCGAGCGCTCCGGTTCCGGGGGTCGTCCTGCCGAGCAGGACCCATCGGCCCCGGCGGAGGGTCCGGCCGACCCCGCTGGGTCGGAGCCGGGCACGGCGGGTGGTGTCCGCCCGTCCGACGACGGCACTCCGACGCCCGACGGCGACACCGAGCAACGCGAGCAACCTGAGCAGTTTGAGGAGCGGGAAGCCGAGCGCGGGCGGGAGCAGCCGCGGGAACACGGCGGGCAACAGGGCAAGGAGCAGGGCAAGGAGCAGGGCGGGGAACGGGTCAACGGAAGGGCCCGGGCGGGTTCGGCAGGTTCTGTGGGCTCAGCGGGTGCGAGCGCTGACGCCGCCGCGCCCTCGCAGGGGACCTCGCGTCGACCGCCCACTCTCACCACCGATACGGCCCGCCCCGAAGGCGGCGGACGGGCAGCCCCGGGTGATGCCCCGGCCCCCGCACGTCAGTGGCCGCTGCTCGCCGTCCTCGCGCTCACCGGCACGGGTCTGCTGATCATCGGGCTCGACCCGTTCGCGGAGGCGTTCCGCATCGGCGCGATCCTGGTGGGTGTGGCCCTGATCACAGGTGCCGTACTGCGTCGCACCCTGCCCTCGGTCGGGATGCTCGCGGTGCGTTCGCGTTTCACCGACATGGTCACGTACGCGGTGCTCGGTGGAGCGATCACCCTGCTCGCGCTGATGGCGCAGCCGAATCCCTGGTTGGAACTGCCGTTCTTGAAGGACCTGGTCGAATTCACGGTGCGCTGACCGATTCCGGCCGTGCGGTGCGCGGCCAGGAAATCCGGGCCCGGTGCAGCCGGCTCACGGCGCCTGTCCCCTCCCCCGAGGAAGGACAGGCGCCGCGGCCCGTCCAGAGTCATGGACGCGCCAATTCGCTTTCAAGGGACGAAGACGGCCTGTGGCACGGAAGTGACCATTCCGCCATGGTGTGAACCCGCAGTCCGCGGAGTGGGAGACTGAAGGCGCATTCGGTGTGGGGGCGCATGAGGGGCGCAGCCGTCATTCCGAATGCTCCCGTGCACGCCGGTGGCAGGAACTGACATCCTGGGCCTGCGCATCTTCTAGGACAGTTCGCCGTGGTGGACCGTCCTGAACAGCGCAGGGGGCGGATAGGCGCGGGGCACTGCACCTACGTTCGGGGGACAAGGGGGGTTAGACCATGCCTCGTTGGAAAGCGCTGCCAGATGAGCTCGACCCGGAGGTCCGGGAGTTCGCCGAGAACCTACGGCGACTCGTGGACCGCAGCGGGTTGAGCATCGCGGCAGTATCGGACCGCACGGGCTACAGCAAAACGTCGTGGGAGCGCTATCTGAACGGGCGAATACTCGCCCCCAAGGGCGCTGTCGTCGCACTGGCGGAAGTGACGGGCACCAGCACGATCCATCTCACCACCCTGTGGGAGTTGGCGGAGCGCGCCTGGAGCCGGGCCGAGATGCGCCACGACCGGACGATGGAACAGATACGGATATCCCAGGCGCGGGCCGCACTCGGCGAGCCGGGCTCCGTCGGGCAGCCGCAGGGGATCGGCCACCCGACGGACGGCGGTCGGCCCAGAGGCGCCGCCACCCGCCCGGGCACGGCCGCCCCCGCGGGCTTTCCCCCGTACACGGGTCAGGCGGCGAGCATGGGGCAGGTCCCCGGCCGGGCCGGTCATCGGGCGGCGGCCCCGGCGGGTCGGCGGCACTCCGGTGGCAACAACGCGCCCAACCCCGGCAAGCGCAGGGTCGGCATGTTCCTCGGCGGGGTCGTCGGCGCGCTCGCGGTGATCGCCGGTGCTGTGCTGCTCACCGATCTCGGCGGGGAGCAGGACCACACGAAGAACGTGGCCGCCACCCCCTCGCAGGCTTCCACCAGCAGCACCCCGGTGTTGCCGGAAGGGGTGAAGTGCAGCGGCAAGGACTGCACCGGGCAGGACCCGGAGACGATGGGCTGCGGCGGCGAGTTCGCCAAGACCACCGCGACCGCACAGATCGGCGAGGCCAAGGTGGAGGTCCGCTACAGCGAGATCTGCAAGGCGGCCTGGGCCAGGCTCACGGCAGCAGCACCGGGTGACACCGTGGAGATCAGCGTGCGCGGGAAGGGCCTCCAAGAGGGTCTGGTGAATGCGGACAACGACGCCTATACGCCGATGACGGCCGTGGCGGCGGGCGCCGTACCCAAGGCGTGCGCGACCGCGAAGACGACGGGGGTCAAGACCTGCACCAAGGTGCAGTGAGCCGGCGCCCGGTGTGACGCCGGGCGCGCCGTCGCCGTACGCACCCGTACTGAGCTGCGAGGTTTCCGGCGTTCGTGTGGGCGTGAGCCGCACCACAAGGGCCCGCCGAAGCACGCCGCCTCGGGTCGGATAGCCTGACCGCTGGATGTCTCTTCACATCAAGATTCATCAGGAGTCACCGTGCTTCCTGACGGGTGCGAAGGGGTGTTCCGGACCCGGGGCAGCAACGCCCCCCACGCCAGCTGTCTTACGGAGATCGCCATGACCCGCACTCCCGTCAACGTCACCGTGACCGGCGCGGCCGGCCAGATCGGCTACGCGCTGCTGTTCCGTATCGCGTCCGGCCACCTGCTCGGCCCGGATGTGCCGGTCAAGCTGCGCCTCCTGGAGATCACGCCGGCGCTCGGCGCCGCCCAGGGCACGGCCATGGAACTGGACGACTGTGCCTTCCCGCTGCTCCAGGGCATCGACATCAGCGACGACCCGAACGTCGCCTTCGACGGTGCGAACGTCGCCCTCCTCGTCGGCGCCCGCCCGCGTACCAAGGGCATGGAGCGCGGTGACCTCCTGGAGGCCAACGGCGGCATCTTCAAGCCCCAGGGCAAGGCCATCAACGACCACGCCGCGGACGACATCAAGGTCCTCGTCGTCGGCAACCCGGCCAACACCAACGCCCTGATCGCGCAGGCGGCGGCCCCGGACGTACCGGCAGACCGCTTCACCGCGATGACCCGCCTCGACCACAACCGCGCCATCTCGCAGCTGGCCGCAAAGACGGGTTCCGCGGTCTCCGACATCAAGCGGCTCACCATCTGGGGCAACCACTCGGCCACCCAGTACCCGGACATCTTCCACGCGGAGATCGCCGGCAAGAACGCCGCCGAGGTCGTCAACGACGAGGCGTGGCTGGCCGACACCTTCATCCCGACCGTCGCCAAGCGCGGTGCGGCGATCATCGAGGCGCGTGGCGCGTCCTCGGCCGCCTCCGCCGCCAACGCGGCGATTGACCACGTCCACACCTGGGTCAACGGCACCGCCGATGGCGACTGGACCTCCATGGGCATCCCGTCGGACGGTTCCTACGGTGTGCCGGAGGGCCTGATCTCCTCCTTCCCCGTCACGACCAAGGACGGCCGGTACGAGATCGTCCAGGGCCTGGACATCAACGAGTTCTCGCGCGCCCGCATCGACGCCTCGGTGCAGGAGCTGGCCGAGGAGCGCGACGCGGTGCGTGCTCTCGGCCTCCTCTGAGCCGGTGGCCTAGTCCCACAGCTCGTAGCGGGTTCGCCCCTGGTCGCGGTCGGCGCGGCCGGGGGCGTTCGCGCGGGTGAGGACACCAACAGCGGGTGTGCCGGTGGAGCGCGGCCCGCTCGTCGTGGTGGTACGAGGTCCCTAGGAACGGCTCGTCCCGAGGAACGACAGCACCTCGCGTTCGAAGCGCTTCTTCGCCTCCAGATGCGGAAGGTGGCCCACGCCGGGCAGTTCCACCAGTCGGGAGCCGGGGATCGCGGCGGCTGCCTGTCTGCCCAGTACGGGGAAGTTCCCCAGCTTCGCCCGGTTCTCGGGGGTGGCGTACGACTTGCCGACCGCGGCACGGTCCTCCTGGCCGATGATCAGCAGGACCGGCAGCCGTAGTGCCGGCAGGTCCTGAACGACCGGCTGGTGGTACGCCATTTGGTAGGTGTGGGCCGATGCGAGCGCCCAGCGCGGGTACTCGCCGCTCAGGGTGATGCGGTACCGCAACTCGACGTTCCGCTCGTAGGCCCGCCGCCAGGTCACCACGTACGACCGGTAGAAGGCCCTGATCCCCGTGAGGCCGGTGTTCGCCAGTTCGTCCGTGAACAGCCGCTCGGTGGTGTGTGCCGGCACCAGTTCCCGGTAGTCCTCCAGCCCCACCGGGTTGGCCAGCACCAGGCGTCGAACGCGTGTCGGATGCAGCAGGGCGAAGCGCACCCCGAGCATTCCGCCCATGGAGTGGCCCACCACGTCGACGTCCGCGATGCCGAGGTGGTCGAGGAGCGCCGCGGTGTTGCCCGCCAGAAGGGCGAAGGTGTAGTCGAGTGCGGGCTTCGACGATCGGCCGAACCCGATCTGATCCGGCACCACGACCCGGTGTCCGGCCGCCGCCAGTGCGCGGGCCGTGGTCGTCCAGGCCCCGCCGTCGAAGTTCTTGCCGTGCAGCAGGAGGACCGTGCGTCCGGTGGGGGACGGGCCCGAGGGCGCGATGTCCAGGTACGCCATGTCGACGGTCTCGCCCTGGTTGACCAGCCGCAGGAACCGCACGGGGTACGCGGTCGGATACCCCTCCATGGCGATTCCGAGCGGTTGGTCGTACGTTGGGTCGCCGGCTGTGTGCGGCACAGCGGCTGCATGTGCCGTGGTGACGGCTGCCGCCCCCGTACCCATCGTGGCGACGGCTCCCGCGCCCGCGGAAAGAAACGTCCGACGTGTTGTCACACATCCCCCAACTCGGTCGTACATCTGTCCGCTCATGGTGCCCCAACTCCCCACAAGATCAAAGGAGTCGGTGCGGGGCGAAGACTCGATCAGGGCCGCTCCGGGGGCTGCACGGCCGTCCAGGCCGTTGATCGACCCGGCGGGGTGCAACCGGTCAGGGCTCGCCGAATCGCGCCAGGGCCAGGGCTCCCGCCACCGCCACCGCGAAGCCCAGCACCCCCAACCACGCCAGCCCGGCACGGGTGTCGTCCCCCAGCCATACCACCCCGACCACGGCCGGTCCGATCGTCTCCCCGAGGACGAGCCCCGCCGTCGCCACCGTCACGGAACCGCGGGCGAAGGCCGAGGTCAGCAGGAGGAACGCCGCGGCCCCGCCCAGCAGCAGCGCATAGAGCGCGGGGTTGGCCAGCACCTCCGGCAGGGCGACCGAATCGATCAACCGGACCGCGACCTCCACCACCCCGAAGCCCGCACCTGCACCCAACCCCAGCACCAGCGCCCGCGGCCTGTCAGGCAGTCGTCCTGCGAACGCCCCCACCAGCAGAACGGCGACCGCGACCCCGAGCATCGACCAGCGCAGAGCGGCGGAGCCCGGGCGGTCCCCCTCGGCACCCGAGGCCAGACCCAGCATCGCCAGGCCGGCACAGACCGTGACCACCGCACCCCACTCCACGCCGCTCAGCCGCAGGTGCAGCAGACGGGAGGCGACCAGGGCGGTGACCGCGAGACTGCCGGCGAGCGCCGCCCCCACCACGTAGATGGGCAGCGACCGCAGGGCCACGATCTGCAACGCGAAACCGAACCCGTCGAGCGTGAGTCCCAACAGATAGCGCCACTGACGCAGGGCCCGCAGCAGCAGCGCCGCATCGACACCCGAACCCGAGCCCGGTTCGGCGGCCTTCGCAGCCATCGCCTGGAGAACCGATGCGGTGCCGTAGCAGAGTGCCGAACCAAGCGCGCAAAGCATGCCGAACATCACAAAACGACTGTAGAGCAGAGGGGTTGTTCATCGAATCGAAGGCGGTGCGCCTGTCGGCCACTAGTCTGTGGGCGATTTGCCGGGGTGCGGTGGGAAAGTCATACGAACGGGGGTTGGGTGATGGCGCGTCGACGCCTGAGGTCAAGCACGGTACTGCTGGGCGGCATGGGGGTGTTGGCGGTGTCCCTCGCCTCGTGCGGCTCGGAACCGGACAAGCGCTGCGCGGACCGGCTCTCCCCGGAACGGCTCACCATGAGTGAATGCCATGGGCACGACGGCCAGGGCGACCACTACCCCGACCACCGCGCCGGGCGGGTCGAGGGCGGCCTGGTCGCGGGCGGCAGCTTCGACGAGGACGCGGTCGAGCGCGGCGGCTTCGGCTGCTCGGGCTCCGGCGGCGGATGAACGGGGCCGTGCCATGAAGCGTCACACCATCGACCCCCGCCCGGGCTGGCAGGGGATCGTCGAGCAACAGGGGTGCATCTACCCCCTGACCCGCTACCCGGACGACTCCCTCCGGCCCTACTGGGACGAGAGTGCCTACTACGAGTTCTCGCTGCCCGAAGTGGAAGCGCTGGAAGAGGTCGTCGAGGAGTTACACGCGATGTGCCTCGCCGCCGCTGCGCACATCGTTGAACGGGACCGGTTCGCCGAACTCGGCATCACCGACCCCCGGCTCGTCCCCCTGGTCGCCGAGTCCTGGCGCAGACGCGCCGAACTCCCCACCCTCTACGGCCGGTTCGACCTCCGCTACGACGGCACCGGACCCGCCAAGATGCTGGAGTACAACGCCGACACGCCGACCTCACTGGTCGAGGCCGCAAGCCCCCAGTGGTTCTGGATGGAAGACCGCTTCCCCGGGGCCGACCAGTGGAACTCCCTGCACGAGCGGCTCGTCGACGCCTGGCGCAAACAGGCGCCGCTACTGCCGCCGGGACCCGTGCACTTCGCCCACTCCGCCGGCGACGACCTCGGCGAGGACCTGATGACGGTCGCCTACCTCAGGGAGACCGCCGAACAGGCCGGACTCGTCACGGAGGCGCTCGCCGTGGAGGAGATCGGGTGGGACCGGCTCTCCAGGCGCTTCGTCGACCGGCGGCTGCGCTTTATCCGCTCCTGCTTCAAGCTCTACCCCTGGGAGTGGCTCACGACCGACCGCTTCGGCCCCCACGTGCTCGAAACGCTCGACAACGGCGGCGGCACCGGCACCACCTGCTGGATCGAGCCCGCATGGAAGATGCTCCTCTCCAACAAGGCGCTGCTCGCGATCCTCTGGGAGCTCTACCCCGGCCACCCCCACCTCTTGCCCGCCTATCTCGACGGTCCGCGGGAACTGGCCGACAAGGGTGGCTACGTCGCCAAACCGCTCCTGGGGCGCGAGGGAGCCGGCGTCACGATCCACGAGCCGGGCGCCGCGCCCCTCTCACGGAACGAGCCCTGCTGCTACCAGGGCTTGGCCCCGCTGCCCGACTTCGACGGCAACCGGGTGGTGCTCGGCGCGTGGACCGTCGAGGGAGAGGCAGCGGGGCTGGGCATTCGTGAGTCGTCGGGTCCGATCACGGACGGGTACGCCCGCTTCCTGCCGCACGTCATCCTCTGAGGCGTCATCCCCTGTGTCGCCCGCAGCTTCGTCGGGACCCGAGGGAGTGCTGAGGGAGTGCCCAGGGAGTGCTGGGGGAGGGCCGAGGCACGCGGCTGTCACAGTCGACGTAGCCGTCGCAGGGGCACGCATGGACCCGGTGGATCGTCAGTCGGCTCAGCGGCTCAGTCGGCTCAGTCGGCGATGTAGTCGCGCAGTCGCGCGGGCTTCAGACCGGCGGCGTCGGCGGCTGCCAGCGCCCGGTTGAGGTCGGACGCCAGGTCGTCGGTGAAGTGCAGCAGGATGATGTCGCCGGCCTGGAGTTGGGGGGTGGGGGGCTGCCAGGTGCCCCAGGTGGTGAAGTCGTGCGTCCAGGTCACCAGCGCCTTCGCTCCGCAGGCGCCGGCCGCGACACGGGTCTGCTCGTTGTAGGCGCCGTAAGGCGGACGCAACAGCCGGGGCTCCAGACCGAAGGTCGACAGGGCCCGCTGACGTGCACCGCAGATCTCGGCCCGCTGACCCGCCAGGTCCAGCGAGGTGAGGTCCGGGTGGGTCACGGTGTGGTTCTCGATCCGGGACGGGCCGTTGTCGAGCAGATTGCGGAAGTACGGAACGCCGTAGTCGGCGGCGTCCGACACCAGGAACAGGGACGCGGGAACGTTCCGGTCGAGCAGGATCTTTGCGGCGGCGGGGTTTTTCGCCCATCCGTCGTCGATGGTGATGAAGACGACCGGATCGTTCGTGGTGACCTTCGAGATCACGGGGACCGGCTCCGGCCAGGCGGCCTGCGCAGGCGTGGTCAGGCCCAGGAGGGCGAGGAGAGGTACGAGGACGGCGAGAAGCACTCGGGGTCTCGGCATGGCCCGCATCATTGGTCCAGACCAGCTGTCGTGTCAATGGCCTGGATGACGCCCGGTCCGACGCTTTGCCGCGGGTTGGTGGAACGTGTCAGCCCGGGCTGAACTCACCCTTCCCTGGGGGCTCATGAGTACCGCGGGGTACGGCCTCGGGGCACCGCAACACCACGTGCTCGCGACTCCATGTGGTCACCGTGGGGGAGGGGATGCCGGGCACGTTCGGGCGCGGGTCCGGCCAGCGCGGGTCCGATCGGTGCTGGTTGGTCGGTGCTGGTTCACTCGGGCCGGGGGCGGTAACTGCCCCCGGCCCGGGCAGACGGGACTCTGAAGACACGACCTAGCTCGCCAGCACCGCCCGCAACTGGTCCAGCCCCCAGTCCAGATCCTCCTTGCTGATCACCAGGGGCGGCGCGATCCGGATGGTCGAACCATGGGTGTCCTTCACGAGTACGCCCCGGTCCATCAGCTTCTCCGAGATCTCCCGACCCGTACCGCGCTCGGGCACGATGTCCACACCCGCCCACAGGCCCCGGCCGCGCACGGCTTCCACCGCGCCCGTACCGACCAGGAGGCCGAGTTCATGATGGAGGTGCTCGCCGAGTTCGCTCGCCCGCTGCTGGTACTCCCCGGTGCGCAGCATCGCGATCACTTCCAGTGCCACCGCGCAGGCCAGCGGATTCCCGCCGAAGGTCGAACCGTGTTCCCCAGGGCGGTAAACGCCGAGCACTTCCTGCGAAGAGACCACCGCGGACACCGGCACCACTCCGCCGCCCAGCGCCTTGCCGAGCACGTACATGTCCGGCACCACGCTCTCGTGCTCCAGGGCGAACGTCCGCCCCGTACGGCCGAGGCCCGATTGGATCTCATCGGCGATGAAGAGGACGTTCCGTTCTTGGGTGAGCCTGCGGACCCCGGCCAGGTACCCGGGGGGCGGCACCAGGACCCCCGCCTCGCCCTGGATCGGCTCCAGTAGTACGGCCACCGTGTTCTCGGTGAGAGCCGCCTCCATCGCCGTGAGGTCCCCATACGGGACGATCTCGAAGCCCGGGGTGTACGGGCCGAAGTCCGCACGGGCCTCCGCGTCGGTCGAGAAGCTGATGATCGTCGTCGTGCGTCCATGGAAGTTGTTCGACGCGACGACGATCTTCGCCATGTTGTCGACCACGCCCTTGACCCGGTAGCCCCACTTCCGGGCGGTCTTCACGGCTGTCTCCACGGCCTCGGCGCCGGTGTTCATCGGGAGGACCGACTCCATTTGACACAGCTCGGCGAGTTGCGCACAGAAGTCCGCGAAGCGGTCGTGGTAGAAGGCGCGGGAGGTGAGCGTGACGCGTTCCAACTGCGCCTTGGCGGCATCGATCAGACGACGGTTCCCATGGCCGAAATTCAGCGCCGAGTATCCCGCGAGCATGTCGAGATACCGACGGCCCTCAACATCAGTCATCCACGCGCCCTCCGCCGAGGTCACGACGATGGGAAGCGGGTGGTAGTTGTGCGCGCTGTGCGCTTCAGCGGCGGCAATGGCGCTCTCTGATGCAGACACGGGATCTCCGATCCGTAGTTCACATGGCTCATGCGGAGGCAAGTCGTCAAGACAAGGCTTCCGGCTGGGACAGGGTGATGCCCCTGTTTCTATCGTCGCTCGCCGAGTGGGTGAAGAAACCTTGCTGCGCACTCCGAGCGGTCGAGTCCTCCGTGGGGGCGGGTACTAAGGTGGCCGGTACGCACGGCGACTGGCGCACGGGGAACTGACCCCGATGAAGCCGTGTGCGCAGCAGTGAACGAGGTGCCGCCCGCCTGGGCACCCGGGATCGTCACCAACGATGACCCGGAGGACATCATGAGCCTGCCCCTGCCCCATCCCGCGCTTCTTGCCACCGATCCGGAACTGGCCGGACTCATCGGCGCGGAGGAACAGCTTCAAGCCACCACGCTGAGGCTCATCCCCAGCGAGAACTATGTCTCCGCGGCAGTTCTGGAAGCGACCGGCACGGTGCTCCAGAACAAGTACAGCGAGGGATACGCCGGCCGTCGCTACTACGAGGGCCAGCAGAACATCGACCAGGTCGAGCGGCTCGCCGTCAGCCGGGCCAAGGACCTCTTCGGCGTCGAGCACGCCAATGTGCAGCCCTACTCGGGTTCCCCTGCCAACCTCGCCGTATATCTGGCCTTCGCCGAGCCGGGGGACACCGTGATGGGGATGGCGCTGCCGATGGGTGGACACCTCACCCACGGCTGGGGCGTCTCGGCCACGGGACGTTGGTTCCGCGGGGTGCAGTACGGCGTACGCCAGGACACCGGGTCGATCGACTTCGACGAGGTCCGCGAGCTGGCGCTCAAGGAACGCCCGAAGATCATTTTCTGTGGTGGCACCGCCCTTCCCCGAACCATCGACTTCGCCGCCTTCGCGGACATCGCCCATGAGTCCGGTGCCGTACTGGTCGCCGACATCGCGCATATCGCCGGGCTGATCGCCGGCGGTGCGCATCCCTCCCCCGTACCGCACGCGGATGTCATCTCCACCACCACGCACAAGACGCTCAGGGGCCCCCGTGGGGCGATGCTGCTGTCCCGAGAGGAGCACGCCAAGGCGATCGACAAGGCGGTCTTCCCCGGCCTTCAGGGCGGCCCCCACAACCAGACCACCGCGGCCATCGCCGTGGCCCTCAAGGAGGCAGCGCAGCCCTCCTTCCGTGACTACGCCCACGCGGTGGTGGCCAACGCCCGGGCGCTGGCCGAGGAACTGCTCGCACGCGGTTTCGACCTGGTCTCCGGTGGCACGGACAACCATCTGATCCTGATGGACCTCACCCCCAAGGACGTCCCCGGCAAGGTCGCGGCCAAGGCCCTCGACCGGGCCGGGATCGTGGTGAACTACAACACCGTCCCCTACGACCCGCGGAAGCCGTTCGATCCGTCGGGCATCCGCATCGGCACCCCCTCCCTCACCTCGCGCGGGTTGGGCACCGGTGACATGGCCACCGTGGCCGACTGGATCGACCGCGGTGTGACCGCGGCCGGGTTGGGCGATGAGGACGCACTGACCGCGATCCGCGCGGAGGTCGCCGAACTGATGTCGGCCCATCCCGCCCCCGGACTCGCCGGCTAGCGACCGGCTGGCCGGGACGCCCCCGCCGGACGCCCCGGCCAGCCCGGTGGGCCGCTCAGCCGCACCGCCGAGCGCACTGTGTTCCTCGTCTCATTCGCCACGATCCGTAGCAGCCAGTGACGAAACGCACCGCCTTCCCGGAAGCGGTCGAGTGATGGGTACGCCTTGAGGAAGGAGGTCTGCACCACGTCCTCCGCGTCGTCGCCGGCCCCGAACGCCACTGCCGCCCGCAGCGCCATCCGAGTGTGGGCGCGCACCAGCTCCGCGTACGCCTCCGGCTCCCCGGCGCGCACCCGAGCGATCACCGCGCTTTCGTCCAGGGCGCCACAGCCTCCCCTCCGCACCCTCCCCCGAAGGGGCCCTCCCGCGTGCTCACGCCTTTGATGCACCGCCGACCGGAGATCGGTTCCACACCTGAGAGAATGAGCGACATGGCCGCACTCCGACCCCGTGCTCTCTCCGGCATCCAGCCCACCGCCGGCTCGTTCCACCTCGGTAACTACCTGGGAGCGATCCGCCAGTACGTGGCGCTGCAAGAGACCCATGACGCGTTCTACATGGTCGTCGACCTGCATGCGATCACCGTGCCGCAGGATCCGGCCGAGCTGCGGGCCAACACCCGCCTCGCTGCCGCCCAGCTGCTGGCCGCCGGCCTCGATCCCGAGCGCTGCACCCTCTTCATCCAGAGCCACGTCCCGGAGCACGCCCAGCTCGGTTGGGTGATGAACTGCCTCACGGGCTTCGGCGAGGCGTCCCGGATGACGCAGTTCAAGGACAAGTCGGCCAAGCAGGGCGCGGACCGGGCGACCGTGGGTCTGTTCACCTATCCGGTCCTCCAGGTCGCGGACATCCTGCTCTACCAGGCGGACGCCGTACCGGTCGGCGAGGACCAGCGCCAGCACATCGAGCTGACCCGGGACCTCGCAGAGCGCTTTAACACCCGATTCGGCGACACGTTCACGGTCCCGGCGCCGCACATCGTCAAGGAGGTCGCGAAGATCTACGACCTCCAAGACCCGACGATCAAGATGAGCAAGTCGGCCTCGACGCCCAAGGGTCTGGTCAATCTGCTCGACGAGCCCAAGACGACCGCGAAGAAGATCAAGAGTGCGGTCACCGACACGGACACCGTGATCCGCTTCGATCCGGTCGACAAGCCTGGGGTCAGCAATCTGCTGACGATCTACTCCACCCTCACCGGCACCACCGTGGCCGAGTTGGAGAAGGAGTACGAGGGCAAGATGTACGGCGCACTGAAGACGGACCTCGCCGACGTGATGGTGGAGTTCGTCACTCCGTTCCGTACCCGGACGCAGGCGTACCTGGACGACCCCGAGACGTTGGACTCGGTGCTCGCCAAGGGTGCCGAGAAGGCGCGGGCGGTGGCGGCCGAGACCCTGGCGGCGGCGTACGACAAGGTCGGCTTCCTGCCCGCCAAGCACTGAGCGCGCACCGGCACCGGGTTGGGTTCGCCCCGGTGGCGCCGACCCCGTACCGTCGGGTCCTGCGTCCACCGAGGCCCCGGCGTCCGCCCGCCGGCCGCTCGCCGGCGAAGATCGGTGAAGGTCTGTGTTTGGCCGCGGACGGGCGGTATTGCAGCCGTCCGCACCAGCCCTGACCAGCGATGAGGCAGGCGGGATGACGGTCGGCAGCGCCAGGTGTGTCCAACGCCTCTGGTCACATGCACCGTGCAGCCGCCACACTGGCGGCTGCACCACATCCGTCAACAGCTGACGTGCGGATGGACAGCCAGCCCGTACGAGACGATGAGGAGAACGACGTGGGGACCGTAACGCTCGGCGTTTCGATCGCGGTCCCGGAGCCCTACGGCAGCCTGCTCCAAGAGCGGCGTGTGGGCTTCGGTGACCCCGCCGCACATGGGATTCCCACGCACATCACCCTCCTGCCGCCGACCGAGGCCGACCCCGCGCTGCTGCCCGCGATCGAGGCCCACCTCACGGAGGTCGCCCGCGCCGGCCGGCCGTTCCCGATGCGTCTGTCGGGTACGGGCACCTTCCGCCCCGTGTCGCCGGTGGTCTTCATCCAGGTGGTGGAGGGCGCGGCTGCCTGCTCCTGGTTGCAGAAGCGGGTGCGGGACGAGTCCGGGCCGCTGGTGCGTGAGCTCCAGTTCTCGTACCACCCGCACGTGACGGTGGCGCACGCCATCTCCGAAGAGGCCATGGACTGCGCGTACGCGGAGCTTGCGGAGTTCGAGGCCGCTTGGACATGCGCATCCTTTGCGCTCTACGAACAGGGCGCGGACGGGGTGTGGCGCAAGCTGCACGAGTACGCGCTCGGCGGCGGCATCGGATCCGTGCCGGCGCAGGGCTCCCCGGTCGACGAGCCGGCCACGGCACCCTTCACCTCGTAGCGCCCGTGTGCCCGTGTGCCGGGGGAGAACCGCCGGGTGCCGGTCGCGTCGGGCGGTTCTCAGGGCCCGGTGGGGGAGATCACAGGGGCAGTCTGCGGAAGAGGCCGCGCGGCGTGTGCCGTAGGGCCGCCATCACCACGCGTAGCACTCCCGGTACCCAGACCGTCTCGGACCTGCGCCTGAGCCCCAGCTCCACGGCCGTGGCGACGGCCTCGGGGGTGGTGGCGAGGGGTGCATCGGGCAGTCCGGCCGTCATGCGCGTCCGTACGAATCCGGGGCGCACCACCATGACGTGCGCTCCGGTGCCGTGGAGCGCGTCCCCGAGGCCCTGGGCGAACGCGTCCAGACCGGCCTTGCTGGAGCCGTAGATGAAGTTGGTGCGGCGGGCCCGTTCACCGGCGATCGACGAGAGCACCACCAGCGAGCCGTGCCCCTGGTTCTGTAGGGCGACCGCGGAGATCAGCCCGGCGGAGACGGCTCCCGTGTAGTTCGTCTGGGCGACGCGGACGGCGGCCGGTGGGTCGCCCTCGTCGTTCGCCTGGTCGCCGAGGACCCCGAAGGCGAGCAGGACCACATCGATGTCGCCCTCCGCGAAGACCTTGCCCAGCACTTCCTCGTGCGCTCCCGGGTCCAGGGCGTCGAAGGGCACGGTGTGCACCTGTGCGCCGAGTGTGCGCAGTGCGTCGGCCGCGGACTCCAACTCGGGGGAGGGCCGGCCGGCCAACCAGACCGTACGGACGCGGCGGGCGATCATTCTGCGGGCGACGGCCAGCCCGATCTCCGATGTGCCACCGAGGACGAGCAGGGACTGTGGGGTGCCGAAGGCGTCCTTCATACCGGATGACTCCTGATGTGTGTGGGGGGTGTGCGTTCTGCTCTGCCGTGTCCGGGGCGCGCCGGGGTACGACCGCGGTGTCAGAGGGCGAGACGACGGGCCAGGTCGGAGGTGAAGACCCCCTGCGGGTCCAGTCGGGCCCGCAGTTCACGGAAGTCCGCGAGCCGTGGATACATGCCGTCGAGGAGTTCGGGGCGGAGTCGGGAGTCCTTGGCGAGGTAGACGCGACCGCCCGCCGCCGCGACCTCCTCGTCCAGTTCGTCCAGGAAGGCGCCCAGACCGTCGAGCCCGGCGGGAACGTCCAGGGCGAGCGTCCAGCCGGGCACGGGGAAGGACAGCCAGCCGGGGTCCGCAGCGCCGAAGCGTTTGAGCACGGCGAGGAAGGAGGGGCAGCCCCGTTCGGCGATGCGCCGGACGATGTGCCGCAGGGCTTCTTCCCGGCCGTGGCCGACCACGAACTGGTACTGGACGAAGCCGTCGGGGCCGTAGATCCGATTCCAGTGCGGCACGGCGTCCAGGGGGTGGAAGAACCTGGTCAGCGGCTGGAGTTCGGCCTTGCGGGACCGCGGTGCACGGTGGTACCAGAAGGAGTTGAAGAGCCCCACCGACGTCCGGGTGAGCAGTCCCCGCGGTACGAAGGAGGGGGGTGCGGGCAGTCGGCCGGGGCGGAAGGCCAGGGGTGCCCGCCGGGCCCGTGCATCCAGTGCGTCCAGCGGGGCGTGGTCGCCCCGGGTGAGGACCGAGCGTCCGAGGGAACGGCCGCGGGCGAGGAGGTCGATCCAGGCGACGGAGTAGCGGTAGCGGTGGTCGTCGGTGGTGAGTCTGGACAGCAGGTCGTCGAGGTCGGTGGCCCGCTCCGTGTCCACGGACACCGAGGATGTATCCACGCGGTGCAGCCGGAGCGTCGCGGACAGGATCACCCCCGTCAGCCCCATGCCGCCCGCCGTGGCGTCGAAGAGGTCGGTGCCCGGCCCGACGGTTCGTACCCCGCCATCGGCCGTCAGCAGCTCGATGGAGTCGACATGGCGCGAGAACGAGCCGCTGACGTGGTGGTTCTTGCCGTGGATGTCCGCGCCGAACGCCCCTCCCACGGTCACTTGTCGGGTGCCGGGCGTCACCGGGACGAACCAGCCGAGGGGGAGCAGCACCTCCATCAGCCGGTGCAGGCTCACTCCGGCGTCACAGGTGACGGTTCCGGCGTGGGTGTCGATGGCGTGGATGCGGGCGAGGGCGGTCATGTCGAGCACGCAGCCGCCCGCGTTCTGGGCGGCGTCGCCGTAGGCGCGGCCGAGGCCGCGGGCGATTCCACCGCGGGCCCCCAGTTGGCGCACGAGCTCCGCGGTCTGGGCGGCGGAGTGCGGGCGCACCACCCGCGCGGTGGTCGGTGCGGTGCGTCCCCAGCCGTTCAGGCGAACGAACGGATCGGCCTCGTCGAGGGCGCTCGGTGGGGTGGTGGCGTTCACGAAGTCATCGGGCCGAGCGGCGTCAGAGGGAGCGTCGACAGACATAGCGCCGACCGTATAGCCGGTTATGCCCGCATTTTCGTAGTGCCTGGCTGACTCGCCGAAATGGGTGATTAAACGAGTGTCATCAAAGAATGGCGTGAAAACTGAGCGGTCGCGCAGAAGAGTCGCCCCTGGTTCATGGGAAGGGGTGGCGGATGACCGACTCCGAAAGCGCCACAGTCGTCGAAAGCGCCACAGTCGTCCGACGCGGCACGGCCACCGGGGACGCTTCGGCCGACCGTGGCCGGGTTTCGATGGACCGCGGCCGGGCTCCGGTGGACCGCGGCCGGGTTCCGATGGACGGCGGCTGGTTGGCGGCCGACCGACGGCTGCTCGCCGCGATGCGGGAGTGCGGCGCCCAACCGGAGATCGCCGCCGTCGCCCGGGCGCTCTCCTACGTCGGTGAGCACGGCGCGCTCTGGCTCGCCGCCGGTCTGGTGCACGCGGCGGCGGACCGTCCACGGCGAACGGCATGGCTCCGGGCGACGGTCGTGGTCGGTGGGGCGCATCTGGTGAGCATGGGCGTCAAACGGGTGGTGCGCAGAGCGCGCCCCGGGACGACTGCGCGCCCGTTCCCCCTGGTGCGCACCGCAGGTCGGTACTCCTTCCCCAGCTCCCACGCCACCTCGGCCGCAGCGGCTGCCGTCGCCTTCGGGGCGCTGTTGCCCGCGGCGCGGCAGTTGCTGCCCCCGGTCGCCGCCGCCATGTGCGTCTCCCGGCTCGTCGTGGGCGTCCACTACCCCACCGACATCGCCGCGGGCGCCGCGCTCGGCGGGCTGGCCGCCCACCTCGGACACCGCTGGACGATCCGTCCCCTCACCGCGGGAGGAAGGTGCGATGACTGATCCCGGCACCGCCCTGCTGGTACGGCCCGAGCGGCGGTCCAAGCGCTCGCGCCGCCCCGCACCGCCCCGGCGCGGTGGTCTGCTGGCCGGGCTGCTGAGGACCGCCAGACCGCGTCAGTGGGTGAAGAACCTGCTGGTCCTCGCGGCTCCCGCCGCCGCGGGCGAACTGGACTCCCGGCACACCATCGCCCGACTCGCGGTCGTCTTCGTGCTCTTCACGGCAGCCGCAGCGGCCGTCTATCTGATCAACGACGCCCGCGATGCCGAAGCGGACCGTGCCCATCCGGTCAAGTGCCGGCGCCCGATCGCGGCCGGACTCGTCCCCGCGCACCTCGCCTACGCCGTGGGTGCGCTCCTCGCGGTCCTCGCCGTCGCGGGCGCCGCCGCCTTCTGCAACGCCATGACCGGCGCGCTGATCACCGCGTACCTCTCCATGCAACTCGCCTACTGCATCTGGCTGAAACACGTACTCGTCGTCGATATGGCCGTCGTGACCACCGGCTTTCTGCTGCGGGCCATGACCGGTGGCGTGGCACTGGGCATTCCGCTCTCCCGGTGGTTCCTCATCACCACCGGCTTCGGAGCGCTGTTCATGGTGGCGGCCAAGCGGTACTCGGAAGCCGTGCAGATGGACGGCAGGAGCGGCGGCAAGGGCGCTACTCGGGCACTCCTGAGCGAGTACACCACCGGATATCTGCGGTTCGTCTGGCAGCTCGCCGCCTCCGTCGCCGTACTCGCCTACTGTCTGTGGGCCCTGGAGAACGGCGTTCCCGACCGGTCGGCGCTGCTGCCCTGGCGACAGCTCTCGATGATCGCCTTCATCCTGGCGGTCCTGCGGTACGCCGTGTTCGCTGACCGCGGCACGGCCGGCGAACCCGAAGACGTGGTGCTGGGCGATCGTGCACTCGCCGTGATCGGTCTGGTGTGGGCCGCGATGTACGCATGTGCAGTCGCCGGACTGTGATCTTCCGATGCATGATCCGGCCACTGTCATCGGCCGCGGAGGGTAGGCGTACGCCATGGACTGGTTGACCAAGCTCCCCGTCGTCGGGCCCACCGCCGCCCGGCTGATGCAGACCCACGCCTGGCGTTCCTACGAGACGCTGGAACGCGTGCACTGGACCCGCCTCGCCGCGGCCATCACCTTCCTCAGCTTCCTCGCCCTCTTCCCACTGATCACGGTCGCCGCCGCGGTCGGGGCCGCACTGCTCAGCGATGATCAGCTCGGCAAGCTGGAGGACAAGGTCAGCGAGCAGGTGCCCGGCATCTCCGATCAGCTGGACATCAACTCGCTGGTGGCCAATGCCGGCACGATCGGACTGGTCGCCGGTGCGCTGCTGCTGCTCACCGGCATCGGCTGGGTCGGCGCCATGCGGGACTGTCTGCGCGCCGTGTGGGGGACCGACGACGAGGACGAGGGCAACCCCATCCTCCGCAAGGCCAAGGATGCGGGCGTACTCCTGGGCCTCGGCGCCACCGCGCTCGTCTCCCTCGCCGCGTCCGCACTCGGCTCCAGCGCGGTGGGGTGGACGGCGGATCGACTCGGCCTCGACAAGGACGGCGCCTGGGGAGTGCTGCTGTCCGTCGTGGCGATCGCCATCGCCGTCCTCGCCGATTTCCTCATGCTGCTCTACCTGCTCACCCTGCTCCCGGGCGCCCAGCCCGAGCGGCGTCGGCTGATCGTGGCGGGGCTGATCGGCGCCGTCGGATTCGAACTGTTGAAGTTGCTGCTCAGCGGCTATATGGCGGGCGTGGCGTCCAAGAGCATGTACGGGGCCTTCGGTGTTCCGATCGCCCTGCTGCTGTGGATCAACTTCACGGCGAAGCTGCTGCTGTTCTGTGCGGCCTGGACGGCGACGCCGAGCAGGAGTTCGACGATCGTGGCGGACATCGAGGGACCGAGGACACCCCGGGCGACCTGAGTACCGTCCGTCATCCCCGCTGGGAGGGCCAGCGGCGGTTCACCACGAAGAACGCCGCGGCCAGCGCCACCAGGACACCGCCCACGATCGCCAGGGCGATGCCGACGCCCCCGGACGACTCCTCCCGGGCGATGGCCACCGGCTTCGCCTGCGTACCGTTCTTCCCCGGGCCGGCGCCGCGCGCCTCGTCCAGTCGCGCCGACCGCGGCGGGACCAACTCACCGACCGGGGTGACCTTCCCACCGGCGGCGAAGCCCCAGTCCAGCAGTCGGGCGGTCTCCTTGTAGACGGCCTGGCTCTCACCGGATTCGGGGTTCATGACGGTGACCAGCAGCACCCTCCCGTTGCGTTCGGCGACCCCCGTGAACGTCGAGCCCGCATGGGTGGTGTTGCCGTTCTTGACGCCGGCGATCCCCGGGTACGGGGTGACGCCGTCCTCACCGGTCAGCAGCCGGTTGGTGTTCTGGATCTCGAAGGTCTCCCGCTTGTCCCCGTCCATCTCGCCGGGGAACTGGGCGCGCACGGTGGCCGCGTAGTCCCGGAAGTCCTTCTTCTGCATCCCGTTGCGCGCGATGAGCGTGAGGTCGTACGCGGAGGAGACCTGGCCCGCGGCGTCATAGCCGTCGGGGGATGCGACCCGGGTGTCCAGCGCCTGCAACTCCTCGGCGTGGGCCTGCATGTCCTGGACGGTCTTGGGGATGCCGCCGTTCATGGCGGAGAGGACATGGACCGCGTCGTTGCCGGAACGGAGGAAGACACCGAGCCAGAGGTCGTTGACGGTGTAGGTGAGCTCTTCCTTCACCCCGACGAGGCTGCTGTTCGCGCCGACCTCCGAGAGCTCGGCGGGGGCGACCTTGTGCACGGCCTCCTTCGGGAGCTTCGGCAGCAGGGTGTCCGCGAACAGCATCTTGATCGTCGAGGCCGGCGGCAGCCGCCAATGGGCGTTGTGCGACGCCAGGACGTCTCCGCTCTCGGCGTCCGCCACGATCCAGGACCTGCTGCTGAGGTCCTTGGGGAGTACGGGCGCGCCCGTACCGAGATTGACCTGGGTGCCCGGCTTGCCGAGTTGGGCCCCGCCGACCGTGGACATCACCGACGGGGGGTTCGGCTGCTTGCGTGCCTTGCCGTCGACCGTGCGCTCATGGGCGTCCGCTGCGGCCGGTGCGGCGACGAGGAGCGGCAGCAGCGAGGCGGCGGTGACCGTCAACGCGGTCCGGCGCGCGGCCTTCATCGTGATCATCTTCAAAGCGGGCACGTGCGTGAAATTACAGTGCTGATCAGAAAATATGCTTATCGGGTTGATGACTCGCCGGGAACGCCGCCAGGACGGCCCACCCCGGACACCTCGAACGATGAACGGCAGCGATACTGGACGGATGAAGCTCAACCGCCCCACATCCTGGTTCCTGCTCGTGTTCGGGGTGTGGAGCTGGTTCATCTGGGTCACCTTCGTCAAAAACCTATGGCAGGACGGCAGCGGACTCGCCTTCAACGAAGCGGGCGATCCCACGGGCTACTTCTGGGTTCATCTGCTGCTCGCCATCACGTCCTTCCTTCTGGGGACGGTCGTAGGACTCATCGGGTTGCGTGGGGTCCGCGCCTTGCGGCGCGAAGAACGCGAAGAATAGGGGAGCTTTCTGTGATCGTGGTCGTCGTGCTCGTCTTCGTGGCGGTGCTCGCGCTGCTGGCGGGCGCGCACTGGTACGTCTGGCGGAGACTGGTCCGCGACACCACACCGGTCCGTGGCGTGGCCCGGGGCATCGGCACCGTGGCCCTCTGGGTGCTGCCGCTGTTCTCCTTCGGGGCGCTGGTGGCAGGTCGTGCGGGCGCGCCATTTTGGCTGGAAAAGATAGTGGCCTGGCCGGGGTACCTCTGGTTGGCCGTGCTGCTCTATCTGGTGCTCGCGCTGCTGGTCGGAGAGGTCGTCCGAGCGGTGTGGCTGCGCAGCTCCCGCACCTCGCAGCAACCCCGGCCCTCCGGGTCGGGTGCGGTGCCCACTCCGGTGACCGCCCAGGGCACCGCTTCCGTGACAGCGGAGACCCCGTCATCCGTACGAGGGACGGATCACACGGCCACCGCCACAGACACCGTCAGCAACACCGCCACCGCCACGGACACGACCACTGGTCCGGATCCGGCACCGGCCCACGAGGTGAAGCCCACTCCCGCGGCCGACGATCCCCGTACCGTCTCCCGGCGCCTCTTCGTCTCCCGGGTCGTCGGCGCCGGTGCCGCCGCCGCCGCGCTCGGCACCGTCGGACACGGCGCCTACGGGGTGCTCCGCGGACCCAAGATCAAGCGGGTGACCGTCCCGCTCGCCAAACTGCCCCGGGCCGCGCACGGCTTCCGCATCGCCGTCGTCAGCGATATCCACCTCGGGCCCATCCTGGGCCGCGGCCACACCCAGCGGATCGTGGACACCATCAACGCCTCGGGGCCCGACCTCGTCGCGATCGTCGGTGACATGGTCGACGGCAGCGTCGCCGACCTTGGATCCGCCGCCGAGCCGCTGCAACAGCTCCAGGCCCGGCACGGCACCTTCTTCGTCACCGGGAACCACGAGTACTTCTCCGGGGCCGAGGAGTGGGTCGACCACGTGCGGGAACTCGGTCTGCGCCCGCTGGAGAACGAACGCGTCGAGATCGCCGGGTTCGACCTCGCGGGCGTCGACGACATCGAGGGCGAGAAGTTCGGCAGGGGCCCTGACTTCCGCAAGGCACTCGGCGACCGCGACAGCGCCAGGGCCGCCGTACTACTGGCCCATCAGCCCGTGGTCATCCACGACGCCGTGGAACACGGCGTGGACCTCCAGCTCTCCGGCCACACCCACGGCGGGCAACTCTGGCCCGGCAACCACCTTGCCGCGCTCGCCAATCCGACCGTCGCCGGCCTGGAGCGGTACGGCGACACCCAGCTCTACGTCACCCGCGGCGCCGGAGCCTGGGGGCCGCCGGTGCGGGTCGGTGCCTCGTCGGACATCACCGTGGTGGAGCTGGCCTCACGCCAGGCGTGATCGCGTCGGCGTCCGACGACGAGGGAGCGAGGGACGCACCGGGGGTGGCCGCTGGCAGCAGGACCGTCACGGCCAACCCCCGGCCCCGTGCCGTACGCACCGTCACCTCGCCCCCGTGGGACGCGACGACCGCCTGCACGATCGCCATGCCGAGACCACTTCCGGGAGCCTGCGGCGATGGGTCTTCCCTGACTTCCGTTCCCCTGACTTCCGTCTCCCCGGTCTCAGCCTCCCCGGTCTCCGCCTCCCGCACAGGGGGCTCCTCCGCGGCCGTCTCCCGGGTGGCCGCAGCCCCTCCCGCCGCCCGGAAGAAGCGGTCGAAGATCCGGTCCGCGTCCCGCGCAGCCATCCCCGGGCCCTCGTCCGCGACGGTCAACCGCACCCACCCGGGGCGGTCGTCCCCGGCGTCCTCACGCGCCAACTCCACCCGCACCCGCGCGGTCTCCGGCGTGTGCGCCCGGACGTTCCCCAACAGATTCCCCACGATCTGACGCAACGCCGACTCATCGCCCTGCACCGCCGTCCGTCCCCCGGTGCGCAGGTCGACGGGCCGGTCCGGCTGCTGCGCCCGCAGATCGTCCGCCCCGTCCCGCACCAGCTGTCCCAGATCCACCGCGGCCATCCGCAGCGGAGTCTGCCGGTCCAGCCGGGCCAGCGTCAGCAACTCCTCCACCAGCCGGCCCATCCGGTCCGCCTCGGCGTTCATCCGCGCCAGTGCCCGCGCCCGCTCGACCGGCCCGCTCAACATCCCCCGGTCGTACAACTGGAGGTAACCGCGTATCGCGGACAGCGGGGTGCGCAGTTCGTGCGAGGCGTCGGCGACGAACCTGCGCAGTTGGGCCGCGCTGCGCTCCCGTGTCTCGAAGGCCGATTCGACCTGGTGGAGCATGGAGTTGAGCGCGACCCTCAGTTGCTCGATCTCGGTCGCCGTGGGGGAGTCGGCCGGCACCCGGCGGGTCAGATCGCCCTCCGCTATGGCGGACGCCGTCTCCACCATGTCCTCCAGCGGACGCAGCCTGCGCCTGGCCCACCCCATGGTGACCAACGCCAACAGCACCAGCAGCAGCAGTCCGAAGACGATGTCGAACTTCAGCGCCTTGCGCAGCGCGTTGTGCATCGCCCCCGTACTGGTCGCCATCAACACGACCGTGCCGTCGCTCAGCCGGGTGCCCACGGCCCGGTACGGTTCCCCCTTGACCTGGATCTCCAGCACCGCGCCCGAGCGGACGAGCGCGGCCGGATCGGCGACCGCAGATGCGATGGCGCGCTGCCGGGAGGTGGGCTCGATTCCGGCGAACGCGGTCGGGCGGCCATGGGCGTCCAGCGCCACGATCATGGTGTCCGAGCGGGGCAGGCCCGACTGCCGGTGGCCTGGCGCGAACTGCTCCAGCAGGGTGCCGAGCGCCTTGAGTGAGGAGATCTCCTTCTGTGTGAAGCCCGTTCGCGCCAGGGCGTTGCGGTTGCCGATGAGTTCCGTGTCGACCCGGTCGATCAGGAAGTGCCGCATCCCCATCAGACTGACGGCGGTCGCCACGGTGATGCCCAGGGCCAGCAATAGGACGTTGACGGCGGTCAGTTTGGCGCGCAGCGAGTGCGGCGCGTGCCGGTGCCGGTGTCGGCGGCGCGGACGGTTCCGCAGCTCCGTCATGAGAGTCCGTACCCCACACCTCGACGGGTGGTGATCAGCGGTGGTCCGAGCGGGTCGAGCTTGCGCCGCAGATAGCTGATGTAGGTCTCCACCACGGTCGACTCCGCCTCGTGCTCGTACTGCCAGACGTGTCGCAGCAGTTGGTCCTTGGGCACCACCCGGCCGCCGTTGCGCACCAGGAACCGCAGGAGCGCGTACTCGGTGGGCGTCAGCTGTACGGAACGGCCCCCGCGCCGCACGGCGTACGTCGTCTCGTCCAACTCCAGGTCCCCGTATCGCAGGGGAGGAGGCACGGACAGCACGTCGGCCGGTCGGGTGCGCCGCAGGACGGCCGTGACCCGGGCCACGACCTCGTCGACGTTGAACGGTTTGGTGATGTAGTCGTCACCAAAACCCAACGCCCCGACGATCTCGGCGGGCGCGTCCCGGGCGGTGAGGAAGACGATCGCCGTGTCCGGGTGCAGCGCGCGCATCTCGCGACCCAACACCCGGCCGTCGCCGTCCGGGAGCATCACGTCGAGCAGGGCCGCATCCGGGCGGGTCCGGCTGGTCAGCCGCTGCGCCTGGCGCACGCTGCCCGCCGTCATCACCTCGAACCGGTGGTACTTCAGCGCGATCGTCAGCACGTCGGCGATGCTCGGCTCGTCCTCCACGACCAGGACCGTCGCCCCCGCGCAGTCCCCGCCCCGCTCCTCCTGGCCCATGCCTCCCCCTCCCGGCCCGATGTTCCCCGAGCTGCCGCCTCCTCCCACCGATCCCGGTCGATGGGGATCTCAGTATCGGCACCCCGGACGGGTGAGGGGACCTTCGCTGCCTGGGAGTTCCTTGTGAGTCGGGGACGAAACCCGCCACGGTCGCACTGCACGGCTGATTCTGAACCCACTCGGGGGCGATGGGGATACGAAGGAGCAGTGAACGTGACGGCGTTGGCACGGTGGTGCTATCGGCACCGACTGGTGGTTCTGGTGCTGTGGGTGGGGGCGCTGATGGGCCTGGGGGCGGCCGGAACCGCCGCGGGCACCCACTATTCGAATGTCTTCAGCCTCCCCGACACCGACTCGAAGAAGGCGTTCGACCTGCTGGTCAAGGCGTTCCCGGAACGGTCGGGGGACCAGAACACGCTGGTGTGGCGGGTCGGGGAAGGCTCGGTGCGGGACGCCCCCGTACGACAGCGACTGGAGCCCGCGCTGCGGGAGATCGCGGGGATGCGCGGGGTCGGCGAGGTCATCAGCCCCTACGCACCCGAAGGCGCGACGCAGATCAGCAGGGACGGCCGGACCGCCTACGCCCAGATCACCTTCGTCGACCAGGCGGACGCGGTGCCCAAGGCGCTCGTGCAGGACGTCGTCGACCTCACCGAGGAGGCGTCGGGCGACGGGGTGCAGACGGAGATCGGCGGACAGGCCGTCAAGCGCATCCAGGAACCACCGTTGGGCACGGCCGAGTTGGTGGGCCTCGGGGCTGCGGCGGTCGTGCTCTTCCTGGCGTTCGGTTCCCTCTTCGCCATGGTCCTGCCCCTGGTCGTGGCCGTCTTCGCGGTCGGTACGGCGATGATGGCGACCGTCCTGCTCAGCCATGTCACGGACGTGCCCGAGGTGGCTCCCCTCCTCGGTTCGCTGATCGGCCTCGGGGTCGGCATCGACTACGCGCTGTTCATCGTCACCCGGCACCGCAAGGGCCTGCTGCGCGGCATGGAACCGGAGGAGTCCGCGGTCAATGCGCTCAACACGTCCGGGCGTGCGGTGCTGTTCGCGGGCGGGACGGTGTGCATCGCCCTCGCGGGCATGTTGGTGATGAACCTCCGCTTCCTGGACGGGGTGGTGATCGCCACCTCGCTCACGGTCGTCCTGAGCGTGCTGGCCGCCGTGACGCTGCTGCCCGCGCTGATGGGCGTGCTCGGGCCGCGGGTGCTCAGCCGGCGTCAGCGGCGGCGGTTGGCGGCGGACGGGCCCGCGCCCGCCGAGGCGAGCGGTCTCGCGGCCCGCTGGTCCGCGGTGGTCCAGCGGCGACCGCGCGCGATCGGCGCGGTGGCGCTGGTGGTGATGGTGGCCCTGGCGATCCCGGTGTTCTCGCTGCGGCTCGGTGCGACCGACCAGGGCAACCATCCGCAGGAGTCGACGACCCGTCAGGCGTACGACCTGCTCGCGGACGGCTTCGGCCCCGGCTTCAACGGGCCGCTCCAACTGGTCGCCGACGGTGTCGAACCCCCTGCCGTGGAGGAACTGGTCGAGCGGGTGCGCGGCACCGAGGGCGTGGCCTTCGCCGCCGCCCTGCCGTCCCGGCCTGGCTCGGGGCTGACCGTGATCCAAGTGGTGCCGACGACATCGCCGCAGTCCGAGGAGACGGATCGACTGATCGACGTCCTACGGGAGGACGTCATCGCCGACTCCGGTGAGAAGGTCCACGTCGGCGGGGTCACCGCGGTCTTCAAGGACTTCGCGGCGGTGACCAGCGAGCGGCTTCCGTACTTCGTCGCCACGATCATCGTGCTCGGCTTCATCCTGCTGATGATCGCGTTCCGTTCGATCGTGGTGCCGCTGACCGCCGCAGTGATGAACCTGATTGCCGCGGCGGCGTCCTTCGGCGTCCTGGTGGCGATCTTCCAGTGGGGTTACGGTACCGAACTCCTCGGCATCGGCAAGGAGGGTCCGATCACCGCGTTCCTGCCGGTCATCATGTTGTCGCTGCTGTTCGGGCTCTCCATGGACTACCAGGTCTTCCTGGTCAGCCGGATGCACGAGGAATGGGTGCACACCCAGGACAACGCCCGGGCCGTGCGGGTGGGACTCGCCGAGACCAGCAGGGTCATCAACTGCGCCGCCCTGATCATGATCTGTGTCTTCGGTGCGTTCGTCCTCAGCGGTGACATGGAGGCCGGCATGGCCGGTGTGGGGCTGGCGGTCGCGGTGGCGTTGGACGCGTTCGTCCTGCGTACGGCTTTGGTCCCGGCCGTGATGCATCTGCTCGGGCGCTCCAACTGGTGGCTGCCCGCCGCACTGGACGCGCGACTGCCCCATCTGGCGGTCGAACCGGCGGACGCCGGGCCTGACGAGCCGACTCCCGCCTCCGGTACGGCAGGGCCGAAGGCCGGTTCGGTCGTGCACGGACTGGTCCACACCGGGCACGGCGAGCCCCTGATGGGTGCCGTCCTCACACTGGAGTCCCCCGAGGGCGCGCAGATCGACCGGGTGGTTTCGCTGGCGGACGGGTCGTACATCCTCTCGGCTCCCGAGGGGGGTGCCCATCTGCTCACGGTCACCTCGCCCCGGCACGAGCAGTGGGTACGGCACATCGTCATCGGGGACGATCCGCTGGTGCAGGACGTGGTGCTGGCACCGGTGGGTGCCAGCCGCTGAGGTCGCGGGTGGCCGGGTCCTACTCGTGCCGGGTCGTGCCGGGTCCTACTCGTCCCGGTCGGTGGCCGCCCCGGTGTCCGGGGCGGTCGCCGACCGGGCCCGTGCCGGAGGAGCCGTGGTCTGACGGTTCGCGGCAGGGGCCTTCTCCTTGCGGGCCGCTGCGTTCTGCGCCATGCCGGGCATCAGGTCCGTCAGCAGTTCGTGCACGTCGTGGACGAGGGGCCGCAGCACCCGGAAGCGGGCGAGGCTGATGCCCCGGGCGGTGACCCGGGCGCCGCGCGCCGCCAACAGCCTGCTGCGCTCGTGGCCCTCCGAGCGGTCGAAGACCCAGTAGAGGACCAGCCCCATCTGGGAGAGCCACAACAACTCGGGCAGGGCGTCGGCCAACTCCTCCGGGACCTTCACCTTGGCACCGGCCAACGTCTGGCGGTGGACGTCGATGGCCTCTTCGCGCGCGGGTTCCGACTCGGGTGAGAACGGGCTGAGCGGGCTGTCCGGATCGGCGGCGTTCTTGAAGAACTGGGCCGCGAACTCGTGGTACGGCTCCGCGATGTCCAACCAGGCCAGCAGCACCCCCGCGAGCCTGGCCTCCAATTTGGTCTCCCGCTCCAGCACGGGACGGACGGCTGCCTGGTGCTCGGCCGCGATCCGGTCGTAGAAGCCCTGGATCAGGTGCTCCTTGGAGGAGAAGTAGTAGTAGGCGTTGCCGACGGAAACCCCGGCTTCCTTGGCGATGGCCCGCATGGTCGTCTTGTCGTAGCCGCGCTCCTGGAACAGCCGGAGCGCGGTTTCGAGGATGAGCGTCCGGGTCTGTTCGCTCTTCGGGATGCTCCTGGGGGCCTTCTCTTCGCTCACGGTGCGAGCCTAGCCGGGCAGTTCGCACTGGTCGTCGCAGGCCGCCGCCTGCCCGGAACCGGTCCCCGTGCCCGCGCCCGAGAGCTCGCGGTACTTGGCGGCGGCGAGCATCGTGCCGCGGACGAAGGGCGCCCCGCTTGGGGTGGCGAGCCAGTGGGCCTTCGGACGGTGTTCGGCGAGCGCCCACAGACAGACGATCCATGCGGCGGATCCGCTGAAGATCTGCCCCCGGTCGCCGATGACGGTGATCTCCCGCTGGGTGCGGGCGTGGTCCAGCTCGGGGAACAGCCGCTGTGCCTCGTGCGATCCGGCGGGTACCAGGTGCAGGGGTACGAGTTGGGGCTGTCCCTTGAGCCAGTGCCGCAGATGGACGCAGAGGGAGCAGTTGGCGTCGTAGAGGACGGTCAGCGAGGCGATCGGGGCGTCGGGGGTCGGCTGGGTGCCCATCGGGTCACGCTCCGGCCCGGGCTCGGCCGCCGTCGGCGGTCGGAGGAGTGCGGTCGGCGGGGTTGGTCCAGCCCTGCGGACGCACGGGCGGCACCTGCTCGCGCTCCATCACGCCCCGCCTGCGGATCTTGTTGAGGACGTAGACGTTGCTCAGGTGCATCACACCGAGGACCAGCAGCACCACGCCGAGCTTCACCGAGAGGGCGTCGAACAGCTCCCGGGCGTCGTCGACGGTTTCGGCGACCCGCAGATAGAGGGCGACGAAGCCGAGGTTGACCAGGTAGAAGCCCACGACGAGCAGGTGGTTCACGGCGTCGGCCAACTTCTCGTTCCCGTGCATCACGTCCGACAGGAAGATCCGTCCGTTCTTGCTGAGGGTGCGGGCCACCCAGATCGTCAGGGCCACGCTGATCAGCAGATAGACGATGTACGCGACCACGTTGAGGTCCATGCCACACGCTCCTTGAACACGTTCAAAAATGCTGACGGGATTGAATGTAGACCTGTTTTTGAACATGTTCAAGCGGATCTGACGAGGGGAAATCCAGGGGCGCCCGACCACGGCACCGGCCTAGGGTCTTTCTTTTGGATCAGGCTGGATCAGGGAGCGGGGTCTGGTGCCGTGGATCGCAAGGCGGAGGAATGAATCACTGCGGTGGGGGCACCTCCCGTGCCGCCAGGCACAGGGGGCCATTGGTGATTGACGACAACGCGGCGTGGGGGTACCTCCCGTGCCGCTAGGCACAGGGGGAGCGCGGTGCCAGGGCACGCGAGCCCAGCAAGATCCGAAAGAAGGCCCTAGGGTCGGCACCGTGAACCTGACTTATGACCTCGCCGGCACCGGCCCTGCCGTGCTCCTCCTGCACTCCACCGTCTGCGACCGCCGCATGTGGGACCCCCAGTGGTCCGCCCTCGTGGACGCCGGTTGGCGGGTGGTCCGCTGCGACTTCCGGGGGTACGGGGAAACCCCCGCGGCCCGGGGCCCCTACAGCGACGCGGACGACGTCCTCCACCTTCTGGACGCGCTCCAGATCGAGAGGGCCGCCGTGGTCGGCTCTTCGTACGGCGGTCGGGTCGCGCTGGAGATCGCCACCCGAGCCCCCGAACGCGTCACGACCCTCGCCCTGCTCTGCGCAGGACTGCCCGACCAGGGCACCAGCCCCGAATTCAACGCCTTCGACGAGCGGGAGACGGAACTGTTCGAAGCAGGCGATCTGTACGCCACGGCCGAACTCAACGCCCACACCTGGCTCGGCCCCGACGCGGGGCCCGCAGCGCACTCAGCGGTCCGCACGATGCAGCAGCACGCCTTCGAGATCCAGGTCGCAGCTGCCCGCGAGCACGGCGAGCACTACGGCGACCGGGACTTCGACCCCGCGGCGCTCGCCGAGGTGCCCGTACCGGCGCTCGTGGTCTCCGGCGCCCATGACCTGCCCGAATTCCGCGCCACCGCGACCCGTTTGGCCGCCCTGCTCCCTTCGGCCGAGCTGCGGGAACTGCCATGGGCGGGCCATCTGCCCGCCCTGGAACGCCCGGAGGAGACCAATCGGCTCCTGCTGGACTTCCTCCGTACCCATGGCCTTGACGCGCCTGCCCGCCGAACCGCGCCAGGTGCCGACCGCCCCTGACCCGCCGCGGCCACCCCTGCCCCTCCCTGACTGCCCCTGGCCGTCCTGGTCGTCCTGGTCGTCCTGGTCGTCCTTTGAGGCGACCCCTGGCTCCGACCGGCATTGTCAGTGGGCCCGGCTACCGTCCTTCACATGGGAATGGTGACCTTCGTCGATGAGACGACAGCAGGTGAACGCCTCGGCTCCGTGGGCGTCTCGGTGACAGAGGAGCGATTGCCGCTCAGGGAGCTCATCCGACGGCGGGTGGGTCAAGAGGCCCCCGGCGAAGGCGCGGACGCCGCCTACGAGCGCGCCCTGGAGGCGTTCGGGCGCAATGGCTTCCTGGTGCTCGTGGGAGAGCGGCAGATAACCGAGCTCGACGAGGTCGTCCGCCTCGCGGAGACGACCGAAGTCACCTTCCTCAAGCTCGTTCCCCTGGTCGGTGGCTGATGGACTGGCGATCGGCGCACGCCGACATCATGGCCGTCCGCGCGGCCATCGCCGCGGGAGACCTCACCGAGCTCGCCGATCTGTTCGTCCGGATTGGCACCCGTGAGGGCAACCAATGGCCGGGCGACCGGGCGTCCCTGCTCCGACGGCTGCGCGAACTCTCCGAGGAACAGCGGCAGGAGCTGGCCCTGCTGTGGAGCACCCGCTATCACCAGGGGGCGGACACCGGAGTGGCCCTCAGCGTCATGATCACCCTGATCCGGACCGTCGACCCCGACGCCGGACTGCTCGAAGACGAGCGCCGGGAGCGGATCGAGCGACTCTCCCGGGACGCGGCCTGCTATGACGCCCACCAGTTGGTGGCACTCATCCGGGGCGAGCAGAAGGCGGGCCGCCCCCTGCCCGGACCCTTCATCGCCATGGTCCGACGCTCCCGACTGACGGCGTACTGGTCCGGCGAACCCCTCGACGGCCTCCTGGCCGAGCTCACCGAGCCCGTGCTCAACCCCGGTGAAGCATGGGCGGACCGGGCCCTCGCCGACGCCGCGACCTGGGGCGAGCCCGGGCGGCTGCTGCTCCGGCGGCTCCTGGCGGCCAAGTCCACCAAACCCAGCCGTGCTTGGGAGCGGGCCGTTCGCGCCCTGGTCGCGGAGATCGGCCAGCAGACCGTTCGCACCACGGTGTTGGCCTGGCTGGAGCTGGTCGGAAGCCCACGGACGTTCCCGCTCACCTACGACTATGGATCGGACGAGCAGTACGACGCCTACAACGCCGACGCCGTGCGCGGCCTCGCCTGGCTGACCTCCCTGCTGGAGCCGGGCCAGGACACGGTGCGTGCACTGGGCGCACTGGTCGAAACCTCGCTGCGCAAGCTCCCGGACATCGGCCCCAGATGCCCCAAGGTCGCCAATGCAGCCGTCGTCGCGCTCTCCCGTACGGAAGGGGAGCCGGCCCTCGCGGAACTGGCACGACTGTCCACCCGGGTCGTCTACAAGCCCACGCTGAAGATGATCGGCACCGCACTCGACTCACGCGCGGAGGACGCCGGCATCTCCCGGGAGGAGATCGAGGAACTCAGCACCCCCACCTACGGGCTGACCTCTGTCGGGTGCGGCGAGCGGATCATCGGCGATGCCACCGCCCTGCTGGAGGTGAGCGGGAGCAAGGCACGGCTCTCCTGGCGGACCGCCGCCGGGCGGACCGTGAAGAGCCCGCCCGCCGCCGTCAGGAGCGCCTTCGCGGAGGAGGTCAAGGAGGTCAGGGCAGCGGTCAAGGACATCGACAAGATGCTCACGGCACAGTCCGAGCGACTGGACCGCCAGTTCCTCGCCCGCCGCAGTTGGTCCCTCGGCCCCTGGCGCGAACGCATCCTGGACCATCCACTGGTGGGCACCGTGGCGCGCAGACTGATCTGGACCGTCGACGGCGTGACGGTCATGCTGGACGGCACGGAACTGCGCACCGCCGAAGGCGAACCGGTGACCCCCGACCCCGGCGCGACCGTCACCCTCTGGCACCCCGTGGGCCGCCCCGATGCCGAAGCCGCCGGCTGGCGGAGGTGGTTGGAGGAGCGCGAGATCACCCAGCCGTTCAAGCAGGCCCACCGGGAGACCTATCCCCTGACCGACGCCGAGCGCACCACCGGTAACTACTCCAACCGCTTCGCCGGCCACTTCCTGCGGCAGTACCAGTTCCACGCACTGGCCGCCGCCCGCGGTTGGACCTCCAAGCTGAGGCTGTGCGTCGACGACGTAGCCCCGCCCGCCTACAAGGAGCTGCCCCTGTGGGGGCTGCGCGCCGAGTTCTGGATCGAGAGCGTCGGCGGTCCGGCGGACGGCGACCTCAGCTCCTCGGGCGCCTACCAGCGCATCTCCACCGACCAGGTCCGCTTCTATCCCCTGGAAGCCGCACACAACTGGGCCCACGTCGGGGGCGGCGCCTATGCGCAGAACGCCTACTGGCGCAGGGGCGGGGCTCCGGCGCTCGACCCCCTGCCGCTGCACGCCGTGCCCGAACTGGTCCTCTCCGAAGTCCTGCGCGACGTGGACCTCTTCGTCGGCGTGGCGTCCGTCGGCAACGACCCCACCTGGCAGGACGGCGGACCGGCCGGTCGGTTCCGCGACTACTGGCACTCCTTCGCCTTCGGGGAGCTCTCCCGCACCGCCCAGACCCGCGGCGAACTGCTCACCCGACTGCTGCCCCGGCTGGCGATCGGCGACCGCTGCACGGTCGAGGGGCGGTTCCTCCATGTCCAGGGGGAACTGCACCTGTACCGCATCCACCTGGGCTCGGGGAACATCCTGATCGCCCCGATGGATCGATACCTCTGCATCGTGCCCGGAGGGCGGTCCAGCGCGGCGGACAGCGGATACCTGCCGTTCGAAGGGGACAGCACCCTCGCGGTGATCCTCAGCAAGGCGATGCTGCTGGCCCGCGACAAGGAGATCACCGACCCGACCATCACCACCCAGCTGTGACACCGGTCCCGCGGCCCGCCACGGAAGGACCGCGCGGCCGTCCAAAGGAAAGGGGCAGACGCCCGACGGACGTCTGCCCCACCCCGAATGCTCCCCCGTACCCCGCGGCTAAAGGCTGCTCACCGAGCGGGCGTAGTTGATCTGCCCCATGATCTCCTGGAAGGCATAGGGGCTGTGCACCGGAATCATCGTCGCGTGGTGCTTGCCACCGCTGGCCACCGTCACCTGGACGAAGCCCGTCGTCTTGCGCTCCTTGATCAGCAGGAAGAGCAGACCCAGCAGACAGGCCAGCGCGAAGACGATCGCCAGCACCACCGCGTACGTCGGGATCTTCTCCTCCGTGCGCGACATGTCCGTGGCGTTCCAGACGGCGCCCTTCAACGGCATCGGCCCGGCCGGCGTGATGATCGACTCGCTCATCACCGTGATGTCGCCGATCGCCAGCAGCGGAGTGCCCCCGGTCGCCGGCCCGTGCACGGGCACCGGGACCCCCGCCGGCTGGGTCTGGGAGTAACCCGGAGGCTGGTGCGGGTAGCCGTATCCCGGCGTGTCATGAGGGTATCCATAGGGCTGTGTGGGCCCCCACTGGTACTCGGGCTCGCCCTCCGCCGCGTATGGATTCGGCTCGGTCATCTTGGTTTCCCCGCTTCCCGCTGCGACACATACAGACGTTCCCACCGATCCTGCCAGGTCTCGCCGCGCCCGGTGAAGTCCGTACCGGTAACGGTGCCAAGCGCAAGGGCCCCGGTCCGCAGGGAACCGGGGCCCTTGCCAGCCCGGAAGCGCGTCCGGACGGGCAGATATGACGGCCAATCAGAATCGACGGGTGATCAGCGCCCGCTTCACTTCCTGGATCGCCTTGGTGACCTCGATCCCACGCGGACAGGCGTCCGTGCAGTTGAACGTCGTACGGCAGCGCCACACGCCGTCCTTGTCGTTCAGGATCTCCAGCCGCTGCTCCCCGGCCTCGTCGCGCGAGTCGAAGATGAAGCGGTGCGCGTTGACGATGGCCGCAGGGCCGAAGTACTGCCCGTCGTTCCAGAACACCGGGCAGGAACTGGTGCACGCGGCACACAGGATGCACTTGGTGGTGTCGTCGAAGCGCTCGCGGTCCTCGGCGGACTGGAGGCGCTCACGCGTCGGCTCGTTCCCCTTGGTCACCAGGAACGGCATCACGTCCCGGTACGCCTGGAAGAACGGCTCCATGTCCACGACCAGGTCCTTGAGCACCGTCAGGCCCTTGATGGGCTCGACCGTGATCGGCTTGGCGGGGTTGAGGTCCTTGATCAGCGTCTTGCAGGCGAGCCTGTTCTTGCCGTTGATCCGCATCGCGTCCGAACCGCAGATCCCGTGCGCGCACGAGCGGCGGAACGTCAGCGTGCCGTCCACATCCCACTTGATCTTGTGGAGGCCGTCGAGGACCCGCTCCTTGGGGTCGATCTCGATCGGGAAGTCCTCCCAGACCGCGTCCTCGGAGACCTCCGGGTTGAAGCGGCGGATGCGGAAGGTGACCGTGATGTACGGCGAGGCGGCTGATTCGGCCTCGACCTTGTCCAGTACGGGGGTAGCCATCAGTACTTACGCTCCATCGGCTGGTAGCGGGTCTGGACGACCGGCTTGTAGTCGAGACGGATGCTCTCGGAGCCGTCGTCGCCGACCTCGCGGTACGCCATGGTGTGGCGCATGAAGTTGACGTCGTCGCGGTTGGGGTAGTCCTCGCGGTAGTGACCGCCGCGGGACTCCTTGCGGGCGAGCGCGGAGACGGCCATGACCTCGGCCAGGTCGAGCAGGTTGCCCAGCTCGATGGCCTCCAGCAGGTCCGTGTTGAACCGCCTGCCCTTGTCCTGGATGGACACGTTCCTGTAGCGGGCGCGCAGCTCGCCGATCTTCTCGACCGCCGTCTTGATGGTCTGCTCGGTGCGGAAGACCATGACGTTGGCGTCCATGGTCTCCTGGAGCTCCCGGCGGATGTCGGCGACCCGCTCCTTGCCGGTGGAGTTGCGCAGCTGCTCCACCTGCTCCTGGACCAGCGACGCCGGGTCCTCGGGGAGCTCGACGTAGTCGTTCTTCGCGGAGTACTCGGCGGCGGCGATGCCGGAGCGCTTACCGAAGACGTTGATGTCCAGCAGCGAGTTGGTGCCCAGCCGGTTGGCGCCGTGCACGGAGACGCAGGCGACCTCGCCGGCGGCGTACAGACCGGGAACGACGGTGGTGTTGTCCGCCAGGACCTCGCCCTCGACGTTGGTGGGGATGCCGCCCATGGCGTAGTGCGCGGTCGGCTGGATCGGGATCGGGTCCGTGTAGGGCTCGATGCCCAGGTAGGTGCGCGCGAACTCGGTGATGTCGGGCAGCTTGGCGTCCAGCTGCTCCGGCGGCAGGTGCGTCAGGTCGAGGTAGACGTGGTCGCCCTCGGGACCGCAGCCGCGGCCCTCGCGGATCTCCGTGTAGATGGAGCGCGAGACGACGTCGCGCGAGGCGAGGTCCTTCATGACGGGCGCGTACTTCTCCATGAAGCGCTCGCCGTCCTTGTTGCGCAGGATGCCGCCCTCACCGCGGGCGCCCTCCGTGAGCAGGATGCCCATGCGCCAGATGCCCGTCGGGTGGAACTGGAAGAACTCCATGTCCTCCAGCGGCAGCCCGCGCCGGTAACAGGCGGCCTGCCCGTCACCGGTGAGCGTGTGGGCGTTGGAGGTCACCTTGAAGAACTTGCCGGTGCCGCCGGAGGCGTAGATGACGGCCTTCGCCTGGAAGACGTGGATCTCGCCGGTGGCCAGCTCGTAGGCGACCACGCCGGACGACCTCTTGACCCCGTCCACCTCGGTGATCAGCTGGTCAAGGACGTAGAACTCGTTGAAGAACTCGACGCCCTCCTTGACGCAGTTCTGGTACAGCGTCTGGAGGATCATGTGGCCGGTGCGGTCCGCGGCGTAGCAGGACCGGCGGACGGGGGCCTCACCGTGGTTGCGGGAGTGCCCGCCGAAGCGGCGCTGGTCGATGGTGCCGTTCGGGGTGCGGTTGAACGGCAGGCCCATCTTCTCCAGGTCGAGGACGGCGTCGATGGCCTCCTTCGCCAGGATCTCGGCGGCGTCCTGGTCGACCAGGTAGTCACCGCCCTTGACCGTGTCGAAGGTGTGCCACTCCCAGTTGTCCTCTTCCACGTTGGCGAGCGCGGCGGCCATGCCGCCCTGCGCCGCACCGGTGTGGGAGCGGGTGGGGTAGAGCTTCGTCAGGACGGCGGTACGGCTGCGCTTGGTGGCCTCGATGGCCGCCCGCATTCCCGCTCCGCCAGCGCCGACGATGACGGTGTCGTACTTGTGGATCTTCATGTGGTTCGTCAGCCCCGGCTTTAGCGGATGTTCGGGTCGAAGGTGAAGATCACCAGCGTGCCCAGCAGGATGGTGAACACCGTTGCGGTGTACAGCAGGCCCTTGAGCCACAGGCGCGTGTTCGGGCGCTCGGCGTAGTCGTTGATGACGGTACGCAGGCCGTTGGCGCCGTGCAGCATGGCGAGCCAGAGCATCAGCAGGTCCCAGACCTGCCAGAACGGGGATGCCCAGCGACCGGCGACGAAGGCGAAGCCGATCTTGGAGACACCGCCGTCCAGCACCAGCTGGATCACGAGGTGGCCGATGACCAGCACGACCAGCACCACGCCGGAGAGGCGCATGAAGAGCCAGGCGGCCATCTCGAAGTTGCCGCGGGTGGCGCGCGGGGTCTTGCCGGTGCGCTTGCGCGGGGCCTCGATCAGGGGGGCCGGGTTGTCCACGTCGTAGAGCGAGCCGCTCTCGACGGGACCGATCGCGGAAGAGGTGTCAGCAGACATGTCCGGCATCAACTCCCGAAGACTTCGCGTGCGGCGTGTCCGAGGACGGGGTAGAGCGCACCCGCCATCAGCACGATCCAGATGCCCATGACGGTCCAGAGCATCTGCTTCTGGTAGCGCGGTCCCTTGGACCAGAAGTCCACGGCGATGACCCGCAGGCCGTTGAGCGCGTGGAACAGCACGGCGGCGACGAGGCCGTACTCCAGCAGTGCAACGAGCGGCGTCTTGTAGACGGCTACGACCTTGTCGTAGTCCTCGGGGGAGACACGGACGAGAGCGGTGTCAAGGACATGGACGAACAGGAAGAAGAAGATGAGGACGCCGGTGACTCGATGAGCCACCCATGACCACATTCCTTCCCGGCCGCGGTACAGCGTTCCAGCCGGCACGGAAGAGCCCTCCGGGAGCGGGGATTGGGGCCTGCCGGCTTGCGATGGTCGGTCTGGCCCGGCCGGGTATGGTCCACCGGCCCCGGCCATCGTAGCGACGACTTGTCGGTTCGTTCGCGCCGGGTCGGCAGGTGTGATCAAACAGGCAATCAAAGAGCCTCGGACGGGCTATCGGCAGGCCGGGTGGTATGGGGACGCGCCGGGGCCGTGGTCGCCGAGGGAGCTAGGGCATCAGGCGGATCAGTCGGGATCGGGCCAGACCGCGCAATTCCTCGGCGGCGACGTCCCGCTCCGCATCCGGCGCATGGGCGAGTCGCGCACGGATGCCGATCAAGATCTGGTCGAGGTGCTCGGCTGGCTGGAAAGCGCCGAGGGAGATCACGAAGGAATGGCCGAATCTGCTCTCGTACGCGGCATGGGCTGCGGCCAGTGCGGTCAGGGCCGATGTCGGTACGTCCGCCAGGTCGCGGTCCGGTCCCGCGGCGGGTTCCCTGGCGAGCGCCTCGTGGAGGTCGGCGGGGGAGAGGTCGTAGCTGGCCTCGTCGCAGGCGGCCAGGAGGACATCGAGATCGGGGTACGGGCGGTGGGCAGCCAGCCGTTCGGCCCAATGCCGGCTCCCGCAGCAGGTCAGAAGGGTGGTGACGGCCGCCTCCTGGTCCATCAGGTTGAGGCGTTCCAGCCCTGCGGGCGCGAAGGGTTGCCGCCCGGGCGGTCGGGCTCGTGATCGGGGCGTCAGGGCGCCGGGAGCCTCGGGCGGGCGGGGGTGCGGGGGTGCCGGTCGCTTCGGAAGGCCGACGGGGACTTCGCTGGACAGCGTGGGCTCCTCGAACAGGAACGGGCTCGACCGCCGAGAGGTCGCTGATCGAACGGGAGAGCGGGAGAGCGGGAGATGAAGTGAGGACGGGAGATGAAGGAGGACGGGAGATGAAGAGGACGGACAGCAGAGGGGCAGGGGCCGTGACGAAGGGAAGCGGGCGAGGGCGAGAAGAGGGACAAGACGGGGTGCCAAGGCAGGGCGACAAGAGAGATCAAATAGTTAACAAGCGAGCAAAGGGAAGTAAGGGGCTCAAGGGGACGGGAGGTGGAGAAGGGAGGCGGGAGGCGTCAAAGAGGGAGAGGGTGAGAGGGCGTCGATGGTTGAGCGAGAACCCCAGAACCATGTGAACTAAGTGACAGGAGGGGCGGAAGTGTCTCCACGCTAGCGATGCCGGCGAAGGGCTGTCCGACGGATGAGCGATTTTCACCCGGACGGGAGAGTTTCTCCGGCTGTATTGGGTGATGTGAGGCAGTTGTGTTCTTTCATCGGATTCAGTGGATTTAAGGGAGGTATGTAAGTGATACGGCACTTTGGGCGCATCGGATGGAGCAGTGCGGCAGTCGCCGTGACCGCTGCCCTCTCGATAGCAGCGACCGGTTGTTCACAGGGAACCTCGGATGAGCCGGGAGATTCCGGTCAGTCGGGGCAATCCAGTCGTACCGATGCCGGTGCCGATCGTGGCGCGGCCAGTCCCACGCCCAGTCCGTCACCCACCCGGACGTACCCCCTCTCCACCGCGCCCGCGACCATCCCCGCCGTACGGAACCACGAGCCGGCGCGCGGCCCGGGTTGGCGGCCGGCGTCCGGTGCGGGGGTCGTCGTCGCCGCGGGCGGCGAGGCGTTGGCGGACGAGGCCGCACTGCTCGCCCGTGAGCTCAAGATCTCCTACCGAGGTACCGGGCCTGCCCGGCCGGGCGATGTGGAACTGGTCCTCGCCCCCTCCCAACAGGGTGGCCCCGAGTCGTACACCGTCCACACCGCCGGCAACCGCGTCCGCATAGCGGGGCCGTCCGAGGCGGGTGTCTTCTACGGCACCCGCACGCTCAAGCAGGCCGTGCGCTCCGGCGGTGCCATGCCCGAAGGCGTCGTCAGGGACGCACCCGACCGGCCCCAGCGCGGACTGATGCTGGACACCGCGCGCAAACACTTCAGCGCGGCGTGGATCGAGGGGCGCCTGCGGGAGATGGCCGACCTCAAGCTCAACCAGTTCGGTCTGCACTTCTCCGACGACCAGGGGTTTCGCATCGAGTCGGACCGTCATCCCGAGGTGGTGTCCCGCGATCACCTGACCAAGGCGGAGGTCCGTCGCATACTCGCGCTGGCCGACTCGCTGCACATCACCGTGATCCCCGAGATCGACTCACCGGGCCATCTGGGGGCCGTCCTCGCCGCCCATCCGCAACTCCGGCTCAAGGACACGTCCGGCCGCACCGTGCGCGGTGCGATCGACATCGGCAATCCGGCTTCCGCACGACTGGTCGACGAACTCCTCACCGAGTACGCAGATCTGTTCGAAGGTGCCTACTGGCATCTCGGCGGTGACGAGTACCAGGCCCTCACCCGGCGCAACCCCGAGGCGTCCTTCCCCCGACTCGCGGCCATAGCCCGGCAGGAGTACGGCCCCGAGGGGCGCGTCCAGGACCTGGCAACGCAGTGGGTCAACGACCGGGCCGACGTGCTGCGCCCGCTGGACCGGCGCCTCAAGGCGTGGAACGACGGCTTCTTCCGCGGCGGTCAGGTCACCGTCGACAAGGACATCGAGGTCGAGTACTGGACGGGCAAGGAAATAGGGGCCCGTCCGCCCGTCGAGTACCTCGCGGAGGGCCGACGCGTGGTGAACGTCAACGACGAGTACCTCTACTACGTCCTCGGCGAGCCCAATGACTTCCGCTACCCGACCGGTCAGCGGATCTATGAGCAGTGGACCCCGTTGGTACTCCGTGGCACCAGGCCGGTCCCCACGAAGTACTCCGGCCAGATCCTGGGGGCGCGGTTCGCGATCTGGTGCGATCTGGCGGGCTCCCAGACACCGGAGCAGATCGCCCGCGGGATCGTGCTGCCCCTGAGCGCCTTGGCGCAGAAGGTGTGGGACCCGCGGAAACCCACCCTCGGGTGGGCCCGGTTCCGGGCACTCGCCGAACAGCTGAACTGAGCCTGCGCACAGGGTGGTCCAGAGGGTGCGGTGCGAGTCCGCCCGGGGGTGTGCGGACTCGCACCGCTGCTTCCCGGGAGCCCGTGGGAACAGTGCGCCGCTCCGTCAACCGAGCTCCAGGTGCGCAGAATGTAACAGAAGTGTGCTGCAAGTGTGTATGGGTAGTGCTCACTTGATAAGTCAGGATGTGGGGTGTCCAAGACCGCTCAGCTCCGCACAAACGTGGCGGACGGGGCTTGGATGGGAGTAGTTTGCGCCAAGCAGCCCGAGACCCATGCTGATGAGCGGTTCGTAGTACCGCCCTGCAAGGACCCGGTTCTCCGGTGCCTTCGGCATGACGCGATTGAGCCACGGGGCTCAGGTGTGCGCGGTAATGACATGCGTACGCGATGGGAGGCGTCAGTGGCGTCGAAGAGCCTGAGGGAACTGATCGCACAGGCGGACGAGCGGGGTTTGGCCGCGAGCGGCCTCGCCTGTCTGGAACGCTGTCTGCCTGTGCTCGCTTCCGAGGCCGATGCGCTCGGCCCGCTGTGGGCCGGGCTCGCCGAAGGGGCGGGGGGCTGGCCGGGACGACTGGCCGAAGCCAGGGAGGGGCTGGCGCGTGCCGCACCCCCGGGCGACGGCGAGGCGGACGAGACGGTCGCCCTGATCCGGAACATGCTCGATGCCGCACCGGACGACTGGCAGGTCGAGCCGCTGCGCGAGTGGGCCGACGACTGCTCGGTGGCGGCACTCGAACTCCACCACCGACTCGATGCCGGTCCCGGCGGCGAGCCCGACGCATCCGCCGTGATCGAGGTGCTCAAGGGCTGCCGCGAGGGCGAGCCCACCCATGCCGGCCCCCTGGTGACCGCCGAGTTGCGCCGACAGTTGCGGGTGCTGGAGATCCTGGCCGAAGGTGAGGGGCGGGCTGGTCTGCGGCAAGTGCAGCGCGTCTCCACCGAGGGGCAGCGGGTGCTGCGCGCGGTGGTCTCCCGAAGGGCCCGGGTCCAGCGCTGAGTGCTGGTGAGCGCGCAGGGGAGACCCCCCTTGAGCAGACCGAGCAGACCGAGCAGACCGAGCAGACCGAGCAGACCGAGCAGACCGAGCAGACCGAGCAGACCGAGCAGCCTGGGTAGGCCGAGCAGGCTGGGTAGGGCGAGCAGACCGGGCAGACCGGGTCGGCCGAGTAAACGGGGTAGCCCTGGCCGATCTCCATGACCGGGCTGGCTGGGCTCACCGTTGTCCCGACGGCGCTCAGCCCTGCCCGGGAATCGGGAGCGCCACCGCGCCGGTCGCCATCCCCTCGCCCTGCCCCCACCCCAGGCTGCCCTTGTGGCTGTTGGTGGCCGCTGCGTCTGCGTCCGTGCTTCCGCGCGTCCGCTTGGGGGTCGGCAGATGGTGCGGGATGCGTTGTCGCCTGATGGTCGGCGGGCGCCGGCTCGGCAGGGGTTTGCCCACGCTCGGCAGTGGCAGACGGAAGGACGACCGGGGCCGCCACCCCCCACAGGAGAGGCCCCGGTCGCCGTCCAACGGGGCCGCAAAGCGGCCCCGTACTCCATTCAGCGTCAAGCAGGCGATTTCTGTCACACACCCTTTCGTGTCGGGCGAGTCGGCATATTGTTGCAAGTTGTACAAGCCATGGACGTGGCCCCCGAGCAAGCCGTAGCGTGCTCACTCGCGTACAGGGGACGCGGGCAGTGATGACCAGCTGCGATTCGGAACAGGTAGAGGTAGTGCTGGGGGACGACGCGGAGCTGACCGCCGCAGTGCTCGCGGCGCAGGACGGGGACGAGTGCGCCTTCCGTACTGTGTACCGCGCCGTGCATCCGCGGCTGCTCGGCTATGTACGAACACTCGTCGGGGAGCCCGACGCCGAGGACGTGGCGTCCGAGACCTGGTTGCAGATCGCCCGCGATCTCGACCGGTTCAACGGCGACGCGGACAGATTCCGGGGCTGGGCCGCCAGGATCGCCCGCAACCGGGCCCTCGACCACGTCCGCATGAGGGGGCGCCGTCCCGCGGTCGGGGGTGACGAGAGCGAACTCACCGGTCGACCGGCGCAGTCCGACACCGCGGACGAGGCCATGGAGGCCCTCTCCACCGGAAGCACCCTGGCGCTGATCGCGCAGCTCCCGCAGGACCAGGCGGAAGCCGTCGTCCTCCGGGTGGTGGTCGGGCTCGACGCCAAGAGTGCCGCCCAGACCCTGGGCAAGCGGCCCGGGGCCGTACGCACCGCAGCCCACCGCGGGCTCAAGCGGCTCGCTGAACTCCTCGGTGCGGACAGCTTGGATGAGGCCGAGTTCACCGACGGGCCGTCCGACTTCACCGCACAGGAAGCCGATTACCCCCGAACGACCGCCAGCACGTACGGTGCCAACGGTCCGGGTGGTGCCACGGACGCCGATGGGCAGCCGGTTGCCGACCCCGCGGAGTGCGGTGCGGATCTCAACGGCGTGCCTCCGCAACGCGGACCACGGCCGGGTGCGACGGCACCCGCCGGTGTGACGCATACACGGCTGCGGACGCAGAAGGACATGTGATGGCCGATGAGCGGTACGAGTGGCTCGACGAGGAGACGGCGGAGCAACTGCTGCGCGGTGAGCCGGTCGACGTCCCCGACGAACCCGCTCGTACACAGGCCGCACGACTGACCGTAGCGCTGCGCTACGCGCGCCGACCGGAGGCGCCCCTCGGCTCTCCCGACGGTGAATTGGCGGGCGAGGCCGCCGCCGTGATCGCCTTCCGCCGGGCCCGGGCCCGGGAGCGGGGCACGGCGGACCAGGAGGGCGACTTCGGGATCGTACGGGTGGTTCCGGCACCGCGCCCCTCGCTCGCGTCCCGGTTGATGCAGCCCGTGCGCTACGGGGTGATCGCCGCACTCGCCGGTTTCGCGTTCGGCGGGGTGGCGGTCGGGGCGACCACGGGGCTGCTGCCCTCGCCGTTCGACGAGGGTTCCGCCCCCGCGACCTCGGTGTCGGGCGCGCCCACCGGCCCCCATGTGACGGAGGAGCCCCCTCGGGCCCGCACCGGGCAGCCCACCCCGCGCTCCCCCCTGCGAGGCGCCGAGCCCACCACGGTGCCTCCGCGCGAGGAGACGTCCACCGCCGAGCCCACCTTCCCCGGCGCCACCGTCGAACCGGCCGAACCGCCGCCCGGGACGCCGGACGTCACGGCGACCGAGAAGCCCCAGGAGATGAACGGCAAGCAGCGCAAGCTGGTCGCCGCCTGCCGGGACCACCGGGCCGGCACGATCGACGCCAAACGGTTGAAGCGCCTGGAGAAGACCGCACAGAGGCACGGCGTCACGGTGGACCGGTTCTGCACCGATGTCCTCGCCGGTACCCCGGTGGGCGGCAGCGGCAGCCACGGCGGTCAGGGCAGCCAGGGCAGCCAGGGGGGTCAGGGCGCGCAGAACGGTCAGAACGGCGCCAACGGCCCGGGCGGCCACGGGGGGCAGGGCGGCCAGGGCATCCAGGGCGGACAGAGCACCAACTCCAACGCCGAGGTCGGTGCGGGCGTCGTCAACCGCCCGTACGCCAAGCCTGCCAAGCCTGCCAAACCAGGCAAGCCCGACAAGAGCAACGGCATCAAGGTCCACGGCCAGCCGAAGCAGCGCGCCGGGAGTGCGCCGGGCGGCCGGAGCGTTCGGGCTGCGGGCCCCGAGGCCGTCACCCCGGTGCACCGACCGCGCGGCTGAGCGGTCCCCCGGCCGCTCAGCGCAGTCACATCAGTCGTGTGACCAGCGGTTCTTTGCTCTCGTACGGTCAGGTGTGACGTTTCTGGAGCGTACGGCGCAGTAGTAAGTGAGCCGACTGGTCATCGGCGGCGCCAGAAGCCGGGGTTCCCCCCGTACCTACGGCTGGGCGCATCAGGCGCGGGCGGGACACGTTCCCCCGGTCCCGCCCGCGCCCTTCTCCCACGGCCTCCCTCGGCCCGCACCGGGCAATCCTCACCAGTGGATGACGACCTTGTCGCCGTTGCGCACCTGCGCGTACAGGGCGGCGATCGCCTGCCGGTCGCGCACGTTCACACAGCCGTGCGAACCGCCGCTGTAGCCGCGGGCGGCGAAGTCCGACGAGTAGTGCACCGCCTGGCCTCCGCTGAAGAACATCGCGTAGGGCATGGGGGTGTCGTAGAGAGTCGACACATGGTCCCTCGACTTCAGGAAGACGCTGAAGGAGCCCTCGCGGGTCGGGGTGTACTGGGAGCCGAAGCGCACGTCCATCGTCGAGCGCACCGTGCCGTCGACCACCCACGACAGGGTGCGCGTGGTCTTGCTGACGCACATCACCCGACCGTTGAGACAGCGCGGATCGAGCGTGGTCGTCGGCTTGTTGACCGCCTTGCCGTCGAGTTCACCGCGCGTCGGCTCGGTCGTCATCCCCAGCAGTCGCTGCCAGGTGACCGTGTCCGTCGCACCGTGGGCCGGCAGTCCGCGCTTGCCCTGGAAGCCCTTGACCGCGGCGACGGTGATCCGCCCGTAGACACCGGTGGGTGCGTCGTCGAACCAACCGATCTGGGCGAGTCGGGCCTGGAGCTCCCGTACCCGCGCGCCCTGCGCCCCCTCGGACATCAACACCTCGGCCGGCCGGGCACTCGGCTGCTCGGTGGGGCGCTCGTCCGGCTCCTCGCTCGGCTCGGGACGTGCACCGCCGGTCGGCAACCCCGACGGCGCCGCGCTCGGGGTCGCGCTCGGGGTCACGATCCCGCCGGGGACCGTCGATCCCGGCGGTGCGTCATCGGTGCCCACCGAAGGGGCGTCGACCGCCCGTGCCGAACACCCCGCCGTCACCGCGAGCACGGCGACCGCGGCCAGACCTCGTCGAACGGCCAGGGCGGTGTGCGGACCCCGGACGACGGTCCCTCGAAACCTCTTCATCCTCTGTGCCCCCCAATGAACCGAAGAAGGTGATCCATCCGACAGGGTCCTGTGGAGTCCCGCAGCATCCGGCAAGTCCGAGAAACCCCGAATAATAAGGAAAATCCGATAAGAAGTGAGAAGTCCGAGTGCAGGGACTCTGCACCAGGAGATGAATTCCCGTCCGGTTCGGTTGCACAACCCCGTGCCGTGCGGGAAGGGCTGTGACGACCAGTCGTTTACGGGGAGAGGCACAGCCATGGCCCACCACTCCGAATCGGGACTGCCCATCCATCCTGTCTACGGACCGGACGCGCTCGCCGGGTGGGACCCCGCCGAGCGCCTGGGCGAGCCCGGCGCGTACCCGTACACCCGCGGAGTCCACCCCTCCATGTACACCGGCCGCCCCTGGACGATGCGCCAGTACGCCGGGTTCGGCACGGCCGCCGAGTCCAACGCCCGCTTCGCACGACTCATCGAGCACGGCACCACCGGTCTGTCGGTCGCCTTCGACCTGCCCACCCAGATGGGCTACGACTCCGATGCGGCCATCGCCCAGGGCGAGGTGGGCAAGGTCGGGGTGGCCATCGACTCGATCGACGACATGCGGGTCCTCTTCGACGGGATCCCCCTGGACCGCGTCTCCACCTCGATGACCATCAACGCACCCGCCGCGCTGCTGCTCCTGCTCTACCAACTCATCGCCGAGGAGCGGGGCATCCCGGCCGATCGGCTCACCGGCACCATCCAGAACGACGTGCTCAAGGAGTACATCGCCCGCGGCACCTACATCTTTCCGCCCCAGCCGTCGCTACGGCTGGTCGCCGACGTCTTCCGCCACTGCCGCGCCGAGATCCCGCGCTGGAACACCATCTCCATCTCCGGATACCACATGGCGGAGGCCGGTGCCTCGCCCGTACAGGAGATCGCGTTCACCCTCGCCAACGGCATCGCCTACGTACGCACCGCCCTGGCGGCGGGCATGGACGTCGACGAGTTCGGCCCGCGCCTTTCCTTCTTCTTCGTCGCCCGGACCACGCTCCTCGAAGAGGTGGCCAAGTTCCGTGCGGCACGAAGGATCTGGGCCCGGGTGATGCGGGAGGAGTTCGGGGCCCGCGACCCCAAGTCGGCGATGCTGCGTTTCCACACCCAGACCGCCGGCGTGCAACTGACGGCACAGCAGCCCGAAGTCAATCTGGTACGGGTCGCGGTGCAGGGCCTCGCCGCGGTCCTGGGCGGCACCCAGTCGCTCCACACCAACTCCTTCGACGAGGCCATCGCGCTGCCGACGGACAAGTCCGCCCGGCTGGCCCTGCGCACCCAGCAGGTCCTTGCGTACGAGACCGACATCGCGGCGACCGTGGACCCGTTCGCCGGTTCGTACGCCGTGGAGAGCCTGACGGACGAGGTGGAGGCAGCCGCCCTGGAGCTGATGGGACGGGTCGAAGACCTCGGTGGTGCGGTCGGCGCGATCGAGCGGGGATTCCAGAAGGGGGAGATCGAGCGGAACGCCTACCGCATCGCCCGGGAGACCGACAGCGGCGAACGGGTCGTCGTCGGCGTCAACCGCTTCACGCTGGACGCCGAGGAGCCCTACGAGCCGCTGCGCGTCGACCCGCTGATCGAGGCCCGTCAGACCGAGCGGCTGGCACGGCTGCGGGAGGAGCGCGACGGACGAGCCGTGACGGTCGCGCTGGGGGCGCTCAAGGAGGTGGCCGGGGGGACCGACAACGTCCTGCCCCCGATGAAGGAAGCGCTGCGAGCCCGGGCCACGGTGGGCGAAGTGTGTGATGCGCTGCGGGAGGTCTGGGGGACCCATGTGCCGACGGATATGTTCTGACGTGTTTCTGACGTGTTCTGACGGCCGCACCGGAGCGGCCGACCGCCCTCAGCGCTGTGAGCCGTAGAGCTCAGCCCGTGAGCCGTAGCCCCTCCGTGGGGCGAGCCGTCGCCCCCTATGCGGTGATCCGTGACGGGGAACACACTGATGAATCATCGCAACTCTGTGCGAAACTCCGGTTCATGCTGGGTGTCACCGATCTCCCGACCTATCTGACGGGCCTCGTCCTCATCGTCCTGCTGCCGGGGCCGAACTCCCTCTATGTGCTCTCGGTCGCCGCCCGCCGCGGCGTGCGCACCGGATACACCGCTGCCGCCGGGGTCTGGTGCGGCGACGCCGTGCTGATGGTGCTCTCCGCGGCGGGTGTCGCCTCACTGCTCCAGGCGAACGAGGTCCTTTTCGGCATCGTGAAGTTCGCCGGCGCCGGATATCTGACCTGGCTGGCGATCGGGCTGCTGCGTGCGGCCTGGTCGATGTGGCGGGCTCGGCGCGAATCGCCCGAGGTGGCCATGACCGAGCAGGGCGGGGAGGAGGGTACGGGCGCGGAGCGCCCCTTCCGCAGGGCGCTGGTGATCAGCCTCCTCAACCCCAAGGCGATCCTCTTCTTCATCGCCTTCTTCGTCCAGTTCGTGGACCCCGCCTATGCCTATCCCGCTCTGTCGTTCGTGGTGCTCGGAGCCTTCGCGCAGTTGGCGTCCTTCCTCTATCTGACCTTGCTGATCTTCACCGGCACCCATCTGGCGGCGGCCTTCAGGCGCCGTAGGCGCCTCTCCGCGGGGGCCACGTCGGCTGCGGGCGCCCTGTTCCTCGGCTTCGCCGTGAAGCTGTCGCTCAGCAGCGCCTGAAACCGCCCCGGGTGCGATGCTGAGAAGAGGACCGCGCCCCGGCGGCTGACGTGGGCCGGGCACGGCCGAGGAGGTGTGCCATGACACGGACCCTGGAGTGGAAGGTCGATCTCGTCCTGTCGGAAGAGGACGGTACGACCAGGGCCAGCGCGAAGCTCGACACCGGATCGGGACGGCTCACCGGGCGGGGCACCGCCCGCTGTAGCCCCGCAGATGCCGACATCCCGAAGATCGGGGATGAACTGGCGGCTGCCCGGGCGATGCGGGACCTGTCCGGGCAGTTGATGCGGGAGGCCGATCGCGATCTGGAGGCGATGGGGGCCGCTCCGCCGGCGAAGCCCCCGGTGCCCGACACCGGCTGGTCATCGGCGGCCGGATAGCCATAACGCACGGGGCGGGACGCCGGGTCTGCGGTTCGTCCCGCGTGCCCGGTCGCACTGCGCCGCCGGTTCGCTCAGCGGACGTCCAACATGTCGTCCACGGACCTCCGGGGCGTCGACTCGCCGTGGGGCCCGTACCCCAGGCGCAGCACCATCTGGATCTGACCGCCCGATGCCGAGCCCGGCTCCCGTACCGCCCACCGCAACTCGGGCCACTCCAGGGCCTGTGAGGTCAGGGAGGTGGCCAGCCCGTCGAGCGTGGCCTGGAGCAGGACGCGTTCCAACGCCTGCCCCGCCCGCAGCCAGTCCACCGGCCGGTCCTCTGCGGTACCGAGCAGTCCGAGCCGTGGGACGTGCTCGAACTCCACCGACTCCCGTCCGGGTACGGGTCGGCCCTGGGCGAAGTCCCGCATCGGCCCGGTGTTCCCGCGCGGCCGGGGACCGAAAGCGCTCACGGGAATGCCGTCGCCCGGTTGCTGCCGACCGTCCTCCCCGTCCGGTGCCCGCACCTCGGTCCTGGTCCACGAGGCCAACTCCGCCCGGGCCTCCGGGTCCAGTACCGCCCGCTCCTCGGCCTCGTGCACCAGGTCCAGCACGGTCTGTACGTGGAAGTCGTCGGGGAAGACCAGCCGGCACCCCTCCAGCAGTGCGGCGGCGCTGAGGCCGTCCAGCACCTCGACCGGGACCGCCTCGTGCGTGAAGGGATGGCGGCTGGTGTGCCGTCGGGCGATCGCGGGGTGGAGCGGGGCCAGATCGTCCTCGTCGCGGACCGGTCGGTCGAGCCGAACCTCGGCCAGCAGCGCCGGGTCGGAGCCGTCGGGCAACAACACCGTGGTCGGCTCCCATCCGTGGTGTGCGGCTGCGACCCGCAGATTGAACAGGGCGGCTCCGCACCCCAGGTGCAGGGCGCGGTTCGCTGGGTCCTCGGCCGGCAGCGCCCGGGTGGGATCGGCCCGCACCTGGAGTACGCCGCGTTCGCGCAGCAGCCGGAACTTCCAGGGCTGGGCGTTGTGCAGCGAAGGGGCGGCTGCTGCGTCCTGGACGAGGGCCGTCACGACGGCCGGGTCGAGTGGTCGTGCGGGCACGGGTCCTCCTCGGGTGAGCAGTGCTGCGCGTACGGGCCGGGCCGAATGCCGTCCGGGCCTGGTCGGGCGCTCAGAGAATCGTTTCTTCAGAAGCTGTACGGCGTCTTCCGTGAGCTGAGGCGAAACCTTTCTCCTGGGGGTCTCACTTCTCGGTGTCTCGCTGGTTCGCTGGTCCGCGGTTCGGGGCCGCCATCGTGCGCGGCGCCTCAGTCGTGGGCGACGATCGCCACCGGGGCGGTGGCGTGGTGCATCACCGCATGGGCGACCGGGCCGATGTGGCCGCCCACGGGAGACCGCCTGGCCCGTCGTCCCACCACCACCAGGGCCGCATCGCCGGTGGCACCGAGTACGGCACGGGCCGCGGGGCCTGCATGTGCCTCCTCGACCACCTTCACCGACGGATACCGCTGCCGCCACGGGAGCAGGAGATCGCGCAGGGTACGGGTGAACTCCCGCTCGACCTCCAGGCGGGTTGCCGCGTCGAAGGACAGCCCGTGGACGAAGGGCGGACGCCAGCCGTGCACGGCCCGGAGGGCGCAGCCGCGCCGGGCGGCCTCCTCGAAGGCGAAGGCCAGGGGCGCATCGACGGGGTCGTGGACGTCCACGGCGACCACCACCTCACCCGGCGCCGGAGCGGGGTCGTCGCCCGTTCCCGTACGCACCAGGACCACCGGACGGGTGGTCGCCCCGACCGTCGCGGTGCCGACCGAGCCGATGAGGAAACCCGCCACCGAGCCCAGCCCGCGCGAGCCGAGGACCAGCAGACCGGCTTCGTCCCCTTCGGACGCCAGGGCGGCGGGGGCGCGGCCCGAGCGTTTGCGCGTGGTGATCTCCAGGGCCGGGTGTCGTGCCCGCAGGGTGTCGGCCGCCTCCCGGAGGACGGTGTCCCCGGCCGCGCTGTCGTCGTTCGCCGAGATCGCGAGTGCGGCCACCACCAGGGTCAGGGGTTTGTCGGCCACGTGCACCAGCCGTAGCGGCACACCGCGCAGCAGCGCTTCCTCGGCCGCCCACTCGGCGGCGGCGAAGCCCTCGGGGCTCCCGTCCACCCCCACGGCCACGTGGTGCGTCGTCATCGCTCCCACCTCCCGCCCGTCGTCGCGGCGTCGCCCAGCGGCGGCGGGCCGTCCGCGGGGGAGGGTGGCGGGTTTCCCGGCGACGCCTCCGGGAGGGGGACCGGCGGAGCGGGTTCGAGCACCGAGTGGCGCGGGAGCGCGCTCCCCGACGGACCGGCGGACGCCCCGGCCGCTGTTTCCCGCCCGGCCGTGCGGGGCGCGGCCGTCCCGCCGGTGTCGTCGACCTCGGAGACCAGCCGGTCCACCACGTCCACCACGCCGTCCACGCTCTCGCAGAGCCGCACGGTCACCGGGATCAGACTGCTCCGCTCCACCGCGCCGCTGAGGGTGACGACCCCGTCGGTGACGTCCACCGTCAGGGCCGAAGGGGAGAGCCCGAGCGTCTGGGTGAGGACGTCCTCCAAGATCTCCTCCTGGATGGACCGGTCCCGGCGCAGGAAGAGCTGGAGCAGATCGCTGCGGCTGATCACCCCTGTCAGCCGGCCGTCCCCGCCCACCACGGGGAGTCGCTTGATGCGGTGCTGCTCCATCACCCGGGCGGCTCGGATCGCGCTCCAGTGCGGCTGTGCGACCACGGCGGGGCTGGACATCAGCGCCTCGGCCGTGTTCCCGGTCGTCTGCGAGGTCTGGCGGCGCAGCAGATCGGCCTCGGACACCACGCCGACCGGTCGCTCGTCCTCGTCGACGACGGGAACGGCGGTGATGCCGTACTCGTCGAGGAGGCGCGCGATCTCCTTGAACCCGGTTCCCCGCTGGACGCTCACCGCGGTGGGCGTCATCAGGTCGGTGACCCTGCGGTGCCTCATGGCTGGCCTTTCCGACATGTCAAAACATTCGCCTATGAACACATGATCTGACCACAAGAGTGGACCCGGGGCGCAGCAAAGGCACAGGGACCTTGGACCCTTTGGTGGGCCCCAGGGTCCCGAGGTGCTCCCCGGCGGCCGTTCCGGCACCTCGGCGGGCGGTATCGCGCCCGAGTCGCGGGGGCTGTCGTGCCCGCCCGGCCCGTCGGTTCGTACGGGCGCCGACCCGGCCGTGGACCCTGCGCCCGACATCTGCGACTGGGCCCGACATCTGCGGCTCGCGCGTCCCGTCCGCTCCTGCCCCGCTCCTCCCGAAGGCCGGGTGCGGTGGGTTGCGGTACCGTCGATAAAGAGCCGTGAGCTTACCCACACGCCCGGGTAATCATGCCGCTAGGGGGCATTTTTCCTTCCCCTATCGGATTGAACTTTCCTTGATCGGTGGCCAGTTGGGCCTTGCCTGGGCTTACCCTTCAACAGGTGAACCAACTGATGTCCCGTGAGTCCGCAGCAGACCTGCCCGGGAGCGTCGCACTGCCCGGCATCCTGTCCCCGGAACTCCGTGCTGAGCTGATCGCCTTCCGTCGGGATCTCCATATGCATCCCGAACTGGGCAACCAGGAGTTCCGTACGACGGCCGCGCTCAAGGCCCGTCTGGAGAGCGCCGGGCTGGCACCGCGCGTGCTGTCCATCGGAACCGGACTCATGTGTGACATCGGCGTCTCGGACGGCACCCGGCCCCTCTTCGCGCTGCGCGCGGACATCGACGCGCTGCCCATCCCGGACACCAAGACCGGCGTTCCGTACCGGTCCACCGTGCCCGACCGGGCCCACGCGTGCGGCCACGACGTCCACACCGCCGTGGTGCTCGGCGCCGGACTCGTACTCGCCGAGTTGGACCGCCAGGGGCTCCTGCCGCAACCGGTGCGGCTGATCTTCCAGCCCGCGGAAGAGGTGCTGCCCGGCGGGGCGCCCGACGCCATCGAGTCCGGGGTGATGGAGGGCGTCGGCAAGATCATCTGCCTGCACTGCGACCCCAAGGTGGACACCGGAGTCATCGGGCTCCGCCCCGGGCCCATCACCTCGGCCTGCGACCGGCTCGAAGTCACCCTCGACGGTCCGGGCGGCCACACCGCCCGCCCGCACCTCACCACGGATCTGGTGACGGCGGCGGCCAAGGTCGCCACGGAGGTCCCCGCGGTGCTCTCCCGCCGGGTGGACGCCCGCTCAGGGCTCGCCGTCACCTGGGGCCGCATCGAGGCGGGACACGCCTGCAACGTCATCCCCCAGCACGCCGAACTCTCCGGCACCGTCCGCTGCCTCGACCTCCCGGGGTGGCGGGCCGCCCCCGACCTCGTCCACGCGGCCATCGACGAGATCGCGACCCTGCACGGTGCCAAGTCGCAGATCAACTACATCCGTGGGGTTCCGCCGGTCGTCAACGACCCGGACGTCACCGAGCTGCTCCGGGCCGCCCAGACCGCCCGCCGCGGGCTTCAGGCCGTCGAGGACACCGAGCAGAGCCTGGGCGGCGAGGACTTCTCCTGGTACCTGGAGCACGTGCCGGGCGCGATGGCCAGGCTCGGGGTGCGCACCCCGGGCGACACGACCAAGCGGGACCTCCACCGGGGCGATTTCGACGCCGACGAGGACGCGATCGCGGTCGGAGTGGAGCTGTTCACCGCTGCGGTGCTCCTCGACGCCGAGGTGGACCGGGGCTGACCCCGCGCCGAACGGGCGCGACGAACAGGGATGACGAGGCGGCGGGCGCCCCGGTGTACGGGTGCCCGCCGCTTCTCCGTGCGGGTTGGGCACACCGACCTCCGCGGCGCCAGGGGCGTGATGTGACTTCCGCCGTACGGCCGGTCGCCCCTGCCCCCTTTGATCCGGTTCGCCCACCACCCTCCCAGGGGCAAGATCAAGGCGGCCGACGGCCCGGACGGGCTCCCCGCTTCCCGTCCGACCCCCTCTTGCGACGATCCGATAACGACTCATGAACGTGGTTTTAACTGACATCTACGCGCGTTACGATCGCGGCGAAACCAGCGCCGGAAGAGGCGCTTTCGGTCAGCCTTGAAGGGACCTCCTCTTGCGCCAGGTATCAAAGATCGCGGTCGCGTCCATCGCAGCCGCGGCCATGGCATTCACCGCCACCGCGTGTGGCGAGTCGTCGACCGAGGGCGGCAGCTCCGACGACAGCGGCAAGCTGAAGATCGGTATGGCCTACGACGTCGGCGGCCGTGGCGACAACTCCTTCAACGACTCCGCCGCCCGCGGCCTCGACAAGGCCAAGGCCGAGCTCGGTGCCGAGACCAAGGAGCTCACCGCCCGGACCAGCGAGACCCCGGCCGACCGCGAGACCCGTCTCGCCTCGCTCGCGAAGGACGGCTACAACCCCGTCCTCGCCGTGGGCTTCCTCTACAAGAGCGCGGTCGACAAGATCGCCAAGGAGTACCCGGACACCACGTTCGGCCTGGTCGACTCCGTCTCCGACGCGAAGAACGTCGACAGCATCGTCTTCACCGAGGAGCAGGGCTCCTACCTCGCCGGTGTCGCCGCCGCGCTGAAGTCCAAGGACGGCAAGATCGGCTTCATCGGAGGCGTCGACCTCCCGCTGATCAAGAAGTTCGCCGCGGGCTTCGAGCAGGGCGTCCTGGAGACCAACCCGAAGGCCACCGTGCAGATCCAGTACCTCTCCACGGGTACGGACACCTCGGGCTTCACCAGCCCGGACAAGGGCAAGGCCGCGGCCCAGGGCATGCTCGACAAGAACATCGACGTCATCTACACGGCGGCGGGCGGCTCCGGTGCGGGCGCCATCGCGGCCGTCGCGGCCAAGCCCGGCACCTGGGGCATCGGCGTCGACTCGGACCAGGCCAAGGACCCGGCGCTCTCCAAGTACGCGTCCTCGATCCTGACCTCGGTCGTGAAGAACGTCGACACCGGCGTCTTCGAGCTGGCCAAGTCCGTCAAGGACGGCAAGCCCCTGACCGGCGTCCACACCTACTCGCTCGCCGAGAACGGTGTCAGCCTCACCACGACCGGTGACCACCTCAAGGACATCCAGCCCAAGCTGGACGAGGCGAAGAAGAAGATCATCGACGGCCAGATCAAGGTCAAGACCACGACCTGACCGGCCTGATCGTCGGGGCCCGGAGGAGTGGCCGTGCCGCTCTCCCGGGCCCCGATGCACGTCGTGGGCCCACCGCCTCAATAAGTTGCTGACGCTACGCGCGTAGCTCTCTCCTGTGCACGGTAGTTTTCGCCACCACGCATCGGGCAACACACCAGGCAACATCCCGCACCGTCCGGCAGCCCCCGCTGCCACCCCCGCCTCTGCTCCTCCTCCGCTCCTGCCCAGGGAGAGTGCGCCATCAACGCGTCCAGCAGTTCCCATGCCGTAGAGCTCCGCGGCATCACCAAACGATTCCCCGGCGTCGTGGCCAACCACGACATCGACATCACCGTGCGCCGCGGTACCGTCCACGCCCTCATCGGCGAGAACGGCGCCGGCAAGTCCACCTTGATGAAGATCCTCTACGGCATGCAGAAGCCGGACGAGGGCACCATCGAGGTCGACGGCCAACAGGTCACGTTCTCCAATCCGGGCGACGCCATCGCCCGCGGCATCGGCATGGTGCACCAGCACTTCATGCTCGCCGACTACCTCACCGTCCTGGAGAACGTCGTCCTCGGCTCGGAGAAGCTGTACGGCATCGGCGACCGGGCCCGCGCCAAGATCAGGGAGATCTCCGACGCGTACGGACTGAACGTCCGACCCGACGTCCACGTCGAGGACCTCGGAGTCGCCGACCGCCAGCGCGTGGAGATCCTCAAGGTCCTCTACCGCGGCGCCCGCACCCTGATCCTCGACGAGCCGACCGCGGTCCTCGTACCGCAGGAGGTCGACGCCCTCTTCGACAACCTGCGCGAACTCAAGGCCGAGGGTCTGACCGTCATCTTCATCTCCCACAAGCTCGGCGAGGTGCTGTCGGTAGCCGACGAGATCACGGTCATCCGGCGCGGCACCACGGTCGGCACCGCCGACCCGGCGAACACCACGACCAAGCAGCTCGCGGAGCTGATGGTCGGCAGCGAACTGCCCTCGCCCGAGACCCGCGAGTCGACCGTCACCGACGTGCCGATGCTCCAGGTCGAGAACCTGCGGCTGACCGCGACCGACCCCGACGGAGTCGTCCGCTCCCTGCTCGACGGCATCGACTTCACCATCCACAAGGGCGAGGTCCTGGGCATCGCCGGCGTGGAGGGGAACGGCCAGTCCGAACTGGTCGAGGCCATCATGGGTATGCGGACGTTGGACAGCGGCACGCTCCACCTGGACTCCGACGACATCTCCCACCGCCCCACCCGCAAGCGGCGTGAGGACGGCATGGCGGTCATCCCCGAGGACCGCCACCGACACGGTCTGCTGCTCGAAGCATCGCTGTGGGAGAACCGCATCCTCGGCCACGTCACCGAGAAGCCCAACAGCAAGGGCGTCTTCCTCGACCCCAAGGCCGCCCGCGCCGACACCGAGCGGATCGTGCGCGAGTACGACGTCCGCACCCCCGGCATCGAGGTCACCGCGGCGTCCCTGTCCGGCGGCAACCAGCAGAAGCTGATCGTCGGCCGGGAGATGAGCCACGCACCGAAGCTGCTGATCGCCGCGCACCCCACCCGCGGTGTCGACGTCGGCGCGCAGGCACAGATCTGGGACCAGATCCGGGCCGCCCGCCGGGAGGGCCTCGCGGTCCTGCTGATCTCCGCCGACCTGGACGAGCTGATCGGCCTCTCCGACACCCTGCGCGTGATGTACCGGGGCCGGTTGGTCGCCGACGCGGACCCGGCCACCATCACCCCGGAGGAGTTGGGCTCGGCCATGACGGGTGCGGCCACCGGCCACCTCGAAGCCCCCGCGGAGCAAGCCTCCAGCAGCACCGCGGAGCAAGCCTCCGGCACCGCGGACGCGTCCACCGACGCCTCCGCCCCATCCGACAGTGCCACCCCCGAGCGCACTGCCGACTCAGCTGACACCGCCGGCACGGATGGTCCCCACCCCGACAGCGGCACGGACAGCGACACCGACGGGGGAGAGGACCGATGAAGAAGTTCGACAAGGAGCGCGTGCTCCTGGGGCTCGCGGCCCCCGTCCTGGCCATCGTGGTCGCGTTCCTGGTGACGGCCGTGGTGCTGGCCGCCACCGGCAAGGAGCCGTTCAACGCCTTCCGGATCATGTTCGACTACGGTTCGAAGTCGGACAGCCAGGTCTACATCCTGAACAAGGGCACCACGTACTACCTGGCCGGACTCGCGGTGGCCATCGGCTTCCGCATGAACCTCTTCAACATCGGCGTGGACGGCCAGTACCGCCTCGCGGCCTTCTTCGCCGCGGCGCTCGGCGGTGCGCTCACCCTCCCCGGTATCGTCCAGATCCCGCTGATCATCCTCTGCGCGATGATCGTCGGTGCCATGTGGGCCGGAATCGCCGGTGTCCTCAAGGTCACCCGCGGCGTCAGTGAGGTCGTCTCCACGATCATGCTGAACGCCATCGCGACGGCCGTCATCGGCTATCTCCTCCAGGTGGGACGACTCGGCCAACTCGACGAGGCGGGGACGAAGATCTCCACCAAGCCGCTCCCCGAGTCGGCGCACTTCTTCGAGTTCCCGACCGAGCCCGCCCCCGTCTGGGGCTTCATCGTCGTCGCGATCATCGCGGGCATCGCCTTCTGGTTCACGCTCGCCCGCACCCGCTTCGGCTTCGACCTCCGCACGGTCGGCCAGTCCGGCAGCGCGGCCGAGGCCAGCGGTGTGAACGTCAAGAAGATGATCGTCACCTCGATGCTGATCTCCGGCGCCATGGCCGGTCTGATCGGTATGCCGACCCTTCTGAACGACTCCTACGAGTACGGCGGCGACTTCCCCGTCGGCATCGGCTTCACCGGCATCGCCATCGCCCTCCTCGGCCGCAACAACCCGGTGGGCATCGCACTCGGCGCCCTGCTCTGGGCCTTCCTGGAGCGCGGCAGCGGCCAGCTGGAGTTCCAGGGCTACGACAAGGAGATCGTCGGCGTCATCCAGGGCGTCATCGTCCTCTGCGTCGTCATCGCGTACGAAGTGGTGCGCCGCTACGGCCTCAAGCGCCAGCAGCGGCAGGTCGGCGCCAAACTCGCCGCCCAAGCCCGTAACTCCGAGAAGCAGGAGGTGTCGGCGTGACCGTCACGGCGACTTCCACCCCGCCGCCCACGGCACCCAAGGTGAGTGGCGGCAAGGGAGGGCGTACCCGCCTCTCCTTCCCGGTCATCCTGCTGATCATCGCGGGCGGGCTGCTCGCCTTGTCCGCGGTGCGCGCCATCACCGGCGCGCAGGACATCACATCGGCGGGCCAGATCAGCGCCGCCCTCGCCATGGCCGTGCCCATCGGCATGGCCGGTCTCGGCGGCCTGTGGGCCGAGCGCGCGGGCGTGGTCAACATCGGCCTTGAGGGCATGATGATCCTCGGCACCTTCTTCGGTGCCTGGGCCGGTTGGCAGACCGACCCCTGGATCGGCGTCCTCGCCGGTGTGCTCGGCGGCATGGCCGGCGGTCTGCTGCACGCGATCGCCACCGTCACCTTCGGCGTCGACCACATCATCTCCGGCATCGCGATCAACATCCTGGCCGTCGGGTTCACCACCTACTTCGCCAAGCTGTGGTTCAACACGGAGGAGGCGTCCGCGAAGGGCGGCAGCCCCAAGCAGTCGCCGCCGTCCGAGGACATCGGCACCGTCACCGTGCCCGGGGTCTCCGACTGGCTCGGCGACATCGAGAAGCACCACTGGTTCTTCGTCTCCGACCTCGCCGGCGTACTGCGCGGTCTGATGACGAACCTGTCGCTGCTGACGATCGTCGCCGTCGCGCTGTTCGTCCTGACCTTCCTCGTGCTCTGGAAGACGTCTTTCGGTCTGCGGCTGCGCTCCTGCGGCGAGAACCCGATCGCCGCCGAATCCCTCGGTGTGAACGTCTACAAGTACAAGTACATCGCGGTGATCGTCTCCGGCGGCATGGCCGGTCTCGGCGGTGCGTTCCTGGCACTCGTCACCTCCAACATCTACAACGAGGGCCAGACCGGAGGCCGCGGCTACATCGGTCTCGCCGCGATGATCTTCGGCAACTGGCGGCCCGGCGGGCTGGCGATGGGCGCCGGACTGTTCGGCTTCGCCGACGCCCTGCAACTGCGCAACGGCGGCCAGTCCGTACACGCCCTGCTGCTGCTCCTCGTGGTCGTCCTCGCGGGCATCGCGCTGTGGAAGCTCTACCGCAAGAGCTATCTCACGGCCGCGATCAGCGGTGTCCTCTCCCTCGGCGTGCTGGTCTGGTACCTCGGCACCGACACCGTGCCGAACGAGTTCGTCACCGCCACCCCGTACGTCGTGACCCTGTTGGTGCTCTCCCTGTCCGCGCAACGGCTCCGCATGCCGAAGGCGGACGGTATGCGCTATCGAAAGGGCCAGGGCAAATGACGGCCGCGGCGGTCGACTGGGCGGCCCTGCGGGAGCACGCGCGCACGGCCATGACGCGTGCGTACGCCCCCTACTCGGGCTTTCCGGTCGGGGTCGCCGCCCTCGTCGACGACGGTCGGACGATCACCGGCTGCAACGTCGAGAACGCCTCGTACGGACTGTCCCTGTGCGCCGAGTGCGGACTCGTCTCCGAGCTCCAGGCCACGGGAGGCGGCCGGCTGACCCACTTCACCTGTGTGGACGGCCGGGGCGAGAGCCTGGTGCCCTGCGGTCGGTGCCGTCAGCTCCTCTACGAGTTCGGCGGATCGGAGCTATTGCTGGACACCCCCGCGGGGATCGTCCCGCTCGCTGAGATACTGCCGCAGCCCTTCGGCCCGCAGCACCTGCCGGCGTAGCCCCTGCGGCCCCTCCGTTCCGACGGAGGGGCCGCTCCCTTACCCTCGTCTCTATGCGCGTAGAGCGCGATTGTGCCGCCACTCTGGAGGAATGCCATGGACGTCATCTCCGTCATCCGCACCAAGCGGGACCGGGGTGAGCTCAGCCCCGAGCAGATCGACTGGGTGATCGACGCCTACACCCGTGGTGCGGTGGCCGACGAGCAGATGTCGGCCCTGGCGATGGCCATCCTGCTCAACGGCATGAACCGCACCGAGATCGCCCGCTGGACCGCCGCGATGATCGCGTCCGGTGAGCGCATGAGCTTCGAGACGCTCTCCCGCCCCACTGCGGACAAGCACTCCACGGGCGGTGTCGGCGACAAGATCACCCTGCCGCTCGCCCCGCTGGTCGCCGCCTGCGGTGCGGCCGTACCCCAACTGTCGGGCCGCGGGCTCGGTCACACCGGCGGCACCCTCGACAAGCTGGAGTCCATCCCCGGCTGGCGCGCCCTGCTCTCCAACGACGAGATGCTGCACGTCCTCGACACCACCGGAGCCGTGATCTGTGCGGCCGGCGACGGTCTCGCCCCCGCCGACAAGAAGCTCTACGCCCTGCGTGATGTCACCGGCACGGTCGAGGCGATCCCGCTGATCGCGTCCTCGATCATGTCCAAGAAGATCGCCGAGGGCACCGGCTCCCTCGTCCTCGACGTCAAGGTCGGCTCCGGCGCCTTCATGAAGAACATCGAGGACGCCCGTGAGTTGGCCTCCACCATGGTGGCGCTCGGCACCGACAGCGGAGTGAAGACGGTGGCGCTGCTCACCGACATGTCCACCCCGCTCGGCCTCACCGCCGGCAATGCGCTGGAGGTCCGCGAGTCCGTCGAGGTCCTCGCCGGGGGCGGCCCCGCCGACGTCGTCGAACTGACCCTCGCCCTCGCCCGCGAAATGCTGGCCGCCGCCGGCATCGAAGGCGCCGACCCCGCGAAGGCGCTGGCCGACGGCTCGGCGATGGACGTCTGGCGCCGCATGATCAGCGCCCAGGGCGGCGACCCCGACGCGGCCCTGCCGGTCGCCCGGGAACAGCACGTGGTCACCGCTCCCGCCTCGGGCGTACTGACCCGTCTCGACGCCTATGACGTCGGCATCGCCGCCTGGCGGCTCGGCGCCGGCCGCGCCCGCAAGGAAGACCCGGTGCAGGCGGGTGCGGGAGTGGAACTGCACGCCAAGCCCGGTGACACCGTCACCGCAGGTCAGCCGCTGCTGACCCTGCACACCGACACCCCGGAGAAGTTCGACTACGCGCTCCGCTCGCTGGAGTCGGCCTACGACGTCTCCGCGCCCGGTACGGAGTTCACCGCACCTCCGATCGTGCGGGACCGCATCGCCTGACCCGCCGGTACACGGGGGCGAGGTCAGGTGGCCCTCCACCGCGGTCGGTGCCACGGCTGCGGCGGAGGGCGTACCGATGAGTTCCGTCCGGGGGGCCGGTCTCAAGAGACATGAGTGTGGAAACCGCGGGCCCGGTCGACCCTGGCCCCGACCCGGTCGATCCCAGCCCGGTCGCCCCCGACCCCGTCGTCCTCATCGTGCACGCGCCGGTGGCCTTCGCCGACGTCCCGCCCCTCTGCGAGCGGTTGCAAGCCCTGTACGGGGCGGGCGCCGATGAGGTGGTGTGCGATCTGGCGGAGCTGACCCGGGCGGACCTGGCCTCGGTGGAGGCGGTGGCCAGACTGAAGCTCACCGCCCGTAGGGCCGGACGCACCGTACGGATGCGCAACACGGGACCGGAACTGCTGGCCCTGCTGACCCTGATGGGTCTCGACGGCCTCGCCCGGCCGGACGGTGCCGCCCCCACCTGATTCGGGCCGCCCCCCACGACTGATCGCCCCCGGGGCAAGGCCCGACTGCTCAGGAACCCTCGGGCTCCAACCGCTCCGGCAGGTCGAACAGCGGGAACCAGCGCGCGGTGTCCAGGAAGGAGTTGATCCCCGCGATCTTGCCGTCGCGGATCTCCATGACCATCAGGGCCCAGGGAGTGTGCCCGTTCCCGTCTTCTGCCTGGTGGTAGTGGGCGAAGGCCGGCATTCCGTTCGCCACGGTCGGAATGAGGCGCGAGCCACGACAGACCGAACCGACGCCCTCCATCCAGCCCACGATGTTCTCGTGGCCCTGGAGCCACAGGTCGTACGGGGGCATGGAGAGGGTGGCGTCGTCGTGGAGGACCGCGGTCAGCGCCGCCATGTCGTACCCCTCGAAGGCGGCCACATAGCGCTCAAGCAGCTTCTGCTGCTCCTCGTCGAGGGGGTTCGCCGCATCGGACTCGCTCGGCGGCGATTCGGCGAGCGTCGCCCTCGCCCGCTGGAGCGCGCTGTTCACCGACGCCACCGAGGTGTCCAGCAGTTCGGCGACCTCGGCCGCCTTCCACGCCAGCACTTCGCGCAGGATGAGAACGGCCCGCTGCTTGGGCGGCAGGTGCTGGAGTGCCGCGATGAACGCCAACCGAATCGACTCCCGCTCCAAGGCCGTCTCCGCCGGGTCCGCAGCCGACGGCAGCACCCGCCCGTCCGGGACCGGCTCCAACCAGGTCGCCTCGGGCCGGGCGCTCAACTGCGCCTGGGCGACCGGCGTGGGCCCGGAGAGGTCCATCGGCCGGGCCCGGCGGTTGCCCGCGTTCAACATGTCGAGACAGACGTTCGTCGCGATGCGGTACAACCACGACCGCAGCGACGAACGCCCCTCGAACTTCTCGATGTTCCGCCAGGCCCGCACCATCGTGTCCTGGACCGCGTCCTCCGCTTCGAAGGACGAACCCAGCATGCGGTAGCAGTAGCCGGTCAGCTCGCGCCGATACCGCTCCAGCTCCGCATTGAGGTCCTGTGTCGTTGCTGTTTCACTCATCGGGTCCACCCCTGTCGCCCACTGGCACCAGCCCTTGGGAACCTACAGGAGGCCACTGACAGCGGGACTCAGGTTCCCGGCTTGGCGCCGTAGACGAAGACGTCGTCGCCGTTCCTCAACAGGTTCCAGTATGACTTCGCATCCGCGGGTCGCAGGTTGACGCAGCCCGCGGAGCCCGGCGGGTTGTACATCGACTTCGTCGTCGAGTGGAACGCCTGGCCGCCGTCGAAGAACTGCGCGTACGGCATGGGCACGTTGTACAGCGACGAGACGTGGTCGATGTTGCGCCAGTAGATCTTCTTGGCGCCGGACCGGGTCTCGGCCTTGTCCCGGCCGGTGCGCACCGGCACGGGGCCGTACTTCAGCTTCTTGCCGTCCTGGATCCAGCTCAGCTGCCGGGTCAGGTCCACACAGGCGATGCGGCCTTTGTTGGTCGGGCACTTGCCCGCCTTGTTCGGATTGCTGCCGGCCGCGCGCTGCTGGAGGATCGTGTTCATCGTCTGCCAGGTCAGCGGCCCCGCGTAGCCGATGGTGGGGGTGATTCCGTGCTTGGCCTGGAACGCCTTGATCGCCTTGCAGTCGGTCTGCGACTGCTTCCCGTCCACGGGACGACCGAGGAACTTCTCCACCTGCTTCTGGTACGGTCCCGTCCCCGCGGTGCACGAGGCCGCCTGCGCGGTTCCCGCCCCCAGTGCCGTCGTCAACGGGACGATCAACCCCGTCAGTGCGAGGGTGATTCCCGCCCGCCTACCGAGTCGCCGTCCCCCGTGCGTCTTGTGCGTGCCGACTCCCACCGTTCCCCACTCCCCTCCGTCTACCGCCGCGATTGCGGCAGTCTGTCCATGTGACGCTCCCCGGAGACGGGTAGTTGTACGGAACATGTCTCAATCGCGCTACGGTCGGCGCCGGCACCCCGACCGGAACCCTTCGGGCATCTCCCCGGCCGGAAGTGCGCTCGGGCCCGCCGCTCACGCACGACCGGCCGGCACCGCTTCGGTGCCGGCCGGTCAGAGGCAGTTCAGCGCGTTGCCACGGCCACGGCGAGCCGTTCCTGACGGGCCACCTTGGTCCCGTACAGCGTGATCGACACGACCCCGAGCACCGCGAGCAGGCCCAGTCCCACGGTCCCCGCCCAGCCACCGGAGTGGAAGGCGATCGCACCGAGCGTGCCGCCGACGCTACTGCCGAGGTAGTACACGGACTGGTACAGCGCCGACGCCTGAGCCCGCCCCGTCTGCGCCGTCCGGCTCACCGAAGCGGAGGCGACCGCGTGGCCCGCGAAGAACCCCGCGGTGATGAGCACCAGACCGGCCAGCACGACCGTCAGCGAGTCGGAGAGCGAGAGCCCGAGGCCGACCGCGGTGGTGGCCACCGCCGCGTACAGCGCCCCGCGGCGGCCGAGGCGGCCCACCAGCCGGCCCGCGGTGGCAGACGAGAGCGTTCCGACGAGGTAGACCAGGAAGATCGAACCGATGACGCCCTGCGGCAGGTTGAACGGCTCACCGATCAGCCGGTAGCCGATGACCGTGTAGACCGCCCCGAAGACCGTCATGAACAGGGCGCCGATCGCGTACAGCCGCAGCAGCAGCGGATCGGCCAGATGACCGCGCACGGTCGCCGCCAGCACCTTCGGGTTCAGCGTGCCCGGGGTGAAGCGCCGGGCCTTCGGCAGCAGCGCACGGAAGACCAGGGCGCCCAGGAGCGCGAGCACTCCCACCGCGGCGAGCCCGGCCCGCCACCCCCACAGCTGCGCCGCCCAGCCGGTGACGATCCGGCCGCTCATACCGCCGATGCTGTTGCCCGCCACGAAGAGCCCGATCGCGGCCACCAGCGCCTTCGGGCGGACCTCCTCGGCCAGGTACGCCATCGCCGACGCGGGCAGACCCGCCAGTGCCGCGCCCTGGATCGCCCGCAGGGCCACCAGCGACTCCAGGTTTGGCGCGAACGGCACCACCAGCCCCAGGACCACCGCCACCGTCAACGACACCGTCATCACCGTCCGTCGACCGAAGCGCTCGGAGAGGGCGCTCATCGGGAGGACGAAGAGGGCCAGCGCGCCCGTCGCGGCGGAGACCGTCCAGCTGGCCGCGGAGGCGCTCGCACCGAACGCGGTGGAGATCGCAGGCAACAGTGCCTGGGTGGAGTACAGGAGCGCGAAGGCCGCCATGCCCGCGGCGAAGAGGGCGAGGTTCATCCGGCGGTAGCCGGGACGCCCGGGGGCGATGGGCTCGGGAAGGGGCTCGGTGGAGGACGTTTCGGCGAGGGCGGCGCCCACCGGGGTGGACGCCTTGGTACTGGCAGGCATGACTAAAACGTATGCCCGTCGGATTCATGCGTCCAATGCATGGAACGGGCATAATCGTTCCCATGGTGCATGACCCCAGTTCACAGCCTCGCCTGTCACACGGTAGTTACGAAGAAGACATGGCGCTGCTGCTTGCGCCCCGGCTCGCGTACTTCGCGGGAGTGGCCCGCCATGAGCATGTGACCCGCGCCGCACAGGAGCTGGGGGTGCCCCAGTCGACGCTCTCCCGGGCGGTCGTGCGGCTGGAGCGCGACCTCGGCGTGACCCTGTTCGCCCGCAAGGGCCGTACGGTCTCCCTCACCCCGGCGGGCCGTACCTTCCTCGCCTCCGTGGAACGCGCGCTCGGCGAGGTCGAACGGGCCGCCGATTCGGTGCGGGCCGACGCCGACCCCCACGCGGGAAAGGTCGCCTTCGGCTTTCTGCACACCATGGGCTCCGAGACCGTCCCCGGGCTGCTGCGCGCCTTCCGCGCGGACCACCCCCGCGTCCGCTTCACCCTCGTCCAGAACTACGGCGAGGCGATGCTCGGCGGACTGCGCACCGGAGAACTCGACCTCTGTCTGACCTCCCCCGTACCCGACGCCCCCGACCTCGTTGCCCGCCGTCTCGACGAACAGCGGCTGCGACTGGTCGTCCCCGACGACCACCGCCTCGCCCGCCGCAAGCGCATCAAGCTCGCCGAGGCCGCCGACGAGACCTTCGTCACCCTGGAGTCCGGCTACGGACTGCGGCGGATCACCGACGACCTCTGTGCGCAGGCCGGCTTCACCCCGAAGGTGGCCTTCGAGGGCGAGGAGGCGGAGACCCTGCGGGGCCTGGTCGCAGCCGGGCTCGGGGTGGCACTGCTGCCGCCGCCCGCCGTGGCCCGCCCCGGCGTCGCCGAACTGACCGTCACCGCGCCGCGCGCCGTCCGGGAGATCGGAGTGGCCTGGCTGGACGGGCACCCCGACACCGCGCCGGTGGCCGCCTTCAAGAAGTTCCTGCTCTCCCGCCGTGGCCAACTCCTCCCGGAGTGACCACGGCCGCAGCCAATCCGGGCTCCGGGCGCCGTGCGGCCACCGCCCCGCGCCCGGACCGGAGCTCAGTGCCTGAGCGACTTCCCGAACCCCGCCGCCAGCGGCATCCGCAACCCCAGCGGCGGTGGCGCGGCCAGTGCGTCCGTCACCGGACGGGAGTAGGGGTGAGGGAAGAGCGAGCCCAGCACGAAGTCGGTCGCCAGCGCGAGGACTTCGGCGTGGTGCTGGCGCAGCGCGTTGCCGTCGGTGTGCACCTCGAACCGGCATATGTTCCGGTTCACCTTCTTGACCCGCTCTGCGAGCCGGTACGACAACTCGGGGGACGTACGCGCGTCATTGGTCCCGTGCACGACCAGCACCTGCTTGCCCACCAACTGCTTCACCGGCTCGGGCTCGGACCCCGGCTGCTCATCGGGCAGCCAGGGAGCCATCGCCAGTACCGCGGTCACCGCCGGATGATCGGCCGCTCGGAGGGCCGCCCGCCCTCCGAACCCGTGCCCGGCCAGACAGACCGGTACGTCGCCGTACTGCTGGACCACCTCGTCCGCGGCCCACGTCGCGTCCGCCGCGTGCTGGGCCGCATCGCCGTTCCACCCGCGGGTGCGGTAGTGCACCGGGTGCACCACCAGCCCGTCCTGGCGTCCTGCCTTCGCCAGCGCCCGCCCCAGCGGCAGCGCCCGCACGAGCGAGAGCGACAGTGCCGACGGTCTGCGCGGTGATTCCCGATCGCCGTCCGGAAGGATCAGTACCACTCCTGCGACCAGTGGTCCCGACCCGCTCGGCCGCCCGCCGTAGCGCCTGCCCAGCCGTGGTCGCTGCCCGCTGCCTCCCTGCCTTCCCCCTTTGTCCGCTGCGTCTCGCTCACGATCTCCAGGACGCCCCCGCCCGGGGGGCAGTGCACGGTGTGCCATGGCAGAACAGTGTCAGAAGCACCGGTCTACGCCACCCGGACGCACGGTCACTGTTACGTATCGGCCAGGCGCTCTCTACGCGCGTAGGGGCTAGAGTGCCCAGATGACGAGCCAGACCCTCCACACGCCCACCGCGGACCAGATCCGTCGCGCTCCGAAGGTGCTCCTCCACGACCACCTCGACGGCGGGCTGCGTCCGGGCACGATCATCGACATCGCCCGGGAGACCGGCTATGCGGCGCTGCCCGAAACGGACGCCGACAAACTGGGCACCTGGTTCCGGGAAGCCGCCGACTCGGGCTCGCTGGAACGCTACTTGGAGACGTTCGCGCACACCTGCGCCGTCATGCAGACCCGCGATTCACTGTTCCGCGTCGCGGCCGAGTGCGCCGAGGACCTCGCCGAGGACGGCGTCGTGTACGCCGAGGTGCGGTACGCCCCCGAACAGCATCTGGAGGGCGGGCTCACGCTCGAAGAGGTCGTCGAAGCCGTCAACGAGGGCTTTCGCGAAGGCGAGCGGATCGCGCGGGGCAATGGCCATCGCATCCGGGTCGGCGCCCTGCTCACCGCCATGCGGCACGCGGCCCGCGCCCTGGAGATCGCCGAACTCGCCAACCGCTACCGCGACCTGGGCGTCGTCGGCTTCGACATCGCGGGCGCGGAGGCCGGCTACCCGCCCACCCGCCACCTCGACGCCTTCGAGTACCTGAAGCGGGAGAACAACCACTTCACCATCCACGCGGGAGAGGCGTTCGGCCTCCCGTCGATCTGGCAGGCGCTCCAGTGGTGCGGTGCGGACCGCCTCGGGCACGGCGTGCGCATCATCGACGACATTCAGGTCTCGGACGACGGCGGGGTGCAGCTCGGCAGGCTCGCCGCGTACGTCAGGGACAAGCGCATCCCGCTGGAGCTCTGCCCGACCTCTAACCTCCAGACCGGAGCCGCGGACTCCTACGCGGAGCACCCCATCGGCCTGCTCCGCAAACTGCACTTCCGGGCCACGGTCAACACGGACAACCGGCTGATGAGCGCGACCAGCATGAGCCGGGAGTTCGAGCTGTTGACCGATACTTTCGGATACACGCTCGACGACATGCAGTGGTTCACCGTCAATGCGATGAAAAGCGCCTTCATCCCTTTCGATGAAAGGCTCGCCATGATTAATGACGTCATCAAGCCCGGGTATGCGGAATTGAAATCCGAATGGCTGTTCCGGCAGACGGCCGCCACCAGCGAATCTCTGCCCGAACAGGGCTGACGTCGGCTGTTCGGCGGCGACCGGGAACGTCAACACTCCCTCACCCCGAGGTGTTTGCTTACGCCTCATGACGGTGGCTAGCTTGCGGAGCCGCTCATATTCCCCGTCCCAAGGACACACCCCTGATGAAGCAGTCTGCTGCCAAGTCCCTTGGCGTCGTCGCCCTCGGCGCCGCCTTCGCCGCTGTCGCCGCGGGCTCGGCCGTCGCGGAGCCCGCTCCGTTCCCGGACTCCGCCACCTCCCTCGACACCGTCGGCAACGTGGTGCCCCTCAAGGACACCCTGACCAAGCTGCCGGCCGGCGCCGAGGTCCTCTCCGGCGGCCAGCGCGCCCTGATCGAGAGCACCGCCACCCTGCCGGGCACCCTCCAGGGTGCCGGGCAGCGGGTGCTGGCCCCCGAGGCGTCCAAGGACGTCGTGGGCTCGCTGCTCGGCGGTCTGCCCGTGGCCCAGTTGACCAAGGCCCTGCCGACCGGCGGCCTCGGCGGCATCGCCTGACCCACCCCGTTCACCGTCACTTCCCCTGAGACGGCCGTACGGCACAGCCGTGGGGCGCCGCACCGGTACTTCGGTGCGGCGCCCCACGCGTGTTTCTACCAGGCGGTCGCTGCCGTCTTGCCGCCCTTCTCCGCGGGCAGGAACAGCCAGAGCGCCGCGTAGACGAGGAACTGCGGGCCGGGCAGCAGACAGGAGACGAGGAAGATCACCCGCATGGTGTTGGCGGAGGTGCCGAAGCGCCGTGCCAGCGCCGCGCACACACCGCCGATCATGCGTCCTTCGCGAGGGCGGACAAGTGCGGCCATGGAGGACTCTCCTTCGCAGACGTGCGGTCAATTGGCTGGAACGCTTCTCTCTGCGTTCCGTTGACTCCAGCCTGCTCCACGAAGAGGGGCAAAGCGTCGCTCTACGGGGCGATCCCGACCCTGGAAATCGTCGGGGTCGACCCCTGAGGTGCTTCCGTACCGGTGGCCTGACCGGCCCGCCCGGGGCGCCGGCCTCCGGCGACCCGGTTCGGCGGGCGCAGCCGACGCCGGCGCAGCCGTGCCCGGCCCGCGGGCACCACCAGCAGATGGGCGAGGGCCACTCCGGTGGTGTTCAGCAGCAGCGAGTCCACGTCGACCACCCGGCCCGGCACTCCGGTCTGGAGGAGTTCGATGCCTAGCGAGAGCAGGGCACCGGCCGTCACCGTCCGGGCGAGGGACGCCAGTGGAGAGACCGCGATCCGACCGCTCACCATCGGGAGGAGCACCCCGAGCGGGGCGAGCAGCAGGAGTCCGCCGCCGATCTGCCGCGCGGCCTCCATCGGCCCGAGTTGGAGATCGGCCCTGATGCCCGCGAACGGCTCCAGGTTGGCGGCCGTCACCCACGGCACATCGAGAGGGCGCAGGGTCAGCCATCCGACGAGCAACAGGTGCACGAGGAGGAGGACGACCCCCGCCACACGGAAGCGGATGACGGCACTGCCGCCTTTACCTTGACGCTGCACGATGCACAAGACGCACCCCCCGTGCGGAATGGTTCCCCGGCCCGCGGCATCGAGTGCCGGGCCCATCCCTCCATGGCGAGATCTCGACGTTCCCCGCGCCCTGTGCCGCGGTCACTCGACCGTGGTCGGGCCGCCGCTGCGCGGTGTCGAGAGGGCTGCCCCGGCCCCGGGCGGGACGGCCTGAGAGGTCGCGGCGGTACCGTCGGCCCGCGAGGGCGACGGCAGCGGGCCGACCGTGGGCAGTACGTCCTCTGGCCGGTCCTTGGCCTTCCCTGAGCAGCCGTACCCGCGGGGCGCGTACTCGCCCGGTCCCCCGAGGATCACGGCCCCACCGGTGGCGGACGCCTGGCTCTCCGAGAATGTGCACACGATCTGCGCGAGCGCAGCCGCCGGCAGGTCCTCCGGCTGTCGGCTCAGTCGAAGGGTGCCGTCGGGGTCGCTGCGACGCTGACCGCTGACCGCTATCGGCCCCCGTACGTAGGTCGCGAACCCCGCTTCCCGCTCTGCCGTCGACGGTTCGCGCTGCAACTCCTCAAGGAGCGCCTGGGCGACCTGGACGCGGCCCTCCACGGACTTGGACTCGGGTATCTCCGCGGTACGGTCCACCGGCTCCAGCTGGGAGGCGCAGACCAGGTAGATCCGTACCGGCACGTCCCGGGACTGGGACTGCTGGGTGATGTCGTCGCCGTTGACCTCGCACGGCACCCGTGACGGCGCGGGCCCGCCGTCCACCGGCACCTGCGTGGGCCTGATCCCGCAGCCGCCGAGCGCGAGCACGCCCAGCAGGGCGGCGAGTCCCGCCGCCGTCCGCCTGGTGCGCAGCCCCCGGACCTGATCCGTCACCGCTGGCCTTCCTCTCCCCGTCCGGGGCTGTCGGTGTCCGAGGGACGGTCGGGGCCCGGCCCGTCGAGGTCCCCGGTGTCGGCATCTGCGGCGGTCGCCGATCCGGCGGGCTCTTCCTTGGGCGCCGACGGGTCCAGCGGCAGCGTCAGGAGGAACACGGCGCCGTCGCCGTCCGGTGAGTTCGCGGCCGTGATGTTCCCGCCGTGGATGTGCGCGTTCTCCACGGCGATGGAGAGTCCGAGCCCGCTGCCCTCGGACCGTGGCCTGGACGCGCTGGCCTTGTAGAACCGGTCGAAGACGTGCGGCAGCACGTCCTCGGGGATGCCGGGCCCGTGGTCGCGGACCTCGATCAGCAGTTCCCCGTCGACGGGCCGCACCGAGACCCGCACGGGGGAGCCGCCGTGCTTGAGGGCGTTGCCGATCAGATTGGCCAGGATCACATCGAGTCGCCGCGGATCGAGCCGGGCCATCAGCCCGCGCTCCGCGTCCAACTCGACGGCGTCCAACCAGGCCCGTGCGTCGATGCAGGCCGTGACCTGGTCGGCGACGTCGACGTCGTCCAGCACCAGCCTGGCGGTGCCCGCGTCGAAGCGGGTGACCTCCATCAGGTTCTCGACGAGGTCGCCCAACCGTCTCGTCTCGCTCACCACGAGGTTCACCGCGGGCGCGATCATCGGGTCCAGATTGTCGATCTCGTCCTCAAGCACCTCGGTGACGGCGGTCAGTGCGGTCAGCGGGGTCCTGAGCTCGTGGGACATGTCGGCGACGAAGCGACGGCTGGACTCCTCCCGCGCGCTCATGTCCGCGACCTTCTTCTCCAGCGACTCGGCGGTCTTGTTGAAGGTCCGTGCGAGTTCGGCCAGTTCGTCGGTGCCCGACACCCTCAACCGGGTGTCGAGCTTGCCCTCGCCGAGCCTGCGCGCGGCTTCTCCCAGCCGTCGCACCGGCTTGAGCACGGTCGTCGACGCGGCCTGCGCCAACAGTGCGGAGCCGACGAGCGCGAGCGCGGTGGCGATCCCCAGCGACCAGGCCAGGGTGTTGAGGTCCTCCCGCTCCTGGTCCAGCGACTTCAGCACGTACCCCGTCGGCCCGCCCCCCACGATCCGGGTGCCGCCGACCAGATAGGGCTTGCCCCGCAACTGGATGCGCTGCCAGTACAGGTGGTACGGGGACGAGTTCCCGGCCACGTTCTCCTGGCGGTCGTTCACCGCTTCCCGGAGCTGTTGGGGCACGTCGTCGAAGGTGAAGTCGTCCGGGTCCGAAGTGGCGACGATCGGTTTGCCCTCGTCGCGCTCCCCGATCAGGAGCACGGTGAACCCGGCCTTGCCCTGGGTCATCTGGTCCGCGGTGATCTGCAGTTCGCTCTGGGACGGATGTAGGGGCAGGGAGGCCGCCCGGTTCTGCATCTGCTGACGGAAGTCCCCGAGCGCAGAGTCCTGGGTACGGGTCAGTACGGCTTCGCGATTGAGCCAGTAGGCGATGCCCGACGCCGAAACCGCCGCGGTCAGGGCGACCACGGCGAAGACGACGACCAGGCGCAGCCGCAGGCTCGTCCAGCGGAGGCTGGCGAGCACCGCGCGCTTCACGGCACCGCTCACCGGGCGCTGCCGAACTCATGGGGAGGGTCGATGGCATGGGGAAGCTTCGGGGGCGGAGCAAGGGTCACTGGGGAACGTCCAGCCGATAGCCCACGCCACGCACGGTCCGGATCAGCGTCGGCGAGGACGGGACGTCCTCCACCTTCGCCCGCAGCCGTTGGACACAGGCGTCCACCAGCCGCGAATCCCCCAGGTAGTCGTGTTCCCACACCAGCCGCAGCAACTGCTGTCGGGACAGGGCCTGTCCCGGCCTGCGGCTCAGTTCCAGCAGAAGGCGCAGCTCGGTCGGCGTGAGCTGCAGGTCTTCGCCGTTCTTGGTGACGGTCATGGCGGAGCGGTCGATCACCAGGGACCCGAAGGTGGCGGAGTCCGTGGACTCCCGCTCGCCCCGGCGCAGTACGGCACGGATACGGGCGTCGAGCACCCGACCCTGCACGGGTTTGACGACATAGTCGTCGGCCCCGGATTCCAGGCCCACGACGACGTCGATGTCGTCGCTGCGGGCGGTCAGCAAAATGATTGGCAGCTGATCGGTGCGCCTGATGCGGCGGCACACCTCGAAGCCGTCAATCCCGGGCAGCATCACATCCAGCACGATCAGATCAGGTCGCTGCTCACGCAGCAGTTTGAGGCCGTCCTCGCCCGTCGCCGCAGTGGCCACACGGTGGCCCTGGCGCGACAGGGAGAGTTCGAGGGCCGTGCGGATGGCGTCGTCGTCCTCGATCAGCAACAGGAAAGGCACAGGGGCCATTCTGGCGTATGGCCGCGCCGGAGTTCGACTGGGAGAAGGACCGGACAGCAGCGCGACCCGAGCCACCGCCCGTCGGGAGCCCCTGTGACAGCCCTGTGACAGTCGGCGGACAGGCCCATGAAATCGCCTGGGCAAGATTTTCGACACACGGACGGAAACGGACTCCACTCGACGGGGGGCGCAAGATGAACGCACTGCACAGCACCGCCACAAGCGCAGTTGTCACGCGTCTCCACGACGTCGGGCGGACCACGGAAAAGTCCGGTGCCGTGAACGGGCGGGGGTGCGTTCGCGGCACCGGGCGTCAGCACAAGCCGTCGTACATGACGGTGGTTGACGCGACCACGGGGGCCGGTGGGGGGACCGGAGGGAGCGGGGAAGCGTACCGGGAGAGCGATGTCAGCCTTTCCGAGGCGGAGTTCACCGCCTATGTGAAGGAGCGTCGCTCCTCCCTGTACGCGACCGCTTACCACTTGACCGGGGATCGTTTCGAGGCCGAGGACCTGTTGCAGAGCGCGCTGTTCTCGACGTACCGCGCTTGGGACCGCATCAGCGACAAGGCGGCGGTCGGCGGATATCTGCGCCGCACCATGACCAATCTGCACATCAGTGCCTGGCGTCGGCGCAAGCTCAACGAGTACCCCACCGAGGAGCTGCCGGAGACGGCGAGCGACATCGATGCGATGCGGGGTACCGAACTGCGCGCGGTGCTGTGGCAGGCGCTCGCCAGGCTTCCCGAACTCCAGCGGACGATGTTGGTCCTTCGCTACTACGAGGGCCGCACCGACCCGGAGATCGCGGACATCCTGGACATCAGTGTCGGCACGGTGAAGTCGAGCATCTGGCGGTCGCTCCGCCGGCTGCGCGAGGACGACGTCCTCAGCTTCGGCCGTGACGAGGAAGAGTCCTTCGGCGAGCTGGTGGCCTGAAGGCACGGGGGATAGACCGGGGGGACGCCGTCTCGGGGGAGACGGCGACGGTGGGGGGCTGTGGGGTCATGGGGGACCTCGCGGGAGCCACGGGGGAAGAGCGGGACCGAACGGGCCGGGGGGTCTTGTTCGGTCCCGCATCTTTTTGCGTGCGGCACCGTGACATGTGTGAAGGCCCGTGAGGGTTAGACGGACGCCCCTCGCTCCGTCACCGGCGTCGACGCGGGAGTCTCGGTGGCCGTCTCGGTGGCCGGGTCGACGGCCGCCCGGGGGCGTGGTGGCACAGGCACCGCGAGGGCGGAGGTGATCCGTGCCAACGCCTCCCGCTTGGCGCAGGGGCGAGCGCCCAGACCTGCCTGTCGCGCCACGATGCCGCGTTCGGCCCGCATCAGCCGCCACCCCCTGCGCAGCAGGAACGGCACCGACTTGCGGCCTTCCCTCAGATCCCTGAGCAGCCGGCGGCGGAAGGTCGTCGAGGGGCGTCCGCGCAGACAGATGGCGTCCGCCAGGAGGCCCGACTCGGCACAGCGCGCCACCAGATCCGCGGCGAAGATGCCCTCCGCGATGAAGAGCGGCGCACCGCCGAGCGTGAACACCTCGCGTCCGACCCGTGAGCTGGTGCCGATGTCGTACACCGGTACGGCTGTGCTTCCCGTGTCGCAGAGTTCTGCGAGGGCGGCGACCGCGGAGTTCGCGTCCCAGGAGAGCGGTGAGTCCCAGTCGATGTCCGCGCTGCCCGGTACCAGCGGCAGGGTCGGGTCGTTCTGCTCCTTGTAGAAGTCGTCCAGGCGTAGCACGGGGAGTCCGGTACGGGCGGCCAGGGATGATTTGCCCGATCCTGATGGGCCCGTGAGGAGCACGACGCGCGCCGAGAGGGCGCTGGTGGCGGGGTATGCGGTCACGGGACACCAGTGTGAGGCATTGACCCGTGAAGGGGACCCTTCGGGTGTCCGGTGGCTCCGGAAACCTCCCTCAACTACGCTGCGTACTCGTCCGATTACTACCCCAGGCGGGATTTCCATGGCACGTCACGCAGCTCCCCACCCTCGCCGGCGCATCGCCTACGGCGCCGGTCTGACCGTCGCGGCAGCCGCCGCGGCCCTCGGGGCGGGGGGCACCGCACAAGCGGCTCCCACCCTTCCGGCGGCACCGGTGGGGCTCGAAACCCTCGAAACGGCCCTGGCGCCCGGCAGCGGGGTGACCGGGGCGATCACCAACTCGGTCTCCGGGATCGGGTACCTCAAGCACCTCCAGCTCAACCCCCTGGCGAAGACCGGCGTCGACCCGCTGGCCAACGGCGTGGGCACCCAGATCGCCGACTTCAAGCCCATCGGCACCGACCTGGTCACGGGGCCGCTCTCCGACGGCGGATCGCTCACGGACCTGCCGCTGGTCGGAAAGGTCGTCGACGCCCTGCCGCTGTAGGACGGCCCGGTACGTACGGGAAAGGAGCCCCCTGCCGCCGGACGGGACGGCAGGGGACTCCCGATCAAGGGGGCGTTGCTACGCCCAGTACGACTGTGCGGGGCCGTCCGTTCAGACCGACTCCGCGCAGTACGTGGGATGCGTCGACCGTGTTGGGTCGACCGTGTCAGTACGAAGCGCCGGACGTGCCCAGGGCGCCCGTCGGGTGCCAGACCGTCTTGGTCTCCAGGAAGGCCGTCATCCGGTGGGTGCCGGGATCGGCGGCGAGGTCCAGCGGGGCCGGACGCAGCACCCGCTTGAGGTTCTCAGCGGCCGCGATCTCCAACTCCTTGGCCAGCACCGCATCGGCTCCGGTGAGGTCGATCCCGTTGACGTCGAGGTGCGCGGCGAGCGGGGCCGCGATCTCGCCCGTACGGCCCGAGAGGATGTTGACCACTCCGCCCGGCAGATCGGATGTGGCCAGCACCTCGCCGAGGGACAGGGCAGGCAGGGGCGCCCGCTCGCTGGCGATCACCACGGTCGTGTTGCCGGCTGCGATCACCGGGGCGACGACCGAGACCAGCCCGAGGAACGACGACTCCTGCGGCGCGAGCACGGCCACCACACCGGTCGGCTCGGGCGTGGAGAGGTTGAAGTAGGGACCCGCGACCGGGTTCGCACCGCCCAGGACCTGGGCGAGCTTGTCGGTCCAGCCCGCGTACCAGACCCAGCGGTCGATCGCGGCGTCCACCTGGGCGGCGGCCTTGGACTTGGACAGCCCTTCCGCGTCCGCCACTTCGCGCACGAACTGCTCGCGGCGGCCCTCCAGCATCTCGGCGATGCGGTAGAGGATCTGCCCGCGGTTGTACGCGGTCGCCCCGGACCAGCCGCCGAACGCCTTGCGGGCCGCGACCACCGCGTCCCGGGCGTCCTTGCGCGACGACAGGGGAGCGTTGGCCAGCCAGACGCCCTTGCCGTGGTCCTTGCCCTTGCCGTTGCTCTTGTCCTTGTCCGCCGCGCCGGCGGCTGACGTCTTCGTCGTCACCTCGTACACCCGGCCGCTCTCGGAGCGGGGGAACTTGCCCCCGACGTACAGCTTGTAGGTCTTGAACACGCTCAGACGGTCATTGCGCTCAGACATCGAGGTACGCCTCCAGGCCGTGACGGCCGCCTTCACGGCCGAAGCCCGACTCCTTGTAGCCGCCGAACGGCGAGGTCGGATCGAACTTGTTGAACGTATTGGCCCAGACGACACCCGCCCTGAGCTTGCTCGCCACCGCGAGGATGCGGGAGCCCTTCTCGGTCCAGATGCCGGCCGACAGCCCGTACTGGCTGTTGTTTGCCTTGGCGACGGCCTCGTCCGGCGTGCGGAACGTCAGGACGGAGAGCACCGGGCCGAAGATCTCGTCGCGGGCGACGGTGTGCGCCTGCGTCACGTTCGTGAACAGCGTGGGCGCGAACCAGTAGCCGGACGACGGCAGCTCGCAGGGCGCGGACCAGCGCTCGGCGCCCTCCGCCTCGCCCGTTTCGGCGAGTGCGGTGATCCGGGCGAGCTGTTGGGCGGAGTTGATCGCGCCGATGTCGGTGTTCTTGTCGAGCGGGTCACCGAGGCGCAGCGTGGACAGCCGGCGCTTGAGGGAGTCCAGCACCTCTTCCTGGACGGACTCCTGGACCAGCAGCCGGGAGCCCGCGCAGCAGACCTGGCCCTGGTTGAAGAAGATGCCGTTGACGATGCCCTCGACTGCCTGGTCCACGGGTGCGTCGTCGAAGACGATGTTCGCGCCCTTGCCGCCGAGCTCCAGCGTCAGCTTCTTGTCCGTGCCCGCGAGTTCGCGGGCGATCGCCCGGCCGACCCCGGTGGAACCGGTGAACGCGACCTTGTTGATCCCCGGGTGCTGCACCAGCGCCGTACCGGTGCGGCCGTCGCCCGTGACGATGTTGACGACGCCCTTCGGCAGCCCCGCCTGACGGCAGATGTCCGCGAAGAAGAGGGCGGACAGGGGAGTGGTCTCGGCGGGCTTCAGCACCACCGTGTTGCCGGTGGCGAGCGCCGGGGCGATCTTCCACGCCAGCATCAACAGCGGGAAGTTCCACGGAATGACCTGGCCCGCGACCCCGAGGGGGCGGGGGTTCGCGCCGTAGCCCGCGTGGTCGAGCTTGTCGGCCCAGCCCGCGTAGTAGAAGAAGTGGGCGGCGACCAGGGGGAGGTCGGCGTCCCGGGTCTCCTTGATCGGCTTGCCGTTGTCCAAGGTCTCCAGAACGGCCAACTCACGGCTGCGCTCCTGGATGATCCGGGCGATGCGGAACAGGTACTTCGCCCGCTCGGCGCCGGGCAGTGCCGACCACTTCTCGAACGCTCTGCGAGCGGCCTTCACGGCTCGGTCGACGTCCTCGGCGTTGGCCTGGACGTACTCCGCGAGGACTTCTTCGGTGGCGGGGGAGACGGTCTTGTTGCGGTCCGCGCCCGTGGACTCGACGAACTCGCCGTCGATGAACAGTCCGTACGAGGGGGCGATGTCGACGATCGCCCGCGACTCGGGGGCGGGGGCGTACTCAAAGGGCTTGGTCATGTCCGCTCAGTCCACAGTCACGTAGTCGGGGCCGGAGTAGCGGCCGGTGGCCAGCTTCTGGCGCTGCATCAGCAGATCGTTCAGCAGACTGGAGGCGCCGAAGCGGAACCAGTGGTTGTCCAGCCAGTCCGCGCCGACGGTCTCGTTGACCAGGACGAGGAACTTGATCGCGTCCTTGGTGGTGCGGATGCCGCCCGCGGGCTTCACTCCCACCTGTACCCCGGTCTGCTGCCGGAAGTCGCGCACGGCCTCCAGCATGAGGAGGGTGTTCGAGGGGGTGGCGTTCACCGCGACCTTGCCGGTCGACGTCTTGATGAAGTCGGCGCCCGCGATCATCCCGAGCCAGGACGCTCGCCGGATGTTGTCGTACGTGGAGAGCTCACCGGTTTCGAAGATGACCTTCAGCCGGGCCGAACCGGAGGCTTCCTTGACCGCGCGGATCTCGTCGTACACCTTCAGGTACTTCCCGGCGAGGAAGGCACCGCGGTCGATGACCATGTCGATCTCGTCGGCTCCGGCCGCGACCGCGTCCCGGGTGTCGGCCAGCTTCACGTCGAGCGCCGCGCGCCCGGCGGGGAAGGCCGTGGCGACGGAGGCGACCTTGACGCCGGAGCCCTTCAGCGACTCCTTGGCGGTGGCGACCATGTCCGGATAGACGCAGACGGCGGCGGTGGCGGGCGTGTCCCGGTCGGTCGGATCGGGCCGCACGGCCTTGGCGGCGAGGGAGCGGACCTTGCCGGGGGTGTCGGCGCCTTCGAGCGTGGTGAGGTCGATCATCGAGATGGCGAGGTCGATCGCGTACGCCTTGGCGGTGGTCTTGATCGACCGTGTCCCGAGGGAGGCGGCCCGGGCTTCGAGACCGACGGGGTCGACACCGGGCAGCCCATGGAGGAAGCGGCGAAGTGCCTGGTCGGAGGCGGTGACGTCCGGGAGGGCGAGGGTATTGGTGGACATGCTCACCAGATGAGCATATCTACGCGCGTAGCAGCCTGTACAGGGGGGTGGGGGTGATTCATGGGCCACCTGTGTGGTGACGGGTGACCACTTCACCACCGGCCGGCGATCGCCCCGTGCGTTGGACGGGCTGGGCAACCGGTGTGGTGTGCAACCTTCTGTCGGCTTCAGGGGTCTCCTGCGTGAATGCGAAGATCGTTGATCTATGTCTGGGGGAACACACCTTGCGCAAGCGCACGCTCGTCACCGCGATCGCCGTGACGTCCGCCTGCCTCGCCGGCGCCGTCACACCCGCCGTCGCGACCCCGTCGGCGGCGAAGACAGCCCCGAAGAACGCGGCGGACTTCAACCGTGACGGCTACCGCGACCTCGTCATCACCGCACCCACGAACGCACCGTCCGGTGCACCCGCCTCCGGTGGCGCCGTCGTCGTGCTCTACGGCTCCGCCAAGGGCGTCGACCCCGGCAAGCGCCAGATCATCAGCCAGGAGAGTGCGGGGGTCCCCGGCTCCTCTGAGTACGCAGACCGCTTCGGAGCCCAGGCGGTCTCCGGGGACTACGACGGGGACGGCTACGCCGACCTGGCCGTTTCCATCAGCGGTGAGGACATGACCATCGGCGGTGTCTACCGCCGCAATGCCGGTCAGACCGTGATCATCTGGGGCGGCAGAAACGGACTCGTCAAGCACGGTGCCACCACGGTGAAGCAACTCGCGATCACCGGCCCCGACGTCCGCCGCGGCACCGCCCTTGCGGCGGGGGACTTCAACGGCGACGGCAAGACGGATCTGGCGACCGGTGACTACAGCCAGGGCCGCGGCGGCGACGTTCTCTACGGGCCCATCACCCGCCAGGGCAAGCCGAAGTCCACGGTCAGTCTTGGACTGAAGGACGGCCAAACCTATGTGCACCCGTCCCTCGACAGCGGCGATGTGACCGGAGACGGCATCTCCGACCTGGTGGTGCAGGTCTTCTCGGGCCGCGGCACCCTCAGCCGCATCGAGGTCCACCGGGGCACCGCGAAGGGGTTGGTCAGGGCCGGCAACCTCACGGACGCCCAGGGGAAGCTGTTGGAGAGTCACGGTGCGGGCCGGACCGCCGTCGGCGACCTCGACAAGGACGGGCACGCGGACATCGTGGTCGGCCAGGCCCATGTCTCCCCCGCGGGGCTCAAGGCGGCGGGACAGATCTCCGTCGTCTACGGCGGCAAGAACGGCCAGTCGACCACCCGGCCCGTGCAGGTGCTCTCCCAGGACACCGAAGGAGTGCCGGGCGTCAGCGAGGACTACGACGCCTTCGGCCGGTCAGTGGCGGTCGACGACATCAACGGTGACGGCTACGCCGACGTCGCTGTCGGAGCCACCGCCGACTACGACGAGGGCCCCCGCGCTGGCGAGGTGACCACCCTCCTCGGATCCCCGAAGGGTCTCACCGGTACGGGCGGCAAGGTCTACGACCAGGCCGCGGTCGGCACAGCGGGCAACCACGTCTACGACATGTTCGGCGCCGCGGTGAAGCTGACGGACCTCAACGGCGACCGCCGCGCCGACCTCCTCGTCGGTGCCCCGAAGGCGAACAGGGACCAGGGACGCATCTCGCTGCTGCCCGGCTCGGCGCAGGGCAGCACCGTGGTGGGCGCGAAGGTGTTCGGTCCCACCGAGGTGGGGCTTCCCGGATTCGCGGAGAACGGCTTCGGCTGGTCCTTCGGCGAGTAGGACCACGAACAGAGCGCTGTGCCCCTGACCCGCGCGCCGGTCAGGGGCACAGCACCGTGTCGTGGGCCCGTACGCCGTGGGGCGGGCGCCCCGAGCGCGGTCTGCGGGGCTCGTGGGGCAGAATCGGGGTATGAGCAGCCCGAAGTCGCCAGTGGAGCCCACGTACGCCGATCGCGTCTACCGATCGCTCGGCGGGATCATCGGCGGCACCCTGCTGCTCGGTCTCATCGGCTGGCTCGCCATCGACGCGATCGTCCGCGGCGCCGGTCGTACGCCCTGGTTCGCCGTGGCCGCCGTGCTGCTGGTGGTGCCGCTGGTGGTCGCCCTCAGCATTCGGCCGGCCGTGATGGTCAGCGATGACCGGGTGCTGATCCGCAACCCCTTCCGCACTGTCCATCTGCCCTGGGGCGCCATCGAGGACTTCCGCGCGGGCTACTCCAGTGAGGTCTGGACGAAGGCGGGCGACAAGTTCCAGCTGTGGGCCGTGCCCGTGTCGCTGCGGCAGCGCAACCGTGCGGCTCGGCGGCGGGAGCGGGAGGAGCGGGCGAAGGCGGGGCGCGCCAACACCGTCGGCACCCAGTTGCCCGACCACGGCACCCAACTGGCTCCCGCCGATCAGACCATCAGCGATCTCCGGGGTCTGATCGAGCACAACGCCGGTCGGGCGAGTGCCCAGGGCGAGCCGCGGACCCGCTGGGCGTTCGAGCTGATCGTGCCCGCCGCCGTCGGTGCCGTCCTGATGATCGTGCTGTTCGTCGTCGGATAGCCCAGACAGCTCAGATTGCTCGGAGCCGTCGGACAGCCCGGGGCGGTCAGCTGGGTCGGGCGAGCCCGGACCGGAACGCGCCGTCAGCTCTGGGCCGGTCCCTCAGGGCGGTCCCTGCCAGACCAGCAGCATGTGTGCGCCCGACCAGGCAGACACCAGCGTCGCCGTACCCAGCACCACCCATGCGGTCACCGCACGTCGTGCCCTCGCCAGCCCCCGTGCCACGGGCAGCAGCAGCGGAAAGCCCGGCAGCAGGAAGCGCGCCCGCGGGAAGTACACGCCCGCGCTGCCCAGCACCACCACCAGCAGCACCCCGGTGAAGACCAGCAGCGCGACGGGCTGCCGGTCGGCGACGCCGAGGGCGTACAGGACCGTGGACAGGACGAGGACGGTGGAGACCAGCAGCAGGAACAGCGGCGGTTCGGCTGCGTACAGGAACTGCTGACGCAATTCCAGCAGGGTCGCCCGGCCGCCGTCCCACTCGTTCTTCCAGAGGCGCTGGACGGCGAAGTACCCGTCCAGTCGGCCCACCCGCAGCCCCACCCAGCCCAGGAACGCCAGCCAACCCAGCGGGGCGATCACCGCGCCGGTCACCGCCCGCCAGCGCGTGCCGGGCGGGGAGCGGCGCAGGGACAGGACTGCCGCCAACGTCACCGCAGCGGCGACCGCGATTCCCGTCGGACGGGTCAGACCGGCCAGCGAAGCCAGCGTGCCCGCCCACAGCCAGCGGCCCGTCAGCACCGCGTACAGCGCCCAGGCTGCCAGCGCGGTGAACGGCGACTCGGTGTACCCCATCCACTGCACGACCCCGACCGGCAGCGCGCCCCACAGAACGGTCAGGAAGATCCCCGTACGCCTGCCGTAGAGCCGTGCCCCGACCGCGAACACCCCCCAGGCGGCGATGAACGAGCAGCCGATCGCGAGGGCGAGGCCCACCGAGGCGCGGGAGCCCGGAGTCACGGCAGCGAAGACCTTCACCAGCAGTGGGTAGAGGGGGAAGAAGGCCAGGTTGTTCTCGTTGACCCGGGTGCCGAGGGTGTCGGTGTAGCCGTGATCGGCGATCCCCAGGTACCAGTTCGAGTCCCAGGAGGCGGCCAGCGTCCGCCAGACGCCGTCGCCCGTCGCCGCGGAGAGCCTGACCAGGACGGCGAGACCGCACAGCCGTACCGCCAGATAGCCGCCGAGGGCCGGCGCCGCGTACCGCAGCGACCGCAGCAGCCGTCCGCGCACCCCCGGCGCGCCGCCGCCTCCCGGGGCCGGGGGCCGACGGGAGGCGGGGACGAAGGCACGGATGGTCGCGGCGGGGGACAACGGCGGCTGCTCCTCGGAATCCGGAGGGACTGAATCCGTGGGGATTACCGGGCCACCATTGCCCGCGTGGTCCGCACAGCGGGTCGCGCTCCGACGGATCCGGACGAGATTCACCCGTACGGTCCGCCGGGCGCGGCGCCGCGCGATCGGCTGTTCGGACGCTCTCCGAAGGCTCGAACGGCCCTACCTACAGGCCCGCCGCCGTAGCGAAGTCCCGCTTCAACGCGGTGAGGACGTCGTCGGCGCGCGTGCGGGCGGCGGGCAGGCCGTCGGCGTCCGCGACCGGCACCACGACTTCCAGGTAGCACTTGAGCTTGGGCTCGGTGCCGCTCGGGCGGACGATCACCCGGGCCGTGAAATCGCCGCCGAGGCGGTACCGCAGACCGTCCGTCGGAGGCAGCTTCGCCGGCCTCCCAGAGGACTCAGACGACTCAGCCAGATCCTCGGCGCTCGTGACCCGCAGTCCCGCGAGCTCGGTCGGGGGCCGCTCGCGCAGCGTCCGCATGGCCTCGGCGATGACGCCCAGGTCATCGACGCGCACCGACAACTGGTCCGTGGCGTGCAGACCGTGCTGTACGGCGAGGTCGTCCAGCAGATCGGTGAGCGTGCGCCCCTCCTCCTTGAGGACCGACGCCAGTTCGGTGACCAGCAGGGCGGCGGTGATGCCGTCCTTGTCGCGGACGCCGTCGGGGTCCACGCAGTAGCCGAGGGCCTCCTCGTAGCCGTACCGCAGGCCGTCGACGCGGGCGATCCACTTGAATCCGGTCAGCGTCTCCTCGTACGGCAGTCCGGCCGCGTCCGCGATCCGGCCCAGCAAGGATGACGAGACGATGGACTCCGCGAAGGTGCCGCGCGCTCCGGAGCGTACGAGATGGGCCGCGAGCAGGGCGCCCACCTCGTCGCCGCGCAGCATCCGCCAGCCGGCTGCCGTTTCCGGGTCGGGGACGGCGACGGCGCAGCGGTCCGCGTCCGGGTCATTGGCGATGACGAGGTCCGGGGCCGCCCGGCGCGCGGTCGCGAAGGACAGGTCCATCGCCCCCGGCTCCTCCGGGTTGGGGAACGCGACCGTCGGGAATGCCGGATCGGGCTCCGCCTGCTCGGCCACGAGCACGGGCGCGGGGAATCCGGCCCGGGCGAACGCCGCGAGCAGCACGTCCTTGCCGACGCCGTGCATCGCCGTGTAGACGACCTCCGCGGTACGGGGGCTGCCCTCGGTCAGGACCGCGTCGGTACGGGCCAGATAGGCGTCCAGGACCTCGTCCCCGAGGGTTGCCCAGCCCGACTCGGCCAGCGGCACGTCGTAGAGACTGCGGATCGCGGCGATCTCGGCGGCGATCTCCACGTCCGCGGGCGGCACGATCTGGGAGCCGTCACCGAGATAGACCTTGTAGCCGTTGTCCCGCGGCGGATTGTGACTCGCCGTCACCTCGACGCCGGCCACGGCGCCCAGTTCCCTTATTGCGAACGCCAGGACGGGCGTCGGCAGCGGGCGGGGGAGCACCGCGGCGCGCAGCCCGGCCGCCACCATCACGGCGGCCGTGTCCCGGGCGAAGTCGGCTGACCGGTACCGGGCGTCGTAACCGATGACGACCAGGCCGCTGCTCTTCGGGTGCGGCGCGTACTCGCCGTGGCCCTGGGCGCGCAGATACGCGGCGAGGCCGGCAGCCGCCCGGATGACGACGGCGCGGTTCATCCGCATCGGGCCCGCGCCGAGTTCGCCGCGCAGCCCGGCCGTCCCGAACTGGAGCGTGCCGCTGAAGCGCGCCGCCAACTCGTCCAGCCGCTCCGCTTCGATCAGCTCGGCCAGTTCGGCCCGTGTCTCGGGGTCCGGGTCCTCCGCGAGCCACGTCCGGGCCCGGGCGATCAGGTCCTGCTGCTGCACGGTCGCTCCGCCTCTCATGATCTGTGTGGGACTGAAACTCTCGGGGGTCGGCCGGTGGGAGGGGCAGGGCCAGTCTGTTCCGGATCGGGGCGCCCGTGCGGTGGACCCGCGGATCGTCTGGGTGCTGGGTGCTGGGTGCTGGGTGCTGGGTGCGGGTGCTGGGTTGGGTGCCGGCGCCGCTGACGGGTCGGCGCCTTCTCGCAGCGCTGCGGGGAACGGGTGCGTACCGGGCCGGCCGGGGCGCGGTCGGTGGGGGCCGACCGCTGCCCGGCGTACGTGCCCGTGCTGAGGGGCGGATGACTGCTGGCTCTGCTACCCGGTTCCTGCCATCCGACGCAGGGCTGCCCCAGGAGGCGCCCGAAGCCCCTAGATTCGTTCCAGGACCCGGGTCAGCAGTTCACCCATGCGCGACGCCGAGTCCCTGCCGGCCTGGAGCACCTCTTCGTGGTTCAGCGGCTCGCCCGACAGGCCGGCGGCCAGGTTGGTGACGAGGGAGATCCCGAGGACCTCGGCGCCCGCCTCCCGTGCCGCGATGGCCTCCAGCACGGTCGACATGCCCACCAGGTCGCCGCCCATCACCCGGACCATGTTGATCTCGGCGGGCGTCTCGTAGTGCGGGCCGGTGAACTGCACGTAGACCCCCTCCTCCAGCGAGGAGTCGATCTCCTTGCACAGCGCGCGCAGCCGCGGCGAGTACACGTCGGTCAGGTCCACGAAGTTCGCGCCCACGATCGGAGAGGCCGCCGTGAGGTTGATGTGGTCGCTGATCAGCACCGGCTGACCGGGGCTCATGCCCTCGCGCAGACCGCCGCAGCCATTGGTGAGCACCACGGTCTTGCAGCCCGCGGACACCGCCGTGCGCACCCCGTGGGCGACGGCGGCGACGCCCCGGCCCTCGTAGAAGTGCGTACGGCCGAGGAAGACCAGCACCCGCTTGGCACCAATGCGGTACGAGCGGATCTTGCCGCCGTGGCCCTGGACGGCGGGCGGCGGGAAGCCGGGCAGCTCGGTGACCGGGAACTCGGCCTCGGGCGAGCCGAGCGCGTCCACGGCGGGTGCCCAGCCGGAGCCCATCACCAGGGCGACGTCGTGGGTCTCGGCGCCGGTCAGCTCGCGCAGTCGCGCGGCTGCGGCATCGGCCATGTCGAGGGGAGAGGCGGTAGCGCCGTTGGTATCCGGCTTCACAGTTGCGTTCACGCGAATGAGGGTAGCCGGAGTTTCCCTACGCGCGTAGATGTTGTGGCCATCACCTCCCGGATCGTTGTGTTGTCGTTTCCGGCGAGGTGGCGACGGCGAGTGTGCTGACCAGGGCCCCAAAGGGATGGGTGCGGGTTGAGGTGGGTTAGGGGCGATGTGGGGCGGGCTGCCCCCGGTGGGCGGGAACGGGACGCGCGACGGCCGGTTCAGCGGGCCGGGCCGGACGGAGTCAGGGCGGCCCGGGGCGGGGCGGCCCCGGCCCCCGGGCGCGTCGATGTGGCCGGTGGTGCCGGGTTGGGACGTCCGATGCGCGGCCCGCGCGCATGACCACCCATCAGACCGGCGCCCCCCGGACGCCGTGCCCAGAGCGAAGGAACACGGTCCGCTTGTCGGACGCGAAGCCCCGCGGTCCGGGTGGGGGAGGCCGTGCCTCCGACGACCATGAGCCGCTCCGGAGGCTGCTGGCGGGCGACCGCACGAAGCACCGCCGGTGACCGTACGAGGCACCGGCGGGGCTGTCGGCGTCGCTCAACAAGGGCGCTTGCGCAGCTCCATCACATAGTCGTGGGGCGCCCCGGCCGAGTCGGCGGCATCCGCGATCTCGCCCAGATAGCGGGCGGACGGCAGCCCGCCCTCGTAGCCGTTGAGCACGTACACCCAGGCGGGTTCCTCACCGTCCAGCGTGTGCACCCGCACCCGCATCCGCCGGTAGATGTCCATGCCGACACCCTCCCAACGATCCATCGAGTCCTCGTCCATCGGAGCGATGTCGTACAGCGCGACGAAGACCTGCGAGCGCGGCGCTTCCACGATGGTGGCCAGCGCGCCTTCCCAGCCCATCTGCTCGCCGCCGAACGTCAGCCGCCAGCCGTTGAGCCAGCCCGTGCCGCGCAGCGGTGAGTGCGGTGCGCGGCGGGTCATCAGCCGCGCGTCGAGGTTGCCGGCGTACGCGGCGTAGAGCGACATGGGATTGAGGGTACGGGAGGGGTGGCGGTGAACGCCTTTCCCGACGTGGCGAAGGCCACTGGGCCGAATCCGGGCCCCGGGGGCGCGATGCTTGATGCGTGCGGGACAATGGTGTACGTACTCCAGTCCAGCGGGAACTCCCCCCACCCGGCACAACGAGAGCGCGAGGCGTAACCCCAGTGACCCGGATCGTGATCATCGGCGGCGGACCCGGCGGATACGAGGCGGCCCTGGTGGGCGCCCAACTAGGCGCGGAGGTGACCGTCGTCGACTGCGACGGGCTCGGTGGCGCCTCCGTGCTGACCGACTGCGTACCGTCCAAGACCCTCATCGCCACGGCCGAGGTGATGACCACCTTCGACTCCTCGTACGAGGAACTGGGCATCATCGTCGCCGACGACACCCCGCCGATGGAGCAGGCCGCCCGCGTGGTCGGCGTCGATCTCGGCAAGGTGAACCGACGCGTCAAACGGCTCGCCCTCGCACAGTCGCACGACATCACCGCATCGGTCACCCGGGCGGGCGCCCGGGTGCTGCGGGGTCGGGGCCGGCTGGAGGGCCAGCAGGCCATGGACGGCTCCCGCAAGGTCGTCGTGCGGGCCGCTGACGGCAGCGAGGAGACGCTCACCGCGGACGCGGTGCTGATCGCGACCGGCGGTCACCCCCGGGAGATCCCGGACGCCCTCCCCGACGGCGAGCGCATCCTCAACTGGACCCAGGTCTACGACCTCGACGAACTGCCCGAGGAACTGATCGTGGTCGGCTCCGGTGTCACCGGTGCCGAGTTCGCCGGTGCCTACCAGGCGCTCGGCTCGCGCGTCACCCTCGTCTCCTCACGAGACCGGGTGCTCCCCGGGGAGGACCCGGACGCCGCAGCGGTCCTGGAGGACGTCTTCCGGCGCCGCGGCATGAACGTCATGGCCCGCTCCCGCGCCGAGTCCGCCAAGCGGGTCGGCGACCGGGTGGAGGTCACGCTCTCGGACGGTCGGGTCATCTCCGGCAGCCACTGCCTGATGGCCGTCGGCGCGATCCCCAACACCGCGGGCATGGGCCTGGAGGAAGCGGGCGTGCGCCTCAAGGAGTCCGGTCACATCTGGACGGACCGGGTCTCCCGGACCAGCGCACCGGGCGTGTACGCGGCCGGTGACGTGACGGGGATCTTCGCCCTCGCCTCCGTCGCAGCCATGCAGGGCCGGATCGCGATGTACCACTTCCTGGGTGACGCGGTGACCCCGCTCAACCTCAAGACGGTCTCTTCGAATGTGTTTACCGATCCGGAGATCGCGACCGTCGGATACACCCAGGCGGACGTCGACGCCGGTCGGATCGATGCGCGGGTGGTGAAGCTGCCGCTGCTGCGCAACCCACGGGCCAAGATGCAGGGCATCCGGGACGGTTTCGTCAAGATCTTCGCCCGCCCCGGTACCGGGATCGTGGTCGGCGGCTGTGTCGTCGCACCCCGGGCGAGCGAACTGATCCACCCCATCTCGATCGCGGTCGACAACAACTTGACGGTGGAACAGATCGCAAACGCCTTCACCGTCTACCCGTCCCTGTCGGGGTCGATCGCCGAGGTCGCACGGCAGTTGCACACCCGCAAATCCGCAGGCGAGGGCTGAGGTACCGACGCCCGGGGGGACGAAATCCACCGAACCCCGGGCACTTCCCTCGGTGAGCGATCAACTATGCGCTTGCGTATACCACTTGGCAGCCCTTGCTGAGCGCAATACTTGTTATTCGGCGCATACTGCTGAAAACTATCGGCCGCGCAGGTTACTGTCAGTTTCGTGTTCGCTGCAGAACGTCGCCAACTGATCCTAGAAATGGTGCGCGCCAACGGAGCCGTATCGCTCCGTGAGCTCGCCCGCGTCGTCCAGACCTCCGAAGTGACCGTACGACGCGACGTGCGGGCACTGGAGGCAGAGGGACTCCTCGACCGCCGGCACGGCGGTGCGGTGCTACCGGGCGGTTTCACCAGGGAGTCCGGGTTCCCGCAGAAATCGCTGTCCGCCACCGCGGAGAAGACGGCCATCGCCGATCTCGCCGCGAGCCTCGTCGAGGAAGGCGAGGCCATCGTCGTCGGAGCCGGTACGACCACACAGGAGCTGGCCCGCAGGCTGGCTCGCATTCCCGGTCTGACCGTCGTCACCAATTCCCTGCTGGTCGCCCAGGCACTGGCCCATGCCAATCGCGTCGAAGTCGTGATGACCGGCGGCACCCTGAGGGGCTCCAACTACGCGCTCGTGGGCAGCGGCGCCGAACAGTCCCTCCAGGGCCTGCGGGTCTCGCGTGCCTTCCTCTCCGGGAGCGGGCTCACCGCCGAACGGGGGCTCTCCACCTCTAACATGCTCTCCGCCAGCGTCGATCGGGCGCTGGTGCAGGCCGCAGCCGAAGTGGTGGTCCTCGCCGACCACACCAAACTCGGCGCCGACACGATGTTCCAGACGGTGCCCACCGATGTGATCACCCGTCTGGTCACCGATGAGCCGCCGCCCCACGACGATCGTGCCGCGACGGAACTCCAGGCCCTCGCCGACCAGGGTGTGCAGATCGCCATCGCCGGTTCGGGTGACCCCGGCTCCGACGCCGACACGGCTCCGGGGCGCTCTCGTCGTGAGGTGCCGTTGCCCGGTCAGCGTCGTACACGCGGTGGGGCCGGCCCCGGGCCGACGCGGTTGAGCGCGGCGGGCGGGCTGGAGCCGGGTGCAGGTTCGGGTGCGATCGAGCGGCGGGCCCGGGTGGCCGATCTGCGCCGACGCTGAGGCGTCGATCGCGGAGCCGCCAGTCTCGGAGCCGCCAGTCTCGGAGCTGCCGATCCCGTAGTTGTTGATCTGGGAAGCTCCGAAGTCCTGCTGAGCACCAGTCAGAAGGGCATCGGCCCCGTCCACCACGAGAACGCAAGCGTGGAGGACGGGGCCGAGGTCGTCGAGCGCTATCGGGTCGACGCGGTCGCGGAGGCGTAGGCCCGTCGATCGTCCCGTAGCCCGTGCAGGGTCAGGAGCAGCAGACGGTCCGGTAGTTCGGGATCGTCGGGTGCCTGTTCGGCGGCGAGCGCGATCGCGTTCGTCAACTGCATCAGATCGTCGATGGAGACGTCCGCGCGCACGGCCCCGCGCTCCCGTGCCCGCGCGAGCAGGGTGTTACCCGCCTCGGCCAGCGGGACGCAGCACTGCGACAACGCGAGCGTCTCGTCGCGGGAGGCCGACATCAGGGCCCCGGCCAGCCCCCGGTACTCGCTCGCATGGGAGATCAGGGCGCGCAGCCACTCGATCAGCGCGCCGCACGGCTGTTCGGCGTGGGCCAACTCCCGTGAATGCTCCAGGAGCGCGGTCTTGGCCTCCTGGAAGACGGCGTTCATGATCGCCTGGCGGTTGGGGAAGTGGCGGTAGAGCGTGCCGATGCCCACCCCCGATCGACGGGCGATCTCCTCCAGCGCGGCGTCCGTGCCCTGCTGGGAGAAGACGGTACGGGCCTCGACGAGCAGCCGTTCGTAGTTGCGCCGGGCATCGGCGCGCATCGGGCGCACGGCACCGGAGGGCGTGTCGTCCCGGGTGGCGGTCGGGCTCGCGGCCGACCCGGTCGGCGAGACGCACTCGCCGGACCACGGGTCGGTGTGCGGACGCAACGGGTCGTCGCCCGTCCGTGCCCCGCCCGCCGCCGTATCAGTCGCCATCCGTTACCACCCTCCCTGGGTCAGCCCCGGGACCAAGGATGCCATCGGTCGTGCCCGCTGCTGGGGCAGTTGACAGAGCCCGCCCGAAGCCGAACGGCTTCGGGCGGGCTCGTCGTCACACGGTGATGATCGGCGCCGGATGAGGTGCCGGTGTCAGTCCTTGATCTCGCAGATGACGGCGCCGGACGAGATGGACGCGCCGACCTCGGCACTCAGTCCCTTGACCGTGCCCGCGCGGTGCGCGTTCAGGGGCTGCTCCATCTTCATGGCCTCCAGGACGACGATCAGATCGCCCTCGTTGACCTCCTGGCCCTCCTCGACGGCCACCTTCACGATGGTGCCCTGCATCGGAGAGGCGAGGGTGTCACCGGAGGCCGCGGACGAGGACTTCTTCGCCGCCCGCCGCTTGGGACGGGCACCGGCGGCGAGACCGGTGCGGGCCAGGGTCATGCCGAGCGACGCGGGCAGGGAGACCTCAAGTCGCTTTCCGCCGACCTCGACGACGACCGTCTCCCGGCCCGTCTCGTCCTCCGCTTCGGTGTCGGTGGCCGCGGCGAAGGCCGGGATCTCATTGACGAACTCGGTCTCGATCCACCGGGTGTGCACCCGGAACGGGTCACTGGTGAACGCCGGGTCGGTGACGACCGCACGGTGGAAGGGGATGGCGGTGGCCATGCCATCGACGGTGAACTCGGCCAGGGCGCGCGCGGCACGCTGGAGCGCCTGCTCCCGGGTGGCGCCCGTGATGACCAGCTTGGCGAGCAGCGAGTCCCACGCGGGGCCGATCACACTGCCCGACTCCACTCCCGCGTCCAGCCGCACACCGGGGCCGCTCGGCGGGCTGAAGACGGTGACCGTGCCGGGGGCGGGCAGGAAGTTGCGGCCCGGGTCCTCGCCGTTGATGCGGAACTCGAAGGAGTGGCCGCGCATCGGTGGGTCGTCGTAGCCGAGGGCCTCGCCGTCGGCGATCCGGAACATCTCGCGTACGAGGTCGATGCCGGTGACCTCTTCGGTGACGGGGTGCTCCACCTGGAGACGGGTGTTCACTTCGAGGAAGGAGATCGTGCCGTCGACCCCCACGAGGAACTCCACCGTGCCCGCGCCCACGTATCCGGCCTCCTTGAGGATGGCCTTGGACGCGGAGTAGAGCTGGGCGTTCTGCTCGTCGCTGAGGAAGGGTGCGGGCGCCTCCTCGACCAACTTCTGGTGGCGGCGCTGGAGCGAGCAGTCACGGGTCGAGACGACCACGACGTTGCCGTGGCTGTCGGCCAGGCACTGGGTCTCGACGTGACGCGGTTTGTCGAGGTAACGCTCGACGAAGCACTCCCCGCGGCCGAAGGCGGCGACCGCCTCACGTACGGCGGAGTCGTAGAGCTCGGGCACCTCTTCCAGGGTGCGGGCCACCTTCAGACCACGACCGCCACCGCCGAACGCGGCCTTGATCGCGATGGGCAGGCCGTGCTCCTTGGCGAACGCCACGACCTCATCGGCCCCCGAGACCGGGTCGGGGGTTCCTGCCACGAGGGGGGCGCCGGCGCGCTGGGCGATGTGGCGGGCGGCGACCTTGTCACCGAGGTCGCGAATGGCTGACGGCGGCGGGCCGATCCAGATGAGACCGGCGTCCAGGACGGCCTGCGCGAATTCGGCGTTCTCCGAAAGGAATCCGTATCCGGGGTGAATGGCGTCCGCGCCGGAGTCCTTCGCGGCCTGAAGCACCTTGGCCATGTCGAGATAGCTGGCGGCCGGCGTGTCACCACCGAGGGCGAACGCCTCGTCGGCCGCGCGGACGTGCAGCGCGTCCCGGTCCGGGTCCGCGTAGACGGCTACGCTTGCGATCCCGGCGTCCCGGCAGGCACGGGCGACCCGGACAGCGATTTCGCCTCGATTGGCGATGAGCACCTTGCGCACGATGGCTCCCTCCTTGCAGTGTTTTTCCCGGGGGGCGGCCCCGGGGACCCTGGTCGGACACACCCGAGCCAGGGCGCTCGAAAGGTCACCGTGCCGATGACTTCGATGGCTTCCCGGATCACGCTGAGTTTAGGGACTGCCGACACGGCCTTTCGACCCGTCCACAAGGGTGAGCTTGCCCACACAGAGCGTTATCCAAGACGCACGCACAGCAGGAAACCCCTTGTCGAACCGTGGTGCGGCGGGTTTCCTCTCCGAACACTAGCCCCGATATGTGGTAGAGGTCTCTGTTCGAGGGGCCAGCCGAAGAATGGGTTTCTTTGTGGAGTCCCTACGAATGGGCGAATGATTCTTTGCGGCGTGACCGAGCGTGTTCGGCCTTTGCGCAAAGCCTTGTCTCCCTTTCTACCCGTTAGTAACGTGCGGGGATTCGCCGTGTCCGTCGGCGGTGGGTCCGCGGTGAGTCGGCGGTGACGAAGGGGTGGGCAGCATGGGGCGTCGAACGGTGGCCGTGGTGACCGCGGGAGTGCTGCTGGTGGAGGCCGTGGGGGCGGTGGCGATCCACGGGGTCCTCGCGCTGGTCGTCGAGGGGCAGAACATGTCCCTGGATGGCCTGGCGCCCGGCACGATGGTCACCGCGACCTGGGGGGCGGGGCTCGCCCTCGGTGTCTTCCTGGGGGCGTGCGCGCTGGTGGCCTTCCGGACGGGCGTACGCGACCGGGCGCCCGGCCGGTTCGCCCACACCCTCCTGGTCTGCGCCGCCGTACTGCACGGTGTGCTCGGCGCGCTCGCGGTGGGGCTGGTGGGCTGGTCCGCGTTCGTGCTGCTCATGGCGGCACTCGCCCTGACGGTGTGGGTGCTCGTGTCGTACGGGAGGCGGGGGCCGCAGGCGCGCACCACCGCGGACGGGGCGATGCCGAGCAGTGGGGTCGCGCCGGCGTAGTCACCGGGGCGGAGCGCGCCACACGTCCCCGGGGGCGCCCAGCCCCCAGCCCCGGGACCGCCAAGCCCCGGGACCGTCAGGAAGCCGACTCCTCCCCGGGTTTACCGCCCGCTGGCAGCACTCAGGTCCACAGCTCGGTGATCGAGTGGTCCAGTTCTGCGAGCAGGGTGCGCAGCAGCGGCAGCGAAAGGCCGATCACATTGCCGTGATCGCCGTCGATCGAGTCGATGAACGGTGCGGAGCGTCCGTCCAACGTGAACGCCCCCGCCACATGGAGGGGTTCGCCGCTGGCGACGTACGCCGCGATCTCCGCGTCCGACGGCTCGCCGAAGCGAACCGTCGTCGATGCGGTCGCGGACGCTATCCGGCCGGTCACCGTGTCGGTGACGCAGTGGCCCGTGCGCAACACGCCCGAACGTCCGCGCATCGCCTTCCACCGCGCGGTGGCCTCTTCGGGGTCGGCGGGCTTGCCCAGCGCCTCGCCGTCGAGTTCGAGCACGGAGTCACAGCCGACGACCAGGGCGTCGGCGGCCTCGGGCAGTGCGGCCACGACCGCGGCCTTCGCCTCGGCGAGGACGAGGGCGAGCTCGGCGGGGGTCGGAGCGCTCAGAGCGTCCTCGTCGACACCGCTGACGATCACTTCGGGGGCGAATCCGGCGGTCCGCAGGAGGCCGAGCCGGGCGGGCGAAGCAGAGGCGAGGATCAGGCGCAGGCGGGGGGTGGGGGCGGTCATGCCGCCATGTTAGGCGGTGGTCAATGCAGGCCCACCACAAACATGGCGAGCACCATGGCCAGGGCAAGCACCAGGCCGACGCGGCGCATCATCGCCTGCGTCTCGCGCAGTTCCTCGGGCGGTTCGTTCTGGGGGTCCGACCACAGCATGTCTTCGATCCTGCGGTCGGGGCAGCGCCTGACGCCTGAGTACCGGTACTCAATCGCACGGGTGCCCGAGACCAGATCCCGAGACGGGGTTATCGCGTGATAACAGCGTGTTCTCGGGTGGATTCCTTGCGCTGCCGACCCCGGTGTGCAGGGGAGGGACCTGCACACGGGCGGTGGGATTCCCGCCCGCGCACGGCCCCGTACGCGCAGCTCACGTACCCGAGCAGAAGGCGGCGTCGGCGCCGGGCGGGCGCAGGGATTCCTGCGCCGGTCCCCGACACCGCGTCATGGCCCTGCCCCGGTTCCGGCCGGGCGAGAGGAGCTCCGGTGCCCGGCCACGACGGGTGCGATCGTGTTCCGATGGAGGTCGCTCACACCGGCCAGTACGTCCGGGCCCAGGCCCGCGGGCCCGGGAGCTGACTGCCGCCGCGGGCGATCCGCGCCGGATCCGCCCATTGTTCGGGCGGCGCCACGGCATCCGCCCCTGCGGATGTCGATGCAGCCGCCCGAGCCCGGACCACCGCCAGTGCGGCGGCCAACTCCTCCGGCGTGGGATTGCCCCGAATGACCTTGATCATGGCCTCGCCCTCTCTGATGGCCTGGAGCCCGTGACCTACAGCGGAATGTTGCCGTGCTTCTTCGGCGGCAGGCTTTCGCGCTTGGTCCGCAACTGCCGCAGACCGCGCACCACCTTCGCCCGGGTGTCCGACGGCATGATCACCGCATCGATGTAGCCGCGTTCGGCCGCCGTGTACGGGTTGAGCAGGGCGTCTTCGTACTCCTGGATCAGCCGTGCCCGGGTGGCCTCCGCCTCGTCCGCGTCGTCGACCGCCGCGATCGTGCGCCGATGCAGGATGTTCACCGCGCCCTGGGCGCCCATCACCGCGATCTGCGCGGTCGGCCAGGCGAGGTTGATGTCCGCCCCCAGGTGCTTGGAGCCCATCACGTCGTACGCGCCGCCGAACGCCTTGCGGGTGATGACCGTGATCAGCGGGACGGTCGCCTCGGCGTAGGCGTAGATCAGCTTGGCGCCGCGCCGGATGATGCCGCCGTACTCCTGGTCCACGCCCGGCAGGAAGCCGGGAACGTCCACGAAGGTCAGTACGGGGATGTTGAACGCGTCGCAGGTGCGCACGAAACGTGCGGCCTTCTCGGACGCATTGATGTCCAGACAGCCCGCGAACTGCATCGGCTGGTTGGCGACCACCCCCACCGGGAAGCCCTCCACGCGCCCGAAGCCGGTCAGGATGTTCGGTGCGAACAGCGCCTGCGTCTCCAGGAACTCGCCCTCGTCCAGCACGTGCTCGATCACGGTGTGCATGTCGTACGGCTGGTTGGCACTGTCCGGGATCAGTGTGTCCAGGTCGAGGTCCTCGTCGCTGGGCGCCAGGTCGGCTTCCTCGGGGAAGGCCGGCGGCTCGGAGAGGTTGTTCGACGGGAGATAGGACAGCAGCGACTTCACGTACTCGATGGCGTCCTTCTCATCGCCCGCCATGTGGTGCGCCACGCCCGACGTCGTGTTGTGCGTGCGCGCACCGCCGAGGGCTTCGAAGCCGACGTCCTCACCGGTGACCGTCTTGATGACGTCCGGGCCCGTGATGAACATGTGCGAGGTCTGGTCGACCATCACCGTGAAGTCGGTGATCGCAGGGGAGTACACGGCACCTCCCGCGCACGGGCCGACGACCAGCGAGATCTGCGGGATGACGCCCGATGCGTGGGTGTTACGGCGGAAGATCTCGCCGTACATGCCCAGCGCGCTCACGCCCTCCTGGATGCGGGCGCCGCCGGAGTCATTGATGCCGATCATCGGACAGCCGGTCTTCAGGGCGAAGTCCATCACCTTGATGATCTTCTGCCCGTAGACCTCGCCCAGCGCACCGCCGAAGACGGTGAAGTCCTGCGAGAACACGGCGACCGGGCGGCCGTCCACCGTGCCGTAGCCGGTCACCACACCGTCTCCGTACGGACGGGTCGCCTCCAGGCCGAAGTTCGTCGAGCGGTGCCGGGCCAGTTCGTCGAACTCCACGAACGAGTCCTCGTCCAGCAGCAGGCCGATGCGCTCACGGGCCGTCAGTTTGCCCTTCGCGTGCTGCTTCTCCACCGCGCGTGCGGAACCGGCGTGCGTGGCCTCGTCGGTACGGCGCTGAAGATCCGCGATCTTTCCCGCGGTGGTGTGGATGTCGATCTGTGCCGGCTCGGACATCGGGATGCGGCTCCCTGGCTGGTCAACCGCCTGAGGGCGGCCTTTGGCGGAACTCCCTGGCTCTATTTCGTAGCGTATCCGCGCAGATACCGTTCGGCAGTGCGGTGTTTGCCACACCTAACCTGTCTTGCATGACGCCCCGGAATGCGCCCTTCAGTCGCTGGTCCGACCTGGACAGGCCGCCCCTCAACGCCGCCGCCCTGAGCCGTGCCCTCATCCGCCAGGAGAGCCTGTGGAGCTCCTTCGAACTGCTGCCCGCGATCGGTTCCACCAACACCGAACTCGTCCGTAGGGCCGCCTCGATCCCGGGCGAGGGCGCGGTGCTCGTCGCCGAGGAGCAGACCGCGGGGCGGGGGCGGCTCGACCGGGTGTGGACCGCACCGCCGCGCTCGGGAATCTTCCTCTCCGTGCTGCTGCGACCACCCGCCGCGATCCCGATGGAACGCTGGGGCTGGCTGCCCCTGCTCGCCGGAGTCGCCGCCGCCACCGGCCTGAGCCGGTCCGCGGGCGTCGACATGTCCCTCAAATGGCCCAACGACCTGCTCGTCACCATCGATGGCGAAGAACGCAAGGTGGGAGGCATCCTCGCCGAGCGGGCGGGAGAGGACGCCGTGGTGATCGGCATCGGCGTCAACGTCACCCTGCGCGCCGATGAGCTCCCCGTGCCGACCGCCGCGTCCCTCGCCCTCGCGAACGCGGTGTCCACCGACCGCGACCCGCTGCTGCGCTCGGTCCTGCGCTCGCTGGAGCACTGGTACGGGCAGTGGTGTGCGGTCGACGGCGACCCCCGGCTCTCCCAACTCCAGGAGGCGTACGCGGCCGGCTGCTCGACGCTGGGCCGCACCGTCCGGGCCGAGCTGCCGGGAGACCGCTCGCTCACCGGCGAGGCCGTGGCGCTCGACGGTGACGGGCGGCTGGTGCTCGCCCTCCCGGACGGTCAGCGGCAGCCGATCGGCGCCGGTGACATCGTGCATCTGAGACCGGCCGGCTGATCTTCCGTGCTCCCGGGTGAACGGGTACGGCGACTGGCACGTGAGCCAGGGCACACCTGCCGTATCGTTGAGGCGATCGAGCGACAGACCGGCAGGGCAGCGCGCAGGGAACGGGCAGGAGGCGGGTGGTGACCGTCGACGACACCACTTCCGGCGCGGGCGCGCCGGACGGGTCCGCCGGCTCCCGCGGTGCCACGGGCTCCGGGGCCGCTCATCCGACCCCTCACCATGCGGTCGACCACACCGCGGAACCCACCGACGACCCGCTGGCCATCCGGCTGGAACAGCTGATCCTGGGCGCGGACCGCCGCTACACGCCGTTCCAGGCGGCGCGCACCGCGGGCGTCTCCATGGAACTGGCCTCCCGGTTCTGGCGCGCCATGGGCTTCGCGGACATCGGGCAGGCCAAGGCGCTCACCGAGGCGGACGTGCTGGCACTGCGCCGGCTCGCCGGTCTGGTGGAGGCCGGACTGCTGAGCGAGCCCATGGCGATCCAGGTGGCCCGTTCGACGGGGCAGACGACGGCACGGCTCGCCGAGTGGCAGATCGACTCCTTCCTTGAGGGGCTGACCGAGCCGCCCGAGCCCGGCATGACCCGTACGGAAGTCACCTATCCACTGGTGGAACTGCTCCTTCCGGAGCTTGAAGAGTTCCTGGTGTACGTCTGGCGGCGGCAGCTCGCCGCGGCCACCGGGCGGGTCGTCCAAGCCGCTGACGACGAGGAGATGGTCGACCGCCGTCTCGCCGTGGGCTTCGCCGACCTGGTGGGCTTCACCCGGCTCACCCGGCGGCTGGAGGAGGAGGAACTCGGCGAGTTGGTCGAGGCGTTCGAGACCACGGCGGCCGATCTGGTGGCCGCGCACGGCGGACGGCTGATCAAGACCCTCGGCGACGAGGTGCTCTTCGCGGCCGACGACGCGAGGACCGCGTCCGAGATAGCGCTCCGGCTGATCGACGCGATGACCCAGGACGAGACGATGCCCGCACTGCGGGTCGGCATCGCCTTCGGCACGGTCACCACGCGGATGGGCGACGTCTTCGGTACGACGGTGAACCTGGCGAGCCGACTGACGTCGATAGCGCCGAAGGACGCCGTCCTGGTGGACGGGGCGTTCGCCGAGGGGCTGATCCGCACGGGAGACGCTCCGGCTTCGGAGACCGCGGCGGCGGAGGAGGCGGCTGCGGCCGAGAAGAACGGCGAGGTGCCGGTCTCGTACCGGTTCGCGCTCCAGCCGATGTGGCAGCGCCCGGTGCGTGGGCTGGGCGTGGTCGAGCCCTGGTTGCTGACACGCCGCCACTGAGGTCGGGGCGGGGTCTCGACACCCAGAGCCGCTCGTTCGCCCGGCCCTGTTCCCCCTACGTCCCGGGACCGACGTTCGGCGTGCCCCTATGATCCGGTGAACCGACGTTAACCGGGAGGGTTCCCATGTCCGATGCCGAGCAGCGCTTCGATGACTTCGTCGTCATCCGTCGCAGCGGCCATGTCGCCGAACTGGTCCTCGACCGCCCAGCGGCGATGAACGCGGTCTCCACAGCCATGGCCCGCTCCATCGCCGCGGCCTGCGAGGCACTCGCGGCCGACCCCGCCGTACGCGTCACCGTCGTCAGTTCCTCGCACGACCGGGCCTTCTGCGTGGGCGCCGACCTCAAGGAGCGCAATTCCTTCACCGACGCCGAACTGGTACGACAGCGGCCCACGGCCCGGGCCGCCTACACCGGCGTACTGGAGTTGCCCATGCCCACCGTGGCGGCCGTCCACGGGTTCGCCCTGGGCGGCGGATTCGAACTGGCCCTGTCCTGCGATCTGATCGTCGGCGACGACACGACGGTGGTCGGACTGCCCGAGGTGTCCGTCGGGGTGATCCCCGGCGGTGGAGGCACCCAACTGCTCCCGCGGCGGGTCGGCGCGGCGCGTGCCGCCGAGTTGGTCTTCACCGCCCGCAGGGTCGAGGCGCAGGAGGCGCTGAGCCTTGGGCTGGTCGATCAACTGGCGGCGGACGCCCGGACGGCGGCCCTGGAACTCGCGGCGCGCATCGCCGGGAACTCGCCGGTCGGACTGCGGGCCGCCAAGCGGGCGATGCGGCTGGGACACGGCCTCGACCTGCGGTCGGGGCTCGAAGTGGAGGACGCGGCGTGGCGTTCGGTCGCCTTCTCGGGCGACCGGGCCGAGGGCGTTGCGGCGTTCAACGAGAAGCGGAAGCCCGACTGGCCCGGAGAGTGACTCCGAGTGACCATCAAAACCGCGGCTGATTCCAACCGATCAAATCCAGCCAAACGTCCCTAAGCTGGGGTGATGGCTGAGGATCGGCAGTTGCGGGCCGTGGTGGCGCTGGCGCAGGCGATGGCAGCCGCGCACACTCCGCGTGAGTCCTGGCGGGCGGCGGCACTGGGTGCGTGCCAGGCGCTGGCCGGGTCCTTCGCGGCGCTCTCGGTGTGGGAGCGCGAGCGGGGGCGGCTGAGGGTGCTGGTGAACGCGGGGGAGCGGGCGCCGGACGAGGAGGAGTTCCCCGAGTCGGAGACCTATCCGGTGAACCGCTTCCCGGAGATCACGGAGTTCCTGCACGAGCGCTGGGCCGGGGGCGGCGAACCGGACGCATGGGTGGAGTCGGCGGACGGTCCGCTGCTCCCCGAGCAGGGGGAGGAGCGGGAGCCGGGCCCGCCCGGTGGGGACGGTGGGAAGGTCGGGGCCGGTGGGGACTCCCGGAGCGGGGACACCGCCTCCGGGGCGCTCTGGCCCGGGCACGAACTGTCCGCGGATCCCTTCGCCCCCGCCGGTTCGGCTGCGCGAGAACCGCAAGAACCCACAGCGCCGGCCGCGGCCGGCGCCGATCGACAGCCCCTCTCCCGCGGCTACCGACACCCTTCGCTTCCGCCCGGCCCCACCGGACCCCAGGCCCGGGTGGCCGCACTGCGTCGGCGTCGGCGCGGATGCTGCGTCGTCGCCCCGATCGTGCTGCACGGGCGCGCCTGGGGCGAGTTGTACGTGGCCAGACCGCTCGGCGCCCCCGTCTTCGGACGGGAGGACGCCGACTTCGCCACGGTCCTCGCCTCCGTCATCGCCTCGGGCATCGCCCAGACCGAACGCCTCGAAGAGGTCCGCCGACTGGCCTTCACCGACCCCCTGACCGGGCTCGCCAACCGCCGCGCCGTGGACGCCAGGCTCGACGAGGCCCTGGAACGCCATCGCGACGACGGTTGTGTGGTCAGCCTGGTCGTATGTGACCTCAACGGACTCAAACAGGTCAACGACACCCACGGCCACGCGGTGGGCGACCGCCTGTTGGAGCGGTTCGGCTCGGTGCTCTCCCTGTGCGGGGCGATGCTTCCGGGAGCGCTCGCGGCCCGGCTCGGCGGGGACGAGTTCTGTCTGGTCTCGGTCGGGCCCACATCGGACGAGGTGGTCCGGGTCGCCGACGAACTGTGCGTACGGGCCGCGGAGATGGACCTCGGTGAGGGTGTGGCCTGCGGTGTCGCGTCGACGGGCGACCCCATCGGCCAGGTGCGCAGTGCCCGCAGGCTCTTCAGGCTCGCCGACGCGGCCCAGTACCGGGCCAAGGCGGCGCGCTCCGCGAAGCCGGTGGTGGCGGGCCGGGACGGAACGGTGCTCCAACTGGCCGATACCCCGCCCCGGCCCCAGCACCAGCAGGAACGCCGTCGTTTCCGCGGTGTCGCACCGGAGGACGCGGCCGAGCCCTGGAGCGAGCCCTGAGCCGACCGGGACCGTGCCCTGAGCCGACCGACGCCGTGCTCTCTGCGATGACCGGGACCGTGCCCAGCTGCGGCCATGGACTGTTTCCGGTACGGCCCGGGCGCAGGATGAGTCCGCCACCCCTGGTGACATAGCGCCATACAATCCGTACGCTGCTGAATATGGATATGCACAACGTCGTGGTGGGAACGTCCGGTACCACCGCCGATGAGGTCATCGCCGTCGCCCGCGCCGACGCCCGCGTCGAGATCTCCGCCGATGCCCTCGCCGCCCTCGCCGCCTCCCGGACCGTCGTGGACGCCCTCGCCGCCAAACCCGAGCCCGTCTACGGCGTTTCCACCGGCTTCGGTGCCCTCGCCACCCGGCACATCGGCCCCGATCTCCGCGCCCGCCTCCAGCGCAACATCGTCCGCTCCCACGCCGCAGGCATGGGCCCCCGCGTCGAACGCGAAGTCGTCCGCGCCCTGATGTTCCTCCGGCTGAAGACCCTCTGCTCGGGACACACCGGTGTACGCCCCGAAACCGCGCAGGCCATGGCCGCCCTGCTCAACGCCGGCATCACCCCCCTCGTCCACGAGTACGGCTCCCTGGGCTGCTCAGGAGACCTCGCACCCCTCTCCCACTGCGCCCTCACCCTGATGGGCGAAGGCGAGGCAGAGGGCCCCGACGGGCAGGTGCGCCCCGCGGCCGAACTCCTCGCCGCACACTGCATCACCCCCGTCGAGCTGCGGGAGAAGGAGGGACTGGCCCTCCTGAACGGCACCGACGGCATGCTCGGAATGCTGATCATGGCGATCGCCGACCTCCAGCGCCTCTACACATCGGCCGACATCACCGCCGCGCTCTCCCTCGAAGCGCTCCTGGGCACAGCACGGGTCCTCGCCCCCGAACTCCACGCGATCCGTCCCCACCCCGGCCAGAGCGTCTCCGCCGCCCAGATGGCCGCCGTCCTGCACGGCTCCGGGCTCACCGGCCACTTCCAGCAGGACGAGGCCCCCCGCGTCCAGGACGCCTACTCCGTGCGCTGCGCACCCCAGGTCGCGGGCGCGGGCCGGGACACCATCGCCTACGCCCGGCTGGTCGCCGAGCGCGAGTTGGCCGCCGCCGTCGACAACCCCGTCGTCCTCGTCGACGACGAAGGCGGCGGACGGGTCGAGTCCAACGGCAACTTCCACGGCGCGCCGGTCGCGTACGTCCTCGACTTCCTCGCCATCGCCGCTGCCGACCTCGGCTCGATCGCCGAGCGCCGCACCGACCGGTTGCTCGACAAGAACCGCAGCCACGGCCTGCCGCCCTTCCTCGCTGACGACGCAGGCGTCGACTCCGGCCTGATGATCGCCCAGTACACCCAAGCCGCCCTGGTCAGCGAGATGAAGAGACTCGCGGTCCCGGCGTCCGTCGACTCGATCCCGTCATCGGCGATGCAGGAGGACCACGTATCGATGGGGTGGTCCGCGGCGCGCAAACTGCGCACCGCTGTCGACGCGCTCGGGAAGATCATCGCCTGTGAGCTGTACGCCGCGACCCGGGCCATCGAACTGCGCCACGGCCTGACCCCGGCGCCCGCGTCCCGCGCCGCCATCACCGCCCTGCGCAAGGCCGGAGTCGAGGGCCCCGGCCCCGACCGGTTCCTCGCGCCTGACCTGGCAGCTGCGGAGGCGTTCGTACGGGAGGGAAAGCTCGTCTCGGCCGTGGAAGAGGTCACCGGGCCTCTGGTCTGATCTTCTGGTCTGGTCTGGTCTGGTCTGGCCGGCCGTGCACAACATGCCCCGTCCGGCACCGCACGGCCGAAGGGCCGTCTCCCCCGCAGACACTGCGGAGAGACGGCCCTTCGTACGGAACTGCTCGGGAACGGAGTGCTCGGGAACGGCGGACGAGTCTCGTGGCTCGGTGCGTCCGGTGCTGCCGCCCTGTCGGTAAGGATCCCGAGGGCGGCAAGGATCATCAGGTCACGAGGGATGCCCGCTGGCGCACGGCGTAGGTCACGAAGCCCACGCCTATGCCGAGGAACGCAGTGCCGCCGATCAGATACGGAGTGGTGTCGGGGCTACCGGAGTCGGCAAGTCTCAGTTCCTCGCCGGTCACCCCTGCTGTGGTTCGCTGGTTCCCCGTCCCGTCCTGGTCTGCTGTGGCGTTCGCTGACGGAACGAACCACAGCGCACAGAGAAGGGCCCCTGCGGTTGCGGCGGTCAGAAGCGGTCGACGTGCGACGGACACGGACACGATCTCCCTTGAGTGGTACTGGAGTTGGCCGGATGCGCTGATGCTAGTGAAAGCAGCGGTTCGGAGGAAAGCCGGGAGCTCGCAAGACCCACCCGTGAATGCCGGGACCCCACCAGGGAAGATGGTGATACACCATGGAGGCGGCCGTGTAGGCATCCGGCGAGTGGCGTTCCCCACATTGATGGGGGAGCAGGGAACCGGGTAGCCCGAAATGGGTGTTGAACTCAGTAGTTCGGTCAGGGGAAAACGGGACGATGGAGAAGCGTGTGATGACGGACAGCAGGCGGCGCAAGGGTCTTGTGGCCGTGTCAGCAGTGCTGAGCGGTGTGCTGGTGCTGTCTGCCTGCAGTAGCGACGGCGGGGACAAGGGCGGGGACAGCGCCGACGGCTCGAAGAAGTCCCAGGCGCAGGTCGACGAGGCGGCGGCCAAGGAGACGTCCCAGGCGCGAATAGCCATTCTCCCGAAGAACGGCGCGACCAACGCCAGCATCAACAACGCCGCCAAGGTCACCGTCGCGGAAGGCACGCTCACCCAGGTCACCATGACCACTGAGAGCGGTCAGACCGTCAAGGGCACGCTCGCCGGCGACGGCAAGAGCTGGGCCCCGGACGGACAGCTGGAGCGCTCCACCACCTACAAGATCGCCGTCACCGCGAAGGACTCCGCGGGTCTCACCGCCCACGAGAACGCCTCCTTCACCACCGTGTCACCGAACAACAGCTTCATCGGCAACTTCACCCCCGAGGACGGTTCCACCGTCGGTGTCGGCATGCCGGTCTCCATCAACTTCAACAAGCCGATCGCCAACCAGAAGGCCGTCCAGGCCGGGATCACCGTCTCCTCCACCAGCGGTCAGGAGGTCGTGGGCCACTGGTTCAACTCGCAGCGCATCGACTTCCGCCCCGATCAGTACTGGCAGGAGAACTCGACCGTCACCCTCAAGCTCGCCCTGGACGGGGTCGAGGGCGCGCCCGGTGTCGTCGGTGTCCAGCAGAAGACCGTCACGTTCAAGATCGGCCGCAATCAGGTCTCCACCGTCGACGCCAAGTCCAAGATGATGACGGTGACTCAGGACGGCAAGACCATCCGTGAGATCCCGATCTCCGCAGGAGCGCCGAGCACCCCCACGTACAACGGTCAGATGGTGATCTCCGAGAAGTTCAAGGAGACCCGGATGAACGGCGCCACGGTCGGGTTCACCGATGACGACGGCAAGGGCGAGTACGACATCAAGGACGTTCCGCACGCGATGCGACTGTCCACGTCGGGCACCTTCATCCACGGTAACTACTGGGGCGACGACGGGATCTTCGGTCGGAGCAACACCAGCCACGGCTGTGTCGGACTCAACGACGCACAGGGCGCGAACGACTCCAAGCAGCCCGGTGCCTGGTTCTACGACAACTCGATCATCGGCGATGTGGTGGTCGTGAAGAACTCGAAGGACAAGACGATCCAGCCGGACAACGGTCTGAACGGATGGAACATGAACTGGGCCGACTGGAAGGCCGGCTCGAAGGCCTGACGGGCTAGCGGCTAAAGGGCTAGTGGGCTAACCGGGCTCGCGCGTTCGGTAGACGGGTCGCCGTCGATCAGATCGATCGGCTGATCCCACCTCTCGACTGGTTCATGCAGTTCATGCAGTTCATGCAGTTCGGGCGGGGCGGTAGCTGAGCCCGGAGCACGACACACAGCGGCGGCGACGTCCCCATCGGGACATCGCCGCCGCTCTCGTTCCGGGTCCATGCGATCGCGCAGGAGGACCGCCCTCAGCACTCCCCCTGGCGCGTCAACCCGTAACGGGAGCCCAGCCGGTACTCCCCGCCGCTCTCCACCGTCAACCGGGTCCATTCGCCCTCCGGCCGCAGACACGCCCCCTCGGCCCGCAGCCAGGGCGAGTGGGCGACCCGTACCGTCACCGACCCCGCCGCCGGCATCCGCACCACGAGTTCGGCCGCGTCACTGCGCACGACCGCACCCGGTGACGACACCAGCGGTACGGCGTCCCGTACCTGGTAGACCGTCCAGTCGCCGTCCCCCCACGCCCGCTCCAGCCAAGCCGGCGCACTGCCGACGACCTCGGCCTCCGCTTCGGCGGGCCCGTCGACCTGACCGTGCGGCACCACCACCAGGCCGACCCCTCGCTGGTCCAACCACTGGCGGTAGGTCGACGGGCTCAGCGAACCGTCGTAGAAGAGACGACCCCGCTCCACGTCGAGTTGACGGTTCCATCCGCGTGCCAGGTTCACGTGCTTCGCGAGGACGTCCGCCTCCCGATGGTTGCGCGCCGGGACGACCTCCACCCGGGTCCGGTCGGCACCCAGTCGCGTCAACGCCCCGACGACACCGTCCGTGTTCGCAGCCCAGGACGGCACCTCGACCGAGACGACCAGGTCGTCCTTCGTCTTCTCCAGCACCCAGATCGTGTTCACGGCGAGGACGACGACGAGCGCCGCACGCAGCGCACCCGTCACCCCGCTGGTCGCCGAACGCAACACGGGTCCGAAACCGCCGTGCGCCAACACCGCAGCCAGCAGCACGGGCGGCCCGGCAAGACCGGCCAGCCGCTCCACATTGGTCCCGATCGGCGACGGTATGAAGAACGTCAGCACCACGCCGAGGCCGTAGATGCCGGCCCCGTACCGAACGGTCCGCCAGTCGTCCGGCGCGGCGAGGAACACGACCGAGCAGACCAGGATCGGCAGCCACAGCTTGCCGGAAGGCATCGGCATCTCGCCCGCGAAGGGAAAGAGCACGGTCACGGCAGCCACCACCACCGTCGGCGGCACGAGGAGGGCTGCGGCGCGCTGCCAGCGCCGCTCCAGTGCCAGGGCCGCGCCCACCACCAGCAGGAACAGCCCTGCGACCGGGCTCGCCATGGTCGCGAGCGCGGCGAGCAGCACGGCGAGTGCCGTGCGGCGCATCCACACCAGCGCGAGCATCCCGATCGCCAACCCCAGCGCGAACGTCGTACGTCCGGAAGCGACGTTGCACCAGATCGCCACCGCACCGAGCAGCGCGGGCCAGAGGGGCGCCCGTACCCGTGCGCGCTGGAGGAGACGGGCCAGCCCCCAGGTACCGACCACCCCCGAGGCGACGGACACCGCCGGAACGCCGAAGGCCGCCATCAACGGCGGAGCCAGGAGGCTGTAGTTCGCGGTGTGCATTCCCCCGTACCAGGACAGGTTGTACGCGGACCACGGATGCCGCTCCACGAAGGCCGTCCAGGCGAACTGGGCGGCCAGATCGCCGCCGCCGGTGGCCAGCCACAGTGCCCAGACGGCGTAGAACGGCAGGATCACCCCCGTCACCAGGAGCGGGACGCGCCACTCGGGTGGCGCGTCCCGCTCGACGATGGTCGTTGCCGGTCTGGTCGCTGTTGCCTGTTCACTGAACCCCACGCGCAAACCCTACTGTCGGCTGTGGGCCCCTTCGGGGTCCGTGCGGGTGGGGCGTCGTCCGCCGGCCATCGATGCGCCGACCACATCAGCCACCTGCTACCCCATCGCCCCACCCGCCTCCGTGTTTGAGGCGTGCGGTACGCCACGGGCCCGTGTCCGACCGGGTGCGGGGCACGGGCCCGCCCGCATCAGATCGAGACGGACGACACTCGGTCCGGCACGCTGTGACCGGCGCTCAACTCCCACCGATCCCCGGCGAACCCCCGCCGGAACCTGCGATCGTGCGAGACCACGACGACCGCACCGGCGTACTCCGCCAACGACGCTTCGAGCTCCTCCACCAGACTCAGCGCCATGTGGTTCGTCGGTTCGTCGAGTACGAGGAGGTCCACCGGCGCGGCCAGCAGCCGGGCCAACTCCAGCCGCCGCTGCTGACCGACGGAGAGTGCGGCCACCGGGACGGCGAAGTCCACCTCGTGGAAGAGACCGACGCCCAGCAGTTCGTCCGCGTACTCCTCGGGCTGCCCCGGCCGACCCAGCGCATAGGCGGCCAGCAACGGCAGCCGGGACGGTTCCGCCGGCAACTCTTGCCGGAGATAGCCCACCCGACTCCCGTTGCGACGGGTCACCGCCCCCGAATCCGGACGCAGTTCTCCCGCGATGACACTCAGCAGGGTCGTCTTGCCCGCGCCGTTGGGGCCCGTCACCAGCAGCCGACCGCCCGACTCCACCCGCAGCCCGGCCCGGTGCAGGCGTCGCCCGACGCTCACATCCGTCAACTCGACCAGGACCCCGGCACCCACGGTCGACGTGGGCCTGGCCCGGAAGCGCAACGGCTCGGGCGGGGCCTGCACCGGCTCCCTCCGCAGTCGCTCCAGATGCTGACGTGCCGCCCTGACCTGCCCGGACAGCTTGTCCTCATGGGATCGGCGGTGCTTGCCGAAACCCTCCCGAGGATCCTTTCCGCTCGAAGCGAGCCGCTGCCCCGCCGCCGACACCAACTCCTCGGTGCGCGCCACGTCCTCCAACCACTCCTGGTGGCGCTGCTCCCAGCGCCGACGCACGGCCGCCTTCGCAGTGCGATAGCCGTGCCAGCCGTCCCCGTACCGGGACACGGCACGGGTGTCCCGGTCCACTTCGAGGATGGTCGTGGCGATGCGATCGAGGAAGTCCCGGTCATGGGTGACCGCGACCACCGTGCCGCGATGGGTGCGCAGCCGGTCTTCGAGCCAGTTCGCCGCCTGTTCGTCGAGGTGGTTGGTCGGCTCGTCGAGGAGGAGCAGTTCGGGGGAGGCGGCCAGGACGCACGCCAGGGCGAGTCGGGACTGTTGACCGCCCGAGAGCGTGCCCAGCCGGCGCTGCCGGGAGAGACCGGCCAGACCGAGCCCGTGCAGCGAGGCGTCCACCCGGGCATCCATCGTGTAACCGCCGCGGTCCTCGAAGGCGGTGAGGAGTTCCCCATAGGCGGCGAGCGCGTCCTCGTCTGCGTCCGCCAACGTCAGCTCGGCCCGTCGTAGCCGGCGTTCGATCTCCCGCAGTTCGACGAGTGCCGCATCGATCGTGTCGTCGACGGTGTGGGTGGGGCCGAGCCCGAAGGTCTCGGCGATGGTCTGGGCGAGATGGCCGACGCCTCCCGGCGCACGGACCGTGATCTCACCGCTGTCGGCGGGCTCCACCCCGGCGATCAGCCTGAGCAGGGTGGACTTGCCTGAGCCGTTCTCACCGATGACGCCGGCCCGCTCGCCGGGCCGGACGGTGAGCGTCACCTGATCGAGAACGGAGCGGTCTCCGTAGGACTTGGAGACGTCCTTCATGGACAATTGGGCGCGTTCGCGCATGATCTTTCCCTGACGAAACACTGGAGGGGTTCGGACTCAACGGGCAGGGCGGACGGCACGCGAAGTCAGCGCAGCGCGGTCACGCGCTGCGGACGCGGCGTCCGTGCCCGGAATCAGAGAAAGAAGTAGTGCTGGTGCGAACCCATGCATCCACTGTAACCAGATCCACCCGGTGGGCGCGCCCCGGTGCTCCGGCCAGCGGCTCGGCCGATCCGGACGCCGCGCCCGCCCGCCTCGGGTGTGCCCGCCCGCCGATTACGCCGGGGGCGCAACGCCGCCACCTCCCCAATGGCCCGTGCGCTTCCTACGCTGGCGAGGTGAGCAGCCACGCGTCGAATCCAGCCCGCGTCGTCCCTCTGCGCCCGGCGTCCGCCGGCCCCACGGGGAAGGAACCACTGTGGCGCGATGTCGTCGGCGGGGTCCTGCGCCGTGAACGGCTCGCACAGGAGCGCACGCTCCAGGACGTCGCGGACGCGGCCCGTATCTCGATGCCGTACCTCTCCGAGTTGGAACGGGGACGCAAGGAGGGTTCGTCCGAAGTCCTCGCAGCGGCGGCCGGAGCCCTGGGACTGGACCTCGCCGACCTCCTCGCACTCACCCAGGACGAGTTGGCGCGCCGCGCCGCAGCCGGCGGGCGACTTGGCAGGGTCGGGTCCGTGCCGCCGTTGAGCGTGGCGTCCCGCACGACCGCACCCCGGAACCGGAGCGGCGGTCCGCTCCGGCACCGGGGCGAGGTGAGCCTCGCAGCCTGACACCGTGCACCCCGGAGCCGGACGGAGTGGTGAGAGGTGGACCGCCCCTCACCACCCATCGGTTCACGCAGGCATCGCCCGCCTCCTGATCACCTCGTCCGCAAGCCCGTACGCCACCGCCTCCTGCGCGGTGAACACCCGGTCCCGGTCCATGGCGGCCCGCAACGCACCCGCGTCGTGCCCGGTGTGCCGGGACAACACCTCCTCCACCTGCGAGCGAATGCGCAGCATCTCCTTCGCCTCCAGGCTGAGGTCCGACACCACCCCCTGCCTGCCACGGCTGGACGGCTGCCCGAGCAACACCCGGGAGTGCTCCAGCACGAACCGTCGCCCCGGGTCGCCGCCCGCCAGCAGCACCGCGGCGGTCGAGGCGGCCTGCCCGACGCAGAACGTCGAGATCGGCGCACGGATGAAGCTCATCGTGTCGTAGATCGCCATCAACGAGGTGAAGGAGCCGCCGGGGGAGTTGATGTAGATGGCCACCTCGTGCTCGGGGCCGGACGATTCGAGGTGCAGCAGTTGGGCGATGACGACATTGGCCACACCGTCGTCGATCTCCGTCCCGAGGAAGACGATCCGCTCGGAGAGCAGCCTGCTGTAGATGTCATACGCGCGCTCGCCCTGGGCGGTGCGTTCGATGACGGTCGGAATCGTGTACTGGGCCATGTCAGAGCCCCATCCGTCGCCGGGCACCCGCGGGCCGGATGTCGTCGAGCGAGGTGACGACGCGATCCACCATGCCGTACTCCCTCGCCTGCTCCGCCGTGAACCAGCGGTCCCGATCGCTGTCGTGGGAGATCGTTTCCACGCTCTGCCCGGTGTGTTCGGCCGTGATCCGTTCGATGGTCCGCTTGGTGAACTCAAGGTTCTCCGCCTGGATTGCGATGTCGGCGGCGGTGCCCCCGATGCCGGCGGACGGCTGGTGCATCATGATCCGCGCGTTCGGAAGGGCGCTGCGCTTGCCCGGAGTGCCCACGGTGAGCAGGAACTGGCCCATGCTCGCGGCGAACCCCATGGCGAGCGTGGACACGTCGTTGGGGATCAGCCGCAGCGTGTCGTAGATGGCGAGCCCGGCGGTCACCGATCCGCCCGGGCTGTTGATGTACAGCGCGATGTCGCTCTGCGGGTCCTCCGCGGAGAGCAACAGCAGTTGGGCACAGACCCGGTTCGCGGACACCTCGTCGACCTGGGTGCCGAGGAAGACGATGCGTCGCGCCAGGAGTTGGCCGGCGAGTTGGTCGTCGAAGACCGTGGTGGACGTCTCACCTTCGGCCGATCGTGGCCGGACGCCCCCTGCGTACCGATCCTGTGGGTGTTCTGTCCGTTCCCACGGTGACAACAGCGCTGACATGGAACCTCCTCGTGATCGGCGGCCCCGGTGTGCCGCACTCACCACTGTCGGCGGCCTTCCGCAGGATCTTCTGCTTTCTCTGCCCGCGGCAGATTCGCCCAGAGCAGAGCCCCTGCCGGATGCGATCAACGATCGTGTCCTTGCAGGTCAGATGCTGTCCTCATGAGAACCATCGCGCACGGGCAGGGCCCGCACCTCGACCTCGGTGAGGGGGCGGCGCCGCATTGTTCCCGTAGCGCCGGGGTCTTTCGGCTCGGTGTTCGGACACCGGACGGAACACGCTCGGCAGTGGCTCGGCGCGGGTGTCCACGCAGATATCTCCGCACTCGGGCTTCCGGCCCCGACCCTCCCCATGCCTACGATTCAGCGCATGATCAAGATCTCATGGGCACTTCTGGACGTTCACGTCGACGAATGGGTCGGGGAGGACGTGGACTCGGGCGCGGCGGCTTTCGAAGCGAAGGTCGGGTCGGTGGTGGGAGCGAGCGGGATGAAGGCCGAAGCCGTACGGCACTGGCGGGAAGCCTTCCTCACGCCCGCCGTCGAGGCCCTACGCGTCCAGGGAGCGGGCGCGCTGGAACGGGGCGAATCCTGGAGCACGGCCGCCGGGCCGTTACTCGTCCATCTGAGCCCCTCTGCCCAGGAGGGCCCGTAGGCAGGGTGCCGAACGACTCCGAAGGGGCGGATATCCCACCGTGATGCGGCAGCGACCGGACTGCCCCAAGCGGCCGGCGTCGTTGGTGGTGCATTGCGCTTGCGAGACGACTCGGCTCCACACCGCCGTCGGCGGCGAACGCGTTGCGCAATGTGCGGGCGACGGGCGGGCCGGACGGCCTGCTCGCCGCCGCAGTGCTGCCGGTGCCTCGGCCGATGTCTAGGCGGAAGGCTCAGCCGTCGGTCTTGGCGACGCCGATCGGGCAGCTCACGCCCGTGCCGCCGATGCCGCAGTACCCCATTGGGTTCTTGTCGAGGTACTGCTGGTGGTGGGCTTCCGCAGGATAGAAGGGGCGGCCTTCCTCCGGTAGGACCTCGGTGGTGATGTCGCCGTAGCCTGAGCCGTTCAGGACCTGCTGGTAGGCGTCGCGCGATGCTGCTGCGGCGGCTGCCTGGTCCGGGGTGTGGGTGTAGATCGCGGACCGGTACTGGGTGCCCACGTCATTGCCCTGGCGGAAGCCCTGGGTCGGGTCGTGTGACTCCCAGAAGACCTTCAGGAGCTGTTCGTACGACACGATCGACGGGTCGAAGACGACGCGGACGGCCTCGGTGTGACCCGTCAGGCCCGAGCACGCCTCTTCGTACGTGGGATGGGGGGTGATGCCGCCCTGGTAGCCGACGAGGGTCGTCCAGACGCCCGGCGTCTGCCAGAACTTGCGCTCGGCGCCCCAGAAACACCCCAGACCGAAGTCGGCGATCTCCAGGCCCGCGGGATAGGGCCCCAGCAGGGGATTGCCCAGGACCGTGTGGCGCGAGGGAACCTCGAACGCGGGCTCCGTGCGTCCCTTGAGGGCCTGGTCGGGGGCGGGCAGCTGAGGGGGGCGACGGGACAGGAACATAGGGGGCTCCTTGAGATTGCTGGCTTATCGAGCAACGTACGAAACGGATCGCGCATTCCCCGGACCGCCCGCCGGCCCCCGTGCCCGGGCTCAGTGGGACAGGGTCGCCGGGCTGCCGCCGTTGGCCTCGTACCCGGCCACCGCCAGGTTCCGGTACACCGTGTACTCGGCCGCCGGATCCGAGCTCTCCGTCCACGGAACCGCGCCGACGTGCCCGTCCACCCGTACGAGCTGGTGCATCGCCTCGGCCCACCGCTCCGACCGTACGAGGAAAAGGATCAGCAGATGGCGTACGTGCGCCAGCATCGGGTCGTCGGCGCGGGCCGAGTGCACTGCGTACAGCGCGCCCTCCATCGCCTTCGACACGACGGCGGTCTGGTAGAAGCCCTGGACCATCACCAGGTCGGGCATGTGCTCGTGCACGGCGAACAGCGGCAGCGACGCCAGCAGCGAGCCCCGCGGGGCGCGCGCCGCGGACGTGGTGGCGAAGTGGTCCGCCTCGGCACGGCTGCCGTGCCACTTCTCGCTCCAGTACCGCAGGGCCGCCAGATGGGCCCCCATGTGTTCCGGGGCGCGGTCGATGACCTTGGCCCAGAGCTGGTCGAACTGCTCGTGCGGATAGCCGAGCCCGCGGGCGACCGCCAGTTCCACGATGTACGGGACGGGGTCCCCGGGGCCGAGGAGCGCCGCTTCGCCACAGACGGTACGGGCCTCTTCGAGGATGATCCGGAAGTCGTCCGAGCCGACGGTGGACGACCGCCACGCCTGCTGCACCAGGAACTCTGCGTGGACCTGTGCACCGCCCGCGTCCTTCGGGGACTCCGAGCGCCACGCCCGCAACCAGGCCCCGCCCACGCCGGGCTTCTCCTGGAGCTCCAGCGACGCGGCGCCGGCGAACGCCTGCACCCGCTGCCAGCGGACCTCGCCCTCCTTGGGGGTGCCGGAGAGCAGTTGTGCGGCGGCCCGCCAGTCCTGGGTCCGCTGGACCACGTCGAGCACATCGAGGAGATCCTGGTCAGGGCCGGGGAGCCGGATGTCGAGCTCTTCCTGGCGCAGGAATCCATAGCTCTGCGGGTCGGCCGCATCGGGTGAGCCGGGGGCCACCTGCTGGATGCCAACGTGGCGCCGGCGCATGACGAAAGGACCGATGACCGCGGCCAGCATGGCCATCGCGATCAGGAACCACAGAATCTCCATGACGCCATTGTCCCGGACCGTTCGGGAAACCGGCCACGGCCGGCGGTCGGTGCACAGCGCCGCGGGGCCGGACCGGTCGCACACCGCGCGGGAGGACGGACCCGTCCACGGATCGAGCGGGCGGGGGCCACGCCCATGGACGGTAGAGGCCCCATCCCCCGAGCGGGACTACCCTGAGGGACTTATGAGCCACCAGCACAGCTCCCAGAACCTCGAAACCCTCGCCATTCACGCCGGCAACACCGCCGACCCGTTGACCGGCGCGGTCGTCCCGCCCATTTACCAGGTCTCCACCTACAAGCAGGACGGTGTCGGGGGACTGCGTGGCGGCTACGAGTACAGCCGTAGCGCCAACCCGACCCGTACCGCTCTGGAGGAGAACCTCGCGGCGCTGGAAGGCGGCCGGCGCGGTCTCGCCTTCGCGTCCGGGCTCGCGGCCGAGGACTGCCTGCTGAGAGCGCTCCTCGAACCCGGCGACCACGTGGTGATTCCCAACGACGCCTATGGCGGCACCTTCCGGCTGTTCGCCAAGGTCGTGGCGCGCTGGGGCGTCGAGTGGTCGGTGGCCGACACCTCCGACCCGTCGGCGGTACGGGCCGCGGTCACCCCCAAGACCAAGTTGATCTGGGTGGAGACCCCGTCGAACCCCCTCCTGGGCATCACGGACATCACCGCGCTCGCCGAGATCGCCCGCGGTTCCGGCGCCCGACTCGTCGTGGACAACACCTTCGCCAGCCCCTACCTCCAGCAGCCCATCGCGTTGGGCGCTGACATCGTCGTCCACTCGCTGACCAAGTACATGGGGGGCCACTCCGACGTGGTCGGCGGTGCGTTGGTCGCCGCGGACGCCGCCGTCGGTGAGGAGTTGGCGTACCACCAGAACGCCATGGGCGCGGTCGCGGGACCGTTCGACTCCTGGTTGGTGCTGCGCGGGATCAAGACCCTCCCGGTCCGGATGGACCGGCACAGCGAGAACGCCGGCAAGGTCGCCGAGATGCTTACCCGGCACCCGCGCGTCAGTCAGGTCCTCTACCCGGGGCTGCCCGAGCACCCGGGGCACGAGATCGCCGCCAAGCAGATGAAGGCGTTCGGCGGGATGGTGTCCTTCCGGGTCGAGGGCGGCGAAGAGGCCGCGGTAGAGGTCTGCAACCGGGCCCAGCTGTTCACTCTCGGTGAGTCTTTGGGTGGGGTGGAGTCGTTGATCGAGCACCCGGGGCGGATGACCCACGCCTCGGTTGCGGGCTCGGCGCTGGAGGTTCCGGCGGATCTGGTGCGTCTGTCCGTGGGCCTTGAAGCGATTGACGATCTCCTCTCTGACCTGCACCAAGCGCTCGGCCGCTAGGGAGACGTCCGGCAGGCGTCCGGGGCCCGGATCTCGTGCCGTCGTACGTCCCACCCCTGGTGTTCGACGCCTGTCATGGGTTGCGCCCGCTCACTTTGCGTGAGCGGGCGCAGTTGTGTGCGGAACGGGCGTGATCGGTGCGGCGCGGGTCAGACGGCTACCTTCTCGTCTTCGAGCGAGGCGCGGACCTGCTCCCTCAACTCGGGAGTGTCCTCGTGGCTGTGCACGGACACGGCGTGCTCGGTCGCTGCCCGTACCACTTCCTCTTCCTCGCCCGTGATGGTCAGGGTGCAGTCCATCTCGCTCGGGAACTTGCGGCAGTCAGCGACTTTCCTGGTCATGGCGACCTCCTCGGAGCTGTCGGTACACCGCATCTCCAGGATAGATCCCCAAGGGGTATGTGCGGGCAAATGGGGCGTAACGGATGGGTTATCCGTTACGGCGCGATCACGCAGTTGCCCGTCATCATGCGCAGTCATGCGCAGTCATCCGGTGTCACCCGTCGTCATCCGTCCGTCGGCGGGGTCGTCTCCACCGGCCGCATGTTCCACGGCTCGACCGCCATCGCCCACACCACCGCTGCGATCACCACCGCCACCAGCAGCAACCAGCCCACGCGGCGCAGCGTGCGACGGCGGCGCAACAGCCGGGTCCCGAGCGATGCGGACCGGACTCCGAGGTCCTTGGGGACGGCTGCGGGACGCGCCTCCAACATGCGGCGTACCTCGCGCTCCTTCCGGCTCGGCCCTCCGCCCGGTATGCGGCTTGGGCCGGTCATGACGTCGACTCCATCGAGGAGCCGGAGGCATCACCTGGTCGGGGGAACTTCGCCGCAGCGCGTTCCGCGCACAACGCGGCCACCACACGGCGACAGTCGGTGCGCACCCGCTCGGGGGAGAGCCCGAGCAGCGCCGCGGTCTGCTCCTCCGCCACCCCCTCGTACAACTGCAACACAACGACCAGGCGTTCCTGGGGTGTCAACCGCGCCAGCAACCCACCACCCGTACGGTGTCGACGCCAGGAGCCGCGGGCGAAACGGTGGACGAGTTCCTGACGGGTGCAGTCGTACGGATCCTCGCCGCGCAGCCGGTCCCACTGCGCATAGGTACGCGCCAGTGCGGACGTCAGCAGGTGTTGTGCTCGGGGATTGGCATCCGGGGTCTCGGCCGTCAACAGCGTCGCGGCATGGAGCAGCCGTCCCGCCGCGCCCGCGGTGAATGCCTCGAACTCCCGGACGCGGCGATCCGCCAGTGCCGACCGCCGCTCGCTCACGTCCTCATATAGAGGCAGCTGTGCAGTCCCGGTCAAGAGGTCGGCGCAGCCCTTCGTGCGCCTGCGTCGGGAACCCGGGCACCTGGGTTGTGGTGCGGGGGGTCCGAGCGGTTGCCGTCAGGAGCCGTACGGGTCGGTGGGGCCGTATTCGTCCTGGTCAGCGGGGCGGTCTTCCGAGTGGAATGCGCTGCGGAGTGCGGGTTGATCGGGCCGCACGAGCCCTGGTTGTCATGCGCCCCCAAGGGCCTGACGGGACGGCTTAGGGGCGTGGGGATCGAACGCGGTGCGCGTGGCACCTCAACGGACTGGATGCAGTCGTGGCCTATGACATGGCCGATGGGTTCTGTGCGTTGATCGAGGGCAGTCCGGCCGCCCCCTGGTCCATCGGGGACATGCCGGCCTGACGGGCCGAGAGCGCGGTGTTGAAACGGGTGAGCAGGCTACAGAACGACTCGCGCTCTGACTCCGTCCAACCGTCTGTGACCTGCGCCATCAGTTCCCGACGTGAGCTGCGGACCTCTTCGAGGCGAGCTTGGCCACGAGGGGAGAGTTGCAGTACGACGGCCCTGCCGTCCTCCGGGTGTGAGGTGCGTTTCACCAAACCGGTGTCGACCAACGGGGCGACTTGGCGGGTGACGGTCGATGAGTCGATACCCATCCCTGCTGCGAGTGCTTTCACACCCATCGGGCCCTCCCGGTCGAGCCGGTTGAGCAGCAGATAGGCGGCACGGTCCATGGAATTGCGGACCTGGCCGACCCCGCCGAGCCGGGTCTGCTCCGCGCGACGTGCGAAGAGGGCGACCTGGTGCTGGAGAGCATCGAGGAGGCCAGGTTCGAGATGAGTCGTCATGTCCTGAGAAGTGGGCATGGCCAGGGGGCTCTCTCGTGCGGTGGTCGATTGGTGGGGGACAGAGTACGCGGACGTGGGGCGGTGCGTACGGGGCCTGGGGAAACCCATAACAAGTGGTGGCGACGGCGATTGGTACGCGCGGGCCGTCCGTCCAGAGAGCTGCGAGACTTGGCGTCATGACCTTCAGTACGCCTGACACCTTTCGCCCTGTCATCCTCGACGATGTCCGCGGGGCGCAGAAGATGCTCTCCGGCGTAGCGCGCATGACCGCCATGGAAGGCAGCAGGCATCTGTCCCAGCTGGTGGGTGCTCCGGTGCACTTCAAGTGCGAGAACCTCCAACGAACGGGCTCCTTCAAACTGCGCGGCGCCTATGTGCGGATCGCGGGGTTGCGGCCGGAGGAGAGAGCCGCGGGAGTGGTCGCCGCGTCCGCTGGGAACCATGCGCAGGGAGTGGCTCTCGCCTCTGCGCTCCTCGGGGTGCGCTCCACGGTTTTCATGCCCGTGGGTGCGCCGCTGCCGAAGGTGGCGGCGACACGGGAGTACGGCGCTGATGTGAGGCTGTATGGGCAGGTCGTCGATGAAACGATGGCCGCTGCGCAGGACTATGCGGAAGCCACGGGCGCCGTCTTCATCCACCCGTTCGACCACCCCGACATCATCGCCGGGCAGGGCACGGTGGGCCTGGAGATCCTGGAGCAGTGCCCCGAGGTGCGCACGATTCTCGTCGGGGTCGGAGGTGGCGGGCTGGCCGCGGGCATCGCGGTCGCGGTGAAGGCGGTACGCCCCGATGTGCAGGTGATCGGGGTGCAGCCGGAGGGCGCCGCTGCGTATCCGCCGTCCTTGGCCGCCGGTCGGCCGGTGTCGATAAGCGCTCCCGTGACGATGGCCGACGGGATCAAGGTGGGTCGCCCGGGAGACGTGCCCTTCAAGATCATCGGTGAACTCCTCGACGAGGTCCGTACCGTCTCCGAGGACGCGCTGTCCAGCGCCCTCCTGCTCTGTCTTGAGCGGGCGAAGCTGGTCGTCGAGCCGGCCGGGGCGTCCCCGGTGGCGGCTCTGCTGAGCGATCCGAAGAGCTTCCGGGGTCCGGTGGTCGCCGTCCTGTCGGGCGGAAACGTGGACCCGCTGTTGATGCAGCGCATCCTGCGGCACGGTATGGCGGCGGCCGGGCGCTACCTCTCGCTGCGGCTGCGCCTCACCGACCGCCCCGGCGCGCTGGCGGCGATGCTCGGGGCCCTCACCGTGCTCGACGCCAATGTCCTCGATGTGAGCCACGTCCGGACCGACCCCCGGCTCGGACTCACAGAGGTGGAGGTCGAACTCCAACTGGAGACGAAGGGCCCGGCCCACTGCGACCAGGTGGCGGCTGCGCTGCGGGAAGCGGGATACAGGGTCACGGTCACGGGCTGAGCCCGCCCGCTTCCGCGCCTGCGGGAGTGTGTGTTTCCCGATGCGCCAACGGCACGACGGAGGGTTCCCGCAACGGCGGGAACCCTCCGTCGTGCCGTTTCGACGAGACCCACCGACCGTGTCGTTTCGGTTGGACCCAACAGCCCAACAGCCCCCACCACAACGCCCGAGCGAATGTGCGGCCCTTTCCCCAAGGGCGCTGGGGGCGTTAGACGGGCGGGCTATACACCATGCCAACGGGAGTCGGGAAAGAGATAGTTGGCAGGAGATCTTCGAACAGCTGAACACGACAGAATCGGCCGAGGAGCGATGAATGAAGCCCTGGATTCTGAGCCAGTGCGACCACCAGTGGGTTGGCTGGAGCGGGAAGAACCGGTGCCGCAAGTGCGGTGCCACGCAGGGCTCGACGACTGAGCAGACGGGGTCGTCGCAGCGAGGCGGCCTCGTACACCCCGAGAGGTAAGCATGTCTGAACGTGTCGGTTGGGATGCCCTCCCCGGGGCATTGCGCGCAGCGATCGAGGAGCGTACGGGGGAGGTGACCGGGTCCGAAACCGTGCCTGAAGGGCTGAACTGCTCAACCGCCCTGGTCCTGCACGTTCGGCGACACGGTCGACTCTTCCTCAAGGGCGTGCACGAATCCCATCTCGACGAGGTCTCCGCCCTGTGCCGGGAAGAACTCATCAACGAGACCGTCCGCGGGGTGGCCCCGGACATCCGGCACAGCGTCAAGGCGGCCGGGTGGTACTGCCTGGCGTTCGCGTACCTCGACGGTCGGCACGCCGATCTGGGGGCGGCGGGGGATCGGGAGGCGATCGGGGCCACCCTGCGCACGATGCAGAGCCTGCGCGTTCCTGACTTTCCCGTCCCTCCCCTGGTGGAGAGGTTCGTCGGCTATCTCAAGCCGGGCGAGAAGGAGTTACTGGTCGGCGGGCATCTGCTCCACACCGACACCAACCCGCACAACCTCATGATCGGCCATGGTGCTGGGCGGGCCTCCGTCATCGACTGGGCCATGCCCGCGCTGGGGCCGGCCTGGGTCGACGCAGCGAACACGGCCGTACGGATCATGGAGTGTGGACAGCCGCCCGAGACGGCTCTGCGATGGCTCGCCGGCTTTCCCAGTTGGCGGGCCGCGGATCCGCGGGCCGTGGCTGCGTTCGTGGAGGTCACCTGTCGGCACTGGAGCGATCGGGTCGGGGAGAGGGGTGCGGCCGAGTGCAACGCCCGCTTCCGTCGACTGCTCCGCACCCCGCGGTAAATACCCGGAAGGGTCTCCGTTCGGCGGCTAGTGTTCTGCGGCGTGTGCCCCGCTGCCCGTGGGGCCGGACGGTGCGGTGCCCGACCTGGTCGGGGCCTGCCGCCCTGGGGTTGACCAGCCGTCCCAGCAAGGCGCGATGCATCGCGATAATTCCCTTGAGAGTCGCGATACATCGCGTTACGGTTCTCCGGTCGTCCGCCCTGGCGTGAGCGGCGAAAAGGGCGCGACACATCCGTAGAAATATGTTGATACAGGGCATCCTGGTGTGGGGCCCGCAGCCCCACCACCATGCCCCGAGCCATCTGCCACCATGGGAGTCCCCATATGCCAGGCGCGATTTATGCCGAAGGGCTCGTCAAGACCTTCGGCGAGGTCAGGGCCTTGGACGGCGTCGATCTCGACGTACCCGAAGGTACGGTCCTTGGACTGCTCGGCCCCAACGGCGCCGGCAAGACCACGACCGTGCGCGTTCTCACCACCCTGCTCCAACCGGACAGCGGCAAGGCCGTCGTCAGCGGCATCGACGTCCTCAAGCACCCCAACGAAGTCCGCCGATCCATCGGCCTCTCCGGCCAGTTCGCCGCCGTCGACGAGTATCTGACCGGCCGCGAGAACCTCCATATGGTCGGCCAGCTCTACCAGATGAGTTCGCGCGACGCCAAGGCGCGGGCGGCCGTACTGCTGGAGCGGTTCAACCTCGCCGATGCCGCCGACCGGCCAGCCAAGACGTACTCCGGCGGTATGCGGCGCCGGCTCGACCTGGCCGCCGCCCTCGTGGTCTCCCCGCCCGTGATGTTCATGGACGAGCCCACCACCGGACTCGACCCCCGCAACAGACAGCAACTCTGGGAGGTCATCCAGGAACTCGTCAGGGGCGGGACGACCCTGCTGCTGACCACGCAGTACCTGGAAGAGGCTGACCATCTCGCCGACACCATCTGCGTCGTCGACCACGGTCGGGTGATCGCCCGCGGCACCGCCGACGAGCTCAAGGCCCGCACCGGCGGGGAGCGCGTGGAGGTCGTCGTCCATCTGCGCGATCAGATCGCCCCCGCCCGTGAGGTGCTCGCCGGCCTCGGCAAGGGCGAAGTGGCCATCGCCGAGCACACCCGCAAGCTCACGGTCCCGGTCTCCGGCGGCGCCAAGCTGCTCGCCGAGGTCATTCGGGACCTCGACTCCCGCGGGGTGGAGATCGACGACATCGGACTGCGTCGGCCCACGCTCGACGACGTCTTCATCTCACTGACCGGACATGCCGCCGAGATCGCGGCGGAAGAAGCCGAAGAGGCGGACGCCGCCGGTCAGCAGGACGGCCGTGAAGGCCAGAAGGGGAGGACGAAGTGACCACCACCACGGAGACCGCCGATCTGGCGGCCCCCCTGCCCCGTGGCGGCATCGTGCAGTCCGTACGCGACTCGCTCGTCGTCGCCCGACGGAACTTGATTCGCATGACCAGGATTCCCGAGGTCATTCTGTTCGGGCTCATCCAGCCGGTGATGTTCGTGGTGCTCTTCAGCTATGTCTTCGGCGGTTCCGTGAGCGTCGGCGGCAGCACCAGCGCTGTCGACTACCGCAACTTCCTGATGGCGGGCATCTTCGCGCAGACCGTCACCTTCGCCACTGCGGGATCGAGCGCGGGCATCGCGGACGACATGCACAGGGGGCTGATCGACCGGTTCCGATCACTGCCGATGGCGCGCGGGGCGGTGCTGACCGGTCGGACGCTCGCCGACCTCGTCCAGACCACCCTCACCATCATCGTGCTGGTGATCGTGGCCCTGCTGGTGGGTTGGCGCATCCACGAGGGCATCCCCAAGGCGCTCGCCGCCTTCGGTCTGCTGCTCCTGCTCGGGTACGCGTTCTCCTGGATCGGCGCCCTGATCGGGCTCTCGGTCCGTACGCCCGAGGCGGCCACCTCCGGCGGGCTGATCTGGCTGTTCCCCGTCACGTTCATCTCGAACGCGTTCGTGGACTCCAGCCAGATGACCCCCTGGCTGCGGCACATCGCCGACTGGAACCCCTTCAGCGCCACCGTCCAGGCGTGCCGCGAACTCTTCGGCAACCCCGGGGTCTCACAGTCGGACGCCTGGCCCATGCAGAACCCGGTCTGGGCGTCGCTGATCTGGTCCGTCCTGATCATCGTGATCTTCCGAACCCTGTCGGTCCGCAAGTACCGTTCGGCGGCCGTCTGACCACACCACTCTCCAGCGGAAGGCCCCCACGATGGGTTTGGTGGGGGCCTTCCGCTGTCTGCCTGCGCCTGGCCTCAGCTCGATGGTGATGACAGGTGTGTGACCGATCGTGCTCGTTCATAGAGGTCGCAAGCCGAGTGGTTTCTCCGACGAGGTTTGATCAACCTCATCATGTTCTGAACCTGTCGGTCGATCCTGCCGCTATGGACCACGGGGTACTCGTCCAACGCCTCACTCCAGGTGGCACAGGACTCTGATCCTGGAAGCGCTCGGCCGAAAGCTGGGCCGTCTGACGAACGTGTGAGCGCCCCTACAGAACGCCTGAATCACCCTGTAGGGGCGCCGTACAGCCCCCGGAGGAACTGAACCACGTATGCGTGATGCTATCCGTCGTGCCCTGGTGTGTGCTCGGCACCTCCTACGGCTCACACACCGCCGACACGGAACTCCCCACCCCATCCACATGCCGGGGATCTGGGGCCCTGGGCGAAACCGTGGCCTACAGCCGTGCGTCCGCTGGGCCCACGCGGATGGAACAAAGGGGCCGGATCGCTGGTGCGATCCGGCCCCTTATGTTCCATCCGGCTCGGTGAACCGCGTCCCGACCGTCAACCGAACCGGTCGGGCGGCGGCTGCTCAGCCGCCGTAGGGCTTGGCGGCCAGGATCTTCACCGAAGCGCTCTTGCCGTTCGGCAGCTCGTACTGCGCGGTGTCGCCGACCTTCTTGCCGTTCACGCCCGTGCCCAGGGGGGACTGCGGGGAGTAGGTCTCGATGTCGGAGCTCGCGTACTCGCGCGACGCCATCAGGAAGGTGAGGGTGTCGTCCTCGTCGCCGTCGAAGGCGATCGTCACCACCATGCCGGGTTCCACGATGCCGTCGTCGGCCGGCGCCTCGCCGACCTTCGCGGTGTCGAGAAGCTGGGTCAGCTGGCGCACACGGAGCTCCTGCTTGCCCTGCTCCTCCTTGGCCGCGTGGTACCCGCCGTTCTCCCGCAGGTCCCCCTCCTCACGCGCAGCCTCGATCTTCTTGGCGATCTCGGTGCGCGCGGGACCAGACAGGTACTCCAGCTCGGCCTTGAGCTGGTTGTACGCCTCCTGGGTGAGCCAGGTGACGTTCTCGCTGGTCTGGGTCACAGGTGCTCCTCGTAGGTACTGGGAATACAAAGCATCGCCCTACCCAGAAGGATGATGCCTTCCCGGGTGGGCGAAACCACGACCCTAACAATTTCGTGGCGGAAGGGGGAGAACAAAAGCCATCAGACATGCGTCTGTGCAGGTCAGTGTCGGAATCCCGCCCTCGGCGACGAGATTTCGTCAGCGGCGGGGAAGGCGTTTCTCACTGGTTGCAGCGGCGGGGCGACCCTGCGTTGCCAGTGGGGCAGCTGGGTCTGCTGTGGTTCCTGGTTGGTTTCGGGGTCCGGCGTGTCGGGCTCGGGGGTGCGTATGTTCGGACCCCGGCACGATCTGTTCGGGAGGCCTTAGCCGACCGTGCACTGGGCCAGCTCCGCGCTGGTCGCGCGGGCCGTCGTGCGGATCTTGACTACCTGGTCGATCCGGGTCTCGCCCGCGAGCACCGGCACTTCGAGCCAGCCGACCTCGGCGCCGTCCTCGGAGCGGGAGCGCACGGTGCAGCTTCCCGTCGCCGATTCGTCCTTGCGGATCTCCAGGTGCAGCTGGACCTCGGAATCGGACACCACCGAGAACTTGATCACCTCGGCGCTGATCTTCTGGCCCGCGACGTAGTCGTAGCCGAACCAGCCCACCATGCCGACGAACAGCACGCCCAGGACCGTGCCCAGGACCTTGAGCTTGCGGTCGGCCCGCTGGTCGGCGGAGCGCCCGTAACGGCCTTCGGGTAGCTCCTCGCGCACGGCGGTCATGGTCTTTCCTCCAGGACGGGGGGATGCCGGAATTTTCCCTCCCCCGATTCGGTCACTATAGAAGCCCCCTGAGACGTCCTGACTGCCACCCCGTATGACGTCTTGGCGGCCGGCCCAGCCGGACAGAACGACCTATTTTGCTTTGTATCGCTACGAGTCATTGAGGACTGAGTCTTGACTGAGCAGCTGCGGCTGATGGCCGTTCACGCCCACCCCGACGACGAGTCGAGCAAGGGCGCGGCCACGATGGCCAAGTATGTGTCCGAGGGGGTGGCCGTGCTGGTGGTGACCTGCACCGGAGGCGAGCGCGGCTCCATCCTCAACCCGAAGCTCGTGGGCGATTCCTACATCGAGGAGAACATCCACGAGGTCCGCAAGAAGGAGATGGACGAGGCGCGCGAGATCCTCGGCGTCGACCAGGAGTGGCTGGGATTCGTGGATTCGGGTCTCCCCGAGGGCGATCCGCTGCCTCCGCTCCCCGAGGGCTGCTTCGCCCTGGAGGACGTCGAGCGTGCCGCGGGACGCCTGGTGCGGTCGATCCGCTCCTTCCGCCCGCAGGTGATCACCACCTATGACGAGAACGGCGGCTATCCGCACCCCGACCACATCATGACCCACAAGATCTCGATGGTGGCCTTCGAAGGGGCGACGGACGCCGAGCGCTTCCCGGAGGACGAGTTCGGTCCGGTGTGGCAGCCGCTCAAGCTCTACTACAACCAGGGCTTCAACCGGCCGCGTACGGTCGCGCTGCACGAGGCACTGCTGGCGCGCGGTCTGGAGTCCCCCTACGGGGAGTGGCTGGAGCGCTGGAAGGAGTTCGAGCGCGTGGAGCGGACGCTGACCACCCACGTACCGTGCGCGGAGTTCTACGAGATCCGCGACAAGGCGCTGCTCGCGCACGCCACCCAGATCGACCCGGACGGCGGCTGGTTCCGCGTACCGCTCGACCTCCAGCGCGAGGTGTGGCCGACCGAGGAGTACGAATTGGCGAAGTCTCTCGTCGATACCTCCCTCCCCGAGGACGACCTCTTCGCGGGCATCCGCGACAATGCCTGATATGAGCGCAAGCGCAAACCTCGCAATGACGCACGCGGCCACCCTGGCCAAGGAGCTCGACGAGAACAAGGTCACCCCCGGTGTCCTCGGCTTCCTCGTCTTCGCTGCCCTGGCCGTGGGTGTCTGGTTCCTGATGAAGTCGATGAACCGGTCCATGCAGCGGGTCGACTTCGAAGAGGCCGAGGACCCCAAGGCTGAGCGGACTCCGCGGCCCAACGGCGCCTGACTTCCGGAGCGCCTGACGTCCGGCCGAGGCGCCCGCCGCCCCCGAGCAGCCCCACGAGGGCCCGGGGGCGGTAGCCCTGCGCGCATGCCGCTCGCCGGTGGCGCAGGGTCACCGCGCGCTGGCCGGGTGTGGTCGGCGAGCCGTGCTTCTTTCCGGTTGCGAAGACCGTCCCGCGCAGGCCGCCTTGCGGAGGGCGCGTCGCGGAGGCCGTCTGGCGAGAGTGCGCGGGTCCTCAGTGGTCGAACGAGGTGATCAGCGCGCGCCGCATGATCTTTCCGGTGGACGTCTTCGGCAGGTCGGACACGAAACGGATCAGACGCGGCCGTTTGTAGGCGGCCAGCCGGTCCGCGGCGAACGCCGACAGTTCCCCCTCCGTGGTCCGTGCGCCCGGAGCCAGCACCACGTAGGCGCACGCCAGCTCGCCCTTCACCGGATCGGGCACCGGCCCGACCGCGACCAGCGCCACCGCGGGATGCTCGGCCAGCACCCGCTCGATCTCCGCCGGATAGACGTTGTAGCCCCCGGTGATGACCATGTCCCCCCGCCGGTCGACGATGAAGACATGGCCGGTGGCGTCCATCGTGGCGATGTCCCCCGTGCGCAGCCAGCCGTCGGCGTCGATCGCACGGGCGCTCGCCTCGGGATCGCCGTGGTAGCCGAGCATCACGATCGGACCCCGGACCAGCAGTTCGCCCGGCACCCCGTGAGCGGTGCTGCGGCCGGGGTCGTCGATGTCGGCGATCCGCACCTCCACCCCGGGCAGCGACACCCCGATGGACCCCGGCACCGGGGGCGCGTGGGGGCTGTGGGTCGTACCGAGGCCGGAGATCTCCGTCATGCCCCACAGCTCGATCAGCGGGGCGCCGCTGCGCTGCTCCCAGCGGTTGATCGTCGCCGTCGGAATGGTCTGGCCGCCCACCGTGCACCGGGTCAACGACGACAGGTCGGTCCCGCCGAGCGCCGGGTCGGCCAGCATCATGGCGTACATGGCCGGTACGCCCTCGAAGAGGGTGGCGCGGTGCTCGTCGATCAGCCGGAGCGCGGCGGCGGGGGCGAAGCGTTCCATGAGGACCACGGTGCCGCCCACGAGGAACGTGCCGTTGATGACGACATTGCCGTACACATGGGGCGCGGGCAGCGCGGTCACCACCACGTCGTGTTCCGTACGGGCGTGCATGGTGGCGGTCATGGCGCAGTTGAGGAGCACCGCGCGATGGCTCTGCACCGCGCCCTTGGGGTGGCCGGTGGTGCCGGACGTGTAGCCGATCGTGCAGGGCAGGTCCGGATCGGCGGTGACGTGCGGGGCCGGCCCCTCGAAGGAGGTGAGTTCGTCGAAGGCGATCGCGCCGTCCGCGGGGCCGCCGAACGACACGACCGTTCGCAGTTCCGGCAGCTCCCGGGTGAGCTCGGCCACCGTCGCCGCCTGTTCGACCGAGGTGAACACGGCCGCCGCTCCGCAGTCCCGGAGGACGTAGGCGAGCTCCTCGCGGGTGAGCATCACATTGACCGGGTTGACGATCGCCCCGGCGCGTAGCGCGCCGTGATGGGCCACGATCCACTCCCAGCGGTTCTGGGCGTAGAGCGACACCGTCCGACCCGGGTCGACGCCGCGGTCGGCGAGCGCGGCTGCCACCCGGTCGGCCAGCAGGTCGAGTTCGCCGAAGCTGAGCGTCCGCTCGCTGGTGATCAGTGCGGTCTTCGTACCGAACCGGGCCGCCGCCCGGCGCAGGATGTCTCCGGGTCCGTTCACTGGTGCCTCCGTCGCTCTCGCGTACCTGGTCGGGGGATGGGAGTCGGGCGGGGGCGTTCCCCGCGCGGTGCGGGCGCGTACGGCGGCGGGAGCGGGCTCATCGCGTGCCCCGGCCGGGGACGCTCTCGCGCAGCCGCCGGGTGTACGGGTGCCGGGGATGGTCCAGGACCCGTTCGGCGGGGCCCTGTTCCACGATCTCCCCGTGCCGGAGCACCAGGACCTGATCGGCCAGGTGCCGGACGACCGCCAGATCGTGGGTGATGAAGACGTACGCCACACCGGTCGTGTCCCGGATGTCGCAGAGCAGATTGAGGATCTGGGCCTGGATGGAGACATCGAGCGCGGAGACCGCTTCGTCCAGCACGATGACCCGGGGGTCGGCGGCAAGCGCGCGGGCGATGGCGACCCGTTGGCGCTGCCCGCCGGACAGTCCGGCGGGCAGCGCCCGGGCCTGGCGTTCGTCCAAGCCCACGGAAGCGGCGATCTCGGTGACCCGGTCGGCGCGTTCGGCCCTGCTGAGCCGGGTGTGCAGCCGCAGGGTCTCGTCGATGGTGTCCCGGGCGCTCTGGCGGGGGTCGAGCGAGGTGTAGGGGTCCTGGAAGACCATCTGGAGTTGGCCGCCGCGGCGGTGGCGCTCGGCGGTCCGCCGGGCGGGCCTGCTGCGGTCACGGCCCAGTACGGAGATCGTTCCGGCGGTGGGGCGTTCCAGCCCGGCGAGCATCCGGGCGACCGTGCTCTTGCCCGAGCCGGACTCGCCCACGATGCCGAGGCACTCGCCGGCCGCGACCTGGAAGGTGGCCCCGGCGACGGCGACGAACTCGCCCCGCGGAGGGCCCAGCGGTCCCACGGTGCCGGTCGGATACACCTTGCGCAGGTCCCGTACGTCGACGACGGGTTCCCTGGGCGCGCTCATCGGGTCACCTGCCGGGATGCGGGAGCGGCGGGGATGTCGGCCAGTCGGTCGCAGCGCACGAAGCCGTCCTGGCGGGCGGTCAGCGCGGGACGGTCGCGGCGACACCTGTCCACGGTGTGGGCGCAGCGGGTGGCGAAAGCGCAGCCGGGCGGGGCCTCGAACGCGGACAGCGGCCGGCCGGGCACGACGGGCAGACGCGGGGCGCGGGAGTCGGGTGCGGGCCGGGCGGCGAGCAGTCCGCGGGTGTACGGGTGGAGCGGGGCGTGGACGAGGGCGTCCGCCTCGCGGACTTCCTGGAGACAGCCCGCGTACAGGACGGCGACCCGGTCGCAGAAGGTGGCCGCGAGATCGAGGTCGTGGGTGATGAAGACGAGTGCGGTGCCCTCCTCGCGGCGCAGTTCGTCGAGGAGCGAGACGACCTCGGACTGGGTGGTGACGTCGAGGGCGGTGGTGGGTTCGTCGGCGAGGATCAGCCCGGGGCGGGCGAGGAGCACCGAGGCGATCATGACACGTTGGAGCATTCCGCCGGACATCTCGTGCGGGAACTGGCGCATCCGGCGCGGCGGGTCCTCGATGCCGACCCGGTCCAGCATCCCGACGGCGGCCTTGCGGGCGGCTGCGGTGCGGTCGGTCTCGGTGAGGAAGTCGCCGATGCGCTGGCGCGGGTCGAGATGGGCCCTGGCGTCCTGGAACACCATGCCGATCCGACGGCGGGCCGCGGCGGTTGTGGCCCGCCCGGTTCGGCCCTGTGCAGTCGGCCCGTACAGGTCGGTGCCGTCGAACCGGACGTGGCCCGTCACGGTGTGGCCGTGGGGCAGCAGGCCCATGACGGTCCGGGCGGTCATCGACTTCCCGGAGCCCGATTCGCCGACGACGCCCAACGCCTCGCCGGGGGCGATCGTGAGGGTGAGATCGGAGATCACCGGGCGCGGGACGCCGTCGATGGGGATGCTCACGGACACCCCGTCGAGGTGGAGCAGGGGGTTCACGGGGTCCTCCCGGTCGACTGGGACGCCCGGCGGGTGCGTCGGGGACGGATGTCGCCGCCGAGGCGGTCGCCGAGGAGCATCAGCGCGACGACGGTCGCGACGATCAGCGCACCGGCGTACACGACCTGGGACGAGTGGCCTTGGAGGACCGCTTGGGCGTCGTTGACGAGGACGCCCCAGTCGGCCTGGGGGGATTGGACGGCCAGGCCCAGGAAGGACAGGGCCGCCAGGTCCATCAGCGCGCTGGCGAACGCGATGGGTAGCTGCGCACCGACCACGGGGCTGATGTTGGGCAGCAGATGGCGTAGACAGATCGCCGTGCCGCTGTGGCCCTGGACGGTGAGGGTGGCGACGTACGGCATGGCGCGTTGTCTCAGGGCCGCGCTGCGGGCGACCCGGGCCACGTACGGCAGATAGGCGACGGCGAGCGCGAGGACCGCGGGCGTCGGGCCGGGGCGGAAGACGGCGACGGCCAGGACCGCGAGCAGGATGGCAGGCAGCGAGAACACGACGTCGAGGAAGCGGCTGACGACCGCGTCGAGCCAACCGCCGCGCCAGGCCGCGGCCAGGGCGAGCGGCAGCCCGATCACCAGGCTCAGCAGGACGACCAGGGCGGGGCCCACCAGGCTGGTGCGGGCGCCCCAGATCAGCCGGGACAGGATGTCGCGGCCGGTGCCGTCGGTGCCGAGGAGGTGGTCGCCGCCGGGCGGGGCGTAGACGTTGAGCAGGTTCTGGGCGTCGGGGTCGTACGGGGCGATCACCGGAGCCGACAGGGCGGTTGCGATCATCAGCGCGATCCACCCGAGGGCGATCAGGCCCGCGATCCCCAACCGGCCGTGCAGTCGACCGGCGATCGGTGCGACGGCCGGAACCGCGGTCGGAGCGGTCGGTTCTGCTGCCGGCGGGGGCTGGGTCGTCGTCATGCCGTGCCCTTCTGCCGCAGTCGGGGGTCGAGGAGTTGTTGGGCGATATCGACGGCGAGGTTGGCGAGGACGAACGCGATCACCATCAGCAGGGTGACGGCCTGCACGGTCGGGAAGTCCTTCTGGTTGACGGACCCGATGAGGAGCGAGCCGAGGCCCGGCAGGCCGAAGGCGTTCTCGACGACCACGGTGCCGGCGAACAGCGCGGCGACGAGGAGCCCGCCGACGGTGACGACGGGCGGCGCCGCATTGGGCAGTACGTGGCGGCGCAGCACCTGCCGGTGGGGGATGCCGCGCGCCCGGGCGGTCTGTGCGTACTCCTTGTCGAGTTCGGCGCGGACGGCGGCCCGGGTGACCCGGGCCAGCAGGGCGGACGAGATCAGGGCGAGGGAGAGCGCCGGCAGCACGAGGGCGTGCAGCCGGCCGAGGAGGCCGGGGTCACCCGCGCCGTACGCCGGGAACCAGTCCAGTCGGACCGCGAAGACCGAGATGCCGATGGACGCGGCGACGAACGCCGGGACACCGGCCGTCAGTGCGGTCACCGCGGACACCAGGTCGTCGATGCGGCCGGGTTTGAGGGCCGAGAGCAGCCCGAGGCCCAGACCGATGGCGGCGATCAGTACGGCGGTGACGGCCACCAGGGAGAGCGTGGTGTCGAAGACCGCGCCGATCCGGGTGGCGACGGGCTGGTTCCCCACGAACGAGGTGCCCAGATCGCCCCGGAGGGCATCACCGAGCCAGTGCAGGTAGCGCACCATGAACGGGTCGTCGAGTCCGTACTGTTCCCGGATCGCGGCGCGGCGCTCCGGGGTCGGGGTGCTGTTGCCGAGGAGTACCGATTCGGGGCTGCCCGGCGCGAGGTAGAGCGCCGCGAAGACGACGAAGCTCGATATCGACAAGGTGATGAACAGCCCCGCGAGGCGTCCGGCGAGGAATCGCATCATGGTGCGCTCCCGTCTCAGGGAGAGCCGACGGAGGCGGCCCAGGGGCGGCCCATGTAGGCGAAGGTCAGGGGGACGCCGGCGACTTTGTCGCTGAGGTAGACCGTGGCGCGGGGGGCGACGATCGGAATCCAGGGCAGGTCCTTCGCCAACTGCTTCTGCGCTTCGATCAGCAGACCGGCCCTGGCCTCGTCGTCGGTGGTGCCGAAGGCCGTCCGGATCTTCTCGGTGACCGTCGGATCGTCGTAGCCGCCGTAGTTCTGCGGGCCGTCGGGGGTGGCGATGAAGCCGTACAGGAACGCCGGTTCCATCACCTGGATGTAGTTCATGGTGAGGAAGGCGTCGTAGGGCTTGCGGGCGGCGGGGTCGATGAACATCTCCCCGTACTGGGCCAGCGGCAGACCGACGATCTCCAGGTCGAGGCCGATCGCCTTGCCCGCCTGCTGGAGGGTGGTGGCGACGCTGGAGTACAGGTCGATGCCGGTGGGGTAGGCGAGTTTCACCTTGCGGCCGGTGGCACCGGCTTCGGCGACCAACTCCTTGCCCCGGGCCGGGTCCTTCTTCACGGTGAGGTCGTCGTACGCCTTCTGGTACTGGCCGCGGGCGTACCCCCAGGTGCCGGGGCCTGCGACCGCGTACAGCGGGTCGGCCGCGCCGGAGAAGATGCTGCGGGCGATGCCCTCGCGGTCGATGGCGGCGGAGAGCGCCTGACGCAGCCGGGCGTCGGCCAGCGGGCCGCCCTTGAGATCGCTGACGATCAGATCGAGGTTCTGCGGCGAACTGCCCTCGGCTCCGGTCCACAGCTTCCCGCCGCTCGCCTTGCCGAGCGTGGGCACCAGTTGGGAGGGGATGTTGAACCCGCCGTCGACCGACTTGCCGGCGATCGCGTTGGACAGGGCCTTGGCACCCGCCGGGAAGACGAACGTGACCTTCTTGGAGCGCACGGCCTTCGCGTCCCAGTAGTGGTCGTTGCGTTCCATCGCCAGATCGTTGGTGCCGTCGAAGGAGGTGACCCGGTAGGGGCCGGTGCAGAGCACCCCGCCGGCCGGGGTGCCGAGCTTCGCCCCCTGCGACACGGCGTGCGCCTTGCTCAGGACGGAACCGCCCAGGGTCGCCAGGACGTTGACGAACACGGCGTCGGGCTTCTTGAACGTGATGGTGACCGACCGGGCCGACGTACCGGTGCCCGCGGTGATCGAGGCGACGTTGGCGTACAGGGAGCTGTACGAGGAGACCGCGGCCGGGTCCATGTTGCGTCGGAGGCTGAACACGACGTCGTCGACCGTCATCGGAGTGCCGTCGGTGAACTTGACGCCCTCGCGCACGGTGAAGGTCAGGGTCTGTGGATCGGGTTGCTTCCAGGCGGTCGCCAACCCCGGTTCCAAGGCGTAGTCGCTGCGGACGCGCAGCAGCGATTCGCAGATGTTGGGCAGCACGGTCTGCTCGGGGTAGTCCGCGTTCAGAATCGGATCGAGGCTGTACGGGGCGCGGTAGTCGCCGTACCAGGTGTAGGAGTCGAGGTCGCCCTTGGCGGCCGGGGTGTCCGTCCGGCCCTTGGTGAAGGCGGCCGGCTCGTCGGCGCTGCCGCCCCCGCCGCCGCACGCGGTGAGGGCGAGGGCACCGGCGACGAGACCGATCAGCGCGGTGCGCGCCGGTCTTGAGGCGCGTGGCGGTCTTGAGGTGCGTGGCGGTCTTGAGGTGCGTGGCGATATCTGGAGATTCATGAGGGATGTCTCCTTGGGGTCTGTGGAGCTTCTATGCGGAGCCGTCGGAGACGGTGAGGGTCAGATGGGTGCGGTTGCCGCCGATGCGCAGGGTCTGCTCGGCCGGGCTGAACTTGGTGGCCTGCCACAGGTCCCCGTCGGTGCCGGGGTGCGGCGCGTACAGCGGGAAGTCGCTGCCGCAGATCTGGAGGCGCAGCCGGTGGCCGGCGCGCAGCCGGTAGCCGGTGTGGCCGAGGTCCACCCGGACGCCCTGCGGTCCCCGGCCGGAGATCAGGCACTGGCCGCGCACGATCATGCGGGCGGTGCCGTCGGGGGAGACGTCGTGGAGCTTGACGAAGAGGTGCCCCGCCTCGGCGCTGGTCTCGATGTCGACCGTGGCAGTGACCGGCCCGACCAGGTCGAGGGGCGCGTCGACCGGTCGGCCGGTGAACGTCGCCACATCGGGCCGGCCGTGCAGGGCCTGCTCGTCGGGGTACTCCTGGAGGTGCACCCACGGGTCGCGGACCGCGGACGGTACGGGATCGAGCGGGTCATGGGTCCAGCGCACGGCCGTGGGCCGTTGCTCCGCGGTCTCGGTCAGCGTGCCGCCGTCCGCGCTGGACGTGGCCAGCGAGGCGCCCGCGGGGTGCAGTCGCAGTTCGCGGACGCCGGGCGGCGGCCAACTGGCCGCGGTGCGTTCGCCCTCGTGCCCCTGGTACCAGACGGCCCGCGGGAAGCTGCCGGGGTCACCGCGCCCGCCGACGAACGCGTCCAGGAAGTCGAGGGTGCGACCGAGGTAGCGCGGCAGGACCGCGTCCAGCACCGACTCGTGGACCCCGTGGTCCAGTTCGGGCGGTACGGGCGCCTGGTCGAGGTGGTAGGTGTGGTGGTCGCAGGCGTCGGCGTCGAGATAGGCGTGGTCGCGCCAGCGGGGGTCGGCGAGTTGTGCGGTGTGGTCGCGCATCGACGCGTCGATGAGGTTGTCGAACCAACCCACGCGGTGCAGTACGGGCACGGGCCGACCGGACAGGGGTGCCCTGGTGCGGAACGGGTCGACGGGCGGACGCCCCGAGATCACGCTGTCGACGGCCGCGGAGCGGTGCCCGATCGCGGTGAACGCGTCCTCGAACAGGTCCCGCAGGGGCCGGACGGACCAGTCCACCTCGTACGCGTACAGGTTCTGGTCCACCCACATATGGGCGAAGTAGTTGGCGAAGTACAGGCACAGCGCCTGGGCGGTGCCACTGCCCGCGAGATCGCTGAGGTCGGAGATCTCCATGCTGGTGACCCGGGGGACGATGGCCCGCAGCGCCGGATGGCCGCCCGCGGCCCCGGCCCACTGCGTGTAGCCGTGGTACGAGTCGCCGACCATGGCGACCGATCCGTTGGACCAGGGCTGGGCGGCGATCCAGTCGAGCGTGTCGTAGGTGTCCTCGATCTCGTGGACGAAGGGCACGGTGTCGCCCTCGGAGCGGAACTTGCCGCGCACGTCCTGGGCGACGAAGACATAGCCGCGCTCCAGATAGAGCGGTGCGATCTTGTGCACCGCCATATAGGCGCTGGCCTTGTCGTACGGCAGCCGGCTCACCACCGCGGCGTGCTTGCGCGGGGCATCGGGCAGATAGACGTCGGTCGCGAGACGGGTGCCGTCGCGCATGGACACCAGGTGCTGTTCGGCACCCTCGTGGAGCGGTGACGGGCCGATCCGCAGGAACGGGACGGTCATGGGATTCCTCTCGGGGCGACGGACGGAAGGGGCTACAGGTTGTGGCGGTAGTCGTCGGCGAGATCGTCGTCGAGGAGGGCCGCGGTGAGTCCGGCGATGCCGAAGTGTGCGGCGGCGATGGTGCCGCCGGAGGGAAGCTGGGCGGCGAGTTCGCGCGGCTCGTCGTCCCAGAGGCCGGATCGGATGACGGCCTTGGCGCAGTGCAGATACGCCTCGTCGACCTCGACCACGGTCGCCAGCTTCGCCGGGCGGCCTCGGGACTCCAGCATGGGCAGCAGATCGGGGTCGTCGGTGGGGTAGGCGCGCCCGTTGACCCGCAGGGTCTCCGCGTAACCGGGCACCAGGAACAGCAGTCCCACGCCGGGGTTCTCACAGATGTTGGTGAAGGTGTCCGCGAGCTGGTTGCCGGGACGATCGGGGATCAGCAGGGTCCGGTCGTCGAGCACGCGGACGAAACCGGGATGGTCGCCGCGCGGCGAGCAGTCGGTCCGGCCGGCGAGGTCGGCGGAGGCGACGCAGCAGAACGGGGAGTGGGCGATGAAGAGTCGACAGTGGTCGTCGAGGCGGTCGAGGACCTTCTGGCGCATCACCGGCTCGGGGGTGCCGACGATCTCCCGTACGCGGGCGAGGTCGATCCGACCGGGGCGGGTGGCGAGCGGGGCGGTGGTCACAGGTCCAACTCCAGTACGGGAGTGAGGGAGCGCGAGACGCACGGGTACATCAAGCGGCCCGTCTCCCGTTCGGCCGCGTCGAGGATGTGGTCGCGGTGGTCGGGGACACCGGCGCGCACGGTGACCTCGCAGGTGCCGCAGATGCCTTCACGACAGGACCCGTGGACCTTGATGCCGGCGGCGAGCAGCGCATCGAGGACGCTCTCGTTCGCGGGGACGTCGACGGTGGTCCCGGAGCGCACGCACCGCACCTGAACCGGGGAGTTGGAATCCGCGGCGCCCGCAGCGGCGGGCGGCTTGAACCGTTCCGTGTGCGGACGCAGACCGTCGTGGCCCTTGCACGCCTCGGCCAAGGCGTCGAGCAGTCCCTCGGGGCCGCAGCAGTAGACGGCCACCGGATCCCCGCCCGGGGCGGGTGCCGCGTCGGCGAGTGCGTCGGCGAGGGGGAGCCGCCCGTTCTCGTCGTGGGCCCAGATCCTTGCGCGGTCGCCGTAGCCGGCCACTTCGTCCAGGAACGCCATCGACGCGCGACCCCGTCCGCCGTACAACAGCTGCCAGGGGGCGCCCCGGCGGTCGGCCTCGCGCAGCATCGGCAGGATCGGGGTGATGCCGATGCCGCCGGCGACGAAGAGGTAGCGGGCAGCCGGGAGCAGCGGGAAGTTGTTGCGGGGCGGGCCGACCGGGATGACCGCGCCGGGCCGTAGGAAGCGGTGGATGTACTCGGAGCCGCCGCGCCCGCGGGGCTCGTGCAGCACGGCCACCCGGTAGCTGTCGACGGCGTCGGGATCACCGCAGAGGGAGTAGTGCCGTTCCACCCCCGTAGGCAGGGTGAGCCGCAGATGGGCGCCGGGCTGCCAGGGCGGCAACGGGCCGCCGGAGGGGTCGGCCAGTGTCAGTGACAGTACGCCGTCCGCCTCCCAGCGCAGTTGGTGCACGCGCAGCCGCAACTCGTCTGGCGCGCCGGGGAGCGCCGGGGTGCTCACGGTGCGCCCTCCCGTCGATGGACCGGGACGCCCTCGACGAACGTGAGGTCGACCCGGGTGTCGGCGATCCCGTGCGCCGGACCGTCGAACGGATTGCGGTCGAGCACGGCGAGATCGGCGTACGTGCCCGGGGTGATGGTGCCCGTGACCTGGTCGAGGTGGTTGATCCAGGCGCCGGCCGAGGTGTAGGCGGCGAGCGCGTCGGCCAGCAGCAGTCGCTGTTCGGGCAGGAACGGGGTGTCGGGGCCGGTGCCCGGGATGGTCCGGTTGACGGCGACGTGGATCCCGGCGAGCGGATCGGCGCTGGAGACGGGCCAGTCGCTGCCAGCGACCAGGGTGGCGCCCGAGGCCCGCAGCGCGCCGAAGACGTACTGGCGCGCCGCTCGTTCGCCCCCGAGGAACGGAACGGTCAGTTCGGACATCTGCTCGTCGCACACCGCCCACAGCGGCTGCATGTTGGCGGTGGTCCGCAACTGCCGGAACCGGGGTACGTCGTCCGGGTGCACGAGTTGGATGTGGGCCAGGTGGTGTCGGTTGTCGCCGCCGTGCCCGGCGCCGTCGGAGCGGGGCGCGTTGCGGCGTACGTCCTCCGCGGCCTCGATGGCGTCGAGGGCCTCGCGTACGGCGCGGTCACCGATGGTGTGGAAGTGGATTTGGAAGCCGGCGCCGTCGAGTGCGGTGACCGCGCGGTTGAGTTCGGCGGGCGTCAGATAGCTGTGCCCGCTGCCGGGGCTCGTGTCATGGCCGGGGCCGTGGAGGTACGGAGTGAGGAGGGCGGCGGTGAAGTTCTCGCAGACGCCGTCCTGCATCACCTTGACGGTGGTCGCACGGAAGCGGCCGATGTGGCTGTTCGCGCGGCGTTCGACGAGTTCGGGCAGCTGCTCGACGCCGCGTTCCCGGTCCCACCACAGGGCGCCCGTGACCCGGCCGGTGAGCCGCCCGGAGCCGGCGAGGCTCCGATAGGCGTCCAGCGGGTCCGGATAGCTCAGATAGGCGCCGATCAGGGCGTCCTGCCAGCCGGTGACCCCCAGGGAGTGGAGGTGCCGTTGGCCTTCCAGGAGCGCTTGTTCGTACTCGTGGGCGGTGATCGCGGGCAGGTGCCGGGCGACCAGATCGGCCGCGCCCTCGTGGAGGGTGCCGGTGGGGGTGCCGTCCGCCGCCCGCTCGATCCTGCCGTCGGGCGGGTCGGGGGTGTGGCGGTCGACGCCCGCGAGCCGGAGGGCGCGGCTGTTCACCCAGGCCCCGTGCCGGTCCCGGTTGAGGAGGAAGACGGGACGGTCGGGGACCACCGCGTCCAACGTCGCCCGGTCGGGCGCGCCGGACGGGAAGTGGTCCATCGACCAACCGCCGCCCACCACCCAGGGCCGTTCGGGGTGGCGTTTCGCATAGGCGCCGACGAGCCGGGCACAGCCGGCGGGTCCGGTCGCCCCGAGGAGGTCGCAGCGGGCCCGCTCCAGCCCGCCGAAGACGGGGTGGGCGTGGGCGTCGACGAAGCCGGGGACCAGGAGCCGCCCGGCCAGCTCGACCACCTCGGTTCCCGGGCCGATCAGGGTACGGGCCGCGGGGGCGCCGACGGCGACGATCCGGCCCGCCCGCACCGCGACCGCGTCCGTCCAGGAGCGGGCCGCGTCGCCGGTGAAGACAGGGCCGCCGACGAACACCAGATCAGCCCGGCCGTGCGGGGCCGTGGCGCCCCGGGCGGCGCTCGGGCGGGGCTGGACGTGGGTCTCGGTCATGCGGTTCGGCCTGTTCCGTGGGAGGGGCGAATCGGGTCGGGGAGGGGGTGTATCGGGCCGGTGGTCTGGTTGATGGGCCGGGCTGGTGTACCGGGCTGGCGGGTCTGGTTGACCGGCCGGGCTGGCGGCTCCGGCTGATGGGCCGGGCTGGTGGGTCTGAGGAAACACCCGCGCTCCATTCATGTCAATGCCTTGGACTAAGGCTTTGTCTAACGTGATATACCCTGATCTGCGCCAGCCGTGACACAGGACTTCGTGAAGCGAGATGATGAAGCGGTGACCACCACATCCGGCCGCACCACCCGCGCCGCCAGTCGAACCCGGCTGCCCAGGGGCGCCCTCACCCCGGAACGCATCGTCGAAACGAGCCTCAAGCTCCTCGACGAACACGGCACCGACGGCTTCTCCATGCCGCGCCTCGGCAAGGCCCTCGGCGCCGACCAGACCGCGGTCTACCGCCACTTCTCCGGCAAGGACGACATCCTGCTCGCGGTCGCCGACCGGCTGCTCGAAGAAGCCTTCGAAGGCTTCGCGGCCCAGCCGTACTGGGCCGACACCCTCGCCGACGTGTGCCGGCGGGTGCGCGGCGCCTACCTCGCGCACCCCGCGGCTGCGGCGCTCTCCGGGCCCCGCACCACCCGCCGCCCCGCCGAAATGCACGCGGCGGACGCCGTGATCGGAGCACTCGGCGACGCCGGATTCGATCCGGCCGAAGCCGCCCTGCTCTACCGGGTCGTCGCCGACTTCGCACTGCTGTGGTCGGGCGGCGAGGCCGCCTTTCACAGCCTCGACGCCGAAACCCAGGCGCGCGAGGCCGACGGCTGGAAGCGCGCCTACCGCGCCGCCGACCCCGAGGAGTACCCGCACATCCACCGCGTACGCGACCCGCTCTTCGAGGTCGACTCGGCCGACGTCTTCGAGACCGCGCTACGGCTGCTGCTGGACTCCATGGAGCGCCGAGCCCCCCGGGGCGCCCGACCGGACCCCTCGGGCTGACGGGCGCGCGCCCCGCGACCGCTCACTGCTCCCGCATCCCCCAGGGCGACCCGTACGCGGTCAGCAGATCGAGGAACGGCCCCGGTGCGAACGCCTCGGGACCGAGCACCCCGCTGCCGCTCCACGCACCGGTCGCCACCAACTCCAGGGCCACCACCGGATTGACGGCCGTCTGCCACACCACGGCCTGCGAACCGTACTCGCGCATCGACCACTCGTTGTCGACCACGTGGTAGAGGTACACCTCGCGGGCCTGTCCGTCCTTGGTGCCCTTGACCCAGGTGCCCGCGCACGTCTTGCCGCGCATCCGGTCGCCCAACGTCGCCGGATCGGGCAGTGCGGCGGCCACCACATCGCGCGGGGACACCCGGACCGGGCCCGAACCGCCGTTCACCGTCACCGGTTCGGTGCCGTCGAGTCCCAGCTTGTGCAGGGTCTTCAACACCTCGATGAACTCGTTGCCCAGGCCGTACTTGAAGGTGACCCGCCCCGCCTTCACCCAACGCGGGACCAACAACACCTCCTCGTGCTCCACGTTCACGCACTCCACGGGACCGATGCCCTCGGGGAAGTCGAAGACCTCCGGCTCGCTGAACGGTTCGGTGGTGAACCACCCCCGGTCCGCCTCGTAGACCACCGGAGGGTTCAGACACTCCTCGATCGTGGTCCAGATGCTGAACGAAGGGGCGAAGTCATAGCCGTCGACGGTGATGTTGGCGCCGTCGCGGATGCCGATCTCCTCGATCTCGTCGAAGAGTTCGTCCGCCGCATGACGGGCGAAGACGTCCGACAGCCCCGGCTCCACCCCGAAGCCCACCAGCGCCAGCCGGCCGGCGTCCGCCCATGCGTCCGACTGCGCGAACTGCTCGTCGCCGAGCTTGACGCCGCACTCCTCGTACGGACGCTCCGGATGCGGCCGGGACAGCGACATCGCCATGTCCAGGTAGTGGGTGTCCGCCGACGCAGCCGCCTCGAACAGCGGCATCACGAAACGCGGATCGGTGGCGTTGAGCAACACGTCGCAACGGTGCTCGGTGAGCAGTGCGGCCACCGCCGTCCGATCGTTCGCGTCCACGTGCGCCGCGGTGAAGCGGTCGCCCGCCTCTCCGAGCGCCGCGACCGCACGCTCCGCCCGTCCCAGGTCGTAGTCGGCGACCACCATGTGATCGAGGAACGGGCGTCGGGCGGCGATCTTGGTGATCGCACTGCCCACGCCTCCTGCGCCGACCAGCAGAACTCTCATCGCGTCCATCCCATCCGTCGCTCGGTTCTTCGGGCTCGTGGAGAGGAGCCCGGACGCCGATACAACGCCCCGCGGACATCCGGGCGCAACGGTGTTGGCATAAGCCGCACGGGCGCCCGAATCCCCACGGGTCACCGAGGAACGGCCGTATCCCCTGACGGCGGCGGACAAGCGCGGGGCCGGGGAAGTGCTCGGCGGAGAAGCGCAGGCCGGGAAAGCGCAGGCCGGAGAAGTGCACAGCGGGGGATTCCCCAGCAGGGAGAGGAGCTGACCATGGCCAAGAAGGTGGTGCCCGAAGGGGAGCGCCGGCGCAGACGGCCCACTCGCCAGGGCGCGGTGCTCTCCGAACGGCTCATCGTCGAGACCGCCCTGCGTCTGCTGCGCTACCACTCGGGTGCGGGGTTGACCGTGCGCCGACTCGGTGGCGCGCTCGGAGCCGACCCCAGCAGCCTGTACCGGTACTTCCGCGGCATGGACGACCTCACCCTGGCCATCGCCGACGAACTCATCGGCCGTGCCATCGACGGTTGGCGGCCGAGCGGTCAGTGGCGGTCCGATCTGCGTGCCCTCGGACTGCGACTGCACGCCGCCTATCTCGCCCACCCCCAGGCCGCGGTCCTCGCGGCGAGCCGCATCACCGGACGGCCCCATGAGGCGGCGGCGATCGAGGCGATCCTCGGAGTGCTGCGCACCGCGGGGTTCGCGGACGCCGACACGGTGCGCGTCTACCGCAGTCTGGTGGACCTCAGCCTGGCGTTCGCCGCCCTCGACGGTGCGGCGCTCGCCCTTCCCGAGGAGAAGCGGGACGCCGACCGGGCGGTGTGGCGCAGCCGCTACGGCACGCTGACCGCCCGCACCCATCCCCATATCGCCGCCACCGCGGGACTGTTGGTCGGCTGTGTCGAGGGCAGCGCCTATCCGGCGACCCTCGACATGCTGCTCGACGCCACCGCAGCCCGCCTCCCCACCGATCGCCTCCCCACCGATCGACTTCCCAAGGACCACCTTTCCGCGGGGCGCTGACCTGCACGGGAGCATCAGCGGCCGTCAGCGGCTGTGGTTCGCCAGCGAGAGCAGCAGATGCGCGGTCTCGGCACGGAGATGGTCCGAGTGGGAGCCGGCAGGACCCCGGCCGGCCGTGAAGACCCCTCCCGCGTCCACGCTGACGAACCAGTGGTCGAGCACGCCCAGTTCGTACGCCTCCGCGACCGACCGCATCCTGATCGACGACACGGGTTCGGGAGCCGTACCGATGCCCTGGCTCCCGATGCCGCGCTGCTTCTCCGCGACCCGGTGCCACAACCCCGTCGCCCAGTCCCGCTCGGCGTACGTGGCGACCACCGGGCCGCGCAGTGGTGCGTCCGCGAGGGCGGTGAAGGTCGTCGCGAAGGCGTCGCGCGGCGCGGCCATCTGGAGCAGCAGCATCGAATCCACGGTGAACTGCCGCCCGGCCGGACCCGGTCTGCTCCACCCCAAAGTCGCCCCCGGCCGGCCCTGTGCCGCCCACTGCACCGCCTCGCACAGCACCCGACAGCCGAAGGAGTGCCCCACCAGGTGCAAGTACTGCCCGGAACGGTTGGCGAGGACGGGAGCCGCCGCCGGGTCGACCCGAGTGCCGTCGAGATAGCCCAGCAACTGTCCGATGACCCGCCCGGCGTGACCGGTCTCGTCGGACAGCGCGTGCGCACGGTCGCGAATGCGACGGTAGCCGCCCAGATGCGGACCGCTGCGCGACGGCCAGCGCAGCAGGACCAGCCAGGGGGCGAACCGCTCACCGAGCGCGGGGTAGAGGGCGCGCCTGCTCGCGTACTGCTCGTCGGCCAGCGCCAGCAGTCGGTTCGCCGCCGCCGCGGCCGACTCGGGAGCGGTCTGCCAGCCGTGGACGTAGACGATGATGTCGCTGGCCCAGGCCGGCGGTGTCAGCACCGCAGCGAAGTGTTCGTCCAACCGGTCCGCCGCTACGGGTTCGCCACCGTCCAGCAACCAGCCGCTCTCATCCAGATCGACGATGTGCAGCGCGGTCATGACACCTGCCTCAAGGAGTTCCGGAAAGGGCCGGGGCGATCGGTGGGGAACGGGGTTCGTCGGTACGGGTGGGGTGACCGACCAGGTACGGAGGCTGTCTCGCCGGTGCCCGTGTCGCTGGGTGCACCGCGCCGGGAGCCGTGCCGTCATCCGCGCTCCAGCCGTTCGTCCATGCCGCCGTGCAAGCCGTAGGCGAACCCCAACGGGTTGCGGTACTCGTCTGCGAAGTGCCGCGCCAGTTCGTGCGCGATCGCCCCCGCCGTCCGATCGCCCTCCAGATACCGGGTGACGAACGCCAGCGCGTACTCGGCGGCGAACACCTGCGGCATCTCGATCTGGGGTCCGATGACCCCCCGTGCGCCGCGCTCGATCAACGCCCGTCCCAGATAGGCCAGATCGGCACCGCCCGACAGCCCGGCGTAACAGGCGTTCAGCAGGACCAGCGGCGTGAACGCCTCCGGTTCGTCCCCCGCCGCGGGCCGGGCGGCCACGGTGTACGCGTCGATCTCACCGCCGTCGGTGAGCCGCACCACCAGACAGGATGTCTGGCCTTCGTCGCTGCGAAAGCTGCCGTGGCACCAGAAGTACATCAACTGCTCGTTCAGCGTGCCGTCTTCCAGGGCCCGCAACAGCTCACGGCGCGTGGTGCGCTCGGTGAACGCGGTGTTCTTCGCCAGCGCGGCGGCCACGTCGGCGGCCCGGGTGCGTCCGGCCGGATCGATCGTGGTGTCGTGGTTCAGGGACACGACGGGAATCCGGGGCGGCGGCCGGAGCCCGTCCGGCGCGGCGATGTAGTGGCCGCCCGCCTGCTCGATCTGATGGCGGTGGCCGAGGAACCGGGAGAACAACGCCGACGGTCCGCCTCCGCCCATGCCCCGGGCCGGCAGCGCCAGCATCCCCCAGGGCAGGAAGAGGTCCGAGTCGACCCGGATGCGCAGGGGCGGACCGGCCAGTACCGAGAGCAACACCGTCCGGAACCGTTCCACGTCTCCCCGCCCGTCGGACGCGAGGAGCAGCCGGAACAGCAGATGCGCCCCTTGATCGGCGAGTTCCGTCAGCACCCCGGACAACTCGTGCTCCGGCTCCCCGGTGAGGTCGAGTTGTGTCGCGTACGGCAGCACCGCCCGGCTGCGCGCCGGTCGGCCGCGGGCGTCCAACGGCTGGAGGTCGATCAGCTCCCGCTTCCACAGGTGCCGGAGCCGGGACGCCACTCCACGGATCTCCCCGGGCCTGCGGTGGACGACCACCCGGTGTTCCGTGCCGATGACCGGGACCGCGGGCCCGTACATCCGCAACTGGAGACGGTCGTCCCCGAGCACATCGAGGGCGAGCACCAGATCGGGGGCCGCCATGGTGCGCCGGGGCAGTGTGGTGAACCCCCGGCTGGGGTCCTCCACGATCCGGACGGGCAGTTCGCGGACCATCGGGTTCATCCCTCCCCCCGCGTCGAGGGCACCAAAGCGGGTGTGAGCACCTGGACTTCCGTCTCCACCTGCTGGAGCACCACACCGCTGTGCTGGTCCTCGACCGTGAACCGCAGCCGGAGCGGACCGGCTCGACGGGGCGTGATCCGAAACTCCGAACGCCCCCCTTCCCCGGCCCCGGCGGAAGGCCAGACCGTCACCGGGTGTTCGGGACGCAGTTCGGCGTCCCCGAGTGGCGTCGCACTCACACTGAGCAGCGGAGTGTCCTCGGGGCCTACGACCGCCCACGGGTGGGCGGTACCCGGTTCGACGCCCACCGTGATCCGCGCGGTGCCGCCCTCGTACACCTCGTCCAGGAGGGTGAGCCTGACCCTGCACTGATCCTCGGGGCGGCAGGCTCCCGTCGATGCCCGGCCGTCCGGCAGGGGTTCGGGAACCGTGTAGCGCGCGGCCCGCGGAACATGGGCGGCGGGCGCCCTCGGTAACAGGGCGGGCGGGTGGAAGCGGCTCAACTCCTTCAGCGCGCGCACCCGTGCATCGCCGTTCCGCTCGATGACGGCGGTGGTGAAGTCGGCCCAGTGCTCCCCGGCCTCGTTCCCGATGCCCACGAAGAGCTCGCGCGCCTCGGTGATCAGCAACTGTTGTGCGGTACGCCGCCCGATCTCCAGCCGGGTCCACGCCAGCCCGCCGGTGCAGCCGATCGTCTGGAAGTCGTGTGCCACGTCCCACAGCGCGGGCATCGACACCTTGCCGGGTGACCAAAGGAGTGCCAGATGGTGACGGGTCCAGGCCGCGCCGAGGGCGTCGTCGACGTCCTCGAAGCGGTCCAACGCACCCTCCAGCGACTGCTCCGCGGAGTCGGGGGAGCCCTCGTCGGCGAGCGCGAGGCCGTACCGGAGCAGTGCCCAACCCTCCCCGCGGGGATCATGGGCCCGCCGATGACTGGTCACCGCCCGCTGGAGCGCCGGCACGGCCCGGGGCGGATCGCCGCCCAACAACAGGGCCCACGCCAGCCCCGTATCGGCCCAGGCCACTCCGCGTAGCTCACCGCCGACCCCGAAGAGCCGGCGCGCGGTACGCAGATGCACCTCGGCGCCCTCGGGGTCGCCCACCACCAGTCGTAGCCGCCCGTACTCGTACGCGGCCCATGCCTCGCCGCTCTCGTCCCCGATGACCTGGTGATGTTCGACGGCGGACCTGATCAGCTGCGCCGCACCACCCACCCGGCCCTGGTCCAACTGGACGGCGGCCCGTAACCGGGCGTTCCCCTCATGGGGCAGCTCAGCCTCTGCCATGTACAGCGTCCAATCGGCCCTGCCGAGTTGTCCGGTCTCACGCGCCAACACGGTCGACTCGAACCGGGTGGCGGCTGGGTCTCCGAAGGAATCGACAATGTACTGGGCCAAGTCGATCTGGCCGGCCTGGCGGGCGAGGGCCGCCAGGGGCACGGCGACCTCCGTGACCTGCGCGAGCACCAGCAGCCTGGCCAGATCATTGCGCCGCACCAGGGCCCGGGCGATCGCCGGGACCTGGCGCCTGGCGTCGGAATCGCCCGAGGCCAGCATCCGCTCGACCAGTAGGACATACGGTTCCAGCGGCGCGGACGACATACTGTCCAGCACCGTCCGCTCCACGCGGCGCAGGGCGGACGCCCCCGGGGTGCGCTGTCCGACGCGTACGAGATCGGCCAGGACGGAGGGCAGCCGCCAGTACCCGGGGCGCGGCCGGTGCAACACGCCCCGCGCCAGGAGTTCCTGAAGGCCGGACTCCACCTCCGGTACGGGCAGGGCCCGGGCCATCGCGTCCGGAAGCTCCGCCAGGTCCAGCGCGGCGAAGGCCGACAGCACCTCCCGAGCGGCACCGCTCAGGGCTTCGTGCACCCGGAGGAACAGCTCCTCGGAGCTCCCGGGGACCGGACCCACCCACCGTCCGTCCCGAAGCAGTGCCCGAGCCGGACGCAGCAGGGCGGGCAACCCCTGGCAGACGCGGTGCAGCGGCGCGGCGACCGCATCGGGCACGCCCAGGAGGTCGGCGCTGTGGTGCAGGGGGAGCGGGGGGACATTCCAGGCGAAGAGGGGGGAGACATCCGTCGCGCAAGCGACCACGATCAACCCGCCGGTGGCTCGCACGGCATTCTCCACCGCACTCACCAACGACAGTCCTCTGGGCCCCGCCGGTATCCCGTCGACCACCACCACGGCGGGTTGTCGTTGCAGCGCGTCATGGCAGATCCGGCTGAGCCAGGAGATCTCGCGCGGCTCCCACACCATCCCCATCAGGTCCTCGGGCGGCACACCGACCCGGGCCGCGAGCAGCAGAAGGAGCGACTGGGGGTCGTCGCCCGGGCACGGCAGCCAGTGCACCGGCTGGCCGCGATCGCCACCGATTAACTCCGCCACCCGACGGGCGACGGCAGATGTGCCCGAGCCCGCGCGCCCGTGCAACGTGATCAGCCCATGTGGACCTGCGCTCTCCGCCCGGCCCCCAGGGCGCCGGGCGGACACGGGACCCCTGTGCGCCTCGGATGCCACCTGCGCGATCAGTGCATCGCGACCGACCAATCGCCCGGTGTCGAGTACATCGCCCAGCACTCCGGCCATCGCGCACCCCCAACCACCCAGTATTGACGCATCAGTTCACCGCGACCACCGAAACGCCCATCACCTCCCGCGCATGACGTCCCGGCACCATCCCCAGGGTCCACGCCTGCCAGCCGTCCTCCAGTCGCACCCCGCGCTCCAGCATCACCGAGAACGCCCGTGCACAGTCGTCCAACTTGGCGTCCCGGGTGTCGTGGCCCGCCTCCCGCAGCCGTGCCAGCTCCTCCTGTGCCACCACGGTCCCGACCTCGATCCCACCGGGAGACGCGTACGGCAGCACGGTGCAGCGCAGGAAGCGCGCCCAGTCCCCGCCGCGCTCGTCCCCGTACGAGGCGAACAGCTCCACCGCCTCGTCGCACAGGGCCAGTGCCTGCTGTGGCTTGCCGTTGCCCGCGTCGACGACCGCCAGTTCCAGGGTGCACCAGCCCTCACCGTGGGCGACTCCGATCCGGCGGAAGTCTGCCCGTGCGTCCGTCAATAGCTGTCGGGCGAACCCGGAGTTACGGAGATTGCCCGTCTGGGCGGCCCGCAGATCACGTGTCAGCCGGCCGGAATGATGACGAGCACATGCCAGCCCATAGACATCGCGCATCCGCGAGAACATCGTCCGCGACCGCTCCAACTCCCTCACCGCCTGATCGCCGTCACCCCGCTCCTCCAAGGCCTGACCCAGGTAGTACAGGGTCCACGCCTCACCCCGCGCGTCCTCGTTCTCACGGTGCCGGGACAGCGCCTGGCGCAACTGGTCCACCGCAGGGGCCGGCTCACCGTGCACCAGCCGACCGCGCGCCAACTGCGTCAACGCCCATGCGGCACCACGGGCGTCCCCCGTCCGCCCGTACAGATCGAGCGCCGTACGCAACTCCCCGTCCGCACTCGGCACATCGTCCATCCGCAGGTACACCTGCCCGAGCTGGTAGTGGGTCCAGGCGGCGCCGTGCACCGACTCGCCCTCGCGGTGCAGCCGCTGCGCCGTCGCCAACAGGTCGAGCGCCTCGGCCAGCCTCGCCTGATCCCGACGGACCGCGGCCAGCGCATGGAGGGACCACGCCCGGTCCTCATCCCGCTCCGGGGACGACTGGAGCTCCACGGCCTCCGTCAGCCGGGCCGCGGCCTCCGTCAGATTGCCCTGGTGATGCAGGGTGATTCCCAACGAACACAACGCCAACGCCGTACCCGAGTCGTTCTGGGCCTCCCGGTACAGACCCACCACCGACGACAGGGTCGTCCGCGCCTTGTCCAACTCGCCCAACTGACGCGCCGCGATGCCCGTGCGCCACTGCACCGACCGCTCCAACAACCCCTGATCCACCGCCTGCGAGAGCTCACTGATCTCCCCCAGGCGGTAGAGGTCACCACGGAGCAAGCAGTAGTCGGCCAGCGCGCCGAGCAGATTGAGCACCGTCTGCTGCTCCACGCCCTCGGCGTGGCGCAGCGCCGACGTGATGAAGCTCGACTCGTCGTCGAGCCAGCGCAACGCCGATTCCAGCGAGGAGAAGCCGTGCGCCCCGAACTGCCCGGCCCGGGTGGAGAGCTTGCCGTCGACCATACGGATCACGGCACCCGCCAGATCCGCATAGCCCTGGATCAGACGACCCTGCGCGGCGGTCCTGGCATCGGCCGGCTCCTCCGCCAACAACCGGGCCCGGGCGAAGGCCCGTACAGAGTCATGCAACCGGTAGCGATCCGAGCGCACCCGGTCGATCAGCCCCGCCGCGGCCAACTCGCCGAGCAGCCGCTGTGCCTCCTCCCGATCGGTGTCCAGTAGCGCCGACGCCGCCGCTGACCCCAGGGAAGCCCGTCCGGCCAGCGCCAGCCGCCTCAACAGTCGACGCGCGGCGTCCGGCTGATCGGCGTAGCGCAGCCGGAGGGCGCGCTCCACCGGGCTCGCGTCCCCGTACTCCTTGAGTGCCGTGACCAACTGCTCCGGCGTACGCGAACCGAGCGAGGACCCCGCGATCCGCAGCGCCAGCGGCAACCCGCCGCACGCATCCCGCAGCCGCTCCACCGACTGGCCGTCGTACACGCCCCACGACGGCTCCGGCTCCTGATCGCGCAACAATTCCTCGGCCGCCGCCGTGTCCAACGCCTCCACCGGCAGGTGGTGCACCCATGCCGGGGTATCGGCCGGCAGCTCCAGCCGGGCCCGGGAGGTGACCAGCACCAGACTGTCCGAACGCTCCGGCAGCAGGGTCCGCACCTGCTCCGCATCGCCCGCGTCATCCAAGATCACCGTGACCGGGAGTCCGGTCAACTGCTGGTGGTACAGCTCGCTCAACCTGCGGACCTGCTGCTCCGTCGACGAACGCTCCCGGAACAGCAACTGCTCGCGCGGCGCGCCCAACCGATTCAACAGGTGCAACAACGCCTCCCGGGTGGTCAGCGGATGCTCGCTGTCACCCCGCAGGCCCACCACGCACGCACCCCGGAACTGATCCTTGAGATGGTGTGCCGCGCGTATCGCGAGCGCGGTGCGACCCGTACCGCGCTCCCCGTACAGCACGACGACCGTCGGCTTGGTCTCGGTGGTGGCGCGCCCCGCCTGCACCCACTGGTTGATCTGCGCCATCGCGTCCCGTCGACCGCTGAACACCCCGTCGGGCTGGGGTAGATGACCGAAGGACTGGGCCAGTACTGATCGCATCCGGGCGGCAGCGCTACGGTCCGCACCGCGCAGCCGCACCGAAGCCCCCGCCGGCTTCTGCTGGGCGGGAAGGGCCGCGGCGGCCAGCATCCGCTGCTGGTCCAGGAAGGGTCTGATGCCACGCACCTCCAGCGCCGTCAGCCACTGGAGCCGCAACTGCTCGGTACCGCCCGGCTGATTGAGCGCGCCCGCCCGGCGATGGGCCGCCGGCCAGTGGGACGCGGTCACCTTGGCCACCATGGTCGCCGCCCCCGCGGCTGCGACGATCGCCCCGGCACCGAGCGCCGTACCCGTTGTCGTCCCCAACGCCATATCGGCACTGACCGCGGCGGCGGCGGCCACGGCCGTCACCACCAGCGGGGTGGAGAGGTTCTTCCGACTGAACTGCGCACCGAGGGGCCGTCTCGCCGACTCCGCAGCGGTCAGGGCCTGTTCGTACGCCGCGTACTCATCGGACGCGTTCGAAGCCATCCCGTCGAGCGCCGCCCGCCCCCGCGCCAACAGTGCCCCGCCGTCCGTCCGTCCACCCGTACGCCGTGTCTCTTCCTCCACGGCGCGTACCAACAGCCGCTCGGCTTCGGTCCGATGGCTGTCCCGCATAGGGGTTCCCCCTCAAGATTCGGTTCCCGTTTCGGGTCCAAGTGTCCTGTGTGCGAAGCATTCGCGCGAGAGAGCCCTATGCGGGCAGCCAGCCCGGCCACCAGGGCGGAACGTTGTCGTCGCCGCACGTGCCCTCGCTGACGGTGCCCATCGCGTAGGGCGTCCCCAACCAGGAGAAGTGCACGAGCGCCAGCGCAACCAGCACCCCGACGAACACCACCGCGGGCACGACCCGCCGCACCATCGGCCCCGCCCGGTGCACCACGGCCGCGGCCAACGCCCATCCGAACAACCCGCAGAAGGCGGTGACCAGCACCGTGAGCGGCGCCTCCCACATCCACCAGTCCAGGACGCTAAGCCGATGCTCCTGCGCGACGCGACACTCACGCCGGGCCGCGAGGGACAGCCGATGGATGCCGTACCCGGCAACCCCGCTCCCCACGAAACTCAAACACCCGACCCCCCACGGCGGCTTCCGCACCTCGCCCCGCTCCACGACGCCCACCCCCTCCCCAGGGACAAGGGACGCGCCGACACCGGGGGGCGGTTCCGGGTGGGGCTGGGGTCACCCAGCAGGAAGTGGTGCTCACACCTCTCTGACGATCACGCGGCTCCCGCAGAGTTTCGACCAGTCATCGCGGTCGGAGGTCAGGACGACCATGGGGGCCGGAACGCGGAGCGCGAGCGCGGCGACAAGGGCATCGATGGCGTACTTGTTCCCGTGCAGCCCGCCTGCGTCCTGAAGCAACGCCACCGCGGTCAGCGAGTCCTCCTGGCTGACCGGTTCCACCCGCAGCCGGGAGAGCACCCACTTCAAGCGCGCCAGATCAGTCTTCCCGTGTACTGCTTCAACGATGGTCAGTGCGGACACGAGGACGGGAACCCCAACCTGTCGGGATGCCTCGATGCGAGCCGCCATGCCTCGGTCGTTGCGTAGGAGCAGGGAGAGAGCCCCGGAGTCGAGCACCAGCGAGCGGGCTGGCTGCTCCTTCACGTGGCGCCCCGCTCGACATCCTCGGCGTTCACGTCTCCGAACAGCTCGCGACGAGCGGCTTCGATCTCCTGCTCCGTGAGCGCGCCGTGCTCTTCCTCATGGGCCGTGACGATCTCGGCGAGCCCGTCCATGGCGAGCTGGTGTCTGACAGCTTCGGTGATGTAGCTGGACAGCCCGCGGCGGCCGGTTCGGGAGCGGAGCTCGCTGACCAGCTCGGCGGGCATGGACACGGAGATGTTCTCGGTGGTCCCGGGGCGAGATGGCTTCATGGCCCTAGTGTAATACATTGTCTATTATAGAAGAGGGTTTGTGAGGGAGCGAGGGCTTGCGGTGCTCCGCATCTCAAGAACCAGCGAGCCCGCCGACCACAGACGCCCCCACCTGACCGCGGCACGCCGTTCCCGACTGGCGGGTGGGGTGAAGGGGGCGGGGGCATAGGTTGGGGGGATGCCGAATCGACTCGTGGGGGAGACCTCCCCCTATCTGTTGCAGCACGCCGACAACCCGGTCGACTGGTGGCCCTGGACCCCCGAGGCCTTCGAGGAAGCGCGGCGGCGTGACCTGCCCGTGCTGCTGTCGGTCGGCTACTCGGCGTGCCACTGGTGCCACGTCATGGCCCACGAGTCCTTCGAGGACGAGCAGACCGCCGTCTATCTGAATGAGCACTTCGTCGCCGTCAAGGTCGACCGCGAGGAGCGGCCCGACGTTGACGCCGTCTATATGGAAGCCGTTCAGGCGGCCACCGGGCAGGGGGGGTGGCCCATGACCGTGTTCCTCACCGCGGACGGCGAGCCCTTCTACTTCGGTACCTACTTCCCGCCCGAGCCGCGCCACGGCATGGCCTCCTTCCGGCAGGTTCTCGAAGGGGTTGCCGCGGCGTGGAAGGACCGGCGGACGGAGGTCGCGGAGGTCGCGGAGCGGATCACCCGGGATCTGGCCGAGCGGGCGTTCACGCACGGCGGCGGTGGAGCCCCCGGCGAGGAACAACTCGCTCAGGCGCTCCTCAACCTCACCCGGGACTACGACGAACGCCACGGCGGATTCGGTGGAGCACCCAAGTTCCCGCCGTCGATGGTGCTGGAGTTCCTCCTGCGCCACCATGCCCGTACCGGGGCGGACGGCGCGCTCCAGATGGTTGCCGAAACCTGTGAGGCGATGGCGCGCGGCGGCATCTACGACCAACTCGGCGGCGGGTTCGCCCGCTATGCGGTGGATCGCGAGTGGGTCGTTCCGCACTTCGAGAAGATGCTCTACGACAATGCGCTGCTCTGCCGGGTGTACGCCCATCTGTGGCGCACCACCGGCTCTGACCTGGCCCGCAGGATCGCACTGGAGACCGCTGACTTCATGGTGCGCGAACTGCGCACGCCCGAGGGCGGATTCGCGTCCGCACTCGACGCGGACAGCGACGACGGCACGGGTCGCACCGTCGAGGGTGCCTTCTACGCGTGGACGCCCGGGCAACTGCGCGAGGTGCTCGGCGAGCAGGACGGCGGACGTGCGGCCGACCTGTTCGGTGTGACGGCCGAAGGCACCTTCGAAGCCGGTGCCTCGGTGCTCCAACTCCCCGGCGAAGAGGCCGATCCGGAACTGCGCCGCAGACTGCTCGCCGCTCGGGAGGAGCGACCTCATCCGGAGCGGGACGACAAGGTGGTGTCGGCCTGGAACGGACTCGCGATCGCGGCCCTCGCGGAGGTCGGCGCCTACTTCGACCGGCCCGATCTCATCGAGCGTGCGACCGAGGCCGCTGACCTCCTGGTCCGGCTCCATCTCGACCCGCACGCCAGGCTCCTGCGCACCTCCCGGGACGGGCGGGCGGGGGCCAACGCCGGAGTGCTGGAGGACTACGCGGATGTGGCGGAGGGCTTCCTCACCCTGGCCGGTGTCACGGGCGAGGGGGTGTGGCTGGAGTTCGCGGGCTTCCTCCTGGACATCGTGCTCGACCAGTTCAGGGGCGAGAACGGCACCCTGTACGACACGGCGCACGACGCCGAGCAGTTGATCCGCCGTCCCCAGGACCCGACGGACAACGCGACCCCCTCGGGTTGGACGGCGGCTGCCGGCGCCCTGCTGTCGTACGCCGCCCACACCGGTTCGACGGCTCACCGCACGGCGGCCGAGGACGCCCTCGGCGTGGTGAAGGCCCTTGCGCCCAAGGCCCCCCGCTTCATCGGCTGGGGACTGGCTGTGGCCGAAGCACAGTTGGATGGCCCCCGCGAGGTGGCGGTGGTGGGACCGCCGGCTGATCCGTCGGCCGTCGCACTCCACCGTGCGGCGCTCCTCGCCCGCGCCCCTGGCGCGGTGGTCGCCTGGGGCGAACCGGGCGGTGAGGAGTTCCCCCTGCTCAGGGACCGTCCGCTGGTGGCGGGCGCGGCGGCGGCCTATGTGTGCCGGGGCTTCGTATGCCGGATGCCGGTGACCACGCCGGCGGACCTGGAGCGTGAACTCCAACCGTAGGGAGCACGAAATCCAACCGTGAGCGGTGTGCGATCCGAGCCGGGCACGGGCCGACCGGGCGCGATCGAGTGGGTCAGGGCCGCCAGCCGGCGCCGACCCCCAGCAGCGCAGCATCCATCAGTTCTGCCAAATCGTCCTGGTGCCCCCGCTCGGCCCAGTACAGCAGCACTTCGCGCAGCGCTCCCATCACCGCCGCGACCCGCACCCGTACCTCCAGGTCATCATGGGGCCGGCCGGCACGATCGGCGATGACGCGGACGAGGACGGTGGAGGTGGCGGCCATCGTCTGGGCCATGCGGGCCCGTACCGCGGGGATCTCCACCATCAGCCGGGTGCGCTGCACCATCTCGTCCCGCTCCGCGGTGACCGTGGACGTCACGCCCCGCACGATCACCCGGCGGATCGAGTCGAGCGGGTGTTCGCCGGCCGGCCGGGCGCGCAGTTGGGCCTCGATGACGGGGTCGTACTCGTCGGCGAGGACGATGTCCTCTTTGGTGGGGAAGTAGCGGAACACCGTCGAGGGCGACACGTCGGCTGCCGCCGCGATCCGCTCCACCGTCGTCGCCTCGTACCCCTGTTCCGCGATCAGCCGGTACGTCTCCTTGCGGATCGCGAGCCGCGTCTTCACCTTCTTGCGCTCGCGCAACCCCGGTCGGGGCGTTGTCGACTGCTGTGATCCGGTGCGGCGGTCGCCCGGGGGTGTCGGGGCGGAGGCGTGTGTGGGGGCGGCCATGCGTTCATTGTCCGGCATCGGCCCGTCGCCAAGCCGCTGAGCTGGGTGTTGGCGACCTCCGTGGAGATGGTCGGACGGGGATCAGTGCTGGTACGCGACCAGGGAGATGCCGACGTAGTGCACCACGAACGCGGCCAGCGTCAGGGAGTGGAAGACCTCGTGGAAGCCGAACCAGCGCGGTGAGGGGTTCGGCCGCTTGATCCCGTACACCACTCCGCCCGCGCTGTAGAGCAGACCGCCGACGATCACGCAGACGAGTACGGCGATCCCCCCGGTGCGCATGAAGTCGGGCAGGAAGAAGACCGCGGCCCAGCCCATCGCGATGTAGCACGGGGTGTAGAGCCATCGTGGTGCACCGACCCACAGCACCCGGAAGGCGATGCCGGCAGCCGCCGCGGCCCAGACCGCCCACAGCAGGGGCCGCGCGGTGGAATCGGGGAGCAGGAGCATCGTGAGCGGGGTGTAGGTGCCCGCGATGATCAGAAAGATGTTCGCGTGGTCCAGCCTGCGCAGGATGGCCTCGCCGCGCGGACCCCAGTTGCCGCGGTGGTAGAGCGCGCTCACGCCGAACAGCAGGCAGGCGGTCAGCACGTAGATCGCGCAGGCCACGCGGGCCCGTGTGGTGCCGGCCAGGGCCGTGAGCGTCAGGCCCGCGACGACCACCGCAGGGAACATTCCGGCGTGAATCCAACCGCGCATCCTCGGCTTGACGGGCATGGGCTCTATCTCGGTCACTTCGGGCGCGGCGGAGTTCGCGGCAGAGGTCATGCTTTGGATGGTACCTACGGAACCGTAGGTCCCACACAGCTGCCGCACTTTCACGCGCAGATCGATGTGACCAGCGCTTATATGACCTTTATGACAGAACCCGACGGTGCGGCCGCCGGCCCTTCGGGTGGCGGCCGGGGCGCGACACGAGTGGCGATGCTCACGTGAGATGCCCTCTGGACATATGGGCGTGAGCCACGGATGATCAGATGAGTGCGGTCGGCACCGGATGAGCGGCTACGAAGCATCCGGGTCGCAGCCCCCACGGGGCAACCATCCCAAACCCCTCACTTAGGAGCGATCGTGGCGCGCGACATCGCGGCTCCCACTGTCCCCACTCATCACCGGGAGCTGATCTCCTGGGTCGACGAGATCGCAGCAATCACCGAGCCGGACAGCGTGGTCTGGTGCGACGGTTCCGAGGCCGAGTACGAGCGCCTGTGCGAGGAGCTCGTCGCCAAGGGCACCTTCAAGAACCTGGACCCGATCAAGCGTCCGAACTCGTACTACGCCGCGTCCGACCCGTCCGACGTCGCCCGGGTGGAGGACCGCACCTTCATCTGCTCGGAGAAGGAGGCGGACGCAGGCCCGACCAACCACTGGAAGGCCCCCGCTGAGATGCGGGAGATCTTCACCGGTGAGCAGGGCATCTTCCGCGGCGCCATGCGCGGTCGCACGATGTACGTCGTCCCCTTCTGCATGGGCCCCGTCGGCTCGCCGCTGTCCGCGATCGGCGTCGAGATCACCGACTCCGCCTACGTCGCCGTCGCCATGCGCACCATGACCCGCATGGGCAAGCCCGTCCTGGACGAACTCGGCTCCGACGGCTTCTTCGTCAAGGCCGTCCACACCCTGGGTGCCCCCCTCGCCGAGGGCCAGCCGGACGTTCCGTGGCCCTGCAACTCCACCAAGTACATCTCCCACTTCCCCGAGAGCCGCGAGATCTGGTCGTACGGTTCCGGATACGGCGGCAACGCCCTGCTCGGCAAGAAGTGCTACGCCCTGCGGATCGCCTCCGTCATGGCCCGTGACGAGGGCTGGCTCGCCGAGCACATGCTGATCCTCAAGCTCACCCCGCCCAAGGGCGAGTCCCAGTACATCGCCGCGGCCTTCCCCTCCGCCTGCGGCAAGACCAACCTCGCCATGCTGGAGCCCACGATCCCCGGCTGGACCGTGGAGACCATCGGCGACGACATCGCCTGGATGCGGTTCGGCGAGGACGGTCGGTTGTACGCGATCAACCCCGAAGCCGGCTTCTTCGGCGTCGCCCCCGGCACCGGCGAGCACACCAACGCCAACGCCATGAAGACGCTGTGGGGCAATGCGGTCTTCACCAACGTCGCCCTCACGGACGACAACGACATCTGGTGGGAGGGCATGACGGAGGAGACTCCGGCCCACCTCACCGACTGGAAGGGCAATGACTGGACCCCGGAGTCCAGCACCCCGGCCGCCCACCCCAACGCCCGCTTCACCGTGCCCGCGGCCCAGTGCCCGACGGTCGCCCCCGAGTGGGAGGACCCGAAGGGCGTTCCGATCTCCGCGATCCTCTTCGGCGGCCGGCGCGCCAGCGCCGTCCCGCTGGTCACGGAGTCGTTCAGCTGGCAGCACGGCGTGTTCCTGGGCGCCAATGTGGCGAGCGAGAAGACCGCGGCGGCCGAGGGCAAGGTGGGCGAGCTCCGCCGCGACCCGTTCGCGATGCTCCCCTTCTGCGGCTACAACATGGGCGACTACATGGCCCACTGGCTCAAGGTCGGCGAGAGCGCCGACCCGGCCAAGCTGCCCAAGATCTACTACGTCAACTGGTTCCGCAAGAACGACGCCGGCACGTTCGTCTGGCCCGGTTTCGGCGAGAACAGCCGCGTGCTGAAGTGGATCGTCGAGCGTCTCGAAGGCAAGGCGGACGGTGTCGAGACCCCCATCGGCATCCTGCCGACCGCCGAGGCGCTGGACACCGAAGGTCTGGAGCTGGCCTCCGACGACCTCGACTTCCTGCTGAAGGTCGACACCGAGGTCTGGCGCGAGGAAGCCGCGCTCGTGCCCGAGCACCTCAACACCTTCGGTGACCACACCCCGAAGGAGCTGTGGGACGAGTACCACGCACTGGTGGCCCGACTGGGCTGACGCCCGACTCCGCTGCCGTCCGGGGCCACGGGCGGCAGCGGCCGGGCACCCGAAAGCGTCGCGGCAGAACACTCGACATCCGCCCTGACCCGTGGGGTCGCCACGGTCTGTCGCGACAGGGGCCCGACCTGTGGTCGGGCTGCACCAGCGGTCGGGCTGGTCCGCAGACCGATCCAGGACGGGCCCCAGGGGCGCCATCGCGCCCGCCCCGGCCCCCGGAAGCCCCCTCACGGCTTCCGGGGGCCGTTCGTTTTATCTCCGGGGACGGGCCGGACGCTGTGAGCTCGTGCAGGGCACCCGGTCCACGTGCCTGAGCGGCCCGTGGACCGGGGCCGTCAGTGGGCCCCGACCAGTCGGGGCGCGTCCAGGGCCGCGGCATGGGCATCCATGCGTTCCGCGGCGAGGATGGCGACCGTGGTGTCGGCGCGGGAGGCGGCGACCACCAGCGCCCGGCCCGCGAGGGCGTGCGCCCTTCGGTGCAGAACCTGTGGATCGCCCGCGCTCACCGCCCGGCGGCGCACGGGTGCCGCGCCCCGCAACCGGGTGATCTGGGCGGCGATGCGTTCGGCGGGTTCGCTCAGGGCCAACTCGTCGGTGACGGTCAGCAGCGCGGAGAGATGGCCGGCCAGTTGAATGTCCAACTCCTCCTCGCGGCTCCGGTGCGGATAGCCGTCGGACGGGGGAGTGGAGTGGACGGACTTGGTGCGGATCGGCTCGTACATGGGGGATAGCCTCCTGCTCACTTCCAGGAGACCATCCTAGCTTAGATCAAGTCTAAAGTTGACTTCGGTCGGATTCGTGGGGTGCGCAGACCGAGCGGGCAGGTGCCACCCCAGGTACGGCCATGCCCTCCGCGTCCCGGGACGGAGGGCATGGCCGTACCTGCGGTGGCATTGACCTAGGGCTGGCCGTAGCCGTCCAAGAAGGATCCGATCCTGGTGATCGCGTCCGCGAGTTCCGGCGCGGCGGGCAGGGTCACGATCCGGAAGTGATCCGGTTCCGGCCAGTTGAACCCGGTCCCGTGCACCACCATGATCTTCTCGGCCCGGAGGAGGTCGAGGACCATCTGTCGATCGTCCTTGATCTTGTAGACCTGTGGATCGAGCCGGGGGAAGAGGTAGAGCGCACCCTTGGGCTTGACGCAGGTCACCCCGGGAATCTGCGTGACCAGGTCGTACGCGACGTTCCGCTGCTCCAGGATGCGCCCGCCGGGGAGCACCAGGTCCTCGATCGACTGTCGACCGCCGAGCGCCGTCGCCACCGCGTGTTGGGAGGGCATGTTGGCGCAGAGCCGCATGTTGGCGAGGACGGTCAGCCCCTCGATGTAGGAGGCCGCGTGGTCCTTGGGCCCACAGACCGCCATCCACCCGGTGCGGTACCCGGCCACGCGGTAGTTCTTCGAGAGCCCGTTGAAGGTGAGGACGAGGAGGTCCGGGGCGATCGCGGCGGTCGGCGTGTGGGTCGTGCCGTCGTAGAGGATCTTGTCGTAGATCTCGTCGGAGCAGACGACCAGCTGATGACGCCGGGCGAGTTCGGTCAGACCGCGCAGCATCTCGTCGTCGTAGACCGCACCGGTGGGATTGTTCGGATTGATGATCACGATCGCACGGGTGCGGTCCGTGATCTTCCGCTCGATGTCCGCGAGGTCCGGCATCCAGTCGGACTGCTCGTCGCAGCGGTAGTGCACGGCCGTACCGCCGGCCAGTGACACCGATGCGGTCCACAACGGATAGTCCGGGGCGGGTACGAGCACCTCGTCGCCGTCGTCGAGCAGTGCCTGCATCGACATCTGGATCAGCTCGGAGACGCCGTTGCCGAGGTAGACGTCCTCGACGTCCAACTCGATGCCCTTGGTCTGGTAGTGCTGCATCACCGCGCGCCGTGCGGACAGCAGCCCCTTGGCGTCGCCGTATCCGTGTGCGCTGCCGAGGTTGCGGAGGATGTCCTCCAGGATCTCGGGCGGGCATTCGAACCCGAAGGCTGCCGGGTTGCCGGTGTTGAGCTTGAGGATGCGCTGCCCTGCTGCCTCCAGCCGCATTGCTTCCTCAAGGACCGGACCCCGGATCTCGTAACAGACATTCGCGAGCTTCGTCGACTGGATCACCTGCATGACCGTGAGCTTACGGCTGCGTATCGGCGGGCGCCGTGCGTTTTTCTGCGACTCGCGACAAGGAGCACCGGTACGGGAATGTCCTCTTTGGTGCTTCATTTGGCGAGAGTGGCCCGCGTCCTTGGAAAACGTTCCCCGGATGAGCCCGGAACCTGCGGTTCGCCCCCGGGCCGACCGTCAGTGGGGGATGAATGTTGCGCTCGTCACCTCGCCCGTAAGGGCCCTAATGAGGAGGCTCCGCGAGGCCGAAAACCATGAAAGAGGGAGAAAGTCACCGCCCCGGCCGTCGGAAGGAAGCGGCCGGGGCGGGGTTGCTCACTTACCTCAACGCCAGGGGGTCAGCTGTTCAGGGGCATTCCTTCCAGGCGAGGCGGTAGACGGTGTCGATGGCGCCGTCAGTGGAGTCCATCGCCATGAAGCTGGTGGTCTTCGTCCGGTCGGAGAGCCCGGGGCTCACCCGCAATTCGGTGTTCACGTTGAAGTTGCGCTTCACTCCGCAGGGAGCCCAGACCAGCTGGCCCCACTCGGTGGAGTTGGTGGCCTGCCAGTTGTCGTTCAGGGGGCCGCGGAAGTTGTGGGTGCGGGAGGCCGTGACCGGCGAACCCTGGAAGTAGTACGACGCCTTCTGGGTGCCGATCGCGGTGGGCTCCAGGCTGGCGAAGCCGCGGTAGTCGGTGCTGGCGATTGCGTACGTGAAGCCCTGCGGCACATGGAGCACCAGGCTGAGCTGGCAGTTCTTGCGGAAGTCGGTGGGCGAGGCGCCGACTCCCACCTTGGCGAGGTAGTCGCTGTAGGTCACGGTGAAGGCGGTGTTGTCCTCGGAGACGGCCACGGCCGCGGTGCCGGGGTGACAGCCCGATCCATTGATGGTCGCGATGTCGATGGTGATTTTCTCGGGCGGTGCGGCAAAAGTCACCGTTTTCGCGGAGGCGTTCGAAGCACCGAGCAGTGACGCCAATATGGCCGCCGCAGCACCACTTGCGAAAAGTGCACGAGACATGATTCTCCGTTCGATGGGAATGAGAATTCTTTCATCCAGAAAAGCCCATGACCGGGCAGGGTCATGACAATCCTTCAAGGAATGAAGCACTTTCCTGAAGGAGCGGATAGCGGAATGCTAGATACCGGGGGGTGTAGTTGCCAGAGGGTTAGCGACTCTGGTCGATATCGGCAATGAGTTGGCGTGAAACAGCCCCGGGGCTTGCTTTCGCATACCCCGGGGCCTTTTTGCTGACTCATGGTCAGTTATTCACTGCTGACAAATTGTCGGCAGTGAAGACGGAAAGTAGTCAGGCGTTCACACAGGTGTTGCCGAAGGCGGGGTTGAGAAGCCCGATCACGTTGATGGAGTTGCCGCAGACGTTGATGGGCACGTGTACGGGGATCTGAATCACGTTTCCGGACAGGACGCCGGGCGAACCGATCGCGGCACCAGTGGCGTCGGCGTCGGCCATGGCCGGGGCGGCAGAGCCCAGCGCCATGATGACACCCGCGATGACGGCAGCAGCCTTCTTGTGCTTCATCATGTTGATCCTTTCAGCGGCGGTGCGTACGCAGCGACGGCCTTCGCGCTGCGTCGACAGTTTTCTGTGCATTCGCTCCCCCGCAGATCTAGTAACGAGTGGATTCCCGGGAGGAAACCGCCATATGGCTAATCGTTCGAAATGTCACTCGTATGCCGCACTATATTTCTTCGGATCGGCAGCAAATTGCTTTAAGTGATAACTCAACGTAAAGCGATGGGGTGACTTCGTTCCCTTTTCGCGAGGACGACAGCGCCCGCGGCGGGGGGAATGAGTGTGCCCCCGAACGCCTTGCGCTCAGGGGCACACTCAGTTCGGCGCTTAGTTGTTGCCGGCGCCGTTGCCCGACAGGATCGGGATGTTGCTGAGGATGTGCGACAGCGGCTCGTCGCCCTTGGCCTGCGTGGAGTTCTCGGTGCACTGCTGGTTCTGCGGCGCCGAGAGGATCGGGACGTCCTGGACGGCGACCGGGATGAGGCCGATCAGCGAACCGACGTTGGCCTTCGCGGGCAGGGCGATGCAGGGCTTGTTCAGCGACCCCTGAACGAGGGCGAACTGCGGGCTCATGTCGCCGTGGGTGGCGGAGTTGCCGTAGGTCTGCGAGGCGCCGTTGCCGCTGAAGGAGGTGGTGCCGTTGTCGTTGCCGATGGCCAGGGCCGGGGAGGCCACGGCCGCACCGGCGCCCACCATCGAAGCGGTGACCGCTGCGGTAGCCAGAATCTTCTTGATCACTTGATGTCCCTTTTCGCTATGAACGATCGATCGTGGAGCAGACTGATCAACTGCCCTCGACCCGTTTGGTTCCGCCCGTTCACTCGAATGCGGCACTGCCCCCGACGATGATGACGAACGGAATATCAGCGGAGGTTCATACAAACGGACACCGGCAGGAAGGGGCGGACCGCCGCGCGTCTTCCCGCGCGCCATGCCAAGCAGGAAGCACGACTGCCCCACGACGCAATGCGCCGCCGGCTGGAGGCTTGCGCGAAGAAGAAGTCCAGGGGCGATCCGCCCGCTCCATTCAAGCAGCGCGCCCGGCCCGTACCGGCGCGACTTCACCCGTCTGCGGAATGAATCCGGGAACGCTTCCACAAAAGCAATGACCCGGGCGCCGAAACAGCACGAGCACCTCGACGCCCCAAGGGGTCGAGGTGCTCGTGATGCTGAGGGAAACCGCCGTCTCCGGAGGCCGGGAGCGCCAGGGGCCGACCGGAGACGGAACGGGGTCAGCTGTTGGCGACGCCGTTGCCGGAGAGGACCGGGATGTTGCTGAGGATGTGCGAGAGCGGCTCGTCACCCTTGGCCTGGGTGGAGTTCTCGGTGCACTGCTGGTTCTGCGCCGCCGAGAGGATCGGGACGTCCTGGACAGCGATCGGGATGGCGCCGATGAGGGAGCCGACGTTCGCCTTGAGCGGCAGGCCGATGCAGGGCTTGTTCAGGGAGCCCTGGACGAGGCCGAGCTGCGGGCTCAGGTCGCCGTACGTCTCGGAGTTGCCGTACGACTGCGAGGAGCCGTTGCCGCTGACCGAGGTGGTGCCCTGGTGGTCCCCGATGGCCATAGCCTGCGGCGCCATTGCTGCGCCCGCGCCCGCCACGGAGAGGGTGACCGCCGCGGTCGCCATAACCTTCTTGAACATGTTCCGTCCTTCTGTTCGTGGATGCCCACTGCTGGAGCGCCCTGACAACTACGACCTCGGTCGTTTGGTTCTCCCGGTTCACTCCAATGGGCCTTCGCGACCTTTCGCGGGCCGTTCATCAGACCAATCCGCCGAACAGGGGGTAGCGGGGATGTCGCCCGTGTCGTCTTCCCCGGTCGTCCGTTTCGATCTGTGTGAGCCCATCGCTGGGCAGAACATCGAACAGAAGGTGCTATCTCCCATGAAGACTGCCAAGAAGGTCGCCGTGGTCCTGGCCACTGCCGGTATGGCCGCTGGTGCCGCCGCGGGCTCCGCGTTCGCGGACAGCTCGGCCCACGGTGCCGCCGTTGGTTCCCCGGGTGTCCTCTCCGGCAACCTCGTCCAGGTCCCGGTCAACGTGCCGGTGAACGTCGTCGGCAACACCATCAACGTCATCGGCCTGCTGAACCCGGCCTTCGGCAACACCGGTGTGAACAGCTGACGTTCCGCACGCGCCACACATCGACAGTGGCGTCACCGGCATCCGCTGGTGGCGCCACTGTCTGCGTCCGGTACGGCTGCGCAGTCGGACGCCCGGGAATTGGTTCGCATCCACGGCCCGCGTCCTCGGTCGATGAGGAGCACGGGCACACGAGGAGGGGGTGCGGCTCAACTGCCGCACCCCCTCCTCGTGGTGCTCGGGCCCGCGGGCCCGAGCTTCAGCCGCCCAGTTCCACGCCACCGAGCAGCGGCGTGAGCTCGCCCGCGGTCCGGAGCACGTGCTGGGGAGCGTCGCCCTTGATCTGGTTCAGTCCGGTCGCGGTGTCGGCGACGTCCTTGACGGCGTCACCGCTGCCGCCGTTGAGGAGCGGCGTCTCGCTCACCGCGTGGGCCAGGCCGCCGTTCAGGCTCATGGGAGGCATGCCGGACGTGGCGGCCATGGCCGGAGACGCCGCGCCGAGCGCGGCCACCGAGCCGGCGATGATCGCGGCAACCCTCGTGTACTTCATCTCTTCGCATCCCTTTCTCCGGCGACGGTCATCGTCGCCTTCGCCTTGGGTAACGAGGTGCGGACGTCGGAGAAACCCTTGCGGAGATCCTCGTATCAAAGGCTCATGCTCTTGTCCGCACATCGGATCAACCGGTCGTGCGGTGAACGCCCGACGTCGACGGGGTGCGACAAGCCGACGTGCCCTGCGGGGTCGAAGGGTTGCGGGGTGCGGGAGATCCATACGGAACTGATTCCCGTGCGGCATCCCGTGCGGGTGGCCGGGAGAGCCGGGGCCGGGCGCCCAACGAGCAGCACCTGAAAGGGATGTGCGGAATCACTCGAAGGGATATTTGTTTTCGGTATCCACCGGGCAATCGCCGTCCTCTTTGGTGTTGCTGAGCTGCCGGTCATAGTACCTACAGCTCGGATAACCTCCAGATGGCCCTACAAGCGAGTCTGCGTGATTTCCAACTAGCTTTCTGACAAAGTGCACTCCTGCTTTTGTCATTGTTGACCAGGCATGGAGAGCCAGCCTCATGACGACATCGACGGGCTTCGCCGCGCGCGGCATCCTGGCTGCGCTGATCCTTCTCGCATTCTCGGGCAGTCCGCCGTCGGCTGCGACTTCCCCGGGCGCTACTTCTCCGGCCGCCACTTCTCCAGCCGCCGTGGAGGAATCGTCGAGAATTCCCTTCACCCAGCGGTATCAGGCGGTTCACCACGGCGGCATCGTGCGCGCCGCGAACTCCTCGATCACCTGTCGGACCGCCAAGTCCACTGCTCCTTCCTCCTGTTCCTCGGTCAAAACGGGAGCGTCAGGAACGAACGGCGACTTCGAGATGTTCTACATCGACGAGGACGACGACGCCAACACATACAACTCCAGCCGGGCCGAGCTCGTCCTGCCCAAGAGCTCCCGGGTGTCCTACGCCCGGCTCTACTGGGGCGGAAACCTGAGAGTCGGTGAACAGAAGCCGCCCAAGGACAACGGCCGCATTCTGATCACCGAACCCGGCGGCAAGTACAAGGAAGTCCTCGCCGATACCCAGATCGCCCATCGGGACACGGACGGCAGCGATGCGTTCCAAGCCTCGGCCGATGTCACCCCCCTGGTCAGGCAGAGCGGTTCGGGTCTCTACACGGTGACCCAGATCAATGTGGCGATGGGGTATTCCGGCGTCGGTTCCTGGGGCGGTTGGACCCTCGTCGTCGCCTACGAGAACAGCACCGAGCCGCTGCGCCACGTCTCGATCTGGGACGGATTCGAGACCCTGGACGCCGACCGCAGGAGCCACGACATCGCGCTCGCCGGATTGCGCATTCCCGCCCGCGCTGCCGCCCGGGCCGGATTCGTCTCCTACGACGGCGACCGGGGCGTCAGCGGGGATGCGGTGAACGTGGTGGCGGACCAGGGAAAGGCGTTCGAGCTCGCCAGTTCGACCAATCCGGCGACGGACATCATGAACTCCACCATCACCGGACCGGGTAATCCGATGAAACGACAGCCTGCTCATGTGAACACCCTGGGCTATGACTCGGACGTGTTCGACATCTCTCCCGCGCTGGCATCCGGCGGTAGTCGTTTGAATTTCACGTTCTCCGCCGAAAACCTCGGATACTTCCTCGGCGTTCTCTTCGTGCAGGCAGATACGCGCCGCTGAGTCCCGACCGCGGCGCTGCTCGCCCGAGCAGGTCCCCAGCCCACGTACCAAGAGAGCCGCACGTGCCGCAACGAAGCCGGACTGAGCCGAGCCCACCGACCATCCTCCACCTCGTGCAGCCGGTGGAGGGGGGAGTCGCCCGCGTCGTCACCGAACTGGTCAAGGCGCAGACCGAAGAAGGGCTGCGGGCCGTCGTGGCCTGCCCGAACGGCGGTGAACTCGCCGCCCGTGCCGCGGCGGTGGGCGCTCCCGTCCACCCCTGGCAGGCCGTACGGGCACCCGGCCCACGGCTCGTACCGGAAGTCCTCACCGCCGCCCGGCTGATCCGCGAACTGGCTCCCGACCTGGTGCACGCCCACAGCGCCAAGGCCGGGCTCGTCGCACGACTCGCCGTCCGCGGGCGCGTTCCCACCGTGTTCCAGCCGCACGCCTGGTCCTTCGACGCCGTCGGTCCCACCGCCGCCCGCCTCGCACTGACATGGGAGCGGCACGGCGCCCGCTGGAGCACCCGCACCCTGTGCGTCAGCGAATCCGAGCGCCGCGCAGGTGAGGCCGCAGGCATTCAGGCCCGCTGGGCGGTCATCCACAACGGCATCGACCTGGACCACTTCGGTACCGACCACGGCGGCGATGCACAACGGCGGGCCGGCGCACAACAACGCGCCCTCAGCGGTGTCCCCGTCGACGCCCCGCTCGTCGTGTGCGTCGGTCGGCTCTGCCGGCAGAAGGGCCAGGACGTGCTGCTGGCCGCCTGGCCCCGGATCAGGGACGCCGTGCCCTCGGCCCACCTGGTCCTCGTCGGCGACGGCCCCGAACGCGAACGCCTCAGCCTCGCCGCCCTGCCGCACGTCACCTTCGCCGGCGCGACCGCCGACGTCAGGCCCTGGCTGCACGCGGCGGACCTGATGGTCCTCCCGTCCCGTTGGGAGGGCATGGCGCTGGCTCCGCTGGAAGCCATGGCGTGCGGGCTGCCCGTAGTGGTCACCGACGTCAGCGGGGCCCGCGAGAGCCTGCCGCCCGGCCAGGAGGCCCACGGTCTCGTACCGTCCGAAGACCCCCGGGCGCTCGCCGACGCCGTGACCGCCCTGCTGAGGGACCCCGCCCTGCGCAACGCCCTCGGACAGCAGGCACGCAGCCACACCCGGGCCACCCGCGACTTCCGGACGACCGCCGCCGCCGTGTCCGGCCTCTACCAGGACCTTCTCAACTCGCCCCGCCCCCTGACGAGGAAGAGCGCCACACGATGACGACGGAGAGTGTTCCAGCGCACCACACCGCCCGCACGATGTCGGTCACCACGGCCGTCAAGACCACCGTCCATCCACCGCGCGGCGGCGCTCGGCGCGGGCCCGCGCCCCACGGTTCCTTCGACGCCTGGGACACCCACGGTCTGCGCCGGCACGGACAGTTGGCCGGATTGCTCACCGCCGACGTACTGGCGTACGCCGTGACCGCCGCCCTGCTGGCACCGCACGACTGGCCCGGGCCCCTCCTTGCGCTGCTGGCCCTCGTACCGCCCGCGCTGCACGCCTGCCGAGGGCTGTACCGTCCCGTCCTCTCCCCGTCCCCCCTGGTGGACGCGCCCGCACTCGGCGGCCTCGCGCTGCTGCAGTGGCTCGCCATCGCCGAGGTCCTTGCCGCCCACGACCCGCAGTACGCCGCGGATTGGCGGCACATCGCGCTCGCCGTCGTCTCCCAGACGGCACTGTGCTGCGCCGCCCGCGCCCTCGTCCACCGCGCGCGGCGCTGGTCGGCACGGCGTTCCCCGCAATCGGTCCTCATCGTCGGCCGCACCGCCCTCACCCAACAGCTCACCACCACCCTGTACGACCACGCGGAGTACGGGATGCGGCCCGTCGGGCACGTCGACATCGGCAGGGCGGCCACCGTACCCGCGCCCGCGTCCGACACGGGCTCCCTGCCGTTGCTGACCTCCACCCAGGACGTCAGCAGGGCCGTCATCCAAAACGCCGTCCGTCACGCGGTGTTCACCCAACCACCCGCATCGGACACCGAGTCCGATGCCCTCCTCGCCCTCTTCGCCGAACACCGCTGCGCCCTGTGGCTGGTCGACGGCGGTGCGGCCGTGGGGCAGACCTGGCGGCGGGCCGCCGGCCACGACCACCTCTGGGGCTTCTCCGTCACACCGTTGCACAGCGGACTGCACCGTCCGCTCGCCCGGACGGTGAAGCGGGCCCTCGACACCTTCGTCGCCGCGGTCGTGCTGGTCTGCGCCGCACCGGTCCTCGCCGTGTGCGCGCTGGCCGTACGCATCGCCGACGGCCCCGGCGTCCTCTTCCGGCAGGAACGCATCGGCCTGGGCGGACGGCCCTTCACCCTGCTGAAGTTCCGCACCCTGCGCCCGACCGACGAGCAGGAGTCCGCCACCCGGTGGAACATCGCGCTCGACCGGCGGATGAGCACCACCGGAAACCTGCTGCGGCGCACCTCGCTCGATGAACTCCCCCAGTTGTGGAACGTGCTCCGCGGTGACATGAGCCTGGTGGGCCCCCGGCCCGAACGGCCGTACTTCGTGACCCAGTTCAGCCACACCTACCCCGGCTACCGCGACCGCCACCGGATGCCGGTCGGAATCACCGGGCTCGCGCAGGTCAACGGGTTGCGTGGAGACACGTCCATCGAGGAGCGGGCCCGCTTCGACAACCACTACATCGCCACCTGGTCGCCCTGGCGGGACATGTGCATCCTGGCGCGCACGGCCACCTCGCTGTTCCGGCTCGGAGGCAGTTGACGATGACGGCCCTCCCACTCGTACCGTCGCGACCTCGCGGGAGCAGCGCACGCAGCACGGCCGTCCTCCGGTCGAGATGGCTGCCGCTCCTTCCACTGCTGGGTACGGTCCTGCTGCTCGCTGCGCCCCTGCCCGCCGGCAGCGAGGCGGGCGCCGGCGGTCTCGCCCCCGCCGACCTGGCGTCCGTGGGGCTGGTCGTCTTCTGTCTGCTGCGCACGCTCCGGCTGCGCGCACGCCCCCTCACCCGGGTCTGCGCCGTCGTCTTCGCGCTGCCCGCCGTCGCGGTGACCGTCGCCACCGTCACCGCCGCCGACCCGATGGCCGGCCTCACCGGATACGTCCGCTACCTCCAGGTCTTCGTCCTCGTGCCGATCGCGGTGGTCCTGCTGCTGCGCGACGCCCGGGACTTTCGGGTCGTCACCGGAGCGCTGGCACTGCTCGCCCTCGTCCAAGGCGCGATCGGCGTCCACCAGTACGTCACCGGCACCGGGGCCTCGTACATGGGGGAGGACATCCGGGCCGTCGGCACCTTCGGGCCCACCGATGTGATGGGGATGGCGACCGTCGTCGCCTACGGGTTGTTGGCAGCCGCCGCGATGGCGTTGCGTCCGCCCGAAGGTGCCCCGCGCTGGTTGCGGCCCCTCGCGATCGCGACGACCGCGGCGCTCGTCGTGCCGCTCGCACTCTCCTTCAGCCGCGGCACCTGGATCGCCACCGCGGTGGCCGCGGTCGCCGTCATCGTGCTCACCGGCGTGGCCAGGGCGGTACGGGTACTGCTGGTGCTGACCGCCGTGTCCGTGGTGCTCGTCGGCGGTCTGGGCGTCGGCTCCGAACTGGTCGCACAGCGGCTGACCAGCATCACGCAGGTCACCGACGCCCCCGACCGATCCGTCACCGACCGCTACACCATGTGGTCCGCCGCCGCGAGCATGTGGCGCGGGGAGCCGGTCCACGGGGTCGGCCTCAAGGGCTTCCCCACCCACCGCGACGGCCATGCCTCCATCGGCCTGTCATCGGGCAGTGACACCGCGGGCGCCGGCCGTGCCTTCGAACGACAGCCCCTGCTCTCGCCGCACAACATGTACCTGCTGATCCTCAGCGAACAGGGCCTCATCGGCGCGACGGCGTTCCTCGGCAGTTGGGGGGCCATCCTCCTCGGTTCGCTCCGACGGCTGCGCGCGCGCTGCGGGGCGGCCGACTGCGGTCTCGCCGCCGTCGCCCTGATGCTCTGGCAGACGGTGGACTTCCTGTACGCGGACATCGGCGGGCCCTCCACGGTGCTCACCGGGGTGGTACTCGGGCTCGCCGCGTGGTGGGCACTGGCCCCGGCCGCACGCGACGGGGCGAAGACCGCGTGAACGACCGGGACGCACAGGCCGACGGGGCACCGCAGGCACCGGCGCGACCCGCGGAGGACCCACAGGAGGTCGACAGGTCCGCCGGCTGGCCCCCTCCGGTACCGAAGCCGCCCGGGCCGGTCCGGGACCGCGCCGCGGACGCCACGCCCCGGCTGGGGAACTTCCTCGCCCGAGCCGCCGCCGTCACCGCGTCCCTCACCGTCGCGGGCGCCCTCCTCGGGCTCGTCCGCGACCAGGCCATCGCCCAGTTCTACGGCGCGAGCACCGACAGCGATGCGTTCCTCATCGCCTGGACCGTCCCCGAGATGGCCGCCACCCTCCTCATCGAGGACGCGATGGCCCTCCTCCTCGTCCCCGCCTTCAGCCACGCCATCGCGCGCCGAGCCGCCGACCGCGCCCGCGACCCCGACCCCCGAACCGATCCCACCCGCGATGCGGTACGGGATCTCGTCGCCGCCACCCTGCCGCGGCTGTTCACCGCCCTCGCCCTCGCCACCGTGCTGCTGATCGCCCTCGCACCGCAGTTCGTGCGCGTCCTCGCCCCCGGATTCGCCGATCCCGAGCTGGCCGTCGACTGCACCCGGCTCACCGCCCTGACCGTACTGAGCTTCGGCATCACCGGGTACTTCAGCGCAGCCCTGCGCGCCCACGGCCGCTTCCTGCCCCCCGCCGGCGTCTACGTCGCCTACAACACCGGCATCATCGCCACCGTCCTCGCCCTCCACACCGTCTGGGGCGTGCGGGCCGCCGCCGCGGGGGTCGCCGTCGGCGGCCTGCTGATGGTCCTCGCCCAACTCCCCGCTTTCCTGCGCCAGGTGAACCACCCCACCGCAGCCGGCCAGCCGGGCCCGCGTCGACGGGTCCCGCGCCAGCGCGAGCCCGCACCCCTCATCGGCTTCGCGGTCGTCGCACCGATCGTGCTGTTCGCCGTCAGCCGGCAGTCGCAGGTCCTCGTCGAACGGTTCCTCGCCTCGTCGCTGCCGGGCGGGGCCATCTCGCACCTGAACTACGCGCAGAAGGTCGCCCAGATGCCCATGGTGCTGTCGCTGATGATCTGCACCGTCACCTTCCCGGCCGTCGCCAAGGCCATGGCGGAAGGCAACCGCGAACGGGCCCGCCGCCGGGTGGAGAACGACCTCGCCCTCGCCGGCCTCGTCGTGCTCCTGGGCACCGCCCTCATCCTCGGATACGCGCCCCAGATCATCGAAGTCCTCTTCCAACGAGGACAGTTCGACGCGGCCGACACCGCGACCACGGCGACCGTGATGCGCGTGTACGCGGCCGGACTGCTGGGTCACACCCTCGTCGGCGCACTGGGCCGGCCGTTCTTCTCCTCCGGCCGCCCCACCTGGTACCCCGCAGCCGCCATGGCCGTCGGGCTCGTCGTCACCGTCGCCGCCGGCACCGCTGCGGTCGGGCCCTGGGGCGTCTACGGCATCGCCGCCGCGAACGCCGCCGGCATCACCACCACCGCCCTGTTGCTCCTGTACGGGCTGGGCTCCCGGGTGGTCTCCATCCACGTGCCCGCCATCAGCCTGGCCCTGGCCCGTCTCGCCGTCGCCGCCGTCGCCGCCGCAGTGGCCGGCCGGCTCGCCTCCTCCCTCACCCCCCACTCCCTGACCGCCCTGGCCATCGGGTGCCTCGTGGTACCCGCGGTCTTCACCGTCACCGGACTCGCCGTCCGGGCCCCGGAAGTCGTCCATCTGCTGGCACTCACCCGACAGAGGATCCGTCATGTCCGCTGACACGGCGACGGCCCACAGCGCCGCCGACACCACCGCCCTCGACTCCACCATCCGGCCCTGGATCCTGATGTACCACTCGGTCGCCGACCCCACCGACGACCCGTACGGCATCACCGTCGCCCGCGACCGGCTCGACCTCCAGCTCCGCTGGCTGCGCCGCCGCGGCCTGATCGGCGTCGGTGTGGGCACCCTGCTGCGCGCCCATGCGCACGGCCACGCCGCCAACCTCGTCGGGCTGACCTTCGACGACGGGTACGCCGACTTCATCGACGCGGCCCTGCCCGTCCTGCGCCACCACGGCTGCACCGCCACGCTGTTCGTGCTGCCCGGACGCATCGGAGGCACCAACGAGTGGGATCCGGACGGGCCCCGCCGCCCGCTCGTCGGCGAGGACGGCATCCGCACCGCCATCGCCGCCGGCATCGAGATCGCCTCCCACGGACTCGCCCACACCGATCTGACCCGGACCGACGACGAGGAACTGCGCCGGGAGACCTGGCACAGCCGCCAATGGCTCGCCGAACTGACCGGAACCGCACCCGAAGGCTTCTGCTACCCGTACGGGACGGTCGACGCGAGGGTCGTCGGCGCCGTCCGTGACGCCGGCTACGGCTACGCCTGCGCCATCAGACCCGCCGGCGCGCTCACCGGCCCCTACGCCCTTCCCCGCACCCACATCAGCCAGGCCGACCGGTCCGTACGCCTCGGAGTCAAGCGACTGCGGCACCGGCTCGGCCGGTGAACCGGATGCGTGTACTCCATGTGATCACCGGGCTCGGGGCCGGCGGCGCGGAACAGCAACTGCGGCTGCTCCTGCGCCGACTCCCGGTGCGCTGCGACGTGGTCACCCTCACCAACCCGGGGTCCGTGGCGGAAGGGCTGCGCGCCGACGGCGTCCACGTCACCCATCTGGGGATGCGCGGCAACCGCGACCTCGGGGCGCTGCCCCGGCTCACCCGACTGATCCGACACGGCCAGTACGACCTGGTGCACACCCATCTCTACCGGGCCTGTGTCTACGGGCGCCTCGCCGCCCGCCTCGCCGGGGTGCGCACCACGGTCGCCACCGAACACTCCCTGGGCGCCGCCGAGATCGAGGGCCGGCCGCTGACCGTGCCGACGCGCGCCCTCTACCTCGGGACGGAACGGCTCGGAACGGCGACCGTCGCCGTGTCCGAGACGGTCGCCCGCCGACTGCGGGACTGGGGCGTACCGGCCGAGCGCATCCATGTCGTCCCCAACGGCATCGACGCCTCGCACTTCCGCTACGACCCGCAGGCCAGACTGGACGTACGGGCCCGACTCGGCATTCCCCCGGACGCGTTCGTGGTGGGCGGAGTGGGCCGGCTGGTGCCCGGGAAGCGCTTCGACGCACTGGTACGGGCGGTGGCGGCACTGCCGGGCGTCCAACTGCTGCTGGCCGGCGACGGCCCCGAACGCACCCGTCTGGCCGCCCTCGCCACCGAACTGGGCGCCGCGGATCGCGTACGGCTGCTCGGCGAGTGCGACGGCGACGCGGGCGACGGGCACCGCCCCGACCTGACTGGACACCCGGCCGGACACCCGGCCGGACACCCGGCCGGACACCCGACTGAGATGGCCGGCACCTGCACCGTTCCCCATCTGCTCTCCGCCGTCGACGTCTTCGTCTCCGCCTCCCGCGAGGAGGCGTTCGGACTGGCCGTGATCGAAGCACTCGCCGCCGGCCTCCCCGTACTGCACGGCCCCTGCCCCGCCGTCGACGACCTGCCCGCCCACCAATCCCCCGGTGCACTGCGCTGTGACGGCAGCACCGATCAACTCGTCGCCGCACTGCGCAGACAACTCGCCGCCGGGCAGCGACGCCAACCCCCACCGGCCGTCGTGGGCCACTACGACATCACCCGCAGTGGCGAACTCCTGATGGAGGTCTACGCGGGTGCCCTCGCCCGGTCCGCCGACCGGTACCGCACCGACCCCCTCCACCCCGTCTCGACCGAGAAGGCACGCCCATGACCGAGTCGCCCGAGCAAGAGCCCGCCCCCCACCGGCAGAAGGGGCGCGTCCGAGCCCGCTTCGCCCGTCTGTTCCGCTGGTGGACCCTGCCCGTCTGGGTGCTGGTCGGCGCGATCGGCGGAGCCGCGTACGGATTGCTCGCCCCGCGCCAGTACACGGCCACCAGCTATGCGATCGCCGTACCCGCCAAGGAAGCCCAACCCGGTGCTGCGCTCGGCTTCGCCCAGGCGTACGGCCGCATCGCCACCAGCGACTCCACCCTCGCCTACGCCCGGGTCGCCGCCGCCATGCCCGTACGGAAGCTCCGCAGCCAGGTGCGGACCGAGACCTCGCCCGACTCGCCCATGATCGCGATCACCGGCACGTCGAGCCGGCCCGGCGAAGCCGCCGACATCGCCAACGCCGTCGCCGACGCCCTCTTCGTGAGCAGCAACCAGGTCGCCAAGAGCACCGGGGTACGACTGCTCAGCTTCTCCCAGGCCATCCCCCCGGCCTCGCCCACCTCCCCGTCCGCGCGGGTGGCCACCGCGGTCGGCGGCTGCACGGGCGGGCTCCTCGGCGGTCTGATCCTCCTGGTGCGCCCCCGGCGCGGCGACCGTTCGGGCGCACGCGGGGACGGCACGGCAGCCCCGGAGACCGGCCAGCCGGCGACGGCCACCGTGGTACCGGCACCCGCCGGCGAAGCCACCGGCAAGCAGCGCGGGCGCGTCTGATGAGCGCACAGCACACGGCTGCGGCCGTCACCCTCTGCCGGGACCCGCGGACCTTCGCCCGGCTCCGACCGGAGTGGGACGACCTCCAACGCCGCTGCGCCAGCGCCACCCCCTTCCAGAGCCACGCCTGGCTGGACTCGTGGTGGCTCTCCTACGGAACCTCCGGGCGGTTGCGGGTGGTGCTGGTGCGCCGGGAGGGCCGGCTCATCGCCGCGGCGCCGCTGATGCTGGTCCATCGACCGCTGCCGGTCCTGGTCCCCCTCGGCGGGACCATCTCCGACTACGGAGACGTCCTCGTCGACGATGACCACATCGAGGAAGCGCTCGCGGCCCTGGAGCGCGGACTGCTCGCCGCCGCCCGGCACGCCGTCATCGACCTACGGGAGGTGCGCCCCGGTGCCGCCGCCGAGTGCCTCTACGACCAGTGGCGCGGCGCCAAGCGGCGACTGGTGGACTCGATCTGTCTGGAACTGCCGGCCGAGCCCATGGACGACCTGGTCAAACGGCTGCCGGCCCATCGTGCGCAACGGGTGCGCGCCAAACTCCGCAAGATCGACTCCCTGAAGATCGAGGACTGCGGGGTGAGCGAGGACGAGGTGCCCGATGCCGTCGGACATCTGCTGCGACTCCATGAACTCCAGTGGCGGGGGCGCGGAGTCACCCTCGAACACGTGCGTCCGCGGTTCGCGGAGCACCTGGTACGGGCCACCCGGCGCATGATCCGCGACGGAAGCGCCTCGCTGATCGAGTACCGGCAGGACGGCGAAGTGGTCGCCGCCAGTCTGACGCTGCTCTCGGCCAACCTCTCCGGGGGATATCTGTACGGCGCCCACCCGGGGTTGCGGGAGCAGAAGGTCGATGTGGCGACGATGTTGCTCCGCCATGACGCGGACCACGCCGACGCCACCGGCCGCCGGGTGGTGAGCCTGCTGCGCGGTCAGGAGTCCTACAAGAACCACTGGCGGCCCCGGGCCGTGACCAACCAGCGGCTGCTGATGGCCCCGGCCGCGTGGGAGCCCGCCCTTCGGCTGCACGCCGCGCGAGCACAGGCGCGCAGTCGCGCGGCGGAGACCGTGGTGGCACGGTTCCCCGCCGCGCAGGAGTGGCGGGCCCGGCTCAACGACTGGCGGGCGCAGTCCCGCCCGCGCTAGCGGACTGCTGCCGGTGTGTCAGTCGGCAGTGTTGGTCGAGTCGGCTGTCGAGTCGGCTGTATCGGTTGTGTTGTTGGTGCCGAAGGGCCAGGTCGCCGGCCAGGGGACCGTGACGCAGAACGTGTCTTTGGACACCCATCTGCTGATCCAGTCCCCGAGGTCGAGGGGCACGCACCACTTCCTGGAGTTGAGCGGGGCCACGGGTCCGAGCGGTACGGGCACCAGCGGGCTCGGCAGGGCGGTGGGTGTGGGCGTGGGTGTCGGGGCGGGAGCGGGCTCCTCTGGCGCGACCGTCGGTGTCGGTGTCGGTGTTGCGGTGGGAGTGGCTGTCGGTGTCGGTGTTGTGGGGGATGGCTCGGCCGGTGTGGGTGCCGTCGTGGGCGCCGCTGATGTGGCGGTGGGTGTGGGAGTCACGCTCGGCGCGGAAGCCGAAGGAGCGGGAGCCGATGGCACGGGTGTGGACGGCACGGGTGTGCTCGGGGTCGGTGCCTGCGGGGTCGGTTGGGCGGGGGCCGTCACCGAAGGCGCGGGTACCGACGGCGTTGGAGCGGAGGACACGGGTGCGGACGGCGCGGGAGCGGAAGGTGCCGGAGCGGAAGGTGCTGCGGGCGTCGGCGCGGAAGGCGTGGGGAATGGCGTTTGGAAGGGAGGGGGAGCGGACGGTGTGGGAATCGTGGGGGTGGGAACCGAGGGCGTGGGGAACGGCGTGGGAAGGGGCGGCACGGTCGGTACGGGCGGGATCGTCGGCACCGTACCCGGCTGCCCCAGCAGCATGGAACGGTAGACCTTCGACGACTCGGGGTTGTTGCCGCACTGCCAGACGCCGTGGGGACAGTAGTCCGTGATGGTCTGGTACAGCGGCTTGTGCCGTGCGATCCATTCCAGCATCCCCCGCATATAGTCGGGGTTGTCGCCGTTCCGGAAGAGTCCCCACTCCGGGTATGAGATCTGCTTGTTGTGGGCCGCCGCGAATTCCACCTGCTTGTAGAGTCCGTACGGTGCCGACGCCTGCTCCTCGAATGTCTTTCCGGGCGCTTGGTCATAGGAATCCATCCCGATGATGTCCACCACCTCGTCACCGGGGTAACAATCGGTCCAGGGAATCGCGTCCGTACCCCTGTTCGGGGCGAAATCGAAGCGGAACGACTGACCCGGAACAGAACGCATCGTCGTGACGATGCGTTTCCAGTACGTTCGCCACGAGCGGGGGTCGGGACCGCAGCGGTGGCTGTAGGTGGTGCCGTTCATCTCCCATCCGAGCACGATCACCGTGTCCGGAACCCCCAGATTGACCAGTCGTTCGGCCAGCGTCCGGAAATGGTGATCGAAGTGACCCGCCGCACCGGCCCTGAGCAGACGGGCGACCTCCCAGTCACTGAGCCGGGCCTCGTTCCGCTCCATCATGGGCACGTTGAGCACCAGCATTCGATCGGCGGCACTGCGTCGCCAGTGCGCCCAGTCCCGCAGGAACAGGGGTGCTCCTTCGATGTTGCTCCACCGGTCGCCGGGCAGATAGGTGTGCCCTACCCGAAGTTGCGCCCCGCCCAGCCAGCGCGAGAACTGCTCGATGCGCCGTACGCCGTCGGCCCCGTAGGTGAGATAGGCGCCCATGGCGGTGGCGGTGGCGGACGCGGCGGGCGGAACGGGATCGACCTCCGCGGCGCGGGCCACGCCAGCCATCTGTACTCCCCACGCGCCCGTTGAGGCGAGGAGGCTGACGGCAATCGTCCCGATGGAGATACCCGTGAGACGGCGCCGACGGTTCATAGCTCCTCCTTAGGAAAGCCGTTCGCCCCCGGCAAGCGAATCCGCGGGGGCGAAACCGCCGCTGATTTAACGGCGTACCAGACCGTAGGCGGAAAGTCCTACTAGTGAGCTTATTGACGACACGTCAGTAACCCATTCGTGATAAGTCCTAGCGATATTCAGGACCATCCAGGTGAACGTCATGACGCTGATCCGAACGTTCGACGCACAAGTGCCCGCATTGGTGCTCCGCCTCGACCGCAACCCCTTTCACCACGGCACCCTGGGCGCCGTCCGATCGCTGGGGCGCGCCGGTGTCGAAGTCCATGCCGTGGTCGAGGCGGCTGACAGCCCCGTGGTGCGCTCCCGCTTTCTGCGCGGCGCGCACCTCGCCCCGCCCGGGCCCCTCGGGGCACGGGAGTTCACCGAACTGCTCCTGCGGGTGTCCGACCGGATCGGCACGACAGCCGTGCTCATCGCCATGGACGACGCGAGCGCCATCCACGTGGCCGCGCACCGGGCTCTGTTGAGGGACCGCTATCTGCTGCCGTCACAACCGGTCGGACTCCCGGGGCTCCTCGCCGACAAGGCGGAACTCGCGGCGGTCTGTGCGCGCGCAGGGATCGGCCACCCGTCGAGCGTGGTGCCGGGGAGCGCCGACGAAGCCGCCGATGCGGTGGGCGTGCTGGGGTTGCCACTGGTGGCGAAGTGGAGTCGCCCGTGGCTGCTCAGCCCCGTGAGCGGACTGCGCAGCACCACCCTGGTGCGCTCTCCCGCCGCGGCCCGGGAGCTCTACGGGCGGGCTGAGTGCGCCGGCAGCCCACTGCTCCTCCAGCGTTATGTCCCCGACGCGCCGCGCACGGACTGGTTCTTCCACGGCTACTTCTCCGACCCGCCGGCCGATCACGCCAAGACGGGCGAGCCGGTGGGCCCCCGCTGTCTGGTGGGCGGCAGCGGGCTCAAGGAACTGTCCTGGCCCGCTCGGACGGGTCTCACCGCCAAGGGCCGCTGGCACCCCAACGCAGAAGTCGAGGACGCTGCACGGCGGCTCGTCCGCCAGGTCGGCTACCGGGGCATCCTCGACCTCGACTTCCGCCGTGACCGGGGCACCGGTTCGTACCAACTGCTGGACGTCAACCCGCGCCCGGGGGCGCAGTTCCGACTCTTCACCGATGCCGGCGGGCTCGATGTCGTCCGGGCCCAGTACCTCGATCTGACCGGACAGCGGGTGCCGCAGTCGGCCGGTAGACCGGGGCGGGTCTTCGTGGCCGAGAACTATGCGCTGCTCTCCGCAGCGATGTCGCTGGGGACGCGGCCACGGCCCGAGGAGCCCCGGACGGCCGGGACGGTCGGGCGTGACAGCCGCAGGGGCCGTGGCACGGCCGTGGGGCAACGGGCCGAACGGCCGCGGCACGCCCCTGCCACAACTCCCGCCCACGGCCCGCGCCAGGGCGGCGGGACCGCTGCGGCCGGGGTGGGCACACCGGCGGGGCGGCCCGGCTGGGAGACCGCCTGGTACGCCGGTGACGATCCGCGGCCCTTCCTCGCCATGCTCCGCGCCTGGCTCGGGCGCGGAGCGGTCAAGGCCGGCCGGCGGCTGCGGCCCCCGGCCCTCCTGCCGCGCCGGGTTCCGCGCCCTGCGCAGCGCCCCCGGGAGCCGGACCACGTGCCCCCGCTTCCCTGACCCGCTCCCGCTCCCTCGACCCCCGTGAAGGAACCCACGATGTACGACATGGCAGTGATCGGCGCCGGACCCTACGGCCTGTCCGTCGCCGCGCACGCGGCGGCTGCCGGCATGAGCATCCGCATCTTCGGCCGGACCATGGAGTCCTGGCGGGACCACATGCCGAGCGGCATGTTCCTCAAGTCCGAGCCCTGGGCGTCGAACCTCAGCGACCCCGCCGACCGTCATACGCTCGGCCGGTTCAGTGCGGAACGTGGCTTCGAGGCGGTCCACGGGAGTCCGCTGCCGATCGGTGCGTTCACCGAGTACGGCCTGTGGTTCGCCCGACGCGCGGTGCCCGAGGTCGACGAGCGAACGGTCACCTCGGTCGCCGCCGCCGGGAACGGCTTCGCGGTGCGGACCGCCGACGGGGACAGCATCGGCGCCCGCACGGTCGTGGTCGCGGTGGGCGTACTGCCGTTCGTCCGGGTCCCGCAGCCACTGGCCGACCTGTCCGCCGAGCACGCCACCCATAGCAGTGCGCACCACGACCTCTCCGCCTTCCGGGACCGGGAGGTCACGGTCATCGGCGCGGGGCAGGCGGCGCTGGAGACCGCGACCCTCCTCGCCGAACAGGGCGCGCGGCCACGGCTCGTCGCCCGTGCCGATCACGTGCGCTGGAACACCGTTCCGCTCCCTCTCGACCGTGGTGCCCTGCACTCGGCGCGGACCCCGATCAGCGGCCTCGGCAGCGGCTGGACCACCTGGTCCTACGCACAGCTGCCGTGGGCGGTACGGACGTTGCCCGCTTCGACCCGGGAGCGCATCGCGCGCACCGCGCTGGGCCCGGCGGGTGCCTGGTGGCTCAGGGAGCGCTACGAACGCCAGGTGCCCGCCCTGCTCGGGCACCGGCTGCACGGCGCCGCGGTGCACGACGGACGCGTACGACTGACACTCGCCGGACCGGACGCCACGACGTCCGTGGTGGAGACCGATCACGTCATCGCAGCCACGGGCTTCACCCCCGACCTCGACCGGCTCGCCCTCCTGGACGCCCCCCTGCGCCGTGCGATCGCCACCCTGGGCGTCGGCCGGGCCCCTGAGCTCAACGCCGGATTCGAGTCCTCCTGCCCGGGGCTGTTCTTCGCCGGACTGTTGAGCGCCCCTTCCTTCGGGCCCTCGATGCGTTTCGTCTACGGGGCGACCTACACCGCCCGCCGGTTGGTGGCGGGAGCCCGTGGACGGCTACGGGTCCGTCGTACCCCGTTGCTGCCCCGCCCTGCCGCGACCGTCCGTCCGGTGGAGGAGCCGGCTGCTGTGCACGAGCGCTGACTCCACCGGGGCTGGTGATCCCATCGGGGGCTGCGGGAGTTCCCACCCCACAGCCCCCGGCTCAGTACGGGGGTCTGCTCTGGAACCAACTGCGGTGCGGTGCGGGAGCGGGGCCGTGGCCGGGTGGGACGGGCGGGCGCACCGGGAACTGGATCAGACGGACCCACTCCAGGTCGGGCACCCCGGGGAGGGTACGTCCGGCCGCGGCCCACTCCTGGGCGAGTTGCTCGTAGATCGGGATCTCCTCGTGGGGTGGGCCCAGGGGCCGCGGGTCCGGCTGGGGACGCGGCTGGGAATGCGCCCGTGGGGGCTGAAGCGTCTGAACGCGCTGCCATCGGGCAGGTCCGGTAGTCCTCGCCATGTGTCGGCCAACGCCCGGCCCCTGGGGGAAGTCACTGACGAACGTCGATGCCGGAGTACCGCAGGAACGATATTTCGAGTCCGCGTCCGCGACCTCTCCCGTTGATCGGACTTCACGCCCACAAGACCACTCGGAGTGCGCCCCCCGAGCGTGACCCGGAGATGTGCGCCGATCCTGTGCGCCCCGCCCACGTGGTCCGCTGATGCCGTGGCGTGCCCCCTGCGGGTGACACGCCCCACGACACGGGCCGTCGATGGGGGACTTCGGGCCGAAGGGTCGAGAAGATACGGAAAACGGCCCATCATCCAGCGGGCCGCGCCGTCGGAGCCCCCACTGGGAGACTCCACGGCCCGCCACTCAGAATCCGGGGCGACCCAAGGGGCTCGCTCACGCCCGTCCTAAGGGGACCGATGCGACGACACATCACTTCCGCGCTGCTGGCTTCGGCGCTCGTGATGGGTACCGCCACCGCCTGCCAGAGCATCTGGGGCGAGCGGGACGAACGGACCGACCGCGTCGAGCGCACCCATGCGGCCGGCGCACCCGCCACCGACGCCAAGGGGAAGCAGACCGGTCCCGCCTGGATCGGCGACTCGGTGAACATCGGGGGCCGCGCGTTCGGCGAGCACCTGCGCATCTCCGTGCTCGGTTTCGTCGATCCGGCCGTCGCCACCGGCACCACCGCGAAGAAGCCGGCGGCGGGACACCGTCGGATCGCGGTGGACGTCACCCTCGCCAATGTCGGCGGCAAGCCGTACGACGCCTCCCGGGCCCAGGCGTGGGTCGTGGACGAGCAGGGAAAACGCCATACGGCGACCCGTACGGCGGGAATCACCACGGGAATTCCCCTGAAATGGAACACGGTCGCGGCAGGCGAACAAACGCAGGGTTGGTTGGTGTTCGAAGTTCCGGAGGATGCTCGCATCACACGGTTCTTCTCCACTCTGGGGAGCACCACCGTGTCATGGCAACTCCACTTTCCACCATCCAGGTGAACGCAGGGCCCGACCACAAGGGATCGGGCACTAAGGTGCCGATCCATGACCACTGCGAACTCCACCCAATCATCCGTCCAGCGAAGCCAGTTGGGCACCCTTTCCGTACTCGCCTGGACCGGTGACCCCGAAGCCGGATATGACATGCCGTATCTGCTCGTCTATTCCCTGGGTGATGGGGCGGGGGCGGACGGCGTGAGCGAAACGGCCCTGCGAGCGCTCATCGAGAAGGTGGGACTGAGGGTCGGATCGGCGATGACCGATGCGACGACGGGCTCCTTCAACTCGCCGATCAGACTGCTGGTCGAGGGCGGTCAGGCCGTCCTCACCATGCCGTATCTGAGTGCCCAGTGCCCCGCCCCGAAGGAGTGGCTGACCGCGGTCGACCAGCGGGGACACGTCCACCTCATCATCGCGGCCCGCCCGTGGGCCGCCGCCACCCCCGGCGAGCCCATCAGCGAGGAGACCCTCCAGGCGTTCCTGGGCGACGAGGAGACGCTGATGGCCTCCGGCCACGTCCTGCTGCCGGTGAGCCAACTGCGCCGCTGACGGCAGGGCTGCGCGTCCCCGGCCCGAGAACGCTTCGGGGCCGGGGAATCCGCGCTCACTGCGGGCGCTCGACGACACCCCCTTCGCACCTGGGCCGGCCCTGCTCGGCCGGTCCACATGCGAACGGCAGCGACTTCACCCGGTTGTCGAAACTGGAATCGATCAACTCCGCCGCACCCGTGGCCCTCAGTCCCGATGACACGGTCAACAGTTCATGAAAGATCGCCCTCATTTCCTGTCGGGCCAGATGGGCTCCCAGACAGTAGTGCGGTCCGCCACCCCCGTATCCCAGATGGGGATTGGGATTCCGGGTGATGTCGAATGCGTCCGGATCGTCGAACACCCTTTCATCGCGATTGGCCGACGCATAGAAGAGGACCACCTTCTCGCCCGGTACGAATTCCCGGCCGCCCAGGGCACATGCGGTTCTCACCGTGCGGCGGAACTGGATGATGGGCGTGGAGTGGCGTACGACCTCGTCCATCGCGCCGTCGGCGTACCGGTCGAAGTCCGATGCGAGCAGTTCGCGCTGCTCGGGGTGGTCGCTCAGCAGCACCAGGCCGTGGGCGATGGCGTTGCGGGTGGTCTCCACCCCTGCGACCAGCAGCAGGGAGAAGAACGCCCCCAGTTGGCGGGCGGTCAGCGCCTCGCCGTCGATGTCCGCGCACACCAGCGCGGAGACCAGGTCGTCCGCGGGGCGACGGCGGCGTTCCCTCGCCAGCCGCGCCATCATCCACTGCATGTGGGCCAGCGCGTGCAGCCCGCGCCCCGGCACGCGCAGCCGCGAGCGCTTCACCCCGACGTTCTGCGACGCCTCGTCGACGCGTCGGGCGATCTGCCGGCGGTACACCGGGGGAATGCCCATCAGATCGCAGATGACCTCGAACGGCATCCGGGAAGCCACCGAGGCAACGAAGTCCCCCGGGCGGTCCCGGACCACCTCGGCGACGATGCGGTGGGCCACCTCGCGCACGTTGTCCTCGGCGGCGGCCAGCAGTCGGGGAGTGAAGGCCCGGGCGACGATCTTGCGCAGCGCCGCGTGCTCGGCGCCGTCCATGTTGACCATCGAGTTGCCGAACACCGCCTTCGCCCACGCGGCCGGTTCGGGCGTGGTCACACCGGGAGCACTGGCGAAGTTCCCGGGGGTGCGGCTCGCCTCCTGCACATCGGCGTGCTTCACGAGCGCGTAGAACCCCGGCTCGGACCCGAAATGCCGTGGGGCGGCCTCCTGTCGCAGCAGGGCGAACGAGCGCAGCCGCTGTGCGCGCGGCAGCCGCCAGAACGACGGATCGGCGAGATCGACATCGTCGACCGTCAACGCCGTCGACACCGGCGCCTGCATCGGGACCGTCATGGTCACCACCTCCTGGGGTAGGGCGGCCGTGCCGAACCACGCTGAACCACAACGGGACAGCCGGATGTCCAACACGACGGGGAACATGCTGGTTGACGGCGCCGTACGGGCGGGCACGCCACGACGGACATTGCTGCGGACAGGGGAACGTCCCCACACGGTGCCGGCCACTCGGACGAGCAACCCTTTCGCGGCCCCCTCGTTGACAGATCGATGCACAGCCCCAGCGAAAGAGCGCGTCCATGCCACTGCTCGACCGTCCGCCCGCACGCTTCCTGACCCGCCGCTTCCTGCTGCGCACCGCCTTCACGATCGGGGTCGTCGCGGGTACGGCCGGAGCCCTCGCGCCGATCATCGCCCGCAACCGGCCGGTACAGCCCCCGCGCCGGGGCGTTGCACGCCCACCCGGTCTCGAACGGTTCGCAGAGGTGTACCGGGGCCGGCACATCGAGGGCACGGCGACCGTGATGGTCCCCGTCGACGGAGACGACCGGGCGCGTGCGGTGCCCGTCGCCGTGCCCAGCGTGGAGGTCAGGATCGACGGTCGCCCCCTGCACGTGATGCGTCGGGCCGACGGCAGCTACCTCAGCCTGGTCAACCACTACGAGTCCTTCCCGACGCTGCGCGACGTGGCCCGCGCCGCCGTCGACGACCTGGGCCCCGCGCAGTTGGCGGCCACGCCACCCCGGGGGCACTCCGTCGTCCCGCAGACCCACTGAGCCCGGAGGTCCGAACACCCGTGTACACCCGCAAGAACCAGCGGAACCTGACCCGTACGGAGAAGCGGCGGTTGGTCGACGCGCTGCTGGCGCTCAAACGATCGGGGCGGTACGACGAGTTCGTACGGATGCACGGCGACTTCTACGTCACCGATGCGGAGGAGGGCCCGAGGGCGGCCCATATGACGCCGTCGTTCTTCCCCTGGCACCGCGCCTTCCTCCTTGACTTCGAGCGGGCCCTCCAGGAGGTCGATGCGGACGTCAGCATCCCCTACTGGGACTGGACGGTCGACGATTCGCCCGCGTCCACGCTGTGGGCCGACGACTTCCTCGGGGGCACCGGCCGGGTCGGCGACCGACAGGTGATGACCGGTCCGTTCGCCTACGCCAACGGGAACTGGCGCATCAATTCCCGGGTGACCGACGGCAGGTACCTCACCCGCAACCTCGGTCGCCCCTCCGACCCCGTCACCCTGCCCACCAAGGAGGACGTGGCCGACGCGCTCAAGGAGCCGGTCTACGACGCGGCGCCCTGGAACTCGACGGTGGGCACCGGCTTCCGCAACCGCATCGAGGGGTGGACCGAAGGCGGCATGGACGCCCCCGTGCGCTGGCGCAACCACAACCGCGTGCACCGCTGGGTGGGCGGGCTGATGTTGGGCGCCACCTCGCCCAACGACCCGGTGTTCTGGCTGCACCACTCCTTCATCGATCTGCTCTGGCAGCGCTGGCAGAAGGCGCATCCGAACGCCGAGTACCTGCCGCGGACCCCGCTGCCCGCCTCCGACCCCCAGAGCGGTCGGGTCTTCGCCCTCGAAGAGCCGCTGCCGCCGTGGCGGACCACCACGGCGGACCTGTTGGACCACAGCCGCTGGTACCGGTACGCGTAGGCGCGTCCGCATCGGAACACCATCGGGGCAGCACAGGACCGAGGCCCCCCTTCCGCGGAAGGGGGGCCTCGGTGCTCGGGGTGTGCAACGGCTCAGTGGCCGTAGGCGTTGCCTTCGGGGCCATCCGAGGCGTTCACGCAGGTGTTGCCGAACGCGGGGTTCAGCAGGGCGATGACGTTCACGGTGTTGCCGCAGAGGTTGATCGGGATGTTGACCGGCACCTGGATGGCGTTGCCGGAGATCACACCGGGGGAGTGGGTAGCGGCACCGTGCGCTCCGGCGTCGGCAACGGCCAGGCCGGCGCCGCCGGCCAGGATGGCGCCCGAGCCGGCGACGACGGCAGCGGCCTTCGCGATACGCGACATCAGTTCTCCTTGCAGATCTGAACTCGGCCACAGGACTTGCGGCCTTCACGCTGCTACAACGCCGTAACCCTTGGCCGGTAACGGATGGAGGGCAAAGTGCCCGCCCTTTGCCGTAGTGGACGGCCGCGCACGGGTTCGCGCAGGTCCGGTGAGGTGTCGGAAGAAGTGCCGGGCGCGGTGGCAGGGAACGCACTACGGCGGGTGCGCCGGGGTGCGCCCGGTGTCATCGACGCGGACACGGTGACTGACCGCCCGCAGGGACGTTGCACACCACATGACCCTCTACACGAAGGCCACCGCAGTGGCCGTCCTCGCCTGTGCGCTCGTCGTCCCGGCGGTCGCCACCGCCCACGCCGCTCCCCTGACCACCGCCCGGTCGTCCGGGGAAATCGACCGCAACCTCATCAAGCCGCCGCCCGGTGGGGTGCTCGCCCCCGTCGCCGACGCAGCCGCGAAGCTGCTGCCCCGCCGCTGATCAATCCGCTGAACAATCCGCTCAACGGCCTGGGACACGGCCTGGGACACGGCCCGGGACACGGCGTACCGACCGGCCCGCGAGGACGTCCGTGCGCACCCCGTCCTCGATCACGAACCGGCCGTCGATCAGTACGTGGGGAATCCCGACGGGCAGGGTCCGCGGGGCGTCGAAGGTCGATCCGGCGGCGACCGTCAGCGGGTCGAACAGCACGAGGTCCGCACGGTACCCCTCGTGCACGAGCCCGCGGTCCGGCAGCCGAAGCCGGGCCGCGGGGCGCGAGGTCAGATGTGCGACGGCCTCCTCCAGTCCGAGGACGCCGAGTTCGCGCACGTACCGACCGAGGTAGTGCGGGAAGGTGCCGTAGGCGCGCGGGTGGGGCTTGGTGCCCTGGAGGATGCCGTCGCTGCCGCCGGTGTGCACCCGGTGGCGCATGATCGCGCGGACGTTCTCCTCGTGGCCGACGTGCTGGAGGATGGTGGAGCCGAGCCGGTCGCCGATCAACAGCCTGCGTGCCGTGGTCCAGGGGCTCTCGCCGCGCTCGCGGGCGCTCTGCTCGATCGTGCGGCCCACGTGCGGGCCGAACGCGGGGTCGCTGACACCGGAGATCTCGATCGTCTCCCATTCGATGGGCACGCCGTGGCAGCCGTCGGAGCCGATCTCCTCCAGGTGGTGCCGGATCCGCTCGGCGCTCCCGTCGTCCGCGAGCCGGGCCAGCGTCGCCTCCGGGCCGCCCTCGCTCGCCCAACTGGGGAGCATGGCGACGAGCGTGGTGGAGCCGGGCGTGTACGGATAGGTGTCGAGCGAGATGTCGGCGCCGGCGTCGATGGCCGTGTCGAGGAGTTCGAGCAGCTCGGCGGCCCTGCCCTTGTTCACTCCGAAGTTCATGGTGGCGTGGGCCAGGTGGAGGGCGCAGCCCGCGTCCCGGGTGAGCGTGACCATCTCCTCGTACGCGCGCAGTGCGCCGGCCCCGTACGAGCGGTGGTGGGGGCAGTAGTAGGCGTCGTACCGGGCGAGGACTCGGCAGAGTTCGGTGAGCTCGGCGTCGGGTGCGTACATGCCGGGGGTGTAGGTCAGGCCCGACGACATGCCGACCGCGCCCTGTTCCAGCCCTTCGGCGATGAGTTGCTTCATCCGCTCCAGTTCGGCGGGGGTCGCGGGGCGGTCGTCCCAGCCCACGACGTGCATCCGGACGGTTCCCTGGGGGACGAGGTAGGCGGCGTTGACGGCGATGCCGCGGTCGAGGCGGTCGAGGTACTCGCCGACCGTGCGCCAGTCGAAGTCCACGGACTCATCGCCCGGTCCGCCGCCGTTCCAGCCGTTGATGGCCTGGCGCACCTCGGCCAGGGTCCGGTCGTCGACGGGCGCGTACGACAGACCGTCCTGGCCCAGTACCTCCAGTGTGACGCCCTGGGCGGCCTTCGCCTCGTGGGCCGGGTCGCGCAGCAGCGCGAGGTCACTGTGGGCGTGCATGTCGATGAAACCGGGGGACAGGGCGAGCCCTGCGGCGTCGAGCGTGCGCGGTGCGGACAGGGCCGGGTCGCCCTCGCGGCGGATCGCGGCGATCCGTCCTTCGTGCACACCGACGTCGGCGCGGTAGGAGGGGCCGCCGGTGCCGTCGATGACACGTGCCTCACGGATGACGAGATCCATGGTTCCGGACTCCCCGGTCCTAGAAGAAGGTGCGGATGTAGTCGCTGACCGTGCCGTCCGCCTCGACCAGCGGGATCAGCTGCCACTTGTCGAAGGCGGTGCAGGGGTGGGACAGACCGAGGCCGATCCAGTCCCCGACCTCCAACCGGGCCTCCGCGGTGGTGCGCACCCAGCCGTGCTGGTCGGACAGTCCGCTGACGCTGATGCCGTCGGCTGGCCGGATCGCGCCCGTGCGCCCGTCGCGCACCACCTGTGCCTCGGGCAGGTCCAGGTCGTACGCCGCGTCCCGCTTGCCCGCGTTGATGAACGCCTGCTCGGGGGAGGGGCGGGAGACCACCTGGGCCCAGAGGCGGAAGGCAGGCTGGAGCGCGCCCTCCTCGGGGACGCGGTTGAACGGCGTCAGATGGCGGTAGTGGCCGTCGTCGTGGGAGACGTACGCACCGGAGCGGAGCAGTTTCAGCGCTGGTCGGGACAGCTCCGGGATCTCGGCGAACACGTCCGCGACGGCGTCGAACCAGGCGCTGCCGCCCGCGCTGATCACGATCTCGTCCGTGTCGGCGAACCGTCCGGCCTTGTCGAAGTCGACGGCGAGCGCGACCATGCGGCGCAGCCAGGCGCGGACGCTCGTGCCGTCGGCGGCCGGTACTTCGCCCTCGTACCCGGCGACCCCGACCAGCCGCAGCGAGGGGGCGGCGGCGACGGCGTCCGCGACGGCGGCGCATTCGGCCTCCGTGCGGGCCCCGGTGCGCGCACCTTCGCCGGCGCCGAGTTCGACCACCACGCCCAGCGGGCGGCAGGCCCCTGCCCTGGTGAGCGCCTCGTCCATCAGCTCCACGCCCCGCACGGAGTCGACGTAGCAGATGAAGGTGAAGTCGGGGTCGGCGAGCTCGTCGGCGAGCCAGCAGAGGGCGGCGGCGTCGACGACCTCGTTGGCGAGGAAGATGCGTTGGACGCCGTGGGCGCGGCAGACCCGGGCCTGGTGGGGCACGGCGACCGTGATGCCCCAGGCGCCGTGTTCCAACTGCCGGGCGAAGAGCTGCGGTGCCATCGAGGTCTTGCCGTGCGGGGCGAACGCCAGGCCGTGGCGCTCGGAGTAGGTCTGGAGGAGGGTGAGGTTGTGCTCGACGGACTCCGCGGAGAGCGCGAGCACGGGGGTGGTGAAGCCGCCGGTGAAGAGGTTGAGGCGCTCGGAGGCCAGTTCGCCGACTGTCAGGCCCACGGCGTCCGGCGGGAGCGCCTTGAACCGGTGGTCGACGCGCTCGTGCCGGAGCAGGGCGAGCTGGTCGGCGGGCATAGAGCCTCCTCATTGAGACGACCGTTGCGCTACTTGCAACGTTCATTGCGCATATTGCTCGATGTTGTCTAACATCCGGCGCAGTGCCGGGTCAATGGACTCGACCGCCCCCCATCCCGCGAGGAGCCCCAGGGTGAGCAGCCCGACCGGAACGGCAACCGTGGCCACGACTGACGTCATCTGCCTCGGCGAGTCCATGGTCACCTTCCTGCCGTCACGGCCGGGACGCCTCGCCGACGTCCCCTCCTTCGCCCGCGCCATCGGGGGCGCCGAATCCAATGTCGCCTGCGCGCTCGCGACGGCCGGCCATCGCGTGCGCTGGGTCAGCAGGGTCGGCAGGGACGGCTTCGGCGACCATCTGATCGAGGCGATCTCCGCCTACGGAGTCGACACCTCCGCCGTCGGCCGTGACCCCCGCCGACCCACCGGCATCTACTTCCGCACGGCCACCGACCGCTCCGCCGCCACCCACGAGGTCGTCTACTACCGGGCGGGCTCCGCGGCCTCCGCGATGTCCCCCGATACCGTGCCCGCCGCGGACCTCACCGGCTCCCGCGTGCTGCACCTGTCCGGCATCACCGCCGCACTCTCCGACGACTGCCTGGCCCTCATGCGCACCCTCACCGCGCCGCGGGCGGACCGCCCCCTCGTCTCCTTCGACATCAACCACCGCCCCGGGCTGTGGCGCGACGACCGCGGCGCCGAAGTGCTGCTGGAACTCGCCCGCGGCGCCGACCTCGTCTTCGTCGGGGAGGACGAAGCCGAACACGCCTGGGGCCTGCGGGGCGCCCGCGCCATCCGGGACGCGCTGCCCCAGCCCGCGCTGCTGGTGGTTAAGCAGGGCGGCAAGGGTGCCGTCGTCTTCGCGGCGGACCGGGACGGCCAGGTGCTCCCCACCCTCCCCACCCTCCCCGCGCTCCAGCCGGGCGCGGAGCCACGGTCCCGGGTGGTGGACCCGACCGCTGTGGCGGCCGGGACGGCTGTGGCGGCCGGGACCGCGCCCGGCGGCACCACGACCGGCGAGGGCAGCCCGGTGGACACCGTCACCTTCGTCCCCGCACCCCGGGTGGAGATCGTCGCCGCGGTCGGTGCCGGGGACGCCTTCGCCGCGGGCTTCCTCTCCGCCACCCTGCGCGGACTGCCGATCAAGGACCGGATCCGACACGGCCATCTGATGGCCGCCGCGGCGCTCACCGTGCCCGGAGACGTCGGACAGCCGCCCCCCACCGCCCGCGCGGACCGGCTCGCGGCACTCGACGACGCCGACTGGGAGAGACTTCGTCTCGGCCCCGGCTGGACTTCAGCCGTGGATGAGGAGGTACGCACACCATGAGCCAGACCGTTGACCGAGCCCTGAGCATCCTGCCGCTGCTCGCCCAGGGACCCGCCGACCTCGGACAGGTCGCGACGAGCCTCGGCGTACACAAATCCACCGCACTGCGACTACTGCGTACCCTCCACGACCACGGGCTCGTCTACCGTCAGCAGGACCAGCGCTACCGCCTCGGAGCACGGCTCCTCGCGCTGGCCCAAGAGGCGGTGGAGAACCTCGACGTACGTGAGATCGCCCATCCCCACCTCATCACCCTCAACGAGCAGATCGGGCACACCGTCCACCTCGCCGTCTACGAGGAGAGGGAAGTCCTCTACATCGACAAGGTCGAGAGCCGCTATCCCGTACGGATGTACTCCCGCATCGGGAAGCCGGTCGCGATCACCGTCGCGGCCGTCGCCAAACTCCTCCTCGCCGACCTCCCCGAGTCCGAGCGCCGCGCCATCGCCGAAAAGCTCGACTACCCCATGTACACGTCCCGCTCGACGCCAAACGCCGGGGCCTTCCTGAAGGAACTCGCCGCCGTGCGCGAGCAGGGGTGGGCCACCGACCTCGGCGGGCACGAGGAATCCATCAACTGCATCGGCGCGCCCATCCGCGGCGCTGCCGGCCGGGTCGTCGCCGCGATGTCGGTGTCCGCGCCCAACGTGGTCGTCACCGCCGAGGAACTCCTCACCCTCCTCCCGCTGGTGCGCCGCACCGCCGACACCATCAGCCGGGAGTACTCCGGCTCCGTCACGCCCCACTGAGTCCCAGCCACCCCGCACGAAAGGCCCCGAAGGTAGTTCCATGACCGAGAAGACCGCAATCACCCCCGCCACCCACACCGCCCCGCCCGCCAAGTTCTCCCACGGCGTGAAGAAGGGCAACATCCTCCAGGTCGCCGGCCAGGTCGGGTTCCTGCCCGCCGTCGCGGGCCAGGCCCCGACGCCCGCAGGGCCCACCCTGCGCGAGCAGACCCTCCAGACCTTCGCCAACGTCAAGGCGATCCTGGAGGAGGGCGGCGCGAGCTGGGACGACGTGATGATGATGCGCGTCTACCTCACCGACGTCGACCACTTCGCCGAGATGAACGAGATCTACAACGCGTACTTCGAGGAGCAGGGCCTCAAGGCCCCCGCATCGGCCCGGACCACCGTGTACGTCGGGCTGCCGGCAGGACTCCTCATCGAGATCGACGCGCTCGCCGTCCTGGGCTGACAGCGGCGCCGACAGCGGCGCCCGCGTCGGAGCACACGCGTGCACCGGGGCGGCGGGGCGCATTCCAGCGGGCCGTACCGGGCGTCCGGTACGGCCCGTTCGGTCGTGTCCTGCGCTTGCTCAGAGCGAGCGCAGACAGAGCAGCGTCCGCAGCCGCGTCGCGTCGATGTACTCGGACGACTGACGCCCCGGGCCCGTGGGACAGGACGTGGTCGACGCACCGTCGTACTCCTCCGTCCGCGCGAAGGTGACGCGCCAACTCGCCCGCTCCGATGCGCAGGACACGACCTCGACGGACTGGTACGACTCCGCCAGACAGTCGCCGGCATCGGTGTGTCTGGCCCGGTCGATGGGCCTGTCCGACGAGGAGGCGGCCGGCCTCCGGTCGTCGCCGTCGCCCTCACCGTCCCCGGAGAGGGCCAGCACGACTCCGATGACGATCAGTACGAGCGCCACCCCGCAGGCGAACAGCCAACGGGCCCTGGAGCCGTGCTCGCCGTTGGCCGTGGGTGCGACGGGGTAGCGGCGGATCGGCGCGGGCGGCGGTGCCGGATAGCGGTGCAGGACCACCGGTCGCCGGGGCGTGACGGGCCCGGACGCCTGGTCGCCCTGATCTGGCGGGCCGGCTGGATCTGCTGGCCCGGTTGGCCCGGTTGGCCCGGTTGGATCTGGCGGGACGGCTCGATCGATCTGCTCGTCCCGGGCATGGTCCACCCGGGCCCTGCCCTTCGCAGCCTCGGGGAGGACCGCATCGGAACGGACCGCCGGGGGAGTCGGTCGTGGGGTCCGCGTGGCGGCCCTCGCCCGGCGCGGGGGGCTGGCTGCGGCCCCGGGTACGGGACGGGTGTCTGCCGGGGGCGCGGCGTTCGTGCTCGCAGCGGCGTGCGCCCGGGACGGCGCGGCGGCGGACCGCACGGGGGCCGGCTGTGCCCGTGCCGGCACGGCGCCTGCCGGTCGTGCGTCTGCTGGTCGCGCTGCCGCTGATCGCGCTTCGGCCGGTCGTGCGTTGGGAGAGGACGTGGGGGAGGGCGTGGGGGAGGCGGGCTGCCTGGGCTCTGCCGGTGCCCTGTCGGGCCGTGGGGGCGCGCCCTTGACCTCCTTGCCCAGCGTCGCCGCGAGTTCCGCGCCCTGCCGTTCGTACGCCCCCATCAGCCGTGCCCAACTCGCCGGCAGCCAGTGCCGACCGGACTGCGAGGCCGACGGCGCGGCCAACTCCGTCGCGAACTCGGCCAGCAGTTCGTCCGGGCCGGGGCGCCGTGCCGGCTCCAGCGACAGACAGCGGTGGACGACGTCGTCCAGGGCGGCGGGCAACCCGGTGGTGTCGATCTCCCCGCGGGCGACCCTCGCCAGGAGTTGCAGCGTGTCCTCGCCCTCCGGGTAGGGCGGTCGGCCGACGGCGAGGTGGAACAGGGTGGCGCCGAAGGAGTACACGTCGGACGCGGCCGTGGACGACTCACCGCGCGCCTGCTCGGGCGAGGTGAAGGAGATCGTGCCCAGCGTCAGGCCGGTGCGGGTGACATCGACGGCGTGCGAGATGCCGAAGTCGATGACCCGGGCCCCGGAACCGGGCAGCAGGATGTTCTGGGGCTTCACATCCCGGTGGACTATGCCCTCCCGGTGCAGGGTGAACAGCGCCGCCGCAACACCGGCCGCCACCCAGGAGGCGGCCTGTGCGGGCAGGACGCCCGCCACGCGGACCAGTTCGGCGAGCGAGGGCGCCGGAATGTAGTCGATGGCCATCCACGGCCGCTCGGCCTCCGGATCGGCCGCCCTGACCCTGGCGGTGTGGGCGCTGTTGATGCGTCGGGCGAGCGTGACCTCACGGGCGAACCGCCTGCGGTCGACCTCGCTGACGACCCCCTCCGCGAGGAGCGACTTCACGGCCACCAGTCCGCCGTCCGCCGTGGAGCGGGCCAGATAGACGCGACCCATCCCGCCCGCCGCCAGCCGCACCAGCAGCCGATAGGGCCCCAGGCCCTGTGGATCTTCCCCCGTCAGCGGCAACAGCCGCGCCCCCGTGCCGGTCATCCTCTCCCCCTGCCGTGATGCCGGAGTGCAGCGTACCGACCAACGGCGCTCGGAACAGCGCCCGTTGTGTCACGGCTCGGGGTGCTTGCGCTCACCCGAGGAGGGGTGGCGGACGTCGTACGGGGAAGGGGCGTCCCCACCGGTCACACCGGTCACCTCCGGCCGGCACCGCCGACTGTCTGGTGCGCCTCGCCCGGCCGCCACAACGGACAGCAGCGCCACCGGAGACGGTGACGCTGCTGCTTACGTCGTACGACCTGGGCGTGGGGTTGGACGGTACGTACGACAGGTTCCGCCGCTTCTGGCTACGGCAGTCCGTGGACGTGCGGGCCGACCACGCTCGACCAGGCGTTCCCGGCGGTGGCGTCCCAGTTGGTGGACCAGGTCATCGCACCGCGCAGGCCCGGGTAGGTCTTGGCCGGCTTGAAGGTGCCGCAGTTGGTGCCGCGGGCCAGGCAGTCCAGCGCGTTCTTCACGATGGTCGGGCTGACGTAGCCGCTGCCCGCACCGCGGGTGGAGGCCGGGGTGCCGAGGCCGACCTGGGAGGCGTCGAGGCCGCCTTCCAGCATGATGCAGGCCAGACCGGTGAGGAAGTCCACCGAGCCCTGCGAGTACACCTTGCCGTCACAGCCGAGCATCGCTCCGCTGTTGTAGTACTGGGTGTTGACGACGGTGAGGATGTCCTTCACGTTCAGCGCCAGCTTGAAGTACTCGGAGGCGGTGGACTGCATGTCCAGCGTCTGCGGGGCCATGGTCAGGACCATGCCCGGGCCCGCCTTGGCGGAGAGCTGCCGCAGCGCCTTCGTCAGATACGTGGAGTTGATGCCGTGTTCGAGGTCGATGTCGACCCCGTTGAAGCCGTACTCCTGCATCAGCGCGTAGGTGCTGTTGGCGAACGCGGTCGCCGAGGCGTCGCTGTTGATGGTGACGTTGCCGATCTCACCGCCGACGGAGATGATCACGGACTTGCCCGCGGCCTTCTTCGCGGCGATGTCCGCCTTGAAGTCGGCGGTCGAGGCGTAGCCGACGGCCGGGCTCAGGTTGAAGACGATCTCGCCCGGGGTCGTGGTGGCGTCCGCGAAGGCCACGGCGATGATGTCGTACTCCGACTGCACGTCGCGCAGCTTCTGTACGGTCGCGCCGTTGTTGAAGTTCTGCCAGTAGCCGGTCACCGCGTGCTTGGGCACGTTCGGGTTGGGCTCCACTGATCCCTTGGAGGTGCGACCCGCGACGTTCGCGGTGCGGCCGGACTCGCCGGCGCCGTTGGTGGCGGTCACCTGGAACTGGTAAAGCGTGTCCTGGGTGAGGCCGGTCACCGTGGCCGACGTGCCGGTTGCGGACTGGACCTTGGTGCCGTCGCGGTAGACGTTGTAGCCGGTGGCGCCGGCGGACGCGGTCCAGTTCAGCGCCACGGACGAGGGGGTCACGGCGCCGGTCGCGAGCCCGGTGGGCGTGGGGGGAACCACGGGCTCCTCGGTGCCGCCACCGCCGTCCGGGCCGTACACGTTCACGTCGTCGACCTGGTAGGCGGGAGTGCCGTACCAGCCGTGCGTGTACACGGTGACGGACGTGGTGCTCGCGCCCGTACGGAACGTGGTGTTCAACTGGGTCCAGCCGGTGGAGCCGGGGCTCCACGTCGACACATCGGTGGTGCCGGTGCCGCTGGCGCCCAGATAGGTGTGTCCGCCCTGGACCCAGGCGCTCAGCGCATAGGTCGAGTTGGGCTTCACCGTGACGGTCTGGGTGCACTTGGCGTTGTCGTGTCCGGCCGGTGTCGCCTTGAGGGCGGATGCCCCCGTGCGGACGGGCGTCGAGACGTTGGCGCCGGAGGCTCCGGAGCAGGTCCAGTTGGACAGTCCTGACTCAAAGCCGGCGTTCTTGGCGACGTTGACGTCGGCTGCCTGTGCGGTTCCCGTGGTGCCCACGATGGCCACGCCGGCGCCGACGGCGAGCGCCAGCACACCGCCAAGCCATCTCTTTTTGCGCGTGATGGGTTCCACTTGCTGCCTCCAGGTGGGGGAGTTGGGGGGATGGAGGAAGAAAAGAGGTACGTACGGTGGCCACCGTTGTTGCCCGTAAAGCTGGTCCAGACCAATAGGCTTGTCAAGTCCTCTGACGCTGATTCGTCCTACGACGTGGTCATCGCTTTTCGGCCACAGCGGAGCGTAGACCCCCTGACGGGTCTGATGGGGCAGGATGGTGGATCGTCAGCTTTTCGACCCCTTTGGCGTGTGCGGAGCGTGCACGGGCTGGGGCTGTGAGTTCAAGAAGGTGTTCTCTGCCGTCAAAGTCGCAGATAAAGTGCTGAGGCAGGAGCAGCGAGTGCGTATCTGCGGTCACGGGACCCCCGGCGGCCGGAGCCGAACGGGGAACCAGCGTGCCGACCGCAATAGCTGTCACCAGCGCAGATCTGGTGCTACCGGCGATGGACCAGCACACGCCCACGGCGGCTCTCCTCGCCGCGCCGCAGGACCAGTCGCTCGACGCCGCCCTCGCGGACATGACCGTACTGCTGGAGCAGCACGGATCGGTGATCGCGCTCTATCCGTCGACGATCGGCCTCGCCCATGAACGGCGGCTGCACACCGTGCGGTCCGTGCTGGAGACCAATCGCATCGCCCTGCTGAAGCTCGACCTCCCGCCGCTCGCGATCGGCGTCCTCGTGCGCCAGTTGCGGCAGTTGTCGATCTGCGACTTCGGGGCGGGAATCGTCGCCTCCGCCGCCCGACTGCTGTCGCACTACATCTACGCGGGCGCCCAGTTGAACTCGGTGGCCAGGCTGGACCGGGTGCCGGTCAGTCTGAAGTCCCATGCGAAGTCCTGGGTTCCCGGCTCGCAGTTCGGGGTACTGGCCAATCCTCGCCCGGAATTGATCAGGATCGGGACGGGGCAGCTCTCCGGGCCCGACTTCGCCACCCGGTTGGTCGTCGCCAAAGGACAGTTGCAGTCTGAATGGATCAGCGAGACGCTGATCCCGCAGTGGCGCACGCAGAGTTTGGAGGAGAACGACTTGCCGGCGGATTCGCCCGGTTGGTGGGGCACCGGCAAGCTCATTGAATTCGCGGCCTTCCTGCCGGACATCTCCATCCTCTACCAACTGGTCTCGTCCGTAAGGAGAGAGGTGTGCACCTGGTGCGGAATTGACATCATCGGTGATCGCTGCGGCTTCTGTTCGGCGTTGCTCGCTGCGGCCGAAGGACAGGGCCGGGATTCCCGGGTACTGAACCATGGAACAGTCGCGCACCGCGGTTCGTGAGTCGGGTGACGGCGGGTTCGCCCCTGCCCCGGCCGAGCCGCTCCCACCCGGTGCGGCCGTCCCATACGGCTCGGTGCGCAGGGGCCAGCGGCTCTCCCACCACGGCCGAAGACCCGTCAGAACCGTCCGGCCCGTCAGAACCGTCCGACCCGCCCGTCGCATCTCGCCAGAGCGGCACACCCACCCCGGGTGTCCACCCATAGGGCTGCGACCGCCGACGGCGGGACGTACGGCGGGTCCGCGATCCATACCCACCGTTGTGCATCGCAAGGGGCCGCGCATCCGCCCCACCGCGGCGCGCAACCCCCTTCCAGCCGTACGTCCCACTCTGTCCGCTCCGTCAGCCCATGATCTGCGAACGAGGTCGTCCAACCAATGAATTCACGCCAACGCCGTGGCGTTCTCCTTCTGCTCCTTTCGGTGCTGTGCGCCCTCGCCGCGTTCGCCGGCGTGATCTCAGTGATCAACAACGTGAATTCCAAAGTCGGTCCAGAGGCCACGGCGTACGAGCTGAAGACGGATGTGTCTCCCTATACGGCTCTGCAGCCCGCTCAGTTCACCAAGGTGCGGATACCAAAGCGTTGGTTGCCGACGAGTGCCGTCTCCGAACTGTCCGTGCTGCGCGGAAAGATCGCGGTCACCCAGCTGCGCAAGGGCTCCCTGCTCCAGGAAGACATGATCGTCAAGCGGCCCGAACTGGCGGCGGGCGAGCAGGAGATCGCCATCATGATCGACGCGGCCACCGGTGTCGCGGGCAAGATCACCCCCGGTGATCTGGTCAATATCTTCGCGACCTTCGCCGGCAAGGAGAAGGGCGATCCGGACCAGTCCCGGATCATCGTCCCCAACGCCAAGGTCATCGACGTCGGCAGACTGACCCCGCTGGAGCGCAAGGAAGGCGACCGTCGCAGCACCGCACGCGAGGCCGTGCCCATCACCTTCGCGCTCAACACCACGGACGCCCAGCGCCTGGCGTACGCGGAGTCCTTCGCCGAGAACGTGCGGCTCGCCCTCCTTGCCAAGGGCAGCCCGGCCACCTTGCGCCCCGGGGACAGCACGTACACCCTCGGCGAAGACAAGAACAGGTGAGGGCTGTATGACCATACGCATCCTCCCGGCCGTCGGTGATCTCGACGCGGCCCGGTCCATCACCACCCTGCTCAGCCAGCTACCGGAGACGGAACCAGCGAATCCGGTATCCGATTCGACTTCGCTGCTCGATCTGCTGGCCCGGCTCGCGGCCGAGTCGATCGACGAACTGCCCGAGGTCGTCCTGGTCCACGAGCGGATCGGACCCGTGCCCGCACTGGAGCTGATCCGGGAGGTGGCGCTGCGCTTCCCCGCCGTGGGGGTCATCCTGGTCACGGTCGACGCCAGCCCGGGCCTGTACTCGGCGGCCATGGACTCCGGCGCCCGCGGACTGATCGGGTTCCCCCTCTCGTACGAGGAACTGGCCCAGCGGGTGCAGGCGGCTGCGGGCTGGTCCACCGGTGTGCGGCGGCACCTCGGGCACGGGGCGGAGGTGTTCACCGGACCCGGCGGCACGGTCGTCACCGTCAGCGGCGCCAAGGGCGGGGTGGGCGCCACCGTGACCGCGGTCCAGCTCGCCCTGGCCGCCCAGGCGTCCGGTCGGTCCGTGGCGCTCGCCGACCTCGACCTCCAGGCCGGCGACATCGCCTCCTACCTCGACGTCCAGTTCCGGCGCTCCATCGTCGATCTCGCCGGCATCCAGGACATCTCGCCCCGTGTGCTCCAGGACGCCGTGTTTGCCCATCACACCGGGCTGGGGCTGCTGCTCGCCCCCACCGACGGCGAACGCGGCGAGGAGGTGGACGACAGGGCCGTGCGCCAGGTCGTCAGCGCCCTGCGCCACCGTTACGACGTGGTCGTCGTCGACTGCGGTACGCAGATGAACAGTGCCAATGCCGCCGCCATCGAAATGGCCGATACGACGCTGCTGGTGACCACCCCCGACGTGATCGCCGTACGCGCGGCCAAACGCATGGTCAGGCTCTGGGACCGGCTCCAGATCCGCAAGGCCGAGGAGACGGTGGCGGTGGTCAACCGCCACAGCAGGTCCACCGAGATCCAACCGCCGCTGATCGAGCGGATCACCGGTACCCGCATCGCCCGGACGACGGTCCCCGCGGGCTTCAAGGAGCTCCAGCCCGTCGTCGACGCCGGCCGGATGCAGGACCTGGAGGCCAAGTCCGCGGTCAAGCAGGCGCTGTGGCAACTGGCGGCCGAACTGTCGCTGGTCACCGTGGCGGAGGCGGAGCAGCGCCAGGGCAAGTTCCGCGGCGATCGGGGCTCGATCGGGTTGCGAAGGACACGTTCACGATGACGGGGGACGGGGCGCCGGTGCCGGGGCGGCACCCGACGGCGGGCGGGTCGCGCTTTCGACGAGCCCTGGCGCCCTGCCGCGTCGAGCGGACCGGGAGAATAGCGGGGGCCGACAGGGCTGATAGGGCTGACGGCAACTGCGTCAGCGATGCTCCCGCGCGGACCCTTCGCCAGCGCCTCGGGGACGATCGGGGCCAGGCCGCCGTCGAGTTCACCGGCACCATCCCCATCATCCTGATCACCATCGTCCTGATGTGGCAGGCGGCCCTGACCGGCTACACCTTCGCCCTCGCGGGGAACGCGGCGGACGAAGCCGTCCGCGCCGGGGTCGTCGGCGGGGACGGCGCCTGCCAGGCGGCGGGACAGGCCCATCTCCCGGCGGCCTGGCAGGGCCCCGGCTTCAGTTGCGGTGAGAGTGGGGAGCACTACCGGGCCACCGTGGCCCTCGACGTACCCCTGCTCTTCCCGGGAGTGAGCTTCTCGGTCACCGTGCGCGGCGAAGCCGCAGCCCCCCGGGAGGACGCGCCGTGATCCGACAGCGACACAGGGAGCGTGGACAGGCCGCCGTCGAGTACGCGGGGGTGATCGCCCTGCTGCTGTTCGTCGCGCTCGCCGCGATCCAACTCGGCGTCGCCGCCTACGCCGCCCAGCAGGCGGGCACCGCGGCCCGGGCCGGAGCCCGCGCCGCCACCCTGCCCGACGGGGACGGCCGAGCCGGCCTCGCAGCGGACGCAGCGGTCAGCTCATGGCTCACCCCGAAGACGCAGTCCGGATCGTGTGGTGACCAGATCACCGTCTCGGTGACGATCGACATCCCCCAAGTGCTGCCGATCTTCGACTTCGGCAGCGCACGTCGGAGCGTCACCATGCCCTGCGACTGAAGGAGTGTCCGAACCCACGAGCACCACACCGGCGAAACGCCGGGCAGCACCGGGAAACACGGCACGAAACGGGGGAGTTGGGGAGATGGCGAGATGAGTCTGCGGGCACGCATCAACAGTCCCGAGCCGGTCAACGGCCACGGGGAGGAGAACCGACTCGTCGGCGTCTACCGGGCCAAGCTCCTGGAGGAGATCGACCTCGCCGAGATGTCCGCGCTCGCCGCCGCCGACCGGCGAGTACGGCTGGAGCGGGTCCTCGGCCACATCATCAGCCGAGAGGGTCCCGTCCTCTCCACCGTCGAGCGCTCCCAGCTCATCCGACGCGTCGTCGACGAAGCACTGGGCCTTGGCATCCTCGAACCGCTCCTCGAAGACGCCTCCATCAGCGAAATCATGGTCAACGGCCATGATCAGGTCTATGTCGAGCGCGCCGGACGGTTGGAGATGCTGCCGCTGCGCTTCTCCTCCAACGAACAGCTGATGCAGACCATCGAGCGGATCGTCTCCACCGTGAACCGACGGGTCGACGAGGCCAACCCCATGGTCGACGCCCGCCTCCCCTCGGGCGAGCGCGTCAACGTCATCATCCCGCCCCTCTCCCTCAGCGGCCCCATCCTCACCATCCGCCGCTTCCCGCGCGCCTTCACCCTCCAAGAGATGATCGCCATCGGCTCCCTGGACGAGCAGATGACTTTGCTGCTCGCCGGACTGGTCCGCGCCAAGTTCAACGTGATCGTCTCCGGAGCCACCGGCACCGGCAAGACGACCCTCCTCAACTCCCTCTCCGGCCTCATCCCCGAGGGCGAGCGCATCGTCACCATCGAGGACTCGGCCGAACTCCAGCTCCAGCAACCCCATGTGATCACCCTGGAGAGCAGGCCCCCGAACGTGGAGGGCAAGGGCCGGATCACCATCCGCGACCTCGTCCGCAACTCCCTGCGTATGCGCCCCGACCGCATCATCGTCGGTGAGGTCCGCGGCGGCGAGACCCTCGACATGCTCCAGGCCATGTCCACCGGTCACGACGGCTCGCTCGCCACCGTCCACGCCAACAGCGCGGAGGACGCGCTGATGCGGCTCCAGACCCTGGCGTCCATGGCCGAGGTGGAGATCCCCTTCGCGGCGATCAAGGACCAGATCAATAGCGCCGTGGACGTCATCGTCCAACTCACCCGGCACGCGGACGGCTCCCGACGCGTCACCGAGATCGCCGTCGTCGACTCCCACGGGCGCGAGGAGTACCGCATCGTCTCCGTCTGCCGCTTCCACGCCCGCCCCATGGCCGCCGACGGACGGATCCACGGTGAGTTCGGCTACTACCCGGTGCCCCGGAGGATCGCCGAACGCCTCTACATGAAGAACGAGGCGCTCCCCCCGGTCTTCGGCGTCGCCGACCGGGACGACCAGCTCGCCGTACGGAGGACCGTCCTATGACCGGCCCCTGAACCGGCACCCTCCGTACGACCCGCGCCCCCGCACCGTCGGCCGAACCGAGCCCCCGCCCACCGCCAGCCCACCGAAAAGGCCCCGCCCGACATGGACAACCTCCCGCTACTGACGACCGGAGTGGCCCTACTCGCCGGTGTGCTCGGAGTCATCGGCGTACACGCCTATTCCTCGGGCCGGGCCCAACAGCACGCACTGGTCGAACGCATGGCGCAGACCGGCGGCGCCCTCGGCCGGCCGGGTCGCAAACGGCGCTTCGGCGGCATCGACCGACGGATGCGGAACACCGGCCTCGGCCGTCGCATCGAACGCAAGATCGCCGCGACCGGGCTGGACCTGACGGCCGGCGAGTACCTGGTGTACGTGATCGCCGTCGTACTGGCCCTCTACTTCGTCGTCGGCGCGATCCTGGCCCCCTTCTTCGGACTCATCGCCGCCGTCGCCAGCGTCTGGGGCGCCAATGCCTTCCTCAACTGGCAGCGCACCAAACGCACCGAGGCGTTCATCGGCCAACTGCCCGAGTTCACCCGCGTGCTCGCCAACGCCACCCAGGCGGGACTCGCCCTGCGCACCGCCCTCGCCATGGCCGCCGAAGAACTCGATCAGCCCGCGGGCCATGAACTGGGCATCGTCGCCGATCAACTCGCGGTGGGAAAGAGCCTCGACGACGCCCTCGGGGAACTCGCCGACCGGCTCCCGTCCCGCGAACTGATGGTCCTCGTCACCACCCTGATCCTGGCCAACCGAGCCGGCGGCCAGGTCGTCACCTCCCTGAGAAACCTGACCGAGTCCCTGGAAGAGCGCAAGGAGACCCGTCGCGAGGTCACCACCATGCTCTCCCAGATCAAGGTCACCGCCATCGCCGTACCCCTTCTGGGGCTGGGCTTCCTGCTGATGATCAACACCATGACACCGGGCGCGCTCGACAAGATGACGGGCTCGGTCACAGGCCAGGCGGCCACCCTGGTCGCCTTCGGCCTCTACGTACTGGGCGCCTTCCTGATCCGCCGCGTCTCGCGGATCCAGGTCTGAGGGGGACGAACCATGGGACTGCTGCTCGCTCTGCTGTTCGCCCTCTCGGTGTACGGGGTCTTCCACGGCGTACGGATGTACCGCGCCGACGCCAAACTCCCCGGCGACCTCCAACTCGCCCTGGAAGTCGGCGCCACCCGCACCACCGCGGTCGGCTCGGTCATCGACCGGCTCGGCATCCGGTACGCCCCGGCGATCCTGCGGACCATGGGCCCCACCCGGGTCGACGCCCTGCGCCGCCGGCTGGACATGGCCGGAAACCCGGGCGGCATGACCGTCGACCGCTATGCGGCCCGCCGTGCCGTCTACGGATTCCTGGGCGTCCTGGCAGCCCTCTCGATGCTGGCGCGCGGCCAGTTCGTCCTCGCGATCCTGCTCTTCGTGTACGGGATGTTCTGGACCGACGTCATCATCAAGGCCGCCATCCGCCGCCGCCGGGCCGACATCGAACGCACGCTGCCCGACTTCCTCGACGTCCTCGCCGTCGTGGTCTCCGCCGGACTCGGCTTCCGGCAGGCCCTGGAGCGCGTCGCGGAGAAGTACCAAGGCCCCTGGGCCGATGAACTGCGCATCACACTGCGGCAGATGGACATGGGCGTCAGCCGCCGTGACGCCTTCGACCAACTGAGGAAGCGCAATGACTCCGACCAGGTGTCGAAGTTCGTCACCGCCCTCCAGCAGGGCGAGGAACTGGGCGCGCCGATCGTCGACACGCTGATCCAGATCGCGACCGACATGCGCCGCACGGACGCCCAGAACGCCCGGCGCAACGCCGCTCGGGCCGTCCCCAAATCCACTCTCGTCGTCACCCTGATCATGCTCCCGGCAACCATGATCCTCATCGTCGTGAGCTTCTACTACGGCTCCGGCGTGGACCTCGCCGAAGTGCTGGGCGGCTGATCCTCGCTTCCCGGACAGCCATGAGCAGCCAGAACAGGTACGGACCGTCACAGACAGGAGGTGACAGACGATGCCCTCGGCCCGCCGAGCACTCGTAGCCAAGGCACTGCCCCGCGCGGGCGGTGCCGCAGGACCCCCGCTCCCCACGGGAGGCGGCGCCCTGGTCCCCACGGGCCGCACCACGCCCCCGATCGCCCCGCCCCCCGCGGCCGGTGGTCTGGCCCGCGTACGCAGGATCCTGTTAGGCGATCCCCACGCTCCGGCCCCCTCACTGCCGCTCCAGGTCAACGCCCTCCAAGCGCTGTGCCGCCAGGTCTTCGGCTTTCGACTCGCGATGATCGCGCTGGCCGCCCCCTTCGCCCTCGCGGGCACGGCGTCCGGCCCCACGAGTTGGCTGATCGGCGCGGCCGTCCTGGTCACCTTTATGACCTCGTACGCCCTGCTCCGGGACTGGGAGCGCTTCGGCCCCGTTCTGCTGCGACACCCCTGGCTCCTCGCCGCGGATATGGCGTTCGGGGCGCTCCTGCTGGTCACCGCTTCGCCCGACTCGCCCCTCGCGTACGTCACCATCTGCACGCCCCTGCTGGCCGGACTGATCTCCGGGTTGCGCGGTGCCGTCGTCTTCGCCGTGCTCCAGTCCCTGATCGTCGCCGGCGCCTACGCGCTCAACGACGGCACCGAGGCCCGCTTCACCGCACTGTTCCTGCCCGGGCTCTGCGCCTTGGCGGGGGTGCTCGGGACCACCCTGCGCAAACTGGTACTCGGCTTCGGAACGGCCAGCCAGGCACTCACCGAGGCGCGGGCCCGACTCGCGGCCAGCGGGGCGGTCGAGCAGGAACGCGCCCGACTGGCCCGCGAGATGCACGACTCGGTGACCAAGACCCTCCACGGGCTGGCCCTCGCGGCGGACGGCCTCGCCCGCTCCGCCGCCCGCTCGGACCCGGACACCGTGCGCAGCGAGGCCGAACTGGTGGCCCGCTCGGCCCGCCGGGCAGCGGCGGAGTCCCGGGAGATCCTGGCTGATCTGCGCCGCTCCTCCGGAGTGGACGACGGATACAACGGCGACTCGGTGGACGTCCTGGCCGAGTTGCGGACACGGGCGGCTGACTTCGGCCGGCGCAGCGCCGTGCGATGGGAGTTTCGCCCCCTTGGCCGGCCCACGGTGGTCCGTCTGCCGCCGACGGTGGCCCGCCAGGTGCTGACCATCGTCTCGGAGGCATTGGAGAACGCCCGCCGCCACGGCAACCCGGCACGACTGGAGGTGTCGGCGGGGGTCGTACACGGCGTCCTGCGCATCAGCGTCTACGACGACGGTACGGGGCTGCCCGCCGGTACCTCCCTGGCGGAACTGCGCAGGAAGGGGCACTTCGGGCTGGTCGGCATGGTGGAGCGGGCGGCTGCGATTGGCGCGCGCATCCGCATAGGGAAGGGCGAGGCGACCCGGGGCACGGAGGTCCGCCTCGAACTCCCCCTCCCGGCCGAGCAGTCTCCATCGTCGCCCGGGCCCTTTCCGTCCCCCGTCGTCCACTGAGAGGAGGCCCCGGCCATGTCCGACGAGTACATTCCGTACACCGAGCACATTCCGTACACCGCGTGCGTCCCGCACATCAAGGATGCCGAGTGCGCTGAGCCCGCTGGGCAGATGGAGGGAGCGGTATCGGGCACGTCCCACCCGCCGTCCACTGCCGTACGCATCGTGATCGCCGACGACAACCCGGTCGTACGGGCCGGTCTTGCCGCCCTGTTGCGGGGGCAGGAGGGTCTGACGGTCGTCGCCGAAGCGGCGGACGGTGCCCAGGCGTACGAGGCGGTCGTCAGCCATCGACCGGATCTGGTGCTGTTGGACGTCCGGATGCCTGGGGTGGACGGTATCTCCGTCCTCCCTCATCTGGTGGGGCTCGCTCCGGTCCTGATGATGACGTACAGCAGCGAGAGCCGGATCGTGCACGAGGCCCTCCGGCGGGGGGCGGGTGGCTATCTCGTCCACGGGGAGTTCACCGTGGAGCAACTGGTATCGGCCATCCACGACATCACCGCGGGGCGGGCCGTGTTCTCCCCTTCCGCTTCCGGTGCGCTGCTGGCGGGTATCCGTGGAGATCAGCTGGCCGATCGGATCAGGGGACCGCTTCCGGATGGGCTCGGCGCATCGTCCCCTTCCTTCAACCGAACCGAGCCTTCGCAATTGGAATCACTGCTCTCCGGTGCGGGATCGCGTATGCATCTGCAATACCGAGCAGCTCATGCCGGGTTGGCTCAGCGGCAGTATGGCCCTGTCGAGGGAAAACTTTCGCAACTGTCTTCGCTTAAGCAAGCGAATGTGGGACATTCGTGTTCGGGTGGTCCGGTGACGGGCCGACCGCAGGGCGTGCTGGGCGAGTTGAGTCGTCGGGAGGTGGAGGTGATGGAGTTGATCGCATCCGGACTGTCGAATCAACAGATCGCCGCCTCCTGCTTCATCAGCATGAAGACGGTCAAGAATCACATCAACCGCATCTTCGCCAAGCTGAACGCCCAAGGTAGGGGCGAGGCCATCGACGTATGGCGCGGTGTCGTCCGGAGGGAGGCCGGTCCACGGTGAACAGGGACACGGACACCACCGGCAGGTTTAGCCAAAGACGTCGAATCCGCCATTGGGCCCGGAGTTGGGCCCTCGGACCCATTCACGACAGAGCACTCCCGGCGTACATTTCTCACGCTGCCGTCTATGTCGATACGGAGAGTAGCGATAGGGCGGGCGGTGCCATGGAGTCGTATGAGCCGGCCGGTGATCGGGCCGTCGGCGCCGGAGGGGAACACCATGCAGAACGTGACGCTGAAGGCCGCGGTCAAGGCCCGTCTGTTCATTTCGGCCCGGACGGCAGCAGTCACCGAGTCGATGCGCAAGCGCCGCGACGCCGGCCAGGACTCCGTCGAGTACGTCGGGGTGATCGTGCTGGTGGCGGCGATCATCGCGGCCCTGGTGGGGTCGGGCGTGGCCGGCGACATCGCCAACGGTCTGAAGAACCAGGTGGCGAAGATCCTGGGTGGAGGCGGAGGCGGCGAGTAGCCGATGCCCCGTCACCCCGCGACGGTGACGCGGGGCAGGCCGCCCCGCTCTACGTGGCCGTGGTGGTCGGCATCCTGGCCCTGGCACTCGCGTTCTTCGCGGTCGGGCAGGCGGGTGCCACGCGCAACGGCGCCCAGTCCGGCGCCGACGCGGCGGCCCTCGCTGCGGCCATGGACTCCCGCGATCAGTTCGGCGTCGAACTCGCGGACCGGCTGACCGATTTCGACTTCCTTGAGAAGCTCTTCGACGGTGAGCTGTTCGGTGACACCGGCGACGGTTGCCCCGCGGCGCACAACTATGCCCAACTCAACGGGACCGTGGTCGTCCCGGGCAGCTGCCAGGCCCTCGGCGGTGATCGCTGGGGCTACACCGTGACCGTCAGGACACAGGAGCCGGTCGGCGACACGATCCTGCCCGGCACCGAGAACGAGACGGCCAAGGCCACCGCGACCGCCGTCGTGCTGCCGCGGTGCACCTTCGAGCCTCCTGACGAGGAGCCCCCGACGGACGGCGGCGAGGGCGAGGAAGCAGAACCGAGCCCCTCTCCTTCGGACGAACCGATCCTGACGGGCGTGCTCGAGTGCGACGGTGGCAAGGAGTTCACGCTCGACCCCGACAGTCCGGACCCCCTTCCCGACATGTCCGAACTCTTCACCGTCCGGTTGGCCGAGGACTGACCGCGACCGAACGCAAAGGAACAGCACTGATGAGCATTCGGCATAGAGCGAAGCACCGCAGGGCGGCCGGGGCCGTGCTGGCCGCGGCACTGTCGCTCTCCCTGACGGCCTGCGGCGGCGGTGACGACGGTTCGGACAAGAAGAACGCCAAGTCCTCGTCGTCCACCGCGGGCGCCCCGGAGCAGCCGCAGCAGCCGGACCAGGGCGACGGGGGAGACACGCCGGAGTCCGCCAAGGTCCTGGCGACGATCAACGGAAGCAATGGATTCCAGTTCACCATCAACAGCGCCGTACGGGACCAGGGCGGTTTCCTCACGGTGTCCGGCGTGCTCAAGAACACCAGCGGCAAGGGTCTGACGACTCCGGTCCAGTGGAACGGCACGGAGAACGAAGTCACCAGGACCGGTCCTTCGTTGGCGGGCATGACCCTGGTCGACAAGAAGGCCAAGAAGCGCTATTACGTCCTGCGCGACACTGATGGATATCCGCTGACCACCACGGGCCTCAGCATGTTCACGGCCGGCCAGAGCGTGGACTTCTTCGCCCAGTTCCCCGCGCCGCCCGGAGAGACCGAGACGGCCGAGATCCAGATTCCGCTGATGCCCACCGCGACGATCGAGCTCTCCTGATGGGGGCGGAGGCCGCCCGGAGGCGGAGAGACCCCCGTTCCGTGGTGGCGGTGCCCCTCGCCGTCGTGCTGCTGTTCACCGGGCTCCAGCTCGGTGGCGCCTCCGGTGCCGCGGCCGAGGACGACCCCAGCGAGCCGCCCGGCAGTGCACCCACCTCCGCGGCGCCCGTGATCGACGGCGGCAGCCCCGGCCTCAAGATGCGCGAAGGGGCCACGCTCGCCTCGTCGCGTGTGCTGGACATCGTCTCCATCGTGGAGACCGAGGGGGGTGAGGAGCGCCGCGAAGAGACCCCCGTCTCGCTGAAGTTCGCCCTCCAGGCGGAGGTCCTGTTCGGCAAGGACAGTGCGAAGCTCACCTCCCAGGCGGGCGGGCGGATCTCCTCGATCGTGGCGGAGGTCCGTCGACACAAGGCCACTCGCCTGCGCGTCTTCGGCTTCACCGATGACCTCGGCACCTACGAACACGGCAAGGTGCTGTCGAAGAAGCGCGCCGACGCCGTCCACGGAGTGCTCAGTCAGCAACTCAACGACGCCGGCATCACCTATGAGGTCCGCGGCTACAGCGAGGACTATCCGATCGCGGACAATTCCAGTGAGGAAGGGCGCAGGAAGAACCGCCGTGTCGAGGTCTCCTTCCCCACGGGCGGGGCCGGTTGAGTACGCGAGATCCCGTCAGTCGTATGAGAGGCCAGCTATACGCGGCAGGTGGGACCCGCAGTACGCTGCGGGCCGGCTGTCGACGCGTGAGCTGATCGACTGATGGGCTGAGGAGCATGCAATGGGACGGGGCGGCACGACGGCAGGGGTCAGGACCACGGGAGCGGGGATCGCCTGTGGGCTGATACTCGCCCTTGTCCAGACGCCCCCTACCGCCGCCGCGGCCACCCCGGACTGGCTGAGCTCGTACGAGACGGCTCCCGATGCGCAGCCGGTGAAGGGTGCCTCTTCGGCTTCGGCAGACGCACCCCGGCTCACGCCCGGCACGTACGTCGACACCATCTCCGGCGGCGAGCGCAAGTACTACCGCGTTGCGCTCGACGGCACGTCCAACGCGTACGTTTCGGCCGTCCTCGCGCCACCGTCCAACGGCACCGTCAGCGCCACCGACGGCATCAAGGTCTCCTTGCGCTCGACCGAGGGCGCGCAGTGCAGCGTCAGCAACGACATCACCTTCGGCGGTACGACCCCGCTGCCCGTCGCCGACTACTCCACCCGCCGCATCGGCGAGGGCCGGGAGTGCCAGGCCGCGGGGGACTACGTGTACTCGGTGGAGTGGATCGGTTCTGCGGGCGCGTCCCAGGCGAACCGGTGGCCCGTCGAGTTGAAGTACATGACGGAGCCCGGTTTGAAGGCCGGGTCCGTGATGCCGTCCGCGCCCGCATCCTGGAGCACGCGGCTGCCCCAACGGGTGAAGGGCACGGCGAAGGGCGCGAGCGGCGGGTCCGGCTTCTACGACGCGACCCCGGTAGGACACGGGGTGTGGCGCGATCGACTCGCTCCCGGCGAGAGCCGCTTCTACCGGGTGCCGATCGACTGGGGGCAGCAGCTCTTTCTCGACGGTGAGTTCGGGGACGCGGAATCCGACGCCTCATCGGTGGCGGCGGGCGTGCGCATGACCGTCTTCAACACCGCCCGCGGCTTCGTCGAAGACGTCGGTGGCGATTACCGGGGCACCCCCACGACCTTGTCGTTGAGCACCGCACCCGCTGCTTTCGCCAATCGGATATCCGACCAGGACGACAGGAGCGCCATGCGCTTCTCCGGCTGGTACTACCTGCGGATATCACTGGACCAACGCATCTCCGGCCCGCTGCCGGTGACGTTACGCGTGGGGATCTCGGGTGAGCCGCAGGACGGGCCCGAGTACGAGGGCGATGCCACGAAGGCGGGTTTCGGTATCTCCGAACTCGAACGGGCGGCGGCCCAGCAGAACGCCTTCCTCGACGATGATGACGATCGTGCGGAAGCACTGTTGATCGTGGGGGTCGTGGGGCTGGTGATGGGGACGCTCCTGGTCCTATGGCTCGTCGTATGGGCGGTGTTGAGCCGCCGCAGTCGTCGCAGACGCATCACCGCGCGTACGCCGTTCAAGCCGATGTCCCACTGATCGCTCGGTGGGCAGCGTCCGGGCCCTCCGGGAGCGCTGCCGCTCCCGGGCGACCGTTCTTGCCTCCAGCCGTCGACCCCCGACTGCCGGGTGGCAGGCTGCCTTCAGCCGTCGACCTCCAACTGAACGCCCCGTCGCACTCCCCACCCCGCCATCGCCCCGCCCTGGGCCTCCAACACATGGCGAGCCCGAAACCGCGGTCGGCCCAGCCGTCCCGGTTTCAGCGTGTGCACCTCCACCACCGTCAGATTCCGGTCGAGATAGGCCACGTCGATGGTGAACTGCATCTGGAAGGTGTGCACGCCGCTGCATCGGGTGATCAGCAGGGCCCCGTCGACACCCGCCCGCCCGAGGAGTCCGCGACGCCGGGTGGCCCGGCTCGCCGCGATCTCCAGGGGCAGGGCGTCGTTGCCCGGTACCCACAACACGCCCTTGCCGTCCTGCCATTGGTGTCCTCGTCGCATGGTCGAGACCGTAGCCCGCCCGGGCCGGTGTCAGGCTCCCGATCGTCGTCCGGCTTCCCGTGCGGTGACCCAACGAAGGGACCGTATCGAGCCCGTGGGCGGTGCACGCATCAGTTCCGGCGCGGCCCAACGGCCGACAGGGCCCAGGTCCCGGGCCCATGGAGCCGCCCCGAACCGGATCGGCGAAGGCCCATGACCGCGCTCACCCGAGCAAATAGTCTCTGAGCCGTGTACGCCACGCTCATCGCCGCCGCCGTCCTGTGGGGCCTCGCCACTGGACTCCTCATACCCCGGGCCGCGTACCGGCTGGCCGTCCCGGCGACGGACCCTTGGCGCGACGACTGCCCCTCCGGGCACCGGTTGCGCGGACCTCTCGGCGGCTGGCTGGGCGCGCCGCGGTGCTCCGCCTGTTCGACAGCGCTGACCGGTCCCGTACCGCAGGACCGGGGGGACGGGCCGCACGGCACGATGCAACTCGACGGCCGGTCCGGCACGGTGAACGGGACGCCGTCGGAGCCGCAGCCCCTGGTACGGGCGTACGCGGCGGAGGGCAGCCCTCGCGCCCGGATCACGCCCGGTGTCGTCCCCCTGTTGACGGCCGGGGTCTGTGCGGCCCTCGCGGTCGCCACCGGTGGCCGCCCCGAACTGGCCGTCTGGCTGGTGCTCACGCCCTTCGCCACCTTGCTCGCCGTCGTCGACGCCCGCGTTCACCGACTGCCCGACCACCTCACCCTTCCGCTGGCCGCCGCCGCGGTCGCCCTGCTCGGTCTCGCCGCCGTCCTGCCGTCGGCCGGGGGCTCTTGGCACACCGCACTCCTCGGCGGACTGACCCTGGGTGCCTTCTACTGTCTGCTGTTCGTGATCCACCCCGGCGGCATGGGGTTCGGTGACGTCAAACTCGCGCTCTCGCTGGGAGCAGTCCTCGGCTGGTACGGCTGGGGCGTGCTGATCACGGGGGCGTTCGCAGGCTTCCTGTTCGGTTCGCTGTACGGATTCGGACTGATCGCCCTCGGGCGCGCCCACCGCAAGAGCGCGATCCCGTTCGGCCCCTTCATGATCCTCGGCGCACTCTCCGGAGTGCTGTGGGGAGCGTTCACCGTCGCCCACTGACGGCGGTGACACGCCCCCATGGAGGTGTGCGGTCGACCGTTCGCCCCCGTCTAGCATCCGGATGTATGCGGACGTTCTTGGACAATTCACTGGTGTGGCGTGAGGAACTACTGAAGGTCGTCACCCCCACCCGGGCCCGCACCCCGCACCAACCGGCCCACACCACGGCGCCCCGTCCGACGAGCCTCCGCACCGGCCGCCGGGCATCGCTGCCCTGGAGTTGGGCGGCCGTCCTGTTCGCCCTCTACGCCACCGTCGCCGTCCGCCGCCATCTGCTGATGCGCACCACCGGGTACGACCTCGGCATCTTCGAACAGGCCGTTCGTGCCTACGCCCGACTCCGCCCCCCGATCGTCCCGCTGCGCGGCGAGGGCTTCAACCTCCTCGGCGACCACTTCCACCCCGCGCTCGCCGTCCTCGCACCGCTCTACCGCATCTGGCCCTCGCCGCTCTGTCTGCTGTTCGTCCAGTCCGCGCTCCTCGCGGTCGCCGCCGTACCGCTGGTGGGCTGGGCCGCCCGCGCACTCGGGCGGAGATCCGCCCATGTCATCGCCCTGGCCTACGGGCTGAGCTGGGGCATCGCATCCGCCGCCGCCTTCGACTTCCACGAGGTGGCGCTCGCCGTCCCCCTGCTCTCCTACGCCCTCGCCGCCGTGGGACAACAACGCTGGCGTGCCGCCGTCGCCTGGGCGGCACCCCTCGTACTGATCAAGGAGGACTTGGGGCTGACCCTGGCCGCGCTCGGCTGCCTCATCGCCTACCAGGGGCCGCGCCGGCTCGGTCTGGTCACCGCGGCGGTCGGCGCCGGGGCATCGCTGATCGAGATCACCTACCTCCTGCCCGCCTTCAACCCCGCGGGCGGCTATGCGCACGGCGACAACCTGGGCGCCGACCTCCACACCTCATGGCTGGCCACCATCGCCTTCGCACCGCTCGACGCACTGCGGCCGGACATCAAGGCCATGACCCTGATCCTCGTCTTCGCCCCGTCGGCCCTGCTCGCCCTGCGCTCCCCCCTCGCCCTGCTCGCCGTGCCCACCCTGGCGTGGCGGATGCTGTCGCAGAACGGCTTCCACTGGGGCACGTCCTTCCACTACAGCGCCGTTCTGATGCCGATCGTCTGTGCCGGGTTGATCGACTCCCTGCGGAGGTGGCGCGGCAGCGGCCATCCGCTCGGAGCCCGCCATGTCCGGGCCTCGCTCGCCACCGTCCTCGCGGTGACCGTCGTCATGCTGCCGTCCTTCCCGCTCGCCCAACTCGCCCAGCGCGCCACCTGGCGGACCACCGCACACATCGAAGGCGCCCGTGAGTTGCTGGCCGAGATCCCGAACGGCGCATCGGTCGCAGCCTCCAACCGACTGGTGCCCCAACTCACCTCGCGCTGTGACGTGGTGCTCTTCCCCACCTTCCCGGTCGACGCCCGGCTGTACGAGTACGACAAGGGCAAGCTGCCTCCCCCCACGGCCGAATGGATCATCCATGACGCCAGGGCGCCCGAGGCATGGCCCTACCACACGGGACACTGGCCCTACCCGCCCGAGCAGCAGGCCGTGGAACTCGCCGCCGCCCGGAAGGCCCACGGCTACCGGCTCGTCGCCGAACGGGACGGCATCACCCTGCTGCGACGCTCCCGTTGACTATGCGTGCGGCCCCACCAGCACCGTGCCGACCGTCAGCGTCGCCCGTGACTCCAGCACCTGCGCAACCCGCTCCACCTGCGCCGACAACTCCGCCCGGGTAGCCGTCCGGTCCAGGGCGGCCCCGATCGGTTCGACCGTCACCGCGATCCGCTTCCGGGACCGCTTGAGGTGCCACACGCCCGCCACCGTTCCGTCGACGAGGACGACCGGATAGTTCCCCGCCTGGCCGCCTGCCAGCGCCCGCTCCCGTGCCGGCCCGGGAAAGAGCAGGTCCCGCGGCTGCGAGGCGATGGCGTACGCATCGAAGTACGGCAGCAGCCGGACGCCCCTCGGTCCGCCCTCGGGGAACTCGCCGTCGCCGGCCGCCACCCAGGCGGTATCGCCCTCGTACCGCACCGGCTCGATGCGTCCCTCACCCGCCAGGGACGCGAACGTCTGCCTGGCCCACCCCTGCGGCGCGGCCAGCCACCGGGCGAAGTGACCGGAGGTGGCCGGTCCGTAGGCACCGAGATACCGCACGACCAGCCGACCGAGCGCCTCGCGCTGCTCCATGGGCGTGGTCAGGGGGTTGGTATAGGCGACGCGGCGCCCCTTGTTCGGCGCGAAGGCGAGGACGCCCCGGTGCGCGGCGAGATGGGTCACCTGCCGCCAGCGCGGCCACTTGCCCTGGAACGCCTCCATCACCAGGTCGCCCGCCCAGGGGCCGGTACGGGTCACGATCGCTTCGGTGAGTTCGTCGGTGGTCAGGTGGACGTCCGTCAAGGCGTCGGCGATGGCGGCGATGATCTGCTCGGTCCGGGCCGCGGTCAGGCCGACGGCTTCGGGCATCCGGAGCGCGCTGTCCGGGATCGACGTCAGCGCACCGGTCCACATGGGGAGGTCGTCCCTGGCCAACAGGTGGATCGTGCCGCGGGGGCCGTAGGTCTTCACCAGGGAGCCTTCGGTCCACAGTGCATCGGACACGGCGGTGCGCGTCACCCCGCCCCCGAGCCGCAGGGCCACCGAGAGCTCGGCGGCGCTCAGTACCTGCGCCTGGGCGGCCAGCATCGCCGAGGTGATCGCGGCCGGGGTGACCGTCAAGGGCTCGTCCAGTCCCTGGCGCGCGAGGGTGCGGGCATTGGACTGCGTCCAGGTCACGGTGCGTGTCGTCATGGCCCGAGCCTAGGGTTGGATTAGGTCAGTTCCTGACCTCGTTTGCGCCCTCACTCATCGAGAAATGGTGTACTGCCCGGACGGTAAGTGTCAGGGACATCCGAGGAGTTGCCGTGCCCAAGGCCAAGCCCGTCTACCAGTGCGGCCTCGACGCCGCGGTCGATGTCGTCGGCGGAAAGTGGAAGCCCCTCATCCTGTGGGCCCTGCACGAGCGCACCCACCGCTTCGGCGAGCTGCGGCGCGAGCTGGTCGCGGTCAGCGAGAAGGTGCTTATCCAGCAACTCCGTGAGCTGGAGGCGGACGGGATCGTCCATCGTGAGGTGTACCGCGAGGTGCCGCCGCGGGTGGAGTACTCCCTGACCGAGTTGGGAGAGGCGCTCAACAGGGCGCTGGAGCCCCTGGGGGCCTGGGGCGAGACCTATATGCAGGAGATCATCGAGCGCAAGACCAAGGAGTGCGCGGTCTGAGCCGGCGCACAGTCGGGGCTGAGCGTCGCCCGGGACCCCCGGTGCATGAGCCTCATCGACGAGGTCCGTGCCACGGCATCGCCCGGTCAATGCGACGCCCCTTCCCCGGGTCACCCATGCGGGTTAGCCACCAGGCCGCCGGGCCGCGACCGGGCGGGTGGCCGGGGGCCGGATCGCGTACGACCGTCGACGAGGAGTCGTCCCGAGAGCGACCGAGCGCCACGGAGAGCGACGGAATCGTGGCGACGGCACCCCGTGAGCACCCCGCAACCGGGTTCCCCGCCCGTTCCACAACCTCGGGGAACGGACGTGCCCCTTCGACCCGAAACCTGGTCAAGGCCATCGGCGCGGCGGTGGCGAGCAGCACGACCTGCGAAGCGTTATGGTGGAAGCCCCCCCTCGGGCCGGTCCGTATCCCCCCCACGGACCGGCCCGGTTTATGTTCCGGCCCGGGTCGGAACCCCGCCCCCGCAGATCAGCGGGCGCTGTCCGCGCCGCATCTCGACGAGGCGGCCGAGGGCCATCGAAGAGAGCCCCCGGACCGCTGTCGCACGGGCGGGCCCGGACTCCTCAGCCCCGGTCGGCCCAGATGTTCGTGCCGTGGGTGTCCACGGCGAAGGTGTCGATCTCGACCAGCTCGGCATCGGTCAGCGGCTCCCCGGCCAGCGCGCCCACGTTCTCCTCAAGCTGCGAAACGCTCGACGCGCCGATCAGCGCCGACGTCATCCGTGCGTCCCGCAGGACCCAGGCCAACGCCAACTGAGCCAGGCTCTGCCCCCGGCGCGCAGCGATGTCGTTCAACCCGTTCAGCCGTCGCACCACCTCGTCCGAGAGCAGCCCGGGATCCAGTGACTTGCCCTGGGTCGCCCGTGAGCCCTCGGGAATGCCCTTGAGGTACTTCCCCGTGAGCAGTCCCTGGGCGAGGGGGACGAAGGAGATGCAGCCCATGCCCTCCGCCTCCAGGGTGCCGAGGAGTCCGTCGTCCTCGATCCAGCGGTTGATCATGGAGTACGACGGCTGGTGGATCAGCGCGGGCACCCCCATCTCCCGGAGCAGCCGTGCTGCCTCGGCCGTCTGCTCGGCGTTGTAGGAGGAGACCCCCGCGTACAGGGCCTTGCCCTGGCGGACGGCGGAGGCCAGCGCCCCCATGGTCTCTTCCAGCGGGGTGTCCGGATCGAAGCGGTGCGAATAGAAGACGTCCACATACTCCAGACCCATTCGGCGCAGCGACGCGTCGAGCGAGGACAGAAGGTACTTCCGGGAGCCCCATTCCCCGTAGGGTCCGGGGTGCATCAGGTAGCCCGCCTTGGTGGAGATGATGAGCTCGTCGCGGTACGGGGCGAAGTCCCGGGCGAAGATCTTGCCGAAGTTCAGCTCGGCGGAACCCGGCGGCGGGCCGTAGTTGTTCGCGAGGTCGAAGTGCGTCACTCCCAGGTCGAAGGCGCGACGCAGGATGGCGCGCTGGGAATCGAGGGTCCGATCGTCACCGAAGTTGTGCCAGAGCCCCAGGGAGATCGCGGGCAGCTTGAGCCCCGAGCGACCACTGCGCCTGTACTCCATGGAGTCGTAGCGGTCGGTGGAGGCGAGATAGAGGGACGGGGAAGGAACCGCGGAGGAATCAGTCACACCTGTCTGCTTATCACGGACTTGTGACAGACCGGGTTGGGCCGCTGTGCCCCATGCGCAGTAATGTGGCCGCTTCAGGGGATGCCGCACGGCGCGGGCGAATTGCCGCATGGCGGTGGCCGGGACCGGTCATCGAGCCGTTCAACGCAACGGGCCCCGGCAGCGGACCCCCCGACCCCCGGCACCCAGGGCTGATGCGCCCGCCAGAACCGAGAGGTGAACTCTGTGAACTTGCGTGACCTGGTGTACAGGCTCTACGCACGCCGGGTGGAAGGCCGACTGGACCATACCCAGGTGCCCAAGCACATCGGAGTCATCCTCGACGGCAACCGCCGCTGGGCCAAGGCGTCCGGCAACACCCCCGAATCGGGTCACAAGGCGGGCGCCAGCAAGATCCAAGAGCTGCTGGGCTGGTGCGCGGAGACCGACGTCGAGGTCGTCACGCTCTGGATGCTCTCCACGGACAACCTCGACCGGCCGGACGACCAACTCATTCCCCTCCTCGGGATCATCGAGGACGCCGTACGGGCCCTGGCCGCGGACGGTCGCTGGCGGGTGCACCACGTCGGAACCCTCGATCTGCTCCCCGCCCGCACCCAGTCGGTGCTGAAGGAGGCCGAACAGGCGACGCTGGGCATCCGGGGCGGGATACTCGTCAACGTCGCCGTCGGGTACGGGGGCCGCCAAGAGATCGCGGACGCGGTCCGCTCCCTGCTGCTGGAACACGCCGAGAAGGGCACCAGCGTCGAGGAACTCGCCGAGACCGTCGACGTCGAACACATCTCCGAACACCTGTACACGCGCGGTCAGCCCGACCCGGACCTCGTGATCCGCACCAGCGGAGAACAGCGGCTGTCGGGCTTCATGCTCTGGCAGAGCGCCCACTCCGAGTACTACTTCTGCGAAGTCTTCTGGCCCGCCTTCCGCAAGGTGGACTTCCTGCGTGCGCTGCGTGACTACGCGGCCCGACACCGCCGCTACGGCAGCTGACGTCCCGGTCGGCCCGGGGACGGCACCTTCCGACGCCCGGTCGGGCGGACTGCTGTCACAAGAACCGCCGCGCAGGCGCGCATCCCGGCCCCGTTCGTCCGGCTCATTCGTCCGACCTCGTATGTACGGCCCGTCTGTACGGCTGGACACGGCCCTGCTCCCCTCGGTGTCCGAACACCGTGTCCCCCGTCGTCACTGACGGCGACCGCCACCCCGATCGCTCTCATCGACCGCCCGGGCGCCCCTTGTGGGCACGGCCTCCCCGTGGCACCCGGGCCCGGTGACGCGGTGCGTTCGACCCACTCGGACCGTTGCGCCCACCAGAGCCGATAACCCCGCGTTCATCCAGGTGTCGTGGCACATCGGGCATGGTCACACGTGTTCGAGGGAATACCCCTTGCAGGTCGACGTCCGATCCACGAACGTCGTATCTCAGTGAGTGGCCGTGACCGCTCACCCGGGAGGCCCTTTGCACTCGATGGATCGCACTCCTCGTGCGGACCTGGACAGGGGCCGGTGCTCGGCCCGTGCATCGTGGCCGAAGACCCGGCCCCTTCCCCGCCCCGGGCGGGGAGATCTGTCTGCTGTCCTCCGGCGGCAGACACCAAGGCCCGCGACGGCGTCGCACCGCCGACCTCATCCGAGGGGGTACGTCCTTCCGTGGTGAACAGCACAAAGCGCCGGATGCCCGATAGGCGCACTTACGTTCTCGACACCAGCGTCCTGCTGGCCGATCCCAGCGCCCCGACCCGTTTCGAAGAGCACGAAGTGGTGCTCCCGATCGTGGTCATCACGGAGTTGGAGGCCAAGAGGCACCATCCAGAACTGGGGTACTTCGCCCGGCAGGCACTGCGCCTGCTGGACGACTTCCGCATCCGGTTCGGACGCCTCGACGCCCCCATTCCCCTGGGCGACCTCGGCGGCACGATCCGGGTCGAGCTCAACCACTCCGATCCAGGGGTCCTCCCGGCCGGCTTCCGGCTCGGTGACAACGACTCAAGGATCCTGGCGGTGGCGAGGAACCTCCAGGCTGAGGGGTATGACGTCACGGTCGTCTCCAAGGACCTACCCCTGCGGATCAAAGCGTCCTCGGTCGGTCTCCTCGCCGAGGAGTACCGCGCGGAGTTGGCCATCACCGACTCCGGCTGGACCGGGATGTCGGAGCTGTCCCTCTCCGCCGACCAGGTCGATCTGCTCTACACGGAGGAGACCCTCTACGTCCCCGAGGTCGCCGAGTTGCCCGTGCACACCGGACTGGTGCTCCAGTCCGAACGGGGCAAGGCACTCGGCCGGGTCACGGCCGAAGGGAACGTACGGCTGGTCCGGGGCGATCGGGAGGCGTTCGGCATCCACGGCCGCAGCGCCGAACAGCGCATCGCCCTCGATCTGCTGCTCGACCCCGACGTCGGCATCGTCTCGCTCGGCGGCCGTGCCGGTACGGGCAAGTCGGCGCTCGCGCTCTGCGCAGGTCTGGAAGCGGTCCTGGAACGGCAGCAGCACCAGAAGGTGATGGTCTTCCGTCCGTTGTACGCGGTGGGCGGGCAGGAACTGGGCTATCTGCCCGGGACCGAGGCCGAGAAGATGAGCCCCTGGGCGCAGGCCGTCTTCGACACCCTTTCGGCCGTCGCCGGTCGTGAGGTCATCGAGGAGGTCCTGGGGCGCGGCATGTTGGAGGTCCTGCCGCTGACGCACATCCGCGGCCGTTCGCTCCACGACGCGTTCGTCATCGTCGACGAGGCGCAGTCACTGGAGCGGAACGTCCTGCTCACGGTGCTGTCCCGGATCGGGGCGAACTCGCGGGTCGTGCTCACCCACGACGTGGCCCAGCGGGACAACCTCAGGGTCGGTCGGTACGACGGAGTCGTCGCCGTGGTCGAGAAACTGAAGGGGCATCCGCTCTTCGCCCATGTCACGCTCACCCGCTCCGAGCGTTCGCAGATCGCCGCCCTGGTGACCGAAATGCTGGAGGAAGGCCAGATCTAGGAGGATTGAACCTCTTCGCGCCGCCCCGCAAGCGCAGCAGCGTAGCGGGGCGGCGCTGTGCTGTGCTGTTGTTTCCAGGAAGGTTCCACACCAAACGGCGTGTGAGCTATCCCACGTAACGAATAATTGCCTTGCGGCGTGACGTTGGGGCAGAGTCTTGCTTCCGTCAGGCCCCGCATACGACACCTGCACCACTCGTGGTGCGAGCAACACACAACTCAAGAACTGCCGTCGTGTGCCGCCCGCAAGTTTCACCGGCTCTCCCGCTGGGAGTTGACCACGGGCCCGCGCCTCCTGTGACCCAAGACAGTGGAGGCCAGCGTCAGGGGCACGATTCGCCCGTGGGGTCACCTAAGGCGATGCTGGAAGGAAACCGTGTGAGCCGGATCTCGGTCCGGGGGTTCGCGGTGGCGTCTGCCACTGCGGTCACCACCGTCGGAGCAGTCGTGGGCGTGGCCTCGGGCGACCCCCAGTCCTCAAGTGACAACTTCGAGGCGGCGGCTGCCGACACGACCCTCCTCGCTGAAATACCCATGGGTCAGCAGGCCCAGGTCCAGGTCTCCTCGCTGACAGAGCAGGCCGATGCCCAGGCGGCAGCCGCCGAGGCGTCGGCGCGCAAGTCCGCCGAGGAATCCGCCCGCATCCAGGCGGCCCAGCTCGCGAAGTCCAAGAAGGACGCCGCGGACACCAAGGCGAAGAAGGAAGCCGAGGCCAAGGCCAAGGAGAAGGCCAAGGCCGCCGAGCGCGCCAGCCGGGACTCCGTGCGCGACGCCTCCAGCTTCACCGCCAAGAGCTCGTACAGCGTCGCCGAAGTCAAGGCGATGGCCCGGCAGATGATTCCGGGCGATCAGTTCCAGTGCTTCAGCAACATCGTTCAAAAAGAGTCCACCTGGAACTACCTGGCGCAGAACCCGTCCTCCGGGGCGTACGGACTCGTCCAGGCGCTGCCCGGCTCGAAGATGTCCTCGGCCGGCGCCGACTGGCGGACCAACCCCGCGACCCAGATCAAGTGGGGTCTGAAGTACATGAACGAGCGGTACGACAGCCCTTGCGGCGCCTGGTCGTTCTGGCAGGCCAACCGCTGGTACTAGACGCCTGCTGTCGGTCACCGAAGCAGAGGTCGCACGGGCCCTCCAGCCCGTCATGACTCCCGCTCAACTTCGGCACGCCCCTCACCGTCCCTACGGTGAGGGGCTCCGTTGCGTGTAGCGTCGTCGATCCCGGGGTCTCGGGAGGAGTTATGGGGGGAAGAAGGACCGTCATGTCGAAAGTGCCAGGGTGGCTCGCCGGTTGGGGCGAGTCGCTCACCCGTATGTCCGAGCGCATGGGCGAGGGCCAGAAACGTTCCCCCGATCCGGCCGACCTGGATGTGAACGTCGAGGAACCGGCCGACGGCGAGGACTTCACGGCCTCTGGGATCGGGCCGCAGAGCGTGCCCGCGCCTCCTCCGTACGCGCCCGCCGTCCTGCCCAGGCCCGATCCGGTGGCCGCCATTCCGTGGGGGATGCGGGTGGCGGCCGAAGCTGGATGGCGGCTCCTGGTGCTGGCGGGGACGTTGTGGGTGCTGATGCGGGTGATCAGTGCCGTACAACTCGTGGTGCTCGCCTTCGTCGCCGCCCTGCTGATCACCGCCCTGCTCCAACCGACCGTGGCCCGACTGCGCAGGTTCGGGCTACCGCGCGGACTGGCCACCGCGGTCACCGCCGTCGCCGGATTCGTCATCATGGGACTGGTCGGCTGGTTCGTCGTCTGGCAGGTCCTGGAGAACCTCGGCGACCTCTCCGACCGGGTCAGGGACGGCATCGAGGAGTTGAAGCGCTGGCTCCTCGACAGCCCCTTCCACGTCACGGAAAGCCAGATCAATGACATCGCGGAGAACCTGAGCGACACCATCGGCACCAACACCGAGGAGATCACCTCGGCGGGGTTGCAGGGTGTGACGGTGATGGTGGAGATCCTCACCGGAATACTGCTGGCGATGTTCTCCACGCTCTTCCTGCTCTACGACGGCAACCGGATCTGGAACTGGACCCTCAAACTGGTCCCCGCCCAGGCCCGTGCGGGGGTCGCCGGCGCAGGTCCCCGGGCATGGCGCACCTTGACCGCCTATGTGCGCGGCACGGTGCTGGTCGCCTTGATCGACGCGATCTTCATCGGACTCGGCATCTACATCCTCGATGTGCCGATGGCCGTACCGCTCGCCGTCTTCATCTTCCTGTTCGCCTTCATCCCCCTGGTCGGCGCGGTGATCTCGGGAGCGCTGGCGGTCGTCGTCGCACTGGTCACCCAGGGCGTGTTCACCGCGTTGATGGTGTTGATCGTGGTGCTGGCGGTGCAGCAGATTGAGGGCCACGTACTCCAGCCCTTCATCCTCGGCCGCGCGGTACGCGTCCATCCGCTCGCCGTGGTGCTCGCTGTCGCAGTCGGCGGACTGACGGCCGGCATCGGCGGTGCGGTGGTCGCCGTACCGCTGGTCGCCGTGACCAATACAGTGGTGGGCTACCTGCGGGCGTACAGCAGGGAACAGGCGCTGAAGGGCACGGCGAAGCCGCACGGCGCCACGGCACTGGGCTCCTCGCCCGCCGTGCCGCCGGAGTCGACGACGAGGGAAGCGCCGTGATATCCGAGCCGGAACTGTCCGACGGGAACGATTTCTTCAGGGATGCGCGGTCGATCCCGGAACAGCGCCCGGAGCCCCACCCGCCCGTGGAGCCCGAACCGTCCTCCGATGCAGGGCGTCGGCCCTGGCTCTGGGCGCTCGGGGGAGCGCTCGCCGCATCGGCGGTCTGGGCCGGTGTGCTCTACGCGCACGATGGACCGACACCGGAGCCCGACACCGGTGCATGGCGGGCCACCGGCAACCTCTGTCTCGACGCACAGCTCAAGGCGCTGAGGACGGAGCTGGGCACATCACCGTCGGCGACCAGCCCGTTCACCCGGGTCCACCCGGACCAGCACGGGACGGGCTGCTCCTTCTCCTTCCAGGGTGACGAGTCGCAGAATCGCTATCCGGCCCTGGTCAGTGTGAAGTACACCCTGCACAAGAAGATCGATCCGGGGCCGGAGTTCGAGGCCGGTCTGATGCCGCCGCTCGGGGTCGACGAGTCCCCCACCTCGCTCACACGCATCGAACGACTGGGCGAGAACGCCTTCTTCATCCTGGGGAGTGGAGCGGAGCCCTCTCTCCATGTCCTGGACGGTCAGGCCGTGCTCAGTCTGAGTGTCGTCCTCGACGAGTACGGCGAGAGCGGCGCCCGTCCGCCCACCAATCTCTCCGGGATCAAGGCGTCCATGATCGCCGACACCAGGGCGCTGATGGCCAAGCTCCAGAGCTGAGACCACCGGTCCGCCGGGCGCGGACGACGAAGGACCCCGCCGTTCGCACATTGGCGGGGTCCTTCTTGCGGTGGAGCGGTGGAGCGGTGGAGCGGTGGGGCCGGACTACTGGGCCAGAGCCGCCTCGGAGTCCAGCGTGGTGCCGACGGCCTGGACGACCGCCGCGATCTTGAAGGCTTCCTGGATCGTCTCGCGGTCCATGCCGGCCTTGCGCAGCACCTGCTCATGGGAGTCGAGGCACTGCCCGCAGCCGTTGACGGCCGAGACCGCGAGCGACCACAGCTCGAAGTCGACCTTCTCCACGCCCGGGTTGCCGATGACGTTCATCCGCAGACCGGCGCGCAGGGTGCCGTACTCCGGGTCAGACAGCAGGTGCCGGGTCCGGTAGAAGACGTTGTTCATCGCCATGACCGCGGCGGCGGACTTGGCGGCGGTGTACGCCTCCGGGGAGAGGTTGGCCTTGGCCTCGGGCTCCAGCTCGCGCAGGGCGATCGGGCTGCGGGAGGCGATCGCGGTGGCGAGGACGGTCCCCCACAGCTGCTGCTGGGAGAGCTTGTCGTTGTTGCCGATCACCGAACCGAGGTTGAGCTTCAGGTCCTTGGCGTAGTCCGGTATGGCGGACTTCAGCGCGTCGAGGGACATGGATCACTCACCGGCCAGCAGGGCGACGGGGTCCAGGGTGGTCTCGCCCTTGGTCCAGTTGCACGGGCACAGCTCGTCGGTCTGGAGCGCGTCCAGCACCCGCAGGACCTCCTTGGGGTTACGCCCGACGGAGCCGGCGGTCACCATGGTGAACTGGATCTCGTTGTTCGGGTCGACGATGAAGACGGCACGCTGGGCGAAGCCGTCGGCACCTTCGATGCCCAGGTCGCGCATCAGCTCGTGCTTGGAGTCGGCCAGCATCGGGAAGGGCAGGTCACGCAGGTCGGCGTGGTCCTTGCGCCAGGCGTGGTGGACGAACTCCGAGTCACCGGAGAAGCCGAGGACCTGGGCGTCACGGTCGGCGAACTCGTCGTTCAGCTTGCCGAAGGCCGCGATCTCGGTGGGGCAGACGAAGGTGAAGTCCTTCGGCCACGCGAAGACGACCTTCCACTTGCCCTCGTAGGACTTGTGGTTGATGACCTCGAACTCCTTGCCGGTCTCCAGGGAGACGCAGGCAGTGAGCTCGAAGGTGGGGAACTGGTCGCCGACAGTGAGCACGGTGTTACTCCAAGGTGCATGAGGGTGTGGACAAATGCACCCTGTCACACCCTTGATCGCGGATGAAATTGATCAATGTGGTCAGTGTGATCGGGTGGAGCGATCAATGCCTGGGGCCGCACTGATACCGGCTAGCTCGATCGGGCGACTCCGCCTTGAGCTTCGTATCTTCCTCGCGGTCGGCGAGTAGAACCACGGTTATGCATTCGGCGACCGGCATCAGAAGAAGGATGTTGAGGCAGCGCTTAAGAGGGCGGAGGCTGCCGGGCTCAAGGTGACTCGCACGGGAGGCGGGCACCGGTGGGGATACGTGCTGTGCTGTCCGTGCAACCAGCGGCGCACGGTTTCGTGCACGCCGCAGAACCCGAGCGAAGAAGGGAGGTATATCGATGGATTCGTCAGGCAGCACCGCGCTTGCGCGTAACTGGTACTTCAATCTGATTCTCCAGGATGTCATGACCGAGGAGCAGTCCGATGCGCTGGCACAGTTGGCCAGCTTTCACGACGGAAGGATCTCGCTGGTCGAATCCCCCGAGCGCTCCTGGTTCACCTGCTCCTTCGAGGCGGAGGCCATGACGCAGGCCATCGCTGACGGCCTGGCGCGATTCAAGGACCTCCCGAGTGTCCTCGTCCAGAGCGTCGAGTTGGACCCGATCGCCCTTGAGTACAACGGGATGACGACGCCGGCCGTCGTACGGGCGCCTGAGTAGGGCTGTCGCCCGAAGCCGTACAACCTTCGGGTCGTTGAGTTCCATGGCCCAGTCGTTGACCAAACTCCAGCAACGCCGCCGTGGCGCCGAGCGCCGGTCGCATGGCCTTGGCGGCGACCGCGTCTCCTGCACGACGGATCGGTTGCGTGACCGCCTCGGGCACGGCGTCCGTAACCCGTCTCACGGCGTTCCCCGCGACTTCGCCCGGGAAAACGATGTCGAGAAGTCGATTAAACTCCTAGGGAATGATTGAAAGGGCTGATCAGTGGGCGCAGTGAACCGGGGCAAGCAGCCCAGCCTCACCCAGTTGCGCGCCTTCGCGGCCGTTGCCGAGCATCTGCACTTCAGGGATGCCGCCGCGGCCATCGGGATGAGCCAGCCCGCCCTGTCCGGCGCGCTCTCCGCTCTGGAGGACGCCCTCGGGGTGCAGCTGGTCGAGCGGACGACCCGCAAGGTGCTGCTCTCCCCCGCGGGCGAGCGGCTCGCCGCCCGGGCACATGACGTCCTCCAGGCGGTCGGCACGCTGATGGACGAGGCCGAAGCGGTACGGGCGCCCTTCACGGGCCTCCTGAGGCTCGGGGTGATCCCCACCGTTGCGCCCTATCTGCTGCCGACGGTCCTCCGACTGGTCCAGGACACCTACCCCGACCTCGAACTCCAGGTGCACGAGGAGCAGACTGCCTCACTGCTCGACGGTCTCACCGCGGGGCGGCTCGACCTGCTGCTGCTCGCCCTGCCGCTGGGGCTGCCCGGACTGACCGAGTTCCCGCTCTTCGACGAGGACTTCGTCCTGGTCACACCCGAGAGCCATCCCCTCGGGGGCCGGCCGGACATAGCCCCGGGGGCGCTCAGGGAACTGCCACTGCTCCTGTTGGACGAGGGGCACTGTCTGCGCGGCCAGGCCCTCGACATCTGTCGCGAGGCAGGTCGGGGGGACGATGCGTCGGTGACCACCACGGCCGCGGGGCTCTCCACCCTGGTCCAGCTGGTGGCCGGTGGTCTGGGGGTCACGCTGCTTCCCCGTACGGCCGTCGAGGTCGAAGCCGGTCGGGGCGGGCTGAAGACCGCCTCGTTTGCCGAGCCCGCCCCCACCCGCAGGATCGCCCTGGTCGCACGCCCCGGAGCCGCACGGCAGGGGGAGTTCGCGGAGTTCGCCGGGGAGCTGCGCGAGGCACTGCGCCCGCTGCCGGTGCGGATCGCTTCCTGACCCTGGCGGGTCTTCTGACCTCCGCGAGTCTCCGGCCTCAGCAGGAGCAGATCGAGCGGAAGGGCAAGACCGCGGGCCGGGTCATTCCGTTCGGAGGCCGTCCGGGCGCATCATCCGCCACAGCGGCGGCAGGCTGAGCAGCGTCACCAGCAGGATGACCCCGGCGCCCACCCCCGCCACCGGTAGGAACAGCCACCAGCGAGTGATCTCATTCCCGCTCAGATTCAGCATCGCTGCCCCGAGGGCCAGACCGCCGGCAACGGCCACCGCCGTTCCGAGCACCACCGGCACGGCGGTCTGCCACAGCACGGAGAGCGCCAGGGTGGAGCGAGGGGTTCCGAAGGCCACCAGTGACGACAGCAGCCGTTGACGTTCTCTGAGCTGTTCGAGCTGTGACACGAGCATCGAGGCGGCGATCAGGCCCAGCGTGGCGGTGGCCGCTGCGAGCAGGCCGGTCTGGAGGCTCTCGTACCGGGCATCGCGCTCGATCATCCGGATCGACCAGATCCGTAGACCGGGGGCGACGGCGGCGACGGTGTTCCGGGCGTGTTCCCGGGCGTCGGGGACGCTTCCGTCCAGCGTCACCAGGGATGTCGTCGCGCCGCCCGGCAAGCGTGAGACGTCCAGCGCGCCGAAGGTGGCGAAGACACCGGTGTTCTCCCAGCCGTCCGGGTCCTTGGTCACGACGGTCGCCGCGTTCCGCGGGAGGGTCCAGGATGTGGATCCGGTGGCGCCCAGGAGCAGGGCGGTCCCCTTGCGGGCGGTGTTGTCCACCCAGGCGTTCTGCTCCTTGTCACGGGCGCTGTGGACGACGAAGGCGTCCCCGTCCGTGCAGGAAGGGATGGTGGCCAACTTCTTCAGGGTGGCGCAGTCGCCCATGGTCAGCGAGGTCATCGCATGTTCCCGGGGCCCCCGCACCTCTGCCCTGATCGTCGTGACCACATCCCGGACCCCCTCGGTCCGCCCCAGCTCCCGGGTCATGCGGTCCGCCAGCTCCCGGCTGGGGCGTTCCGCGGAGACGTTGAGCCGGTCCCAACCGGGGTCCTTGCCCAGCATCGTGTTGAACTCGTCGTGCATCCCGGCGAACAGCATCTGGAGGGCGATCGCCCCCGCCACCGCGACCATGATCCCGCTCACCGCACGGGTCGGCGGGCCGCTGTTCAGCTGGAGTCGGCGGGTCGCCAGCTGCCAGGAGAGCGGCCCACCGCGCAGCCGGCCCACCGAGGCTTCCATCAGCCAGGGAAGCAGGGCGGACACGCCCAGGAGCGTCAGGATCGAGCCCGCCGCGATGGGGAGCGGCCGGACGAACTCGGGCGGGTCGCCGTCGATGCCGCTCTCGTTCAGCAGGAGGAGGAGTCCCGTGGCGGGCACCAGTGGCCGCCACCAGAACCGCCGGCGCGGCGGAGTCGAACGGCGCACCACGCCGAGCGGTTCGATCATCACCGAACGCAGGGCGATCAGGGTGATCACGACCGATGCCACCGGAACGGTCACCAACAGCGCGGCGGTGAGCTCGGGCAGCGGGACCACGTCCGAGGGGAAGGCGCTCAACTCCCAGATGCGTATCCAGCCGGCGAACTGCCGGACCAGGACGAACAGGGCGATGCCGCAGACCACCCCCAGCACCGAACCGAACAGTGCCTCGCCCGCGGCGATCCGCCGGGTGGTGGGTGCATCCGCCCCCACCAGACGCAGTGCGGCCAGTCGTCGATCGCGGCGATCCCCGCCGAACCGCACGGCGGTGGCGATGAACACCGCCACGGGCACCAGCAGGACGACGCAGGCGAGGGTGATCACCACGACGAGGAGCGGATCGTACGGGAGGGATTCCGATGCGGGACCGCCCCAGCCGTCCGTCCGGCCGACCCCGTCGCCGGGAACCAGGCTGGGACTCCCCGCATAGAAGTAGAGCTCACCGGGGTCGAGGAGGCCCTCTTTCCCGATGGTGCCGATCGTCCGGTAGTCCAACCGGTCGACGAGCAACCGGCCCTCGTCGGACGCCAGCAGGTCGGCGAGGGCGGGGGAGACCAGCATCTCGCCCGGCCCTGGCAGTTCCCCGATGCCGGGCGGCAGCGCCGGACGGGCGCCTTCCGCGTGCAGGAGCAGCCCCTTGACCATCTTCTCGCGGTACTCGGTGGACGCGTCCGCGTAGAGGACTCCGGTCGGAGTCGCCCCGGTCGGAGACGGCTTCGCCATCTCGGGCGCCGTCATCTCGGACGCCGCCATCTCGGACGGGGTACGGTCCTCGGCGCGTCGATCCCGGTTGTCCATGATCTGCGGTATCGACGCCGCGATCAGCAGCAGGGCGACCCCGAGCCCCACGCCCACGGCCGTCAGCGCATTGCGCACCCAACCCTCGCGTCCGCCGAACGCCCCGAAACGCATCCCGTAGGCCAGGTCCCGCAGCCAACTGCGGGTGCGTCCGGGACGTTCGTACCGAACGGGGGCACGGTCCTCGCGCTCTTGTATGAGGGTCATGGTGTGGGGGTCCGGATCATGGAGTCAGCCGAGGTGGGGGAGGCGGGGGAGGTGGAAGGGGGTCACAGGGCGTGGTCGGGATCGCGGGTCATGCCGTCGCGGACGATGATCTCCCGGTCCGAGTAGGCGGCAACACGCGTCTCGTGCGTGACGAGGATGACGGCCGCGTTCGACGACCGTGCCGCCTCGGTCAGCAACTCCATGACCCGCTCGCCGCTGTAGGAATCCAAGGCTCCGGTCGGCTCGTCGGCGAACACCACCCGCGGCGAGGTCACCAGGGCGCGGGCGACGGCCACGCGCTGCCCCTGGCCGCCGGAGATCTCCCCGGGGCGTTTGGCGCCGACTTCGGTGACCTCCAGACGCTCCAGCCACTCCACGGCGGTCGCCTCGGCTGCCTTGCGACGTATCCCCGCCAGACGCAACGGCAGGGCCACGTTCTCCGTACAGGTCAACTCCGGGACGAGTTGCCCGAACTGGAAGACGAACCCGAAGTCGGAGCGCCGCAGCGCGCTGCGTTCGGCGTCGGAGAGCGCACCCAGGTCCTGCCCGGCGTAGCGAACCGTGCCCGAGTCCGGTGGGACGATCCCCGCGAGACAGTGCAACAACGTCGACTTGCCGGAGCCCGACGGGCCCAGCACCGCCACCACCTCGCCGGGATGGATGGAGAAGGAGGCACCCGCGAGGGCCGAGGTGCGGGCGTAGGACTTGTGGAGGTCCTCGGCGACGAGGAGGGACCCCTCGGGGATCATGCGCCGACCTCCGCGGCGAGCCGGTCCAGCCGGGTGGAGGTCAGCTCCAGCCAGCGCAGATCGGCTTCGAGGTGGAACAGCGCGTGGTCGCAGATCAGTTGGTCCGCCAAGTCGCCGTGCCGTTTGCGGTCGGTGAGCACCCGCATCAGCCGCAGGTGCTCGGCACGCTGGGTGTCGAGCAGGGCGCCGGCGCTGCGCCCGGTGAGCAGGGCGATGACCACCTTGGTGTACAGGGTGGACTGGAGGTAGGGCTCCGGCTTCTCCGGGTGGGTGAGCCAGGTCGACACATCGGTGATCCCGGCTTCGGTGATCGCGTAGCGCTTGCGCTCCGGTCCGCCGCCCGCCTCGATGCCGTCGACCTCGACCAGCCCGTTCTTGAGCAGCCGCGACATGGTCGAGTAGACCTGTCCGTAGTGCAGAGGACGGTCGTGCCCGAACTTCTCGTCGAAGGCACGTTTGAGGTCGTAACCGTGGCGCGGCCCGGATTCCAGGAGCGCTAGGAGGGTGTGACCTATCGACATGCCCAGCACTGTACGTGGTGAGTACGGCCCCTTTGCATACGAGCGCCCGAACCGGTGTTGACCGGCCCGGGCGTTCCCTCACTCCTGCGTCGGGGCTGTCGGGGGCGGCTGCTCCCCGGGGGTGCCCTTGGGCGGACGACCCCGCCGGGGGATGGGACCCACGCCCCCCGGCAGCCGACCCGCCTCGGACAGTGCACGTCTTAGCAAGTACTCGATCTGTGCATTGGTGCTGCGCAGTTCGTCGGACGCCCAACGGGCCAGCGCGTCGTAGACCACCGGGTCCAGCCGCAGTAGTACCTGCTTGCGCTCGGCCGGGGGCGTCACTGGTAGAGAGTGCCCGTGTTGAGGACCGGCTGGGCCGAGCGGTCCCCGCACAGCACCACCATCAGATTGGACACCATCGCCGCCTTCCGTTCCGCGTCCAGTTCCACGATGTCCCGCTCCCCGATCCGGTTGATCGCCTCTTCGACCATGCCCACCGCACCGTCCACGATCAGTCGGCGTGCCGCGACCACGGCGCCCGCCTGCTGGCGCTGGAGCATGGCGGAGGCGATCTCGGGAGCGTACGCGAGATGGGTGAAGCGGGACTCGATGATGTGCACACCGGCCGCTTCGACCCTGGCGCGCAGTTCGACGGCGAGCTTCTCGGTGATCTCCTCGGCGTTGCCGCGCAGGGACAGACCGTCCTCCTCGTGTGCGTCGTAGGGGTACTCGATGGCGATGTGACGCACGGCGGCCTCGGTCTGGGTGGAGACGAACTCCAGGAAGTCGTCCACCTCGAACAGCGCCTGAGCGGTGTCCTCGACCTTCCACACGACGACGGCGGCCAACTCGATCGGGTTGCCGTAGGCGTCGTTGACCTTCAGCACGGCGGTCTCGTGGTTGCGCACCCGGGTGGAGATCTTCTCCCGCGAGGTGAGGGGGTTGACCCAACGCAGCCCGTCGGTGCGGATGGTGCCCCGGTAGCGGCCGAAGAGTTGGACGACCCGGGCCTCACCGGGCGCGACCATGTTCAGTCCGCACATGGCGAGGAACGCCGCGAACGTGATCAGACTGCCGAGGACGACCAGGGTCGCGATCAGCGCGGGACTGCCGGTCATGGCGCCGAAGACGATGGTGAGGACGCCCAGGGCGAGGCCGAGCAGTCCCAGTAGGAGCGCGAGTCCGCCGCCGATGCTGTGCGCGGCGAACTCGCGGACGCGCGGTGCCGGCATCTGCGGTACGTCGTCGGTGTGTGGAGCGTTCGTGGCACCGGTTGTCGTCATGGGGTCCCCCGTTTTCCATGTCCGTTCGGCCGTGGCCGGCATGAGGTCACGGCCGGAGCGATCCCTCGGAGAGTGATGTGCTCCAGCTAGCTAAGTGATTACACATTATCTCGGCAGGCGTCAGCGGGGCAACCTTCTGCACCCCCCGGTGGTCGGTTCCAGCGGGCGGGGTGCTGTTTGTCACGTCCGTAAAGACCGGATCGGTGGACCTTTGTCACAGGAGCCGGTGCTAGTTTTCTGAGCTGCTTCCTGCGTGCGGCCTGGTCCCGGCGGGCGGCACCCAGAACCGGAGTCAACGGCACGGGCGGTAGCCGTCCGGACGGTTCGCGCCGCCGGGTGCGGGCAGCCGTCAGGCATCGACGCCGCACGAAGCGGTGACCGACACCCGGCACCGGTGGGCGGACCTGCGGTCAGCAACAGCCACCGCCGGACCGACCGGTGCCGATGACAGCGAGCGAGAGCGGAGCGGACGAGCGATGGGCCGAGCGGAAGCCCGACGGGCGCGGGAAACCGGCGCCCGCCAGTCCAGAAGGGCCGCCACACCCCAGGGCATACGACGCTTCTTCACCTGGAGGAAGCTCCTGGGCACCTTCCTCGGGCTCTGCCTGCTCCTCGTGGGCGCCTTCTTCGTCGTCTACCTGTTGGTTCCGGTGCCCACCGCCAACGCCCACGCGGAGATGCAGAGCAACGTCTACAAGTACAGCGACGGCAAGATCCTCACCCGTACCGGCAAGGTCAACCGCGAGATCATCGGTCTGGAGAAGATCCCCGAGGACGTCCGGTACACCTTCGTCGCGGCGGAGAACAAGTCGTTCTACAAGGACCACGGCGTCGACCTCAAGGGCACGACCCGCGCCCTCGTCAGCACCGTCACCGGCCGCGGCAAGCAGGGCGGCTCCACGATCACCCAGCAATACGTCAAGAACTACTACCTGGACCAGGACCAGACGGTCACGCGCAAGCTCAAGGAGCTGGTGATCGCGCTCAAGGTGGACCGGGAGAAGAGCAAGGACGAGATACTCGCCGGGTACATCAACACCAGCTACTACGGGCGGGGCGCCTACGGAATCCAGGCCGCCGCCCAGGCGTACTACGGGGTGGACGCCGGGAAGCTGACCCTCGCACAGGGGGCGTATCTGGCCGCCCTGCTCCAGGCGCCGAGCCAGTACGACTGGGCGGTGGCGTCCGACACCGGCAAGAAGCTGGTCACCGAACGCTGGCGCTACACCCTGAACAACATGGTCGAGGAAGGCCGGTTGGACGCGGCCGAGCGCGATCGGCTGACCTTCCCCGTGCCCAAGGCGCCGAAGGCGGCCCCCGGGATGGAGGGACAGACCGGCTATCTCGTCGAGGCCGCCAACGCCGAACTCGTCCGCCAGGGAGTCAGCGAAGAGGACATCAAGGCCGGCGGCTGGACGATCACGCTCACCGTCGACAGCAAGCGGCAGAAGGCGTTGGAGAAGTCCGTCCAGAAGGAGTTGGAGGCGAAGCTCGACCGCAAGGGCGACAAGAAGGACGCCACCGTCCAGGCCGGCGCCACCTCCGTCGACCCCGAGACCGGTGCCGTCGTCGCGCTCTACGGCGGCATCGGCGCCACCGAGCACTGGCTGTCCAACGCCACCCGCCGCGACTACACCCCGGCGTCCACCTTCAAGCCGGTGGTCCTCGCATCCGCGCTGGAGAACGAGGCGAAGACCCAGGACGACCAGCCGATCGGGCTCAACACCATCTACGACGGCACCAGCAAGCGTCCGGTCGAAGGCAGTGACACGCCCTTCGATCCGGAGAACGAGGACGATCGCGACTGGGGCCCGGTCAGCGTGCAGAAGGCCACCAACAGCTCGATCAACTCGGTCTACGCCCAGATGATCGTCGACGTGGGACCCGACAAGACCAAGAAGACCGCCCTCGACCTCGGGATGCGCGACGGCAAGGACTGGCCCGAGCGCCCCGCGATGTCGCTCGGCACCATGCACGCGTCGACCTGGGACATGGCCGGGGTGTACGCGACCCTCGACAACCACGGCAAGAAGGTCACGCCGACCATCCTGAAGTCCGCCGAGCACCAGTTGCGCAAGCCCGACCTGGCCGACCCGATTGGCAAGCAGGTCATCAGCCGGGGCACTGCGGACACCGTGACCTCCGCCCTGGAGGACGTCGTGCGCAACGGCTCGGGACGCAACGCCCAGGGCGACTACGACGCCGCAGGCAAGACCGGCACCGCGGAGAACAACTTCGCCGCCTGGTTCGTCGGATACACGCCGAAGCTCGTCACGGCCGTCGCGCTGTTCGGCGAGAAGCAGGACGGCACCGGCCGGGTCACCCTGACCGACGCCATCAGCCCCGGGCGGACGGGCGGCGGTGGCTATCCCGCCCGGATCTGGCAGGAGTACACGGCCAAGGCGCTCGGCCAGGACGCGGACGCCCGCTTCGACCTGGAGGTCAAGGAGCCCGCCCGCAGCGAGCCCGAGCCCGAGCCCTCGGTGTCGAACGAGCCGAGCCCCACTCCGAGCAAGTCGTCCGAGCCCACCGACGACCCGTCGCCGAGCCGCTCGGAAGCGGAACCCGAGCCGTCGGCCGAGGAGCCGTCGCCGAGCAGGTCCGAGGCGGAACCCGAGCCCTCGACCAGCAGCAGCCGCTCGACGGAGCCCAACCCCAAGCCCAGCAGGTCCGGCCGCCCCACCCAGGGCAGCGAGGGCAGCAGCTCCCGCGAATGAGACAGGACGGCGGCACCCAGCCCTGTGGCCGGGTGCCGCCGTCACGTCGTTCAGGGAGGGGGCTCAGCCGCCGTTCACCTTGTTGGCGATCCGGTCACCGATCTCCTTGTCGATGTTGCGCCAGTACTGGAAGGCCCGGTCCAGGATCGGCCGGGACACGCCCTGGAGCAGATGTCCGGACACGTTCGCCACCAGCCGGTCGCGCGCCGCGTCGTCGAGCACCTCACGGACCTGGGTGCCCGCCTGGCCCCAGTCGTCGTCCTCCCGGTGCACCTTGGTCGCCTCGCGGACCATGTCGCCCGCCGTCGCCCAACCCGCCGGATCGCCGAAGCGGTCCACGTCCGCCGCCGGCCCGCCGAAGGAGTTCGGTGCGTACGGCATCGAGGCGTTCGACGGCACGTACCGCATCGGGCCGTCCTTGGCGTACGAGTTCACCGCGGAGTGCGGCCGGTTCGGCGGCAGCTGTGCGTAGTTCGGGCCGATCCGGTAGCGATGGGTGTCCGGGTACGAGAACAGCCGCCCGAGCAGCATCTTGTCCGGTGACGGGCCGATGCCGGGCACCAGGTTCGACGGCTCGAAGGCCGCCTGCTCGATGTGGACGAAGTAGTCATCGGGGTTCTTGTTCAGCACCATCCGACCGACGTCGATCAACGGGTAGTCGCCGTGCGGCCACACCTTGGTCAGGTCGAACGGGTTGAACCGGTAGTCCGGCGCGTCCTCGAAGGGCATGATCTGCACCTTCAGGCTCCAGCTCGGGGCGTTCCCGGACTCGATCGCCTCGTAGAGGTCCCGGCGGTGCTTGTCCGCGTCATGACCGGCCAGCTCATCGGCCTCGTCCTGGGTGAGGAACTCGATGCCCTGGTCGGTCTTGAAGTGGTACTTCACCCAGAACCGCTCGCCGCCGCCGTTCACCCACATGTACGTGTGCGAGCTGTAGCCGTTCATGAACCGGTAGGAGCGGGGGATGCCGCGGTCCCCCATCAACCAGGTGACCTGGTGCGCGCTCTCGGGGGAGAGCGTCCAGAAGTCCCACTGCATCTCGTTGTTGCGCAGCCCGGTCGCCGGGTGCCGCTTCTGGGACCGGATGAAGTCCTGGAACTTGATCGGGTCGCGCACGAAGAAGATCGGCGTGTTGTTGCCAACCATGTCGTAGTTGCCGTGCTCGGTGTAGAACTTCAGCGCGAACCCGCGCGGGTCGCGCCAGGTGTCGGGCGATCCCAGCTCACCCGCGACCGTCGAGAACCGGGCCAGCATGTCGGTGCGCTTCCCCGGCTGGAAAAGGTCCGCCTTGGTGAACTGGCTGACGTCATGGGTGACCTCGAAGAAGCCGTACGCTCCCGAGCCCTTGGCGTGCACCACCCGTTCGGGGACCCGTTCGCGATTGAACTGGGCCATCTTCTCGATCAGATAGTGGTCCTGGAGCAGGATCGGCCCCGCAGGGCCGACGGTGAGCGAGTGTTCATCGCTCTCCACCGGGATGCCGGCGTTGTTGGTCGTGTACGGAGCTTTGGGCGATGTCTCGGTCACGAGCGTCCTCCCGGGGCATGGGGGATGAGGGTGTGGTCGCTTCGGCCGTGTGCCCCAGTCAACTCCGCCGACACTTCGTCGGCAACTTTTGTACGGATCCGTCCCCCCGGTGCTCGGACCCGTCCGTCCGACCGGTGGCCCGCGCGTGGGGTGAGCGGGGACGCTCGATGCCCCCAGGGGCCGGGCCCTGAACCCGATCGGGTGACGGCCGTCCGCCGACGTCGTCCGCTCGGGACGCCACGGGGAGAAGACTCCGGATGGACGCCACCGACGGCTCAGCCGCCCATGGCTGAGGGCCGCATCCCCGAACCGGGGATGCGGCCCTCAGCTCGCGCTACCGGGGCGCCGGGCGCGGGTGCGTCACAGCGCGGCCGGGTTCAGGCCCGGGTGGGCAGCTCGAACCAGACCACCTTGCCGCTGGAGAGCCGGGTGGCACCCCAGCGCCGCGCCAGTCGGTTCACCAGGAACAGCCCGCGACCACCCTCGTCCGTATCGCGCGCCCGACGCTGTCGGGGCAACTGCGGAGAGTCGTCGCCGACCTCACAGCGCAGGACGTCCGTCCGCAGCAGCCGCAGGGTCACCGGGCGTTCCGCATAGCGCACGGCATTGGTCACCACCTCGCTGACCAGCAGCTCTACCGCATCGCTGAGCTCCTCCAGACCCCATCGGGACAGGGCACGGCGAGCCAGCCGGCGGGCCCGCCCGGGGGCGGCGTCCTCCGGCTCCAGGAACCAGTAGGCGACATCACTCGGCGCGATCCCGTCGAAACGGGCTGCGAGCAGGGCGATGTCGTCGTCCCGATCGCCAGGTCCCAGCATGTCCAGGACGTCGTCGCAGAGCGCCTCCAACGGCGGTGAGTGATCGGGACCGGTCAGCTGTGCGGTCGCGGCCAGCCGCTCCCGGAGCTGCTCGATGCCCGTCCACACGTCCCTCAGCCGGGACTCGACCAGACCGTCCGTGTACAGCAGCAGGGTCGCCCCCGCCGGTGCGTCCAACTCCACAGCCTCGAAGTCCACCCCGCCGACACCGATCGGCGCCCCGGGCGGAACCCGCAGCACCTCGGCCCGGCCACCCAGATGGAGCAGCACCGGTGGCGGATGGCCGGCGTTGGCGATGGTGATCCGGTGCGAGACCGGGTCGTAGACCGCGTACATGCAGGTCGCCATCCGGTCCGTACCGAGCCGCTGCGCCTGTTCGTCCAAGTGGTGCAGCACTTCCTGCGGCGGCAGGTCCAGCCCGGCGAGCGTCTGCGCGGTCGTCCGCAGCTGGCCCATGATCGCCGCAGACGTCATCGAATGCCCCATGACGTCGCCCACCACCAGCGCCACCCGACTGCCGGGCAGTGGAATGGCGTCGTACCAGTCGCCGCCGACCCGTGCGGTCTCGGCCGCGGGCAGATACCGCGACGCGAGGCGCACTCCGGTCGGCTGGGGCAGCGAGTCCGGCAGCATCGTGCGCTGGAGCTCGTCGGCGATGTACGCCTCCCGCCCGTACAACACGGCCTTGTCGATGCCGAGCGCGGTGTGCGTGGCCAGCTGGGCTGCGACCAGCAGGTCGTTCGGCTCGAAGGCCGGACGGTCGGGGCGCCGGACGAAGACCGCAGCACCGATCACCCGCCGGCGTCCGCGCAGCGGGGCGAGTATGGCGCGGTGTCCGTTCGGCACGGTCCGATCGGCGCCCAGCAACTCGGGCAGGGCTGCCCGGGCCGCGGCGGAATCGCCGAAGACCGGTCGCACCCCGCGCAGCACCTCCGACAGCGCACCACCGGGCCGCACCTCGCACAGCTCCGAAGCGGGTGTGAGATCGGTGTGCGGATCGACGGACGGCGAGGTGAGGGACGAGGTCGAAAGGGAGGCGCCGGTGACGCCGGCGAGCAGCGCGGAGGTGCTGAAGTCGCCGCTGTCCTCGGCTAAACGCAGCCGATCGGTTCGCCGCAGCCGCAACACGAACGGCGCGACCGGGCGCTCGTCCCCGACGGGGAGCGGGTCGCGGAGGAAGACCAGGATCGCGTCCGAGAACGTCGGCACGGTCGCCCGACACAGCCCCAGCACGATCTCGTCGAGGTCTATGCCACGAGCGATCCTGCGGGTCGCTGCGCCGGTGAAGCGCAGCCGGTCACCCTCGCGCCGCGCGGTCGCCGCCAGATCCTGCATGTCGGCCGGCGGGCCGTTGGGCGCGGGGACCACGGAGGGGGCGGCGGGGGCGGGCACGGCTGGCGAACCGGCCGAATCCGCCCGCGGCCGGGTGCGTTCCTGGGGCCTCGCAGCCAAGGGCTGGCGGCCTTCGTGGGAGGTTGGCTGCTCCGTCACGCGTGGGCTTCCGTCCGTCTGGGCCGGGTGTGCGATGCGAACGCCTCGTGAGGCGGTGTACCCGCTCTACAGGTGGCGTCGACAGGGTGGCGGGCATCCGGCACGGCTCCACCCCCTAGAAGTAACTTGTGCTGACTTGGTGACTTACGGTCAGGTCGTGCGCTGCGCCGAAGAGTTACCGGTTGGTTCCGAGCGACTCCGAACGACGCAGCCCTGCGGACGACGATCCTACGTTTGCCCCCAGGGGGCGTATCAAGAGTCTCATGGCCTTGTATGCGCCGGAGTGTGTTCAGGGACCGGAGTCCGACATCTTGCGGGACGGGTGTCCGACGCACCCGCGGGACCATCATGCCCCCGGAGGTGCACCCGTTGAAGTCACCTCGCGCCGGCAACCTCGGCCCGAGTGCCGCGGGGCGGCTCCCGGGGGCGGGCGGGGCGCCCGCTCTGTGCCGGGCCCGCCCCGACCGTCGCGTGCGTGAGGGACGGGACGGGCCGTGTACGGCGGCCCGCCGCTCCTCAGGACGCCAGCCTGGCGGCCGTGCGATCCCAGTCGGCCGGCAGCTCCGGCACCCGCCAGCCGGGGTCGGGCCGCCAGTGCTCCCATCCCTCGGAGAACGGCGCCGCCCAGGCGTGGATGACCTCCACGGCCGCCAGCCCGGCGGCCCGCACCTGCACGGCCTTCTGGGCGTCCATCAGACCCACCCGCTGGGCCTGGTCGAACTCGTCCTCGTCCTCCCAGCGCCAACTGCGATCGGGATAGACGCAGATGTCCAGAAAGTGATCCTCGGAGTCGATGCCGTCCGCCCAACGGGTGCGGGGCTCCTCCAGGTTCACGTACCAGTTCTTGAACCGCCAGCCCGGCTCCCAGAACAGCCAGACCGACCAGGGTTCGCCCGGTCGGGCCAACTTGAGCACACCAGTGCCAAACCAGTGGTCGCGCTTGACCGTGCGCGGAGCCGTGTAGCGGGTGGCGAGCGGCTGTTCGTGGACGGGGGTGCCGTCCACGAGCACCGGCTTCACACATTCCGTACCCGGAGCCATCCATACGGCCAGCACGTCGGCGGTGTCCTGGACGACGGTGACGGGGCGGCAGATGTCCACCCCGTAATGTCCCGCCAGGTCCGGGGCATGGCCGCGATAGCGCCAGAGGATGTGGTCTCCGGGGCTCCAGCGTTCAATGCGTTCCGTGCCTGTCATGAGCAGATTTTAGGAGTACGGCACACCAGTCCGTACCGGATCTTCACAACGGCCCGTCCCAACGAGCTACGGGCGGGTCATCCGCAACACGTCCAGGGCCTCGTCCAACTGTTCCAGCGTCAGGGCGCCGCGCTCCACGTACCCCGACTCCAGCACGACCTCGCGGATGGTCTTGCGCTCCGCGAGCGACTTCTTGGCGACCTTCGCCGCCTCCTCGTACCCGATGTACTGGTTGAGCGGGGTGACCACGGACGGAGAGGACTCGGCGTACTCCCTGGCCCGTTCGACGTTGGCGGTGATGCCGTCGACCGTGCGGTCCGCGAGCAGCCGGGACGCATGGGCCAGCAGCCGCACCGACTCCAGCAGATTGCGGGCCAGCACCGGCAGCATCACGTTCAGTTCGAAGTTCCCCGCGGCGCCCGCGACCGTGACCGTGGTGTCGTTGCCGATCACCTGCGCGGCGACCATCAGCACCGCCTCGGGGATCACCGGATTGACCTTGCCCGGCATGATCGACGAACCCGGCTGGAGGTCGGGCAGATTGATTTCGGCCAATCCGGTACGCGGACCACTGGCCATCCAGCGCAGATCGTTGGCGATCTTGGTGAGGGAGACGGCGATCGTGCGCAACTGGCCGGAGGTCTCCACCAGGGCGTCCCGGGCGCCCTGCGCCTCGAAGTGGTCGCGGGCCTCGGTCAGCGGCAGCCCGGTCGCCCGGGCTACCTCGGCGATCACGGCCGCCGAGAATCCCGGCGGGGTGTTGATGCCGGTGCCCACGGCCGTCCCCCCGAGGGGCAGTTCGGCCAGCCGCGGCAGCGCCGAGGCCAGCCGCTCGACCCCGTAGCGGACCTGCGCCGCATAGCCGCCGAACTCCTGGCCGAGGGTGACGGGTGTGGCGTCCATCAAATGCGTGCGCCCGGACTTGACCACATCGGCGAACTCGACCGACTTGCGCTCCAGCGAACCGGCGAGGTGCTCCAGCGCCGGGATCAGATCGGCGGTGACGGCCGCGGTGGCCGCGATGTGGATGGAGGAGGGGAAGACGTCGTTGGACGACTGGGAGGCGTTCACATGGTCGTTCGGGTGGACCGGGCGCCCCAGGCGCTCACCCGCGAGCGTCGCCAGCACCTCGTTGGTGTTCATGTTCGACGAGGTGCCGGAACCGGTCTGGAAGACGTCCACGGGGAAGTGGTCGTCCCACCGTCCTTCGGCGACCTCGGCCGCGGCCTCGGCGACGGCCTGCGCGATGTCCTCGTCGAGCACCCCCAACTCGGCGTTGACCTTGGCGGCAGCCGCCTTGATCCGGGCCAGTGCCTCGATGTGCGCCCGCTCCAGCCGCTGCCCCGAGATGGGGAAGTTCTCCAGCGCCCGTTGGGTCTGGGCGCGCCACTTGGCGTGCGCGGGCACCCGCACCTCGCCCATGGAGTCACGCTCGATGCGGTGGTCGGCGGCGTCGGTCATCGGGACGGTACCTCCAGCTCAGGGGGCCCGCCGGGCGCGGTCCCCCGCGGATAGGTGAGCGGTTGTCCGGTTCTTGCTATTCCCCGCTGCGTACCGACCAGTAAATACCCGAGCGTCCGGCGGACCACGGCGACAGACCCGCGCACGCCCGCCGAACGCCAGGTGAGGTGCGGGGCCGCGCCCAGTGTGGGGGCGGCCCCGCCGGGGTCACAGACCCGGTCCGCGCACCGGGATGGAGGTGAAGGTCGGGGCCGGAGCCGGCTCGGTGAAGAAGTCGTTCCCCTTGTCGTCGACGACGATGAACGCCGGGAAGTCCTCCACCTCGATCCGCCACACGGCCTCCATGCCCAACTCCTCGTACTCGACGACCTCGACCTTCTTGATGCAGTCCTGTGCCAGCCGCGCCGCAGGTCCGCCGATGGACCCCAGGTAGAAGCCGCCGTGCGCGCCGCACGCCTCGGTGACCTGCCGGGAGCGGTTGCCCTTCGCCAGCATTACCTTCGAGCCGCCCGCGGCCTGGAACTGCTCCACGTACGAGTCCATCCGGCCCGCTGTCGTCGGCCCGAAGGAGCCCGACGCGTACCCCTCGGGGGTCTTCGCCGGTCCCGCGTAGTAGACCGGGTGGTCCTTCAGGTACTGCGGCATCTCCTCGCCCGCGTCCAGCCGCTCCTTGATCTTCGCGTGCGCGATGTCACGGGCGACCACCAGCGGTCCGGTGAGCGAGAGACGGGTCTTGACCGGGTACTTCGTCAGCTCGGCCAGCACATCGTCCATGGGGCGGTTGAGGTCGATGCGCACGACATCGCCGTCGGCGAGGTGGTCGTCGGTGGTGTCCGGCAGGAACCGCGCCGGATCGGTCTCCAACTGTTCCAGGAAGACGCCGTCGGCGGTGATCTTCGCCACCGCCTGCCGGTCCGCCGAACAGGACACCGCGATGGCGACGGGCAGTGAGGCCCCGTGCCGCGGGAGGCGGACGACCCGCACGTCGTGGCAGAAGTACTTGCCGCCGAACTGCGCCCCGATGCCGATCTTCTGCGTCAGCTCGAAGACCTTCTCCTCCAGCTCCTTGTCCCGGAAGCCGTGCCCGGCAGGGGAGCCCTCGGCCGGCAGTTCGTCCAGGTAGTGCGCGGAGGCGTACTTCGCCGTCTTGAGCGCGAACTCCGCCGACGTACCGCCGACGACGATCGCCAGGTGGTACGGGGGACACGCGGCCGTGCCCAACGAGCGGATCTTCTCCTCCAGGAACTTCATCATGGAGGTCTCGTTGAGGACGGCCTTGGTCTCCTGGTACAGGAAGGACTTGTTCGCCGAACCGCCGCCCTTGGCCATGAAGAGGAACTTGTACGCGCCGCCGTCGGTCGCGTACAGCTCGATCTGGGCCGGGAGGTTGGAGCCGGTGTTCTTCTCCTCCCACATGGTCAGCGGGGCCATCTGCGAGTAGCGCAGATTGAGCTTGGTGTACGCGTCGAAGACGCCGTGCGACAGCGCCTCTTCGTCCCGGCCCTCGGTGAGGACGTTCTGACCGCGCTTGCCCATCACGATCGCCGTACCGGTGTCCTGGCACATGGGGAGCACGCCGGCGGCGGCGATGTTGGCGTTCTTGAGGAGGTCCAGCGCGACGAACTTGTCGTTGGACGACGCCTCGGGGTCGTCCACGATCCGCCGCAGCTGCGCCAGGTGCGCCGGCCGCAGATAGTGTGAAATGTCGTGCATGGCCTCTGCGGCGAGCCGGCGCAGGGCCTCCGGCTCGACCTTGAGGAACGTCCGTCCGTCGGCCTCGAAGGTGGAGACGCCCTCGGCGGTCACCAGCCGATAGGACGTGGTGTCCTCTCCCAGGGGGAGCAGGTCGGTGTAGGCGAACGCCGGGCTGGATGGGCGGGGGACTAGAGACATTGCGGCCATTCCTCACTCGGCGGGCAGCGGCGCCGCCTCCATCGGCGGCGCGCCCTCCAGCGTAGAACGCTCTCCGACGCGGCCTCCGGTGAGGTAAGGCTCAGTGGAGAAGGTGCTGGCAGGACGCCCTTCCTCGGCCTTCGGACGGTGCCCCCCAGTCGCGACCTATCCGCGATCTATCGCGTTTCGCTACCCTTGCCCCGTGGACCTCGAAAAGCACCCCCAGAAGCCCGCCGTCCCAGCGGAGCGCGGCGCTGCCCCGAGCGCGCCCGGTGCGATCCGCGCGTCCGACGCGGATCGCGACCGCATCGCCGACATCCTCCGGGACGCCCTGGCCGAAGGCCGGTTGGACGCCGAGGAGCATTCCGAGCGGATCGACGCCGTCTATCGCGCGAAGACCGTCGGCGAACTCCAGCCGCTGGTGCAGGACCTGCCCGCCGTGCGCAAGGGCTCCGAGACGTCCGGGTACTCCTACGGGCCCGACGATCCGACGGGCGAGACGGAGAACCTGATCGCGGTGTTCTCCAGTTCCACCCGCAAGGGCCGCTGGCGGGTCGGCCGTCGCACCAATGCCTTCTCCCTGTTCGGCAGCGTGGAGATCGACCTCACCCAGGCGCTGTTCCAGCAGCGGGTGACAGTGATCAATGCAACATCGATTTTCGGCAATGTTGAAGTGCGCGTGCCCGAGAACATCACCTTGCGCGGCAACGGCAGCGGCATCTTCGGCAACTTCGAGGTGCGCGGTCTCGAAGCCGCGGACCCCGAGGCCCCGGTGGTCGTCGTCAACGGATACTCGGTCTTCGGCAATGTCGAGGCGAAGGCGAAGCGGGGACGCCGGGTCTCCGACCTCCAGCACCGCCTGAAGAAGTTCCTGGGCTAGGAACTTCTCGGGGGCAAGCCCCCTGGCTGGATTTCGGTCACGAACGGCTGTGCGGGGTTCCGCCGAGGTGGAACTCGATGCCACTCAGTGCATAGGCGTGCGCACAGCGGGTAGGGAGAGCTGCATCGTCTCTCGCTCGCGAAGCCGTCGTCAGGAGTAGACCGTGCTGCAACTGCCGTACCAGTCCTTGCAGGTGGCCGCTGTACCGCCTCAGCGTGCGCCCGCTCGGGAAGACCAGGACGGCCCCTGGCATGCGGAGGCGGTGTGCCGTCGGGACGAGGCCGGGCTGTTCTTCGCGCCGTCCAAGGAGCCAACGGCGGCACGGCTATCGCGTGAAGAAGCCGCGAAGCGGGTCTGCGGGCGCTGCCCGGTGATGGTCGAGTGTCGGGAACACGCACTGCTCCAGCCGGAGCCCTACGGAGTGTGGGGCGGACTCACGGCGGCTGAGCGGCGGGTGGTGCTCGCCCGGCGCAGGCGGCGGGACGTGGAGACCAAGAAGTCCCAGTCTGCGGCTTGAGCGGAGCGCGGGAGCGCCGGGCCCACGGTCGCCCGGACCCCGGGGACGGACGCTTCGCCGGCGAACACCCTGCGCTCGAACGTGCCCACCGGTGCTGCTGAGAGACCCGCGCCGGTGAGGGTCGTACGGGAGGCGGGTCGAGCGTGTCCGGCTCCGATGCGCGCCGCGAGGGTCTTCATCGGATCGCCGAGGTACGACGTTGGGCCTGCTCAGGGGCGCCCCGGACAGCCGCCAACGGCTCGGGGCACCCCTGTTCGCGGTGACACCGGCGGAATCGGCATCGAACCGGTGCCGTCCGAGGTGCGCGGTGGGAACTGCGGTGCGCGGTGAGAACTACTGCGCGCGGTCGAAGTCGATCTGGCTGTACGCGCGGAGCTTGGAGAGCCGGTGGGTGGAGTCGATCTGGCGGATCGTGCCCGACTTGGACCGCATGACGAGGGACTGCGTGGTGGCGGTCTCCGCGCGGTACCGCACCCCGCGTAGCAATTCGCCGTCCGTGATGCCGGTGGCGACGAAGAAGACGTTGTCACCGCTCACGAGGTCGTCCGTGCTGAGCACCCGGTCGAGGTCGTGGCCGGCGTCCAGGGCCTTCTGTCGTTCGGCCTCGTCCTTGGGCCAGAGCTTGCCCTGGATCGTGCCGCCGAGACACTTGATCGCACAGGCGGTGATGATGCCTTCCGGCGTACCGCCCACGCCCATGAGCATGTCGACGCCCGTACCCTCCCGTACGGCCATGATCGCGCCGGCGACGTCGCCGTCGGAGATGAACTTGATGCGTGCGCCGGTCTCCCGGATCTCCTTCACGATGCTCTCGTGGCGCGGACGGTCGAGGATGACGACCGTCACGTCCTCGGGCGATGACCGCTTCGCCTTGGCGACTCGGCGGATGTTCACCGACGCGGGGGCGTTGATGTCGACGAAGTCGGCGGCGTCCGGGCCGGTGACCAGCTTGTCCATGTAGAAGACCGCGGACGGGTCGAACATGGCGCCGCGGTCGGCCGCCGCGAGGACGGCGATGGCGTTCGGCATCCCCCTGGCGGTCAGGGTCGTACCGTCGATCGGGTCGACGGCGATGTCGCACTCGGCGCCGGTCCCGTCGCCGATGCGCTCGCCGTTGAAGAGCATCGGCGCTTCGTCCTTCTCACCTTCGCCGATGACGACGATGCCGTTCATCGAGACGGTGTGGACGAGGGTCCGCATGGCCTTGACGGCCGCACCGTCCGCGCCGTTCTTGTCGCCGCGCCCGACCCATCGGCCCGCGGCCATGGCTGCGGCCTCGGTGACCCTGACCAGCTCCAGGGCGAGGTTGCGATCGGGGGCCTCGGGCGAGACCTCCAGCTGGGACGGCAGATTGTGCTCGGTCATCGGAGCGCACCTTTCTGTACGACGACGGCCGGAATAGAGGGTGATGTGACTCTATCCGTAGGCCGACAAAATGAGCAGAGGGGCCCACGTTTGAGCGCGCACCACGGATGCGACGATGGTGTGCGTGGCAGGTATGCGAGGCAAGCAGACGGTTCGGGACATGGTGCTCTCGATGGTGGTCATCGGGGCCGTCGTCGGTGTGACGTACATCTTCATCCCCCGTGACGATACGAAGGACCCGGTCAAGCGGGTCGACTACACGATCGAGTTGGTGACCGCCCAGCGGGCGGCCCCCTACCCGGTGGTCGCGCCCCAGGGCCTGTCGAAGGAGTGGAAGCCCACTTCGGTGACCTATGACCGGAGCGACTCCAACGCCTGGCACCTCGGATTCCTGGACCCGAAGCGCGAGTACGTCGCCGTGGAGCAGTCGACCGCGCCGTTCGACAAGTACGTCGGACGGGTCACCCACCGGGCCCAGGACACCGGCGAGACCCGGCAGGTCAAGGGCGAGAGCTGGCAGATCTGGGAGGGGCCCAAGTACGACGCCCTGGTCCGGGAGCACCAGGGGGCGACGACCGTGGTCACCGGTACCGCCCCGCTCGACCGGCTCGCCGAGATGGCGGCCGCGCTCAAGACGAAGGACGCCAAAGCCGCGGGCGCTGCCTGACCGCCCCCTACATACGAGAGGACCGCCGCGCCCGTAAGGGGTGCGGCGGTCCTCGTGTGTTCGGGGTGCGGTCAGACCGTGGTGACCACGTCGTCGTACGCAAGTCGCGGCGAGCGCGGGAAGGCGGCGTCCTCGCCGGGCTTGCCGATGTTGACGATCATGAGCGGGGTGTGGTCCTCGTCCAGGAACTCGTTCCGGACCCCGGAGAAGTCGAAGCCGGTCATCGGGCCCGCGGCCAGACCTGCCGCGCGGACGCCGACGATGAAGTACGCGGCCTGGAGCGCGGCATTGAGGCTGGCCGCCTCCTCGCGCACCGGGCGCTCGGCGAAGAACACGTCCTTGGCCTGCGGGAAGTGCGGCAGCAGGGACGGGAGCTCCTCGTGGAACTCGTTGTCGGCGGCGAGGATCGCCACGAGCGGAGCAGTACCGGTCTTGGCCTGGTTGCCCTCCCACATGTGGGGGACCAGGCGCTCACGGGCCTCCGCTGAGCGGACCAGGACCACCCGCAGGGGGTTCTGGTTGAAAGCGGTCGGGCCGAACTTGACCAGGTCGTAGATCGCCTGGACCTGCTCATCGGTCACCGGCTCGTCGGTGAAGGTGTTGGCAGTGCGTGCCTCGCGGAAGAGGAGGTCCTGGGCGGTGGGGTCAAGGACGATGCTCATGCTCGGAGTGCCTTTCGGTGCTCGTGGGGGTGTACGACGGCACAACGGTAGCCGAGTGTATTAAATTTCAACTAATTAGCCCGTTGTGACGACCCTCACCGGCGCCAGCCGGCCCGCACGCTCCTCACCAGCGGTTTTAGTCGACCTCTTCGGTGGCGGACCCCTCGCCTTCACCCGCCTCGGGACCCGCCAGCGCGGCGTCCAGCCGGGCGCGGGCACCCTCCAACCAACGACGGCAGACCTTGGCCAGCTCCTCACCCCGCTCCCAGAGCGCCAACGACTCCTCCAGGGTCGTGCCCCCCGCCTCCAGCCGGCGCACCACCTCGATCAACTCGTCCCGCGCCTGCTCGTAGCCGAGCGCCGCCCCGTCCGTCTTCGCCGCCATGCCAACCACCCTAAAGATCCCGGACACGAGGTCCTGTTCCACCGTCTATGCGAGCCCGTCGCCCGCATCGGCCCTGCTCACCGCGGGGGCTCCACCTCAAGGGCGCCGCCCCCGGGCCCTCACTCCGCCACCCGCACCACGAACTCGCCCTCCGCGACCCGAGCACGCAACTCATCCCCGGCGGCCACCTCGCCCGGCGCGCGCACCACCGCACCATCCGTACGCTGAAGGACCGCATACCCCCGCTCCAGCGTGGCCGCCGGAGACAGCGAGACCACCCGGGCGCGGGTGTGAGAGAGCTCGGAGTCCGCACGGTCCAGGAGGTGGCCGAGCACGCGCCGACTGCGCGCCACCAGCGCATCCACCTCGGCCTCCCGCTCGTCCACCATCCGGTGCGGACGCTCCATGGCCGGCCGCCCCAGTGCATGGGCCAAACCGCGCTCCTCGCGCTCCAACAACCCGCGGACCGTCCGGAGCGCCCGGTCCCGCAACTGGCGCACCCGCTGCAACTCCTCACCCACGTCGGGCACCACCTTCTTGGCGGCGTCCGTCGGTGTGGAGGCCCGCAGGTCGGCGACCAGATCCAGCAGCGGCGAGTCCGGCTCGTGCCCGATCGCGGACACCACCGGTGTACGACAGGCGAAGACCGCCCGCACCAACTGCTCGTCCGAGAACGGGAGCAGGTCCTCCACGCTCCCGCCGCCGCGCGCCACGATGATCACGTCCACCGCGGGATCCCCGTCCAGCTCCTGGACCGCCTCGATCACCTGGGTGACGGCATGGATCCCCTGCACGGCCACATTGCGCACCTCGAACCGAACGGCCGGCCAGCGCCGCCGGGCGTTCTCCAGGACATCGCGCTCGGCCGCCGACGCCCGCCCGCACACCAACCCCACCCGATGGGGGAGGAACGGCAACGCCTGCTTCCGGTCCGCGGCGAACAGCCCCTCCGCACCCAGCGCCCGTTTCAGCTGCTCCAACCGGGCCAGCAGTTCCCCGATGCCGACGGGCTTGATCTCCACCGCCCGCAACGACAGCTGCCCCCGCGGCGCGTACCACTCGGGCTTGGCGTGCACCACGACCCGCGCACCCTCGGAGACGATGTCGGCCACCGCGTCGAAGACCTGCCGGTAGCAGGTGACGGCCACGGAGATGTCGTACGACGGGTCCCGCAGGGTCATGAAGACGACCCCCTGCCCCGGGCGCCGAGAGAGCTGGGTGATCTGCCCCTCGACCCAGACCGCGCCCAGCCGGTCGATCCACCCGCCGATGAGCCGGGACACCTCGCCGACGGGGAGGGGGGCCTCGGGAGATGTGTTCAAAGCCATGCGAACGAGCGTATCGGCCCCCTCCGACAACGCCCCCGCCTCGGCCGGTCCCCGTGCCCGTGCGCCGGCCTTCGGCTCTCAGATGCGTGCTGCCCGGATACCGGTACAGGCTCCCCAGGCCCGTGCCGCTTGTGCGCCGGCCCGGTCCCTCAGCCGCGTGCTGCCCGGACCGTGCGCACTCCCAGCACCGCCAGCCCCACGGCCAACCACACCGCACCCACCACCTGTGCAGATCCAGCCGCCCTCGCCATCACCGCGATCAGGATCGCCGCCCCCACCAGCGGCACCACCAGATGCCGGCCCCATGCGATCCGCCCCGTCCGCCCACCGCCCCGCTGCACCACGAACCAGCCCACCACGCTCGCGTGCAACAACACGAAGGCCGTCAGCGCCCCGATGTCCACCACCGACACCAGGTGGTCCAGGCCGTCGTCCCGACGCGCCGCCCAGACCGCGGCCACCAGCGTCACCACCGCAGCCAGCAGCAACGCCACCCGCGGCACACCCCCACCCGTACGCGCCAGGCCCCGGGGCAAACGGCGATCACGCGCCATCGCGAACAGCAGCCGCCCCGCAGCCGCCTGTCCGGCCAGCGCCGCGAAGGCGGCCCCGATCGCCTTGCTCAGGGCGATCAGATCATGCAGCCAGGTCCCCACCGACGCGTCCACCGCCCCGTAGAACGCCGCCCCCTGCTTCGCCGGGTCCGCCGCCAGTTCGGCGGACGACACCGGCTGCAACAGCGCCGCCAGATACGTCTGCACGATGAACAGCACCCCCGCGAGCACCAGACAGAACAACACCGCCCGGGCCACCTTCCGCGATCCGCCCGTCACTTCCTCGGCGAAGGACACGATCGCGTCGAACCCCAGATAGGACAGCACCGCCACCGACACCGCACCCAACACCGCCGCCAGGGAGAAGTTCCCGTCCCCGGTGAAGGGTGACCACCAGTCGCGCTGGGCCCCGTCGCGGGCGAGCACCACCACCGCCGACACGACGAACACCACCAGCACGACGATCTCCATCGCGAGCACCGCGAACCCCACCCGCGCAGCCGCCCGCACCCCCCAGAGGTTCAGCAGCGTGGTCACCACCACCGCGATCAGCGTCCACACCCACCGGTCCACACCCGGGACGAGGGCCTCCATCGCGATCCCCGAGAACAGATAGGCGACCGCCGGAATCAGCAGGTAGTCGAGCATCATCATCCAGCCGGCGATGAAGCCGGCGGAGTCGCTGAGGCCCTTGCGCGCGTACGTGTAGACCGACCCGGCCCGCGGAGCGACCCGCACCATCTGTGCGTAACTCACCGCGGTGAAGGCCATCGCGACCGTGGCGACGACGTAGACCAGTGCCACGGCGCCGTGTGAGCGGGCGTCCAGCGTGCCGAACACGCCGACGGGCGCCATGGGGGCGATGAACAGCAGCCCGTAGACGACGAGGTCGCGAAAACCCAGGGTGCGCCGCAGTTCACCGCTGTCAGGGCCCTGCGCGGAGGAGCCTTCCGGCCCTTCCGCACCCTCGCCCTGGCTCCCCCCACCAGCCGCCGAGACTCCCGCCGTGCCCATCCGGCCCTCCGTCCGTCACCCGTCCGCACACCAGTCTCGGCCCGGGAGGTGATCTTCCGCCTCTTCTGGGCGGCCTTACGATGGGTCCATGACTGCTACGCCTCCTGTCCGCCGCGTCCTGCTCGCCGCGCCCCGTGGCTACTGCGCGGGAGTGGATCGTGCCGTGATCGCCGTCGAGAAGGCCCTTGAGCAGTACGGCTCACCGATCTACGTCCGTCACGAGATCGTCCACAACAAGTACGTCGTCCAGACCCTGGAGAAGAAGGGCGCCATCTTCGTCGACAAGACGGCAGAGGTCCCCGAGGGCTCCATCGTGATGTTCTCGGCGCACGGGGTCGCCCCCGTCGTCCACGACGAGGCCGCCAGCCGCCAGCTCGCGACCATCGACGCCACCTGCCCCCTGGTCACCAAGGTGCACAAGGAAGCCGTCCGGTTCGCCCAGGAGGACTACGACATCCTCCTCATCGGCCACGAGGGCCACGAAGAGGTCATCGGCACCTCCGGCGAGGCCCCGGACCACATCACGCTCGTCGACGGCCCCGACGACGTCGACAAGGTCGAGGTCCGCGACGAGTCGAAGGTGGTGTGGCTCTCCCAGACCACGCTCTCGGTCGACGAGACGATGGAGACCGTCGACCGGCTGAAGGAGAAGTTCCCCCAGCTGATCTCGCCTCCCAGCGACGACATCTGCTACGCCACCCAGAACCGTCAGATCGCCGTCAAGCAGATGGGCGCCGAAGCGGACCTGGTGATCGTGGTCGGCTCCAAGAACTCCTCGAACTCCGTACGACTGGTCGAGGTCGCCCTCGGCGCGGGCGCCTCAGACGCCCATCTGGTCGACTTCGCCGAGGAGATCGACGAGGCATGGCTCGAAGGGGTCTCCACCGTCGGCGTCACGTCCGGGGCGTCCGTTCCCGACATCCTGGTCGAAGGCGTACTGGAGTGGCTCACCCAGCGCGGCTACGAGGACGTCGAACTGGTCAAGGCGGCCGAGGAGTCGATCACCTTCTCGCTGCCGAAGGAACTGCGCCGCGATCTGCGCTCCGAGGCCGCCGAGCTGGTCGCCCGGGCATCCGCGCGCTCTGGCGAGTGACAGTGCGGAGCTGCCCTTACCGTGGGGTCCATGAACGTGTTCGGAGTGGACATCGGTGGATCGGGAATCAAGGGCGCTCCCGTAGATCTTGAGCGCGGCGACTTGGCGGAGGAACGCCACAAGGTGCTCACACCGCACCCGGCGACGCCGGACGCAGTGGCGGACGGCGTCGCCGAAGTGGTGCGGCACTTCGATTGGTCGGGCCCGGTGGGCATCACCTTTCCCGGAGTGGTCACGGGCGGAGTGACGCGCACGGCGGCCAACGTCGACAAGGGCTGGATCGACAAGGACGCGGCGAAGCTGCTCAGCGAGCGGCTCCAGGGTGCTCCCGTCACCCTGCTGAACGACGCGGACGCCGCGGGCATCGCAGAGATGACCTTCGGCGCCGGTCGGGGCCGCACGGGCACGGTGATGGTCCTGACCCTCGGGACCGGCATCGGCAGTGCCGTCTTCACCAACGGGCACCTGCTCCCCAACACCGAACTGGGGCACCTCGAACTGCACGGCCGCGACGCCGAGACGCACGCCTCCACCAAGGCGAAGGAGGACGAGGACCTCAGCTGGCACCACTGGGCCCGTCGGGTGCAGAAGTACCTCGCCCACGTGGAGATGCTGTTCTCGCCCGAGCTCTTCATCCTGGGCGGTGGAGTGAGCCGGAAGGCGGACAAGTTCGTGCCGCTGATCGAGGGAATCCGAGCGGAGATCGTCCCCGCGGAGCTCAAGAACAACGCGGGCATCGTCGGCGCCGCCATGGCGACGAAGAGCCGCTAGGACCCTGTCGTACGGATCGTGCCGGGCCCGGACGGACCGGGCCCGGACCGGGCCGGACGACAGCCCAGTCCTCCACCCACGGCCCGGTACGCGCCTCAGTGCACGTGCGGCCGGTGAGCGGGAGGCGGGGTGCCCGGGCGGACCTTGCGCCGACGCCGGCCCATCGCCCGTACCTTCCGTACGCAGGTGATCACGCCGGCCACCAGGGTGCCGCCGTACAACCACCCGGCGTGGACGGCGAGCGAGGTGACGACGGCCATGATCTGGCCGCCGATGCCTCCCTCCCCGCCGGAGATGGGCACCACTCCGACGGCGAACGCGATGGGCACCCCGATGGGTGCCGTGACCAGGTCCGCCTCCCGCACCCAGAGGGCCGTCAGCGCGCAGACGGGCAGATAGAGCACCCCGAACACCGTGGCCGAGCCGTCGAAGAACAGCCAGTCGAGTGCGCCGATCACCAGCATCGTGACGATGGCGAACAGACCGGCGCCCAGCCCGGTCAGCCGCGGTGCCGGCAATCGGCGCAGGGCGACGACCAGGGCGGATTCGGGCCGGACCGGTGCCGCTGGTCGAAGCCCGTACACGGCGGGCGCATCGGCCAGGGCGCTCTGCGGTGAGAGGGGTCCCTGCGGCGTCAAAGGGGGCTGCGGCCGTTGCCGGCGCTGGGGGTTACTCGTCCTGTGCTGCTCCACGCCCCCAACGTAGGTTGCGAGCGGGCCGGAAGTCGGCACGGGACACGCACTTTGGATGACCTTGGCGAAGAGTTCGACTCCCCGCCGCACCGAGCGGCGTACGATCCCGTCCTCGCCGGCTCCGACCCGCCCGTAAACTGGGTGGTCGGTCCCCGTCCGGACCGACCGGGATCGCCCAGCACCGGGGCGGTCCCCACCCAGCATCCTCACTCAGGAAGTCGCCAACGTGTCGCTCACGATCGGAATCGTCGGCCTGCCGAATGTCGGTAAGTCGACCCTTTTCAACGCCCTGACCAAGAACGACGTGCTGGCGGCCAACTACCCGTTCGCCACGATCGAGCCGAACGTGGGTGTGGTCGGAGTTCCCGACGACCGACTGGCGAAGCTGGCGGAGATCTTCGGCTCCCAGCGGATCCTGCCGGCGACGGTCGACTTCGTCGACATCGCGGGCATCGTCCGCGGCGCGAGCGAGGGCGAGGGGCTCGGCAACAAGTTCCTCGCGAACATCCGTGAGTCCGATGCGATCTGCCAGGTCATCCGCGCCTTCAAGGATGACAACGTGGTGCACGTCGACGGCAAGGTCTCGCCGAAGGACGACATCGAGACCATCAACACCGAGCTGATCCTCGCCGACCTCCAGTCGGTCGAGAAGGCCGTGCCGCGGCTGACGAAGGAATCCCGCCTCCAGAAGGACAAGGTGGCGGTCCTCGCCGCGGTCGAGGCCGCCCAGAAGATCTTGGAGTCGGGCCAGACGCTGTTCTCGGCCGGCATCACCAAGGGCACCGAGCAGGGCGACCTGCTGCACGAACTACACCTGCTGACGACGAAGCCCTTCCTCTACGTCTTCAACGTGGACGAGGATGAGCTCGTCGACGAGGACTTCAAGGACGAGCAGCGCGCGCTGGTCGCCCCGGCCGAGGCGATCTTCCTCAACGCCAAGATCGAGTCCGAGCTGATCGAACTGGACGACGAGGAGTCGCTTGAGCTCCTCCAGTCCATGGGCCAGGAAGAGCCGGGCCTCGCCACCCTCAGCCGGGTCGGCTTCGACACCCTGGGCCTCCAGACCTATCTGACGGCAGGCCCGAAGGAAACCCGCGCCTGGACGATCAAGAAGGGCGCCACGGCCCCGGAGGCGGCCGGTGTGATCCACACCGACTTCCAGAAGGGCTTCATCAAGGCCGAGGTCATCTCCTTCGACGACCTGATCGCCACGGGCTCGGTGGCGGAGGCCCGCGCCAAGGGGAAGGCGCGGATGGAGGGCAAGGAGTATGTGATGCAGGACGGGGACGTGGTGGAGTTCAGGTTCAACGTGTAGTCGTGCACTTACTGCATGTTAGGTCTTGAGTCAAACGTGCACGTCGGAAGGGGTCGGGCTCTGTTGAGTCCGCCCCCTTCGTCGTCGCCGTGCTGGCTGGGTGCTGGATATTCTGACGTGTGGTCAGCGGTGGTCAGGTGTCGTGAACTGGCGGACCGGTGCCCCACGTGAACGACCCAGACCACCAGTTCCCCGTTGTCGATCGCGTAGGCGACGCGGTAGTCGCCGACCCGTAGCCGTCGGCGGTCTGCTGGGACACGAGTGCGATGGTGTTGAAGCCGAGCGAATCGCTTTCCAGCTCGGTCAGCTTGGCCAGGATGCGCAGCGCCATCTCGCGCGGGATCTTCCGGAGCCCGGCCTGCGCCTCGGGGCAGAAGACGGTTCGGTACTCACTCACCGCGCGCCAGCGTCTCCCTCATGATGTCCTCGATCGGGATGCCGGGTGCCCGGTTGGCCATGCGCTCGTCGATGATGCGGTTGATCTCGCGCTCTTCCCACTCCTGATACTTGCGCAGCACCTCGATGGAGACGACGGCGGCGACTTCCTTGCCGCGGAGCGTGATCACCCGTGGTGTGCGGTGGAGGGGAGCTTCGGAGCCCCGACTCGCCTACCGGATCAGCTCCCGTCCTCGTCGTCCTCCTCCTCGTCCTGTGGCTGAGGTGTCGTGGGTCGGTGCGGGCTGTGTGAGGTGTCCCAGAAGTACGGGGGTGTCCTCTCGTCCTCGCTCGTCTCCCCCCAGCCTTGGTTCCGGACGTCCGGGCCGCTCTCGGCCGACCCGGGAGTGAAGGTGCCCGTTCCCGTGTCGGCAGTCGGGTCCTCGGCATCCGCCGCCTCGGTGAACGCTGGATCCTCGGGAGCTGGGTAAGGCGGTGACCAGGGCTCCTCGGCGTTCCCCGCGGATGAAGGCCCATCCTCCTGCCCCGCGTCCCAGCCCCCGTCGTGCGCCCCGAGCAGGGTCTGCCTGATCTCCTCGGCGGCCTCGTCCAGTCCGGCCATGTGCAGGCTCCGCACCACACGGTGCACGAACGCTGTGCACTCGTCCGTGTCCGGCTTCAGGCCCAGCGCCGTCAGCAGGAGGAGCAACCGATCCGAAACCCCCACTTCCTCCTCCCGGTTGAACGCCCCTCCTCCCTGGCCGTGCCCGTCCCACAGCGGTCCTCCGACCGCCGCTCCGCTCCGCGCATCGACGGGCGGGACGAGCAGATGGCGGAAGAGCTCGGGCACCTCGTCGTCATTGGCTGCCGCTGCGACCTGGGCGAGTGGGCCGATCATGTCGACCGCCTTCTCGATCTCGTTCTCGTGACGGGCCAGCCACCACACCACGGCGCTGCCCGCGCTCTTGAGCACGTCGTCACCGAGATAGCGGCGCTTGTTGCGCTCGTGCTCGCGTTCGTACTCCCAGATCTCCTCGTCCTTGCGGAGGTCGTTCAACTTCCGCAAACGCTCACGGTCGGCGGGGGCGAGGGTCAGCGTCACATCGGTCGCCATGGCCTGCACTCGTCCGCCCGGGTCCGGGATCGGGACGCCCAGCTCGCCCTCCAGGAGATACTGCGCGAAGCTCGCCCGGCCGGGCTCCTCCCGGCGGACGACCTCCACGGCGCGGTTGACGACCGAGGCCACGGCGAGGGCCCGGGAGGCACCGTCCGACCGGTCGGCGTGGTGTGAGGTCGGCCGCCACCGCACGGTGGCGGAGAACAGGAAGTCGTAGCCGTCCGTTGCGCTCAGCAGCGCCGCGTCGGTCACCCGGGTCTCCTGGTACGGCTGCTCCGTCGGTGCTGCGAGAGGTTCGGGTTCCGCGGGCCCGTACGGGTCGGCCGGTGCGCGGCCCCTGGTGGAGACCGTCATCACGAGCAGCAGGGAGCCCGAGGCCGTGACCGCGGACATAAAGCCCCACAGCAACACCGACCAGTCCAGGATGTTTCCGAGAACCGTGGGTGTGAGGCCGCAGAGGGCGACGAACAGCAGGTTGGGAATGCGGTGTTTCATCGTTCCTCTTCCGTGGTCGGTGGTTCGGCGCCCGCATGTTCCGTACTCTCCGTGCGGGCGTACTGGGCCTGGTCGATGTACTGCCAGAAGAGGGTGGCGACAGCCGCTCGGGAAGGGTGGCGCGCCGGCCCTGCCCAGTCGCAGGCGATGGCGTAGAGGCGGTGGAGAGTCGCCGTGCCGCCGTGTGTCGCCCCGACCATCACCTCCAGCGCGATCTTCTGCGTGTTGTCGCCCGCCACGGAGTTCAGCCAGCTGCTCACCAGCGGGGTCCAAAGCTCCGTCGGCGGCTGGGCGAAGACCGTCTTCCAGCCCAGGAACAGGTCCGGCCACTGTGGCGGGTCCGGTGCCCGGTCGCTTCTCAAGAGCTCCGTGAGCAGACGGAGATGGGGTTCCGCCCCGCGCGGCCCTCGACGCGTCCGGTCCCGCAAGCGGTCGATCAGCAGCCGGTAGAGCCGACGGTCGCGGCCGACGAGGTCGAGAAGTGCCTCCCGGGCCTCGCCCGCCGCCTCCCCTTTTCGTACGGCGAGGTGGTGGAGCCGGACGACCGCCTGGTCCGGATGCGTCCTGCCGAGGTTCTGGGCGCAGGCGCTGGCCAGGACACGGGCGAGACCGTCCGACAAGTGGCCGGACGTCACGCAGTCGTACATCCGCTTGCGGAACCATCCCCCGAACCTCTGGTGGTTGAGGCCGATTTCGAGGGCCGCCACGGCTCGCGGGTCACGAGACGCCGCGGTCGTGCTGTTTGCCCAGCGGGTCGCGAGGTTGAAGAGGTGGTCGGGCCGCCCGACGGCCAGCGACTGCTCGCCAAAGCGGACGACGACGTTCACCCGGTCATCGGTGGTCAGAGTACGCAGATCGGCGGCATGACCGATCCAGTCCCTGAGGTCGTCGCGCACCCCGGGGAAGTTCGCCCAGAAGTAGGTTCGCACTGCGTCGGCGTAGGCCAGGCGCTCGAAGCGGAGCCGTCCATCCGGATCCCGCTCGATCCCGAGCGCAGTCAATCGCTCCCCAAAATCCGTCTGGGCAAGCTCCGTCGTCGGCTCTCCCCGGTGCCTCACCGTCCTCATCAGGCCGTGCCACACCTCGTAGACGGCATCGGCGCGGGCTTCCTCGAACACTGCCGTCGCGAGAAGCAGGGCCCGTTCGGGTGCGGTGCGGACCGTGGCCATCTGTCGGCCCACCTCACCGGCTCGGTCGGTCACCGCGTGCATCGCCTGGTCGAGCCATCCGGCGAAGTCGCCGCCGAACCGCCCGCTGTCGCGAGCGGCCCTCACCAGCCCTGCGAGCCCTGCCAGTTCCCGCATGGGGGAGCGGTCGCAGAGGCGCTGAAGGTCGGCGTTCTCCAGATCCGTGGGGCTGAGAGCCATCCGGTCCATGCGGAGGTGTCCGGTGACGACGGCGACGCCCCGGGGGCGCCCCAGCGTCACCGTGTGTGGTTCGAGGTCCGACGCGTGGACGGGTTTCATGCCCCAAGGCAGAACGACGACCATGTGTGCCCCGGCCTCCTGGACCTGTGACCGGTACACGGCCAGGCGGCCCTGATCCTTGACGTACACCTCCTCGTCGACGATCCCCGAGAGGTCGAAGAGGAAGCGATCCCCCTCACCCGGGGCGAGACGTCTGTCGTCCGTGCCCTCCTGCCGGTCCGAGGCGAGAAGCTCCTCGAACCGGACCCCTTCCTCGTCGACTCCCCCTTCCTCATGGAGCCTGTGCAGCAGCATGATCGCCGCGGCGCGCCGGCCGCTGCCCGGCGCAGCGTCCAGCAGCACCACCGATCCGGGCTTCTCCAGGCGGTCGGCGGCGACGCGGTAGCCCATCGGTGCAGTGAACCGGTCGGCGAGCCGCATCCGGTCCTCACGGGCGATCCGAAGCGATTCGACCCCTCTGCGAATCATCCACTCCGCCGCGCTGCGGCCGTAGAAGTTGTACTGGTGGCCCTCGCCGTTGTTCACCGGACCGTGCGGATCATTGACGGTGACGCGGTCCTGTTCGGTCATCCTTCGTCGTCCGAGCGTCGGCGCTCGCGCTCGAAACGCTGGTGCACCGTTCCGCTGTTGTCGCCCGCCGTGAACTGGACCCCGGTGTTGTCGCCCTCGAAGTGGGGTGCGTTGTACTGGCGTCCCGAACCGGTGTTCACGGGCCCCTGCGGCTCGTTGACGAAGGTGCCGGACAGGTCTCCGTTGAGGTTTCCGATGCTGCCGCGCATGTGCTGCTCGACGGCATGTGTCCGCATCCTGGTGTGCTCGGTGCGCTGGATCGACTTCGTACGGGGCTTCGCCGCCGCCCGCTCCCGCGCTGCACGGGCGTCGTGGTCCACCGTGCTCAAGTCGGGCAGAAGACGGGCGAGGTCGTCGCCGAGCGCCGTCAGGTCCGTCCGGTGGTTGCGGTGGTCGAACCGCTTGTACTGGCAGTCCGCCAGCTCCCGCAGGTCGTCCGGGAGGATGGCGCTGTCGATCCGTGTGGCCCGTCCAACGAGTACGGGGATCACCAGGATCCCGCGGTCGAGCGCGGTCTGGATCTCCCGACGGGTCCAGTCCTGCTCTGCTTCAAGGGCGGGGCGGCCATCGGCCCCCCGTACCTCCGTCCAGCGCGGGCCGATCACGGCGAGGAGCGCCTCGCACTCGTTCATCGCCTTGTCCAGTTCCTTTGGGAAGCGGTGCCCGATTTTGATCGAGCTGCTTGCGAAGAAGATCCGATCGTCGCCGAAGCGCCGGCTCAGCTCTCCGGCGATCATGGTCGCGGCGGATTCCTCGTCGCCTGTGCGGTAGTTGACGAAGACGTCATTCATGTACGGGTCCCTTCGGGAGAGTGCGCATGGATATGAGCGCGGAGGTCGGGAACCAGGGCTCCGTGGCGCTGGTTCCCCCGGTCCCTCTGGTCCGGGGGCGGACCGTGAGGCGGTACAGCGCGACCACGGGAGGCGTACGGGTGGCCATGGGCGCGTCACCGGTCGAGGGCAGCCCGAAGAAACCGGGGTGCGGTGCGACAGGTGGGGATCAGAGGGTGGTGGAATCGTCGGATCCGGACGAGCCGGGCTGCCGGATGGTCCGACGTACCGGGCGGCTCAAGCAGGTGTCGTTCGTGGGGCGCGTGTCAGTCGTGCGCGGGGGCGAGCACCTGGGCCAGTGCCGGCTGGAGATCGCGTACGGCCCGGCTGCTCCGGAACCGGGAGAGTTCCCGCGCGAGACGTCGGACGTCGCTGTTCACCGTGGCTGAGGGCACGGCCGGCATCACCCCTAGGAACTCCGCGGCGATCGTGCACGCGTGCTCGACCTCTCCGGAGGCGGCGTGGGCCAAGGATCTACGGAAGCCGTACCGGGCGCGGGTGCGCAACGCGTGCGGCGGGAGGCGACGGCATTCCCGGTCGAGAATCTCGGCGGCGGCCTTGGGGCGGCCGAGGTCATAGAGGCACCAGCCGGTCGTCATCTCCGCCGGATCGCTCACATGGGTGGTGCCGATCAGAGGCTCAGTGCCGTTACGGGCGTCGTCGCTGTCGAGGAGCTTCCGCGCCCGGTCGAGACTGCGGAGGCAGTCGCGTTCGTCACCGACGAGCGCGTGTCCCTGCGCCTCCCTCTGGGCCGCGAGTCCCCGGATGCGCGGCGGGAGTTCGTCGCCCTGGGCCTGGCGGGCCAGGGCGATCGTGCCCACAGCGTCCCCGTCGTAGAGCGTGACCAGGGCACGTCGGACGAGCGCGTAGGAACCGAGGAACGGATCACCCCCGGCACGCGCCAGTTCGGCTGCCTCGCCGGTCCAGCCGAGTGCCGCGCCGCTGTCTCCGGCTTCCTGAGCCATCCAGCCGGTGAACTCTGCGAACCGCGATGCGAGCAGGAGCATGGGGGATCGAGTGGCGGACGGGGTGTCGGTGACCAGGCCGGCGACCGTGCGCGTCTGCGTCTCCAGCAGGGGAAGCAGGACCTTCGGCGCGGTGGACTGGCCGAGTTTTCGCAACTGGTCGAACTGGGCCAGGAAGGAGGGGAGGAGAGGGTTGGTAGCAGGGGGCGCCTGGCTGCCGAGTTTTAGGCCGAGGTCGATCAACGCGCCCGAACCCGCTGCGAGAACCGCCCGGCGCCCGACGAGCCACGGGCTCGGAGCAGGGTTCTCTGCGGTGTCCGCGTCGATCTCCGGGCTGGCGGCCAGGCGTTGTAACTCGCCGTCCGCCCCGAGGAAGGCGTCGCACCGCCTGGCCAACTGGGGGGACGCGGAACGCTCCCCGCGCTCGACCTTGCTGAGATGCCCCTTGTCGTAGTTGAGGGCCGCGGAGAACTCGGTCAGAGTGAGCCCCGCTTCCTGTCGTAAACGGCGGAGCTCCGGGCCGAAACGTACATTCGCACTCACCATCAACCTCCCCTTTGAACAGCGACCATGAGAGCCGTGCAGGCCCACGAGGGACCTTGGTTCGAATTCGCAAGACGAAGTAAGGACTCGGCAGCGAACACCCGTCGTGACGGAGTCGTCTCGCTGTGCATCCGAAAGCGAGTCTGGCACGAGGTGCGTTTGAAGGATCGAGGTTCGGCGGGGTTGCCCGTTGCCTCTTCGATTCGCTCCGGGACGTATGCCTCCGGGTCCCTGCCTGACCGGCCCGTGCCGTACTTCTCGAATCACGGGTTCCGCCCGTGTGACCATCGCCATCGCGCCACACTCGCCGACGAACGTGTTCCCGTCGTTGCGGTCTCGCGCACCGGAGTCGGCGAGACCTGGGCTCTGAACCCCCGCGGGCATCCTCCTGTCGGAGTGCCTGGTTCGCCGGTCGCAGCCCCAGTCGGGTGGTGTGCACGGTGGCAGGGGTGGCGGCGCCAACGGGTGTTGAACGCTGAGTGACTTGTGTGGCGCATGTGTTACATCGGCGTGCGGCCCCTTGTGGGATTCCTATGGAGCGGCCAATCTTTCGCTCAGCAGTCAAGGCATGTACATGGCAGATTCAGCTGCCATTAATTGTCATGCCCATGATGAAGATCGCATGTGTCACCCATCGAGGAGGATCCCCCGACATGACAGTGCTGCGTATTCCGCGTCGAAGACTTACTGCGGCCAGTGCCATAACTGTTGCTGCCCTCGCGCTCGGCGCGGCCTCCGTGCTTCCGGCCGCCGCGGCCGAGCAGGCGCCGGAAGGGATCATTCAGAACGCGGGCGCCCCGGGCGTCATCAAGGACAGCTACATCGTCACCCTGCGCGACTCGGCCGCCGATGCCGCCTCCCCTCAAGGCCGGGCCCTCGCCGCCGAGTACGGAGCCAAGATCCGGCACACGTACCACGAGGCGCTGAACGGGTACGCCGTACAGCTGCCCGAGGCGCAGGCCAAGAAGTTCGCCGCCGACCCGGCCGTTGCCACCGTCGTCCAGAACCGCACCTTCACCATTGCCGCGACCCAGCCCAATCCGCCGTCCTGGGGACTGGACCGGATCGATCAGCGCGCACTGCCCCTCAACGGCAGCTACACCTACCCGGACACCGCCGGTGAGGGCGTGACCGCGTACGTCATCGACACCGGGGTGCGCATCTCGCACGCGGACTTCGGCGGCCGTGCCAGCGACGGCTACGACGCCGTCGACAACGACAACGTCGCCCAGGACGGCAACGGACACGGCACCCATGTCGCCGGGACCATCGCCGGTAGTGCCCACGGCGTCGCCAAGAAGGCGAAGATCGTCGGCGTGCGGGTGCTCAACAATGCCGGTTCGGGGACGACCGCCGGTGTCGTCGCCGGCATCGACTGGGTGACGCGCAATGCGGTCAAGCCCGCCGTCGCCAACCTCAGCCTCGGCGGCGGCGCCGATGCCACCCTCGACGCCGCCGTGCGCAACTCGATCGCCTCCGGGGTCACCTACGCGATCGCCGCGGGCAACTCCAACGCGGATGCCGCCAACTACTCGCCCGCGCGGGTGACCGAGGCCATCACCGTCGGGTCCACCACCAACACCGACGCCCGGTCCAGCTTCTCCAACTACGGAGGCGTGCTGGACATCTTCGCCCCCGGTTCGTCCATCACCTCCGCGTGGCACACCAGCGACACGGCGACCAGCACCATCTCCGGCACATCGATGGCGGCACCGCACGTGGCGGGTGCGGCGGCGCTGTACCTCGCGACCAACACGGGTGCGACCCCCGCACAGGTCTCCACCGCACTGACCACGGCAGCCACCGCCGGAGTCGTCACCAACCCGGGCCCCGGATCGCCGAACCGCCTGCTCTACGTCGGCACCGGAGACACCAATCCCCCCGGCAAGCGCTTCGAGAACGCCGCTGACCACGCCATCAACGACCACGCCACCGTGGAGTCGCCGGTCACGGTGAGCGGTGTCGCCGGCAACGCCCCGGCCGCGCTGAGCGTGCCCGTCGACATCAAGCACACCTACATCGGCGATCTGCGGATCGACCTGGTCGCGCCCGACGGGACCGTCTACAACCTCAAGGCGTACGGGGCGGGCGGCAGCACGGACAACGTGAACACCACCTACTCGGTGAATGCGTCGTCCGAGGTCGCCAACGGGACCTGGAAGCTGAGGGTCAGCGACAACGCCTCCCAGGACGTCGGCAAGATCGACCTGTGGGCACTCCAGTTCTGATCGTGGAACGGCTTGACTGACAGTACGTCAGAGATTTCCCGCTGATGTGGTGTCGGTGTTCGACAGAGGGGCGGTCGCCATCGCGACCGCCCCTTTTCGCTGTGGACCCGGCGCACGGCGGGCGGTTGGTCGGTCTATACGATTTCGGCCTACCCCGGCCCCACTCCACTTCCGACGAGGAGCGCCGCATCCGTGGATCCATCGCAGCAGGGCGGACAGCAGCCGTACCAGCCGCACCCCACACCACACCAACACCCGGCCTATCTGCCGAACCAGCCGTATCAGTCGTACCCCGTACCGCCCTTCGTGCCGCCCCCCGCGGTGAACGGCCTCTCCATCGTCTCCCTGGTGAGCGGCATCGTCTGCTGTCTGCCGCCGCTCGGTCTCGTCTTCGGTCTGGTCTCGCTGAGGCAGATCCGGCGCCGTGGGGAGCGCGGCAAGGGCATGGCGATAGCGGGCACCGTCCTCTCCTCGATCAGCACCCTGCTGACGCTCGCCCTGCTGGCGACCGGTGTCCTCGGCAGCGCGTGGGAGGGGATGAAGGAAGGCATGGACGAGGCGTCGCGTTCCCGCAGCACCCTCGATCTGCGCACGGGTGACTGTTTCAACCTGCCGGGCGAGGGTGTGACCGAGGAGAAGGAGACCGCCGCCGTCGAGACGGTGGAGTGTGCCGGCGAGCACCAGGCGGAGATCGCCGGAGACCACAAGATCACCGGATACGGCGAGTTCCCGGGTGCACGACGGCTGGAGGCCCTGGCCGAAACGGGCTGCCAGAAGATCAACGACGCCTATGCGATGGACCCGTGGGTGGTGCCCCACGCCATGGACTTCTACTACTACCTGCCGACCCGTGAGAGCTGGCGGTTGGGTGACAGAAGCATCACCTGCGGGTTCGCCACCACCAAGGGCGAGATGACGACGGGTTCCGTACGGCGGGACGCCACCGTCCTCGACACCCACCAGCTGGCGTACCTCCGGGCCGAAAGCCTGATCCTTCAGGCGCACTACGTGATTCCCGAAGCGGACTTCGCCGAGGACGTCGCAGGTCACCAGAGCTGGGCGACACGCGTGGCCGCGGCCCTCACCGGGCAGGCGCGGGCGCTGCGACAGCACGCCTGGCCACAGGGCGCGGCCGGCGTGGCTGCGACCCGGGCCGCGGAGTTCGAACGGGCCGGGGCGCGCTGGCAGAAGGCGGCCGAGGCTCGGGACGAGGAGCGTTTTTGGGAGCACAGCCGGGCGGGGGAGACCACCCTGGCCCGGAAGACGGAGATCGCCCTCCGCAGTGCCATCGGGCTGGAGACCGTGCCGCCGGTCGATGAGGTCGGCGAGGAGAGCTCCGTCTGAGTCGATGCCGTCCGGCGCTCTCGGTGGTGGTCGGGCTGGCCGGGTACGGGCGCGAGCTTCCACGGGTGGCGATCCGCGCGGTCGGCCTCGGCAGACGGGTAGGTACACCCGGCCGCCCGGGGGGTGGTGCGGAAGAGACCGGCGCCCCCCGGGCCACCGACAGCCCGTACGACGCCGGCCTCGTTCCGATCGCTCCCCCGGAGTCACTGACTCCGGGGGAGCTGTGCCACATCAGCGGCGCTTGAGTCCACGGTCGATGCTGGACATCAACTCACCGTCTGAGGTGTCTCCGTCCAGGGACCAGACCATGGCCCCGCCGAGACCCTCCTCGCGGATGTACTCCGTCTTGGCGCGCAGCACCTGGGGGTCGTCGTACGTCCACAGGGTGTTGCCGTCGAAGATCCAGGCGTGCCCGTTCTTCTTGTCGCGGTGGACCTGGTACGTCCCCGAGTCGACCAGCTTCTTCAGGGCCTTGTAGTCCTCGTAGCCGGCCTGCCAGGTGGCGGGCGCGGGGCGCGCGGCGGGCTGGTTCAGCCCGTCGCCCCCACCGGTCACTCCGGTCCAGCCCTGACCGTAGAACGGGAGGCCCACGACCAGCTTGCGGGCGGGAGCGCCGCGCTTGAGCCAGTCGTTCACGGTTTGGTCGACACTGAAGTCGTTCTTCGCCCGCAGGGCGGACTGCTGGTTCGTGGTCGCCTCACCTGAGACGTGGAAGTCGTAGCCCTGGAGGTTGACCCAGTCCAGATCGCGCATGATCTTGCGGACCTCGAAGCCAGCGTCGATCTTGGCGGGGGCGGTCGGGACGAAGGCGGTGAGGTCGTAGTGCTTGGCCTTCTTGCCCGTCCGGACGGCCTCGCTCTTCGCGTAGGCGTCGAGCTGGGTGCGGAACTCCTTCACCAGGGCGGTGAAGTTCTTCTTGTCCTCGGGGCGGTAAGGGGTGTCGTCCTCACCGGAGGAGCCGGGCCACTCCCAGTCGACGTCGATGCCGTCGAACACTCCGGCTGCCGCTCCGGCTCCGCCCCGTGTGCCGTCCACGGGCAGATTGCCCTTGATGTAGAGGTCGATGCAGGAGGAGACGAGAGCCTTGCGGGACTCGGGGGTGAGGGCCGCGTTGGAGAAGTGGGTCGACCAGCTCCAGCCGCCCAGCGAGATCAGCGCCTTCAGGCCGGGGTACTTGGCCTTCAGCTCGACGAGCTGGTTGAAGTTTCCTGCGAGGGGTTGGTTCCAGTCGTCCGCGACGCCGTCGACCGAGTTGGCGGCGTCCAGCGGGCGTACGTAGTCGGCCCAGGGGTCACCCTCGCCGAGCGTGCTCGGCATGTAGCACTTGCCTTCGGGGCTGACATTGCCGAAGGCGTAGTTGATGTGGGTGAGCTTGGCCGCCTGACCGGTCTTGTCCATGTCCTTGACCTGGTAGTTCCGGCCGTAGACGCCCCACTGGGTGAAGTAGCCGACGCGCTTGTAGGAGCGCTTGTCGTCATCGTCGTCGTGGGAGGCGCCGGCGGCGGCCCTCGGGGTGACGGTCGCACCCGCCGGGTCGGCGGTCGCCGCGGGGGCGACGGTCGCCATGAGGGAAAGCGCGCAGGCTGCAACTGCGGTGCGAACAAGGGTTCTTCGACGCATATGACTCATTCCTCTGTGTGTCTCGGCGTGGTCGTGCGCCGACACATCTCCGTGAACGGGCGTCGTGCAGCTCAGGACGTTATTGGTCTGTACCAATAAGGTCAATGCTTAGGTAATGAACGATCATTTGGGTTGAGGAAATGTGTCTGCTGAGGCAGGTGGGAATCGGTCGTAGGGGGCCAAGTCATCACTTCGAGTGAAACTCTGGCCCATAGTTGCGGGCAACAATCCGCCGTTGTCAGGCTGTTGCTGTCTGTCAATGTGAGGGGAGTGGCCAGTGACATTCGGTGAGCAGCCCGCGTATTTGCGCGTTGCCGGCGATCTCCGCCAGAAGATCGTCGATGGTTCCCTGCCGCCCCACACCCGTCTCCCCTCGCAGGCTCGCATTCGTGCGGAATACGGGGTTTCGGACACGGTCGCTCTGGAGGCGCGCAAGGTGCTGATGGCCGAGGGCCTCGTGGAGGGCCGTTCCGGATCGGGGACCTATGTACGGGAGCGTCCGGTTCCCCGTCGGATCTCCCGGACCGGCTACCGCTCGCCGCAAGGGGGCAATCCCTTTCGGCAGGAGCAGGCGGCTCAGGGCGCGCGGGGCACCTGGGAGTCCAGTAGCGAGCAGGAGGCGGCAAGCGCGGAGATCGCGGCCCGCCTCGGTGTCGACGTCGGCGCCCGTCTGATGCGCACCCGCTATGTGTTTCGCGACGGCGGCGAGGCGATGATGCTCTCCACCTCGTGGGAGCCGCTGGCCGTCACCGGGCGCACCCCCGTGATGCTGCCCGAAGAGGGGCCGTTGGGCGGGTGCGGGGTGGTCGAACGGATGGCGGCCATCGATGTCGTCGTGGACAACGTCTCGGAAGAGGTCGGTGCTCGACCGGGATTGGCTGAGGAACTGATGACGCTCGGCGGGGTGCCGGGACATGTGGTGATGGTGGTGGCGCGCACCTACTACGCCTCCGGCCAACCGGTCGAGACGGCGGACGTCGTCGTCCTCGCCGATCGGTTCCGGGTGGCCTATCGCCTCCCGGTGAAATGAGTTCGAGCGGACACACCGTCGTGAGTGCAGCCCGTGGTGCTCGTTGAAGACGGTCTGCCCCATGGTGGTGGAGCGGGTGGCGGGAGAGCGGGGGAGTGCTCCATGGTGCTGGGATTGACTCCAGGGAGTGCGCTGACCACCGCGCGCCCTCTGTTTCCTGCCTCTTTGTGTAAACCCGTATCCGCTGAGTGAAGGTCAGGCGTAGGCTCGGGCATATGCGCATTGCGGTTTCCTGGCCACGGTTACGGGCGTGCGAATCAATCGAAGGAGGAGTGCGATGAGTGACACCAGCGCTGTGCTCCCCTGGCTCGTCATACGCGAGGACGACAACGGCAACCGCTATCGCGTCGGCCGGTACGCCACCGAGGACGAGGCTCAGCGGATGGTCACCTCGCTCGATAGCAAGGGGCACAAACAGGTCTACTGGGTTGAGCGGATCGAGCGCACAACTCTCTGAAACGGCGCCTCTCTCTGCCGCCGCGCTTCGCTCGGGGCGTTGCGCTGACGCTCCCGCGGAGGAGCATTCCGCTGGCACAGGGCGTTCTGAACGGGTCCGATCGCGTCGATGCTTCGTGCCCCTGACTCCTGACCCGGCGACCCCTTCGGGGACGGGTCGCCGCAGTTCCTTGGGGGTGCCCCTCAACCGTTCAATGCTCCCGCCGGTGGCCCGCGCAGTAGGCTCCCGCATATGACTGATCCCGTGGTGGTGGTGGCCGCAGCCGTATACGACGGTGGGCGAATGCTCGCCGCACGGCGCAGCGCCCCCGCGGATGTCGCCGGTCGCTGGGAGTTGCCGGGCGGCAAGTTGGAGCCGGGGGAGAGTGCCGAGGACGGACTCCTGCGTGAGCTGCGGGAAGAACTCGGGGTGGAAGCCGAGATCCTCAACAGGATCCCTGGTGAGTGGCCGTTGAAGTCGGGCTATGTGCTCCAGGTGTGGACAGCGCGACTGGTGTCGGGCGAACCGCAGCCGTTGGAAGACCACGACGCCCTGCGCTGGTTGTTCCCCGATGAGACCGACAGCGTGGACTGGCTCGACCAGGACCGCCCGGCCGTGGCCGAAGCAGCACGTCAGTTGCGTCAAACCCGCGACGCGTTCCCGGTCGAAGGCGATGGGCGCTCGGTCTGAGTGGCGACCTGCGCCCCTTGTCCGGCAATGGATGACGACTCGACCGTCGGTCCTCGGCGGGAAGGGCGCTCGTGGATTGCGCTGGACGGGTGCGCGGGGCCGCGTATCGAAGGGGTGGGCCACTCCCACATCCCGCCGGGGGTGACGGCTCCTCGACTTCCGGCAGCCCTCCCCAGGTGAGAGCCCTCGACGCAGTCGGCGACGACACCGCGTCCGGCATGGCGGGTGCCGCTCATCCCCTACGCCAAGTGCATCAGCGACATGCCGTTTAAGTGGCTTATCGCGATATCCCACACCAAATACCGGGTATGTGCTGGTTAACCCCGTTGAGAGGGGTGCGAGTCTGCTGCGATCCGGGAAGTGAGCGGCGTGATCGACATTGACGGCGCACGCGCCGAGTGGACCTTCCCTGCCGAGGCCAACGCCGTACGCACCGCACGCCACGCCGTTCGCGACACCTTGAACGCCTGGGGGCTGGACCCCGGTACGCGCGATGTGACCGTCCTGCTGGTCAGCGAACTGGTGACCAACTCCCTGCGCTATGCCTCGGGGCCGATCGGCGTCCGGGTCGCCCACCGGGAACCGGTCGAGGGCCCTCCCTCCCTGCTGGTCGAGGTCTCCGACCCCCTGCCCGATCCCCCCACCGAACGGGTCGCCGCCCACGATGACGAGGGCGGTCGGGGCCTCCAACTGGTCGCCGGTTCCGCCCGCCGCTGGGGTACCAGACGGGACACAGAAGGCAAGACGGTGTGGTTCGAGCTGGCACTTGCCGGTTAAAAGTGTGAAGGGACAACGATCACAGCTCGTACGGCGCAAAATGAACGAGACCGTGCTGTGATCGTGAACGCCGTGTCCGTCAGCGCCGTAGTGCTGAATACTGCGGTCATGGCCGGTCCGGTGCGGTGAGCTGGAGGGGACGGTCGCGTGAGCGAGATATCTGGGTCGACAGGCAGCGTTGTATGGCAGAGCAACCCGCCTGGCTCGATCTATGACTACATCAGGGCCGCCTCTTTTTCGATCGGTCCTGACGGTCGGATCGATCAGTGGAGTCAACGTGCGGTAGAGCTCTTCGGCATGACGGCCGCCGAGGTCAGGGGCAAGGACCCGGTCGAGGTCTTCGTCCCCGCTGAGCTGCGCCCGCGCGGTCGGCGCCAGGTGGCGGAGATCCTCGACGGCAAGGAGTGGACGGGACTCGTCCCCTACCGGTTGCCGGGAGTCGAAGGTGCCCAAGGGGTAGCCGAGATCTATGTGATGCCCAGTGAGACGGAGACGGGGGCCCGCGCGGCCCTCTGTATCGTCGTCGATGTCCAAGCGTTGCGTCGGATCGAAACCGATCTCGCTGCCTCGCAGGCCATTTTCGGCCAATCCCCCTTTGGGTTTCTCCTCTTCGGCACCGACCTCAAGGTGCAGCGCGCCAACCAGCGCTTCGCCACCCTCTTCGGGGGCTCCGCCGATGACCACCGGGGGCGGACGGTCTACGACTACCTCTCCCGCTCCGAAGCGGACCGGATGACGGCGTCGCTGCGCAGGGTCCTCGCGACCGGTGAACCGGCGATCGACCTCCAACTCGTGGGCTCGATACCCAACAGCACGGACCGCAGGCACTGGTCGATCAATCTCTACCGCGTCCACAGCGGCTCCGGACGCCCCGTCGGCGTGGCCGGCATCGGCACCGATGTCACCCGCCGTCATGTCGCCGCCCGTGAAGCCGCGAACGCCCGCCGCAACCTCGCGCTCCTCAACGAGGCGAGCGCCCGCATCGGCAACTCGCTCGATCTGGAGACGACCGCCCGCGAACTCCTCGACGTCGCCGTCCCCGGCTTCTGCGACCTCGCGTCCGTCGACCTCTACCAGGGGCTGCTCACCGGAGAGGAAGCCCCGCCCGGCCGGTGGGACTCCCCGCGCGCCGAAGGCGCCGGTGCGGGAACCGCCACCCTCCGCCGCGTCGCCTTCGCCAGCGCGGTCTCCGACGCCCCCCTGATCACGACACCGGGCTGCGGCTCCCGCGGCAACACCCCCACCTCCGTGGGCGAGGTCCACCGCTACGCCTTCAACTCGCCGTGCGCCAACGCCCTGCGCGCGGCTCGCGTCCAGTTGATACCCGGCGAGGAGGGCAGCCTCGTCCAGTCCACGCTCGCCGTGCCGATGATGGCCCACGACACGGTCGTCGGACTGGTGCAGTTCTCCCGGGCCAAGGGGAGCGAGCCCTTCGGCGAGCGCGACCGGGCGTTGGCGACGGAACTCGCCGCCCGTGCCGCGGTCTGCATCGACAACGCGCGCCTCTACCGCAGGGAGCACGAGCGGGCGTTGATCCTCCAGCGCAGCCTCCTCCCACCGGGCGACCCCGAGGCCGCCGGCCTCGACATCGCCTGTCGCTACCTCCCCGGCAACACCGCGACCGAAGTCGGCGGGGACTGGTTCGACGTCATCGAACTCCCCGGGCACCGCACGGCACTCGTCGTCGGCGATGTGATGGGGCGGGGACTGCGGGCGGCGGTGGCCATGGGCGAACTGCGGACGGCGGTCAGGACCCTGGCACTGCTCGACCTGGAACCCGCGGAGGTGCTCTCCGCGCTGGACGAGGTCGCCCGAGGACTCGGCAGCCCCATCGGCGCCCAGCAGTCCGCACGCGTCGCCCATAAGTCCCGTGAGGCCGACCTCGCCGAGGTGTACCTCGCCACCTGCGTCTACGCCGTCTACGACCCGGTCACCCGGCGGTGCACCTTCGCCAACGCGGGGCATCTGCCGCCCGTCCTCGTCGAACCGGGCGAGGAGGCACTGTTGCTCGACGTGCCTCCGGGGATGCCCCTGGGCGTCGGCGGTGAGCCCTTCGAAGAGGTCGAGGTCGAGCTCCCGGAAGGAGCACTCCTCGCCCTCTACACCGATGGTCTCGTCGAATCCCGTGACCAGCCCCTCGACGACGGACTGCTTGCCTTCCGCACCGCTCTGACCGACCCCTCCCGGCCCGCACCGGGGCACCGGTCGCCGGCGGCGATACGGCCCGCGGACGTCTCCAAGTCGTTGGAGGACGTCTGCGACCACGTGCTGAACACGCTCGACACCCGGCACGGCGAGGATGACATCGCCCTGCTGATGGCCCAGGTGCAAGGACTGCCCGCCGACGCCGTCGGTGACTGGCGACTGCCGCGCGAGCCGCGCTCGGTCGGACGCGCCCGTGAACTCACCCGGGGCCAACTGCTCTCCTGGGACCTCGACGCCCTCGTCGACACCGTAGAACTGTTGGTGAGCGAGCTTGTGACCAACGCCCTGAGGTACGGCGAGGGCGAGATTCGGCTTCGGCTGCTGCGCGATCGCACCCTGGTCTGTGAGGTGTGGGACGCGGGGCTGGTCCAGCCGCGACGCCGAAGGGCGCGGGACACCGACGAAGGCGGCCGGGGCCTCCAACTGGTGGGCATGCTCAGCGCAGGCTGGGGCTCGCGCCGGACGCCCCGCGGCAAGACCGTCTGGTTCGAACTGGCCCTGCCGGACGACGGACCGGCCGCCGAACCCACCGTGGAGCAACTGCTCAGCATGTTCTGATCGGCCTCCCCACCGCCGACGGGCTCGCCGGACGACAGACCCCGCCCTTCCAGCGAGCCCGGGACCGCACGCCTCCCGGGCACCTCGTCCCAGACCCCGCTCCCTGATCCAGCCTGATCCAAAAGAAAGACGCTAGGAGGCGGCCTTGAGGGCCGCCAGTCGGGCTTCCACCTCCGCCGTGTCCCCGAGGCTGTCCAACTGTTCGAACTGGGCGTCCAGCGAGGACGCGGCCAGTTCCTGTTTGCCCAGTGCCCTGGCCTCCTCGCGACGCACCTTGTCCTCGAACCGTGAAATCTCGCTGCTGGGATCGAGCACGTTGATGCTCTTCACCGCGTCCATCATCTGGTTCTGGGCGTACGCAGTCCGTGAGCGGGCCACCAGTTCGTCCCGCTTCGACTGGAGCTCGCCGAGTTTGATCTTCATCTCGTCGAGTCCGCTCTTCAACTTCTCGACCACGTCCGTCTGGGAGGCGATCGTCGGCTCCGCCGTGCGCGCCTCCTTCTCGGACTGCAACTGTCGTTGGAGGGCCACCTTGGCGAGACGGTCGAAGGTGTCGGCGTCCGCACCCTGCCCTTCGACCCTCAGGGCGTCGGCCTTCTTGCTGGCGGCCAGCGCCTTGTCCCCCCAGTCCCGCGCCGCCGCCACGTCCTCCTTGTGGTCCTGCTCCATCAGCCGCAGATTGCCGATGGTGCCCGCCACCGCCTGCTCCGCCTCGCTGATGTTGTTGGTGTAGTCCCTGATCAGTTGGTCGAGCATCTTCTGCGGGTCTTCCGCCTGGTCGATCAGGGCGTTGATGTTGGCCTTCGCCAACTGGGTCACCCGGCCGAGGATGGTCTGTTTGGTCATGGCACATCTCCTTGAGGGGGGTGCTGGACGCCTTCCGGCGATGGCTTCCTCGTCCGTCGTACGCGCTGGCTGCGGGTGCAGTGCCCCGACCGAAGGGACGGGTGCCCGGTGCATGGCCCCGACCCAGGAGAACGGCCCCCGGGGGGAGCCTGCCCAGCACTGAGGTGGGACGCCCCGGCGCTGTGACCCGGGACCCGGTGCATCAGAACCGCCCCCCGCCCATCCGGCCGCGTGTGCCCCCACCGCCGAAACTCCCGGGACCGCCGCCGAAGCCGCCCCCCATGCCGCCGCCATAGCCCCCACCCCTTCCACCGCCGAGCAGTCCGCCGAGGAGGATCCCGCCGAGCACCGCGCCCCCGAGTCCTCCTCCTGCGCTTCCTGCCCCTGGTACACCGCCCGGCCCGAATCGGTTCCCGAATCCCCTGACGTCGTCCTCGGCCAGGTCCTGTGCCCGACGGGCCAGCGCATCGGCCTGCTGGGCCTCGGCGAGTGCGGCTTGCGGGTTCCCACCACCGCCCGCTGCGGCATCGGGACCGGCGAGCTCCGCCGAGTGCGCCAGTCGGCGCTGGGCCTCCGCGAGGCGGGTCCTGGCTTCGCTGCCCACCGCACCGCGGTGCGTGGTGATGTAGTCGACTGCGGCGCCGATCGAGGAGCGGGCCGTGAGGGTGGCCTGTTCCAACAGCGCTCTGGCCCGCCGTCCGCCCTCTTCGTTCTCCCGTGCCCCCGCCAACGAGGCGTCGAGTGCCGCATCCGCCTCCTCCACCCGCCGGAGCGCGTCGATGGGGTCGTAGGGCCCTGCCGCCATCTCCGCCCGCACTTCGGCCGCCACCGATTCCGCCCTGGCGATGCGGCCCTGAAGGGCCGCCGTCGGCTCACCCGGTCCGGTCCCCTTCAACAGACCTCCGGCTTCGGCCAGGTCGCTGTCGGTCTCACTGAGTGCGCCGGGCAGTTTGCCCGCTGCCTCGGCGAGTTCCCTGGCCCGCCGGTCCACCGCTTCCATCAGTCGGCCGGCCTGGTCCAGCGCCCCTTCCACGGCTCGTACGTGGACGGCTGCCGTGCCCCTGTCGTCCGCCTCGATCGACGTACGGGCCCGGTCGAGCCCGGCCCGCGCGAAGACGAGCCGTTCCTTGGCCTGGTCGGCGTCGGCGGCGACCGGTGAGGAGGCCGAGGGCGCGTACCGTTCGCGCATCACGGACAGCGTGGCTTCGGTGGTGATCACCCGTCCGTCGAGGTCGGCGAAGGCGGCTTCCGCGGCGGCCAGTGCCTGCGGGGCGTTCTGCTCCAGGGCGCGCAGCCGGTCGAAGGCGTCGGCTTCGGCGTCCAGTCGTCGATTGGCGTCGGCGCACCGGGCGAGGATCTCGTCCAGCATGTGCCGCCGGGTGTCGTCGTCCTCGGGATGGGCGTCGTCGAGTTGTTGGCGCAGCCGGAAGGCCGCGGTCAACTCGTCCTTGGCGTACGTCACCGCCTCCTGGAAGGGCCTGGCCGCGGCGTCACCGAACTGGGCCGCAGCGAAGCCCAACTCCTCCTGGCTGGTGCGTACGGCGTCGTCGGTCTCGACGAGCGCCTTCCTGGCCTCCTGGTCCAGTTCGGGCAGGGGCGTTGGTGCAGGAGCGCCGCCGCCCGCCCAACCCCGATCGCCCTGTGGAGTCGTCCGGGTGGTTGTGCGCCGTCGGCGTCTCGCCCAGGCGTAGGCGCCGATCGCCCCCGCTCCGCCCACGAGCACGAGGGGCAGCACCAGATCGCCGGCGTCCACGCCGGATGCCGATCCGCCGGGGTCGGGATCACCGGGTGTGATGACGGGCGTGGGCACCGGTCGGTCGCTCAGTGCGGCGGCGTAGCCGTTCGCCGCCCCGATGGCGGCGCCGGCCCAGTCGTTCTGTCGTAGGGGAGGCTCGATGGCCACCGCGGCGACCTCGGAGAGTCGGGCGTCCGTCAGGGGCGAGTCCGCGGGCACCCAGTACGTGTACTGCCGATCGCGCGTGGCCACGGCCAGCAGGGCATCGCTCTGCCCGAGGCCGTTGCGGCGTGCGGTGGCGTCGGCCCACTCCTGGGCCGGACGGCCGGAGAAGTCGTGTACGTAGACGACGAAGAGTTGGAGCCGCTCTTGGCGGTCGAGCCGTTCGAGGGCCTGCGCGACGCCCGCGCGGCGGTCACCGAGTGCGTCCACCCGATCGGTGATCTGACCCTGGCGCTCCAGGACGACGGGGCCGTCGGCCCGAGCGGTCGGTTCGGCGGGCACGATCAGCCACCATGCCGCCACCAGCACGGCCAGCAGCGTCCGAAGGGCTATTCGGGTCACATTCGGGAGGCTATGCCCGGCTTTTATGGCTCGCGAGCCGACGGAGGCCAGACGGGGTAGGCGATGTCTTCAGCGGCCGTGGGCGAGTGTGGCTCGGGGCCGCACGGGACCCCGAGCCACGCTCGTCGCCTCAGCCCCGCGCGCCCGGCCGCCGGCCGATCTTGCTGCCGAGCCACACCAACGGGTCGTACTTGCGGTCCACGGCGCGTTCCTTCAGGGGAATGAGCGCATTGTCCGTGATCTTGATGCCCTCGGGGCAGACCTCCGTACAACATTTGGTGATGTTGCAGTACCCGAGACCGTGTTCGTCCTGCGCGGTCTTCTTACGGTCGAGGCCGGTCTGGGCCGCGGCGTCCAGCGGATGCATGTCCAGCTCGGCCACCCGCATCAGGAACCGCGGTCCGGCGAACGCCTCCTTGTTCTCCTCGTGGTCACGCACCACATGGCAGGTGTCCTGGCACAGGAAGCACTCGATGCACTTGCGGAACTCCTGCGAGCGGTCCACGTCCACCTGCTGCATCCGGTACTCGCCCGCCGCCACCCCGGGAGGCGGTACGAACGACGGCACCTCGCGCGCCTTGGTGTAGTTGAAGGACACGTCCGTCACCAGATCGCGCACCACGGGGAACGCCCGCAGCGGCGTCACCGTGATCGTCTCCTCGCGGGTGAAGACGGACATCCGGGTCATACAGAGCAACCGCGGTCGGCCGTTGATCTCGGCGCTACACGAACCGCACTTGCCGGCCTTGCAGTTCCAGCGGACCGCGAGGTCCGACGCCTGCGTGGCCTGGAGGCGATGGATGATGTCGAGCACCACTTCGCCCTCGTGGACCTCGACGGCGAAGTCCTCCAACTGCCCGCCGTCCTGATCGCCCCGCCACACCCGGAAGTGCGCCGTGTACTGGGTGGAAGCCGTCGCACTCACTGGTAGAGCTCCTCTTCGGAGAGGTACTTGACCAACTCTTCCTTCTCGAAGAGAGCGAGCAGGTCCGGACGGATGGGTTCGGTGGCACGGCGTTCCAGGGCGATCTGTCCCTGCCGTGGATCGGCCGCCGGACTTCCGGTGGGATCGACCAGTCGGCACAGCAGGTTCACCGGTCGCCACTCGCGTTCCATCGTGGGACAGTCCTCGCGGGTGTGGCCGCCGCGGCTCTCGGTACGCTCCAGCGCCGCCCGGGCGATGCACTCGCTGACCAGCAGCATGTTCCGCAGATCCAGCGAGAGGTGCCAGCCGGGGTTGAACTGGCGGTGTCCCTCGACCCCCGCCCGCCGGGCCCGGCCACGCAGATCACCGAGCTTGTCCAGCGCCTGTTCCATCTCCCCACCGCGCCGGATGATGCCGACCAGGTCGTTCATCGTCTGCTGGAGCTCCTGGTGGAGCGTGTACGGATTCTCCGGCTGCGCACCACCCGGCTGGGCCTCCGCCCGGAACGGCCGTAGCGCCTCGGCAGCCGCCGCGTCGATCTGCGCCTCGTCCACGGCGGGACGGGAGACGAGCGCCGCCGCGTGCTCGGCGGCGTGCAGTCCCGCGCGGCGGCCGAAGACCAGGAGGTCGGAGAGGGAGTTGCCGCCCAGTCGGTTGGAGCCGTGCATACCGCCCGCGACCTCGCCCGCTGCGAACAGCCCGGGTACCCCGACGGCCGCAGCGCTCTCGGACTCGACCGCGATCCCGCCCATCACATAGTGGCAGGTGGGACCCACTTCCATGGCCTCGGCGGTGATGTCCACGTCCGCGAGTTCCTTGAACTGGTGGTACATCGACGGCAGTCGGCGCCGGATGACATCGGCAGGCATCCGGGTCGAGACGTCGAGGAACACTCCGCCGTGCGGTGAGCCGCGGCCGGCCTTCACCTCGGAGTTGATGGCCCGGGCGACCTCGTCGCGCGGTAGCAGTTCCGGCGGGCGGCGGTTGTTGTCCGGGTCCTCGTACCAGCGGTCGCCCTCCTCCTCCGTCTGCGCGTACTTCTCCTTGAAGACATCGGGGATGTACTCGAACATGAACCGCTTGCCTTCGGAGTTGCGCAGCACTCCGCCGTCTCCGCGGACCGACTCGGTGACGAGGATGCCCTTCACCGAGGGCGGCCAGACCATTCCGGTCGGGTGGAACTGCACGAACTCCATGTTGAGCAGTGGCGCGCCCGCGAGGAGTGCGAGTGCGTGTCCGTCCCCCGTGTACTCCCAGGAGTTGGACGTCACCTTGAAGGACTTGCCGATGCCGCCGGTGGCGAGGACGACCGCCGGGGCCTCCAGGACGAAGAAGCGGCCGGTCTCGCGCTCGTAGCAGAAGGTGCCGGAGACCCGGTCGCCGTCCTTGAGGATGCGGGTGACCGTGCACTCCTGGAAGACCTTGAGCCGCGCCTCGTAGTCGCCGAACTCGGCCTCGTCCTCCTGTTGCAGCGAGACGATCTTCTGTTGGAGGGTGCGGATGAGCTCAAGGCCGGTGCGGTCGCCGACGTGGGCGAGTCGGGGGTACTCGTGCCCGCCGAAGTTCCGCTGGGAGATCTTTCCGTCGTGGGTGCGGTCGAAGAGCGCGCCCCAGGTCTCCAGTTCCCAGACCCGGTCGGGGGCCTCCTGGGCGTGGAGTTCGGCCATCCGCCACTGGTTGAGGAACTTCCCTCCGCGCATGGTGTCGCGGAAGTGCACCTTCCAGTTGTCTCCGGAGTTCACATTGCCCATGGAGGCGGCAATTCCGCCCTCGGCCATCACCGTGTGGGCCTTGCCGAACAGGGACTTGCAGATCACGGCCGTACGGGCGCCCTGCTCGCGCGCCTCGATGGCCGCCCGCAGACCGGCGCCGCCCGCGCCGACGATCACGACGTCCCACTGCTGTCGTTCCAGCTCTGTCATCTCAGAACAACCTCGGATCGTCGAAGGCACCGGACGCGATCAGATACACGTAGAAGTCGCAGAGTCCGACGCTGATCAGCGAGGCCCAGGCGAGCAGCATGTGGTGCTCGTTGAGCCTGCCGACCCAGCCCCACATGCGATAGCGCACCGGATGCTTGGAGAAGTGCTTCAGCCGGCCGCCGATGATGTGCCGGCAGGAGTGGCAGGAGAGCGTGTAGGCCCAGATGAGCACGATGTTGACGAGGAAGACGAGTGTGCCGAGACCCATGTGGCCCCACTCGTAGTTCTCGTCGCGGAAGGTGAGCACCGTGTCATAGGTGAGGATTCCGGCGACCGGGATGGCCGCGTAGAAGAAGTACCGGTGCATGTTCTGGAAGATCAGCGGGAAGCGGGTCTCGCCCGAGTACTTCTTGTGGGGCTCGGCGACCGCGCAGGCCGGGGGCGAGGCCCAGAAGCCCCGGTAGTAGGCCTTGCGGTAGTAGTAGCAGGTCAGCCGGAAGCCGAGGGGGAAGATCAGGATCAGCAGGGCGGGGGAGAGGCCCCACCAACTGCCGAGGATCTCCCAGTTGGGGCCGCCCTTCATGGGCTCGCAGTTCTCCGCGAGGCACGGTGAGTAGAACGGCGATACGTACGGTGCCGCGTAGTAGTCCGCGTTGGCGAATGCGCGCCAGGTCGAATAGATGATGAATGCGAGCAGTCCGCCCGCGGTCAGGCCCGGTGCGAGCCACCATCGGTCGGTCCGCAGATGGCGGGGGCCGATGGCGGCACGCGTGGGGCCGTGCACGCCGGTATGGACTTGTGTCGGTTCGGTACCAGTGGCCAACGAGGTCTCCTAGGGCCTGCCTTTCGGCCAGGCCGGATCAGGGAGCACGCCTGTCACGGACGCCCAGACCCTCGTCGTCCGAGTCCGTCCACAGCGTGTTGTCGTACGGAACGTCGGGGATGGTGACCAGGTCGACGCGGTCCGTCGGCCTGTGCCCGGGGGCCGAGGTCGAACCGTGTCGCCGGTCGCCTGCGCCACTCAGTCGATCGACGGTTCGTTCCAGCTCGTGGACGCGGTGGGCCAGCTCGTCGAGCTGTTGCTGAATGGTCGTCAGATCTACCTGCTGGGACATGACTTGCCCTCACTTCCGCAGGGTGCGGGTGGCGTCGTTCATGCGCCTGCGAGTGTTGCGCCTCGCATCCCCCTTGGGAAGGGGACGAGCGGGATTCTCATCCCCTCTCATCGCGGACGTGGTCGACGCACCCTTGATGGTTTTGTCCCTATTCTGCTGTTTTCTTGGAATATTTCTGGTTGCGCGGAGTCGCCCATTGCGCCGCACGGGTGACTTTTCGGGGTGTCGACGCCGTGTCTGCGCCCCTGGACGCTCCCTCTCCACTTCAGTGAGCCGGAATCGGTGTGATCATCCCAAATGCCATGAAATAGGATGAAGAGGTAAAGCTCATGCCCCAGGCCGACGAGCCGAGCGGAAGGGCCCGCTCCCGGACTTTCCTGGCCGCCAGGACCCCCGGGGCCACCGAGCCTTCGGAGACGTCCGCGCCCCCCGCCGAACCCTCGGCCGGCGCGGCCGGGGCCGCCTCCCCACCCGCCGTCGAAACAGCCGCAGCACAGGGCGGACCGCATCCGCCGATCGATGCCCAGCGGACCCAAACGGAATCAGCAGTCCGACTCCGCGCGGACGCGTCGCCCGCGCCCGAAGGGGCGCGGCCGACCAGCCGGGGCCGCCGTCCGCGCGGCACCGCCCACCGCACAAGCCGAGCTCTCGCCCTCCTCGCCTGCGGAGCGCTCGTCGTACCCGCACTGGCCGGCTGCACCGCCGACGACGAGGGCACCGGCCAAGCAGCGCCCCAGGACATCGCCCCAACGGCACGCGAAGGCGTCGGCCACGGCGGCAGCCTGAGATGGGCGATCGACGCCGTCCCCACCACCCTGAACACCTTCCAGGCGGACGCCGACGCCGCGACCTCCCGGATTGCGGGAGCCGTGCTGCCCGCCCTCTTCACCCTCGACACCAAAGGCCGCCCCCAGCGCAATCCCGACTATGTGGAATCCGCCGCGGTCGTGGCCCGGGAACCCAAGCAGGTCGTGCTCTACAAGCTCAACCAACGAGCGGTCTGGAGCGACGGCCGCGAGATCGGGGCCCCCGACTTCGCCGCCCAGTGGCGCGCGCTCAGCGGTCGCGACACCGCGTACTGGACCGCGCGCAACGCGGGGTACGAGCGCATCGAGGAGATCCAGAGGGGCGCCAACGACCTGGAGGTCAAGGTCACCTTCAAGAAGCCCTACGCGGACTGGCAGTCCCTCTTCACACCGCTGTACCCCAAGCAGGTGACCGCCAGCCCCGACGCCTTCAACGACGGTGCCCGCAAGACCCTCAAGGCCACCGCGGGACCGTTCCGACTGGGCGCCGTCGACCGCAAGGCGGGCACCGCGGTACTCGAACGCAACCCCCGCTGGTGGGGCGAGCCGGCCAAGCTCAACCAACTGGTGCTCACCGCCGTGCCGCGTGCGGAGCGGGCCGCCGCCCTCGCCGCGGGCAAGGTGGACGTCGCCGAGATCGACCGCGGCACGGCGGAACGCATCGCCCTGGCCAAGCGCGACCGGGGCGCCGCCGGCCAGCAGCACCGAGAGGGCGCCGGCGGCGCAGCCCGCCCGCGCACCGACGGCCAGCCGCCCGCGCAGGGAGCGCAGTCCGCGACCAACGCCGAGCAGAGCGCCCGGGAACTCGCCCATGGCCCGGCAGCCGCCGTCACCCCGTCCGACGCGCTGTTGTCCTGGGCACTGGCCCACGGTTCCGACCCGGAAGCCGCGGAGAAGGCGCAGGCCGCCCGGTTGCGGACCGCCCGCGCGATCGACGTGTACGCAGCCGAACAGCGGGGGCTGACCCGCTACACGGTCCGCAAGTCGCTGGAGCCGGCGTTCACCCAACTCGCACTGAACGGCGAGACCGGCCCGCTCGCCGACGACCGCGTCCGCCGCGCCGTCGCCCGGGCGCTGGACCGCAAGGAACTCGCCGAAACGGTGCTCCGCCCGCTTGGGCTCCCGGCCGTCCCGCCCGGCAGCCACTTGGCCCTGGCCGGGCAGCGCGCGTACACCGACAACAGCGGAGCGCTCGGCGAACAGAACACCCAGGAGGCACAGGCTCTCCTCGCCGACGCCGGTTGGGTGCCCGGCGGGGCGCTCACCAGGCCTGAACCCGCCAAGGCGGGCGGCGAGCGGGTGGACAGCCCGGCCGATCAGTCCGACACGTCCCGCGTGCCCGCGGAGAAGGCCCCGGACGACGGCAAGAACGACGCAGGCACGCACGACGCCGGCAAGAACGACCGCAGCAAGGCCGCCAGCGCCACCTCGACCGCCGACGACGGCAAGGCTCAGGACAATCACGCTGCGAAGGCGGGGAACCGGGCCGTGGACACCCCGTCCAACGAGGGCCTCTACATCGTCGGCGACGAGAAGGACGGCAAGGACGGCAAGGCTGAGGGCATCGGTGCCGCCGCCGTGGGCAGCGACCGCACCCATGTCCTCGCCCCCGCTCCGGTGGACTTCCAGGACCTGTCGATGCAGCGCCGCGCTGACGGCGCCGCCGGGGCGCAGCGCCAGCCGGGCGGCCAAGCGGGTGCGTACGCACCGGCCGGTACGGCGGCACCCGTCGCCGCGGGCGGCCAGCTGGGCAAGGACGGCAAGGCGCTCTCCCTCCGGTTCGTCCTGCCCTCGGGCCCCGGCTCGGAGGCGTTGCGCACGGTCGGCAACAAGATCGTGCGCATGTTGGACCGGATCGGCATCCGGACGGAGATCGTCAAGGTCGCCGACGAGAGCTATTTCCGCGACCACATCGCCTCGGGGAACTACCACCTGGCGCTCTACTCCTGGCCGGCCACCGCCTACCCCGCCACCGACGCCCGCCCCATCTACGCCAAGCCCGAGCCCGCGAGCGACGGATCGCTCCTGGTCGAGCAGAACTACACCCGCGTCGGTACGGACCACATCGACCAGCTCTTCGACCAGGCGGCGGCGGAACTCGACGAGGACACCGCGCGCGACCTGATGCGCCGGGCAGACGCCCGGATCTGGGCCGCCGCCGGGTCCATCCCCCTCTACCAGCGCCCGGAACTGGTCGCCGCCAAGCCGAGCGTCCGCAATGCGGGAGCGTTCGGGTTCGCCACTCCGCGCTACCAGGACATCGGCTTCGCCAAGGGGTCCGTACCGGCGGCGGGGTCCGTGGACGCTGTGCAGCGGTAGCGGCGGACGACGGTGTCCGCGGGCCCCGACGGCCAACGGCCGACCGGCGCCCCTGCCGTGTCATCGCTGGTCAAACGGGTCGGAGAGGCCCGACCTTGAGGCCCGACCTTGAGGCACGGCCTTGAGGCACGGGTCACAACGCTCCCCCACAATCTCAGAGCTCCCTCAACTCCTTGCCCGCCGGGACCACCGGCGGGCAAGGTCATCTCCACCCCTTGACCGGTGGTTCGACCCGATCGACGCTTCCCAGCCCCCGAACCCTTGCGGTCCACCCGCCCCACCTGCGGAACTCCCTCTCTGATCGGTCCGGGAAGCCCCGGACGCAACAGCCCCGTACCATGGGACAAAGCCGTGGCGCGTCTGCCCCGGCGGGGCGTACAGAGGAAAACGCCGCATCCCACGATCGAGAGAAGCGCCAGCCAGTCATGCCCACGCGCCACGACATCCGTAACGTCGCCATCGTCGCCCACGTCGACCACGGCAAGACCACCCTGGTCGACGCCATGCTGAAGCAGGCCGGCGCCTTCGCCGCGCACCAGCACGTCGACGACCGGGTGATGGACTCGAACGACCTGGAGCGTGAGAAGGGCATCACGATCCTCGCCAAGAACACGGCGGTGAAGTACCACCCCAAGGCGGGGGGTGCGCCCATCACGATCAACATCATCGACACCCCCGGTCACGCCGACTTCGGCGGCGAGGTCGAGCGCGGTCTGTCCATGGTCGACGCGGTCGTCCTGCTGGTCGACGCCTCCGAGGGTCCGCTGCCGCAGACCCGCTTCGTCCTCCGCAAGGCCCTTCAGGCCCGGATGCCCGTCATTCTCTGCATCAACAAGACGGACCGTCCTGACTCCCGGATCGACGAGGTCGTCAACGAGACCTACGACCTCTTCCTCGACCTGGACGCCGACGAGGACCAGATCGAGTTCCCCATCGTCTACGCCTGCGCCCGTGACGGCGTCGCCTCGCTGACCAAGCCCGCCGACGGCACGGTTCCGGCGGACAGCGACAGCCTGGAGCCGTTCTTCTCCACCATCCTGCAGACGGTTCCGGCCCCCGAGTTCGACGAGTCCGCGCCGCTCCAGGCCCACGTCACCAACCTGGACGCCGACAACTTCCTCGGCCGCATCGCGCTGCTCCGCGTGGAGCAGGGCGAGCTGCGCAAGGGCCAGACCGTGGCCTGGATCAAGCGCGACGGCACCGTGTCCAACGTCCGCATCAGCGAGCTGATGATGACCGAGGCCCTGACCCGCAAGCCTGCCGAGGTGGCGGGTCCCGGTGACATCTGCGCCGTGGCCGGCATCCCCGACATCATGATCGGCGAGACGCTGGCTGACCCGGAGAACCCGATCGCGCTGCCGTTGATCACGGTGGACGAGCCGGCGATCTCCATGACGGTGGGTACGAACACCTCGCCGCTGGTCGGCCGTGGTGGCACCGGCAAGGGCGCCGACAACAAGGCCGCGGTCAAGGACCGCAAGGTCACCGCGCGCCAGGTGAAGGACCGCCTCGACCGCGAGCTCGTCGGCAATGTCTCGCTCCGCGTCCTGGAGACCGAGCGGCCGGACGCCTGGGAGGTGCAGGGCCGTGGTGAGCTGGCGCTGGCCATCCTGGTCGAGCAGATGCGCCGCGAGGGCTTCGAGCTGACCATCGGCAAGCCGCAGGTGGTCACCAAGGAGGTCGAGGGCAAGGTTCACGAGCCCGTCGAGCGGATGACGATCGACGTTCCCGAGGAGCACATGGGCGCGGTCACCCAGCTCATGGGAGTCCGCAAGGGCCGGATGGACAACATGTCCAACCACGGCTCGGGCTGGGTCCGGATGGAGTTCGTTGTTCCGTCCCGAGGTCTGATCGGCTTCCGTACGGAGTTCCTGACGAACACCCGCGGCACCGGCATCGCCCACTCCATCCACGAGGGTCACGAGCCGTGGTTCGGCACTCTCAGCACGCGCAACAACGGCTCCCTGGTCGCCGACCGCTCCGGTGCCGTCACCGCGTTCGCGATGACCAACCTCCAGGAGCGCGGTGTGCTCTTCACCGAGCCGGGCACCGAGGTCTACGAGGGCATGATCGTCGGCGAGAACTCCCGCTCCGACGACATGGACGTCAACATCACCAAGGAGAAGAAGCTCACCAACATGCGCTCCTCCTCCGCCGACTCCTTCGAGGCGATCGTCCCGCCGCGCAAGCTCTCGCTGGAGCAGTCGCTGGAGTTCTGCCGCGATGACGAGTGCGTCGAGGTGACTCCGGAGGCGGTCCGCATCCGCAAGGTGAACCTGGACGGGCGCGAGCGTGCCCGTGCGGCTTCCCGCGCCAAGCACGGCTAGGGTCTTTCTTTTGGGTCAGGCTGGATCAGGGAGCGGGGTCTGGTGCCGTGGATCGCAAGGCGGAGGAGTGAATCACTGCGGAGCATTGGTGATTGACGACAACGCGGCGAGGCGCGGTGCCAGGGCACGCGAGCCCAGCAAGATCCGAAAGAAGGGCCCTAGAGCGGCTGGCACGTCCGGAGCGGCGGGAGAAATCGCCGGAGCACCGCCGCTCCGCACGGTCTGAAACGGCCGGGTATGACCTCGCTTCAGGGGTCGTACCCGGCCGTTCTTCCGTTCTCGGCTGTTTCGTCGCCCGCCGAAGCCTGTCGAAGCCGGCCAGGCACGTGGGCGGGTGGGCGAGCCGGCTTCGGCCCTCCGGAGGATGATTTCGCGCCGTTGTGAGTCGGCCGGTTCCTGACCTTGACCGTTCTCTCCCACTGCGGGGCGTAGCTCTCCCGAGGGGAGCGCACTTCCCTCCACGAGTAGGCCGGTGGTCAAACCCCGGCTCGCATCGGGCCTCGGAGCAGCCCATCTCAGGGGCGCATCCACCCATACTCCTGCGGTCGACGTTCCCCCAAGGCGTACGGAAGGGGGCGAGAACGCCCTCACACCGCCCTCCTGGGACTCGTACGCCCCACGAGCACCCCCGGACCCCTAAGCCTCTAACGTGTCTCCAGAGAGCCCTCCGAGTCTCGCCCTCGGTGACGCGGACGCATCCTTCGGAGACTCGGTTTGCTTCTGCGACAGCTTTCGGCCGTCGCGACGGCCTCGAACCCGAGGTGAGGCGGCCGGGAATGACGAGCTGCCGGGGCGGCCTCCAAGAGGGACCACCCGGGCCGTTTGGCCCTACCCCATGCGTGGGAAGCTGTGGGATTGGACCACCGGCGGGGGCTCGCCCGTCAACAGGTTTTCCTCTTAACCACGTCCGACTATCGGGCGTAGCTCACCGGAAACCTGTATTAACAGTCCGTTTCGAGTGTGTCTGTCTGCGATCCCTTTGTCCGAATTTTGGTCCTCGGGCCCGCGCTGATGTTGCCAAAACGAGATGCTTTAAGTGTGGTTTACGGCCCGAACTTACCCAATAGTTGGCTTCACTGAGCTCGGGTCAACGGGTCATGCGCTGTGGGGAGCGCCGACTCACGAGCACACGGGGTACAGCTCTTCGCCGTCAGGGGTGTCGGCGGGTGTCATGTGCCCAACCTTGCAGTGAACACGTGGACTCATGAGGAGGAACCCATGCGCGGTGCCACGAGCGCCAGTGGGGTCGGGTCGTCACCGATGCCGTGTACGGCCGGTTTCCAGCGCATTCCATCCGGTTTTGCCGCCGACGACGGCGGCCACCGATCCTGAGCCCCGGTCAACCGCTCGGCTCGCGATCCTGAGGGTGGAATCAATCCCTATTGACGCACTTTCCAGCCATTTTGTCCGTGGGTAGACCCATGGGCACGAGGCAGTACGGTCCCGCCCACTGAGGCTGGCCGACTGGGGGATCGTCATGCGGTGGCTCTGACGTACGGGTGCACAACACCCGGCCGTCCCAGTCGCCGTGCGCAGGACCGCGGGTCACCCGACACCCGTGAATGGACACATCATGACCAGTCCAATCGAGACTGAGGCCTCGACCGCCTCCGTCGCCTTGGACAAAGACACCGCGACCAAGAACGACGCTGCCGACGGCGTGAACCTCACCGGCCGTTCGCCGGGCCAGCTGATGTGGATGCGCTTCAAGCGCGACCGCGTCGGCATGGTTTCCGCCGTAGTGGTGATCCTCTTCTTCGTCGTCTCCGCGTTGGCTCCGGTGATCTCCAAGCTGTACGGCAAGGACCCGTACACGCTCTATGCGGACAAGCCCGGCTACGAGGGGCTCCTGGACGAGTTCTCCCTGCCCGTCGGAGCCTTCGGAGGCATCTCCGGCGACTTCTGGTTCGGCGTCGAGCCCAACCTGGGTCGCGATGTGTTCACCATGCTGCTCTACGGGATGCGCACCTCGCTCTACATGGCGCTCGTCCTCACCTTCCTCTGTGTCCTCACGGGCGTGGTCATCGGCATGGTGAGCGGCTACTTCGGCGGCAAGGTGGACTACTGGCTCGGTCGGACCACGGACTTCTTCCTGGCCTTCCCCAACCAGCTGTTCTTCATCGCCTTCATGCCCGTGGTCACCGCGCTGTTCGTCTCCCCGACGGACGAGACGCCCACCTATCTGCGCGCGGTCGTGATGATCCTCGTGCTCTGGTTCCTGGGCTGGATGGGCATGGCCCGTCTGGTGCGCAGCTCCGTACTGTCCCTGCGTGAGCGGGAGTTCGTGGAGGCCGCCAAGGTCTCCGGCGCCTCCCGGTGGCGGATCGTCCGCAAGGAGATCCTGCCCAACATCGTCACCCCGATCCTGGTCCAGGGCACCTATCAGCTGCCCAGTTCCATCCTGACCATCGCCTTCCTCTCGTACGTGGGTGTGGGCTTCGTGGAGCCGACCCCCGACTGGGGCCGGATGTTCGCCACGGGATCTGAGATCTACGAGCAGAACCCGGCGTTCATGTTCTTCCCGGGCGTCGCCATGGTGGTGTTCGTCCTCGCGTTCAACCTTCTCGGCGACTCGGTCCGGGACGCGTTCGACCCCAAGACCGGACGGTGACGTCCAAGGGCGAGGGTGGCTGCCGCCCTCGCGCCGGGCAACCGGACGGTCAGGCAGCTCTTGATGATTACAAAGGACAGGTAGGTGCATCGAGCATCATGAAGCCCATTCGTTCGCGCTCAGCGCGCGTCATAGTCGTCGCCGCCGCGGCCGGCTCCCTGGCGCTCACCGGCTGCTCCAAGGACAGCGGATCGACCAAGGACGAGTCGAAGTCGAAGAAGGACGCCGCCGCGCAGTCCACTCCGGTCAAGTACGGCGACGCTGCCGCGTCCAACGGTCCCGCCGCCCCGGTGGCCGGTGCCAAGAACGGCGGCACCATCAACGTCTACATGCAGTCCGACCTGAGCCACATGGACCCGGGTCAGATCTACGTCAGTGACGCCGGTCAGTTCTCCAACCTGATCCACCGCGGTCTGACGAACTTCCAGGAGGACGACAAGGGCAACCTGACGGTCGTCGGTGACGTCGCCACCGACTCCGGTCAGTCGTCCAACGGCGGCAAGACCTGGACGTTCAAGCTCAAGGACGGCATCAAGGACGACAAGGGCAACGTGATCACGTCTGCCGACGTCCGCCACACCATCGAGCGCCTTTACTCCAAGGTCATCTTCGACGGTCCCACCTTCGTCCAGACCTGGCTCTCCGGTGCGAAGTACCGTGACGCGCTGCCGGACGGCCCGTACACGGGCAAGCACCTGCCCGACAGCGTGCTCGCGACGCCGGACGCCAAGACGGTCGTCTTCAACTTCACCGACCCGCAGCCCGACCTCCCGCAGGCGCTGGCCATGGCCGGTTACAGCATCGTGCCCGCGAAGGCGGACACGAAGGAGAAGTACGACAAGGCCCCCGCCGCGCTCGGCCCGTACAAGCTGGCCGAGTACAAGGCCGGCAAGTCGATGAAGCTGGTCAAGAACACCAACTGGGACCCGAAGACCGACGCGGTCCGCCACCAGTACGTCGACGGTTACGACTTCACCACCACCATCGACCAGCCGAGCCAGACCAAGCGTCTGATCGCCGACCAGGGCGACGCGAAGAACGCGATCCAGTTCACGGACTCGGTCGACCCGGCGCAGATGCGTGACGTCATCACCGACGCGAAGGTCAACAAGCGCACGGTCAAGGGCTACCAGCCCTACGTGTGGCAGATGACCTTCAACCTGGACCGGCTCAAGGACAAGAAGATCCGCGACGCCATCACCTACGCGCTGCCCAACCAGCGCATGATCCAGGCTGACGGCGGCAAGTACGGCGGCGAACTGGCGGGCGGTCTGTTCGCGCCGACCCTGCCGGGCTACGACCCGACGTACGACCCCTTCGGCAAGCAGAAGAAGCCCAACGGTGACCCCGCGAAGGCCAAGCAGCTGCTGAAGGAGGCGGGCGTCGCCAAGGGCACGAAGCTCAGCTACGCGTACTCCAACACCCCGCGTGGGCAGAAGCAGATGGTCATCATCAAGGAGGCGCTGAACGCCGTCGGCTTCGACGTCCAGGCCAAGGAGATCGACCGCGCCTCGTTCTACGAGCAGATCGGCAAGGTCAACAACAGCTTCGACCTCTACATGACCGGTTGGGGCCAGGACTGGCCGTCCCCGGCCACGGTCGTGACCCCGGTCTACGACGGTGACCTGGTCGCCGACGGTGGTTCGAACTACTCGCACATCAAGGACGAGCAGGTCACCAAGGGCATCGACGAGGCCCTGAAGCTGGACCCGCAGGCCGCTGCCAAGAAGTGGGAGGAGATCCACCACCGCATCGTGGAGGAGATCAACCCGGCTGCTCCGGTCTACTACTCGAAGCAGATCCAGCTCTCCGGCTCGAACGTCGGTGGCGCCAAGTACAGCACTGAGTCGAGCTACATCGACATCAACGACCTGTACCTGATCAACCCGTAACAACCCCGCACGGATGATCCTTGGGGGTGCGCGCCAGGCGGAGCGCACCCCCAAGGGCCCACGTATGTCACCCCCCGCCGCCTTTCCCAAGAGAGCAGCCTCCCGAGATGCTTCAGTTCCTCATCCGCAGGTTGACCGGCGCAGTCGCGATCATGTTCTTGATCGCTGCGTTCACGTTCTTCCTTTTCTATACAATTCCCCAGGACTTCGCCGAACTCGCCTGCGGCAAGACCTGCACGAAGGAGAACATCGCGGTCATCCGCGAGAACCTCGGGCTGGACAAGCCCATCACCGCCCAGTTCTGGGAGTTCATGGGCGGGATCGTCTCCGGTCGGGACTTCGCCGTGGGTCACTGCCCCGCGCCGTGCCTGGGCGTTTCCTTCTCGTCGAACGAGTTCGTCTGGGACTCGATCATGGACCGCTTCCCGCTGACGCTCTCCCTCACGGTCGGCGGCCTGGTCATCTTCCTGACCCTGGGCCTCGGTGCTGGTCTGCTCGCCGCCTGGAAGCGCGGCACGGTGATCGACAAGATCGTCAGCGGCACGTCGATGCTGCTCAGCTCGTTCCAGATCTACTTCCTCGGCCCGATCGTCCTCGGCATCATGGTCTACAGCACGGGTTGGATGGAGAACCCGTCGTACGTGCCGTTCACCGAGGATCCGGCCGGATGGGTCATCGGACTGCTCATCCCCTGGGCCGTGATGGCGACCATCTTCACCGCTCAGTACACGCGTATGGCGCGCTCGACCATGATCGAGCAACTCCAGGAGGAACACGTCCGCACGGCCCGCGCGAAGGGCATGAAGCAGCGGTACGTATTCTTCCGGTACGCCTGGCGCGGTTCCCTGACGCCCATCGTCACCATTCTCGGCATGGACCTCAGCGGCCTCCTCGCGGGCGCCGTCGTGACCGAGTTCACCTTCGACCTGCCGGGCATCGGACGGCTGGCCGTGAACTCGTCACTCGACAAGGACCTGCCGCTGACGATGGGCGTGATGCTGTTCGGAGCCTTCTTCATCCTGCTCCTGAACATCCTCGTGGACCTCGCCTACGCCTACATCGACCCGCGCGTACGCCTCGCCTAGGAGAACGACCGTGACCACTCTGACCAAGACCGAAGACACACCGGCCCCGACCGGGCCGGGGGCCTTCCTCTCGGTCCGCGACCTGCGGGTGCGGTTCTCCACCGAGGACGGCATCGTCAACGCGGTCGACGGCCTCTCCTTCGACGTCGAGCGCGGCAAGACGCTGGGCATCGTGGGCGAGTCGGGCTCCGGCAAGTCCGTGACCAACCTGACCATCCTCGGTCTGCACAACCGCAAGACCACCGCGATCGACGGCGAGATCCACCTCGACGGCCAGGAACTGCTGGACACTCCCGAGCGGGAGATGGAGAAGCTCCGCGGCAACAAGGTCGCGATGATCTTCCAGGACCCGCTGACGGCCCTCTCCCCGTACTACACGGTGGGCCGCCAGATCGCGGAGCCGTACATGAAGCACACCGGCGCCTCCAAGAAGGAGGCGAAGGCCCGCGCGATCGAGATGCTCGACAAGGTCGGCATCCCGCAGCCCGCGACGCGCTTCAACGACTACCCGCACCAGTTCTCCGGCGGAATGCGCCAGCGCGCCATGATCGCGATGGCGCTGATCTGTGACCCGGACCTGCTGATCGCGGACGAGCCGACCACGGCGCTCGACGTGACGGTGCAGGCCCAGATCCTCGATCTCCTCAAGGACCTCCAGCAGGAGATGGGCTCCGCGATCATCTTCATCACCCACGACCTGGGCGTCATCGCCAACATGGCCGACGACCTGCTGGTGATGTACGCGGGCCGGGCCGTGGAGCGCGGCACCGTCCGTGAGGTGCTCCAGACGCCGAAGCACCCCTACACCTGGGGTCTGCTCAGCTCGATGCCGCGTCTGTCCAGCCCTCTCGACGAGGCGCTGATGCCGATCCCCGGTTCGCCGCCGAGCCTGCTCAACCCGCCGTCCGGTTGCCCCTTCCACCCGCGCTGTGCCTTCAAGGACCAGGTCAGCGGTGGACTGTGCTCGGGCGAGCGCCCGTCGCTCGCCGAGGGGCGCGCTTCCGCCTGCCACCTCACGGGGGACCAGAAGCAGTCCATCTTCATCGATCAGATCAAGCCCCGGCTCGGCTAGGGAGACGCAGACATGAGCGAGAACGTCACTCTGCCGCAGCAGCAGGGAACACAGAAGACCAAGACCACCGGTGAGCCGTTGCTCACCGTCGAAGGGTTGACCAAGCACTTCCCGATCTACGGCGGCTTCCCCATCAAGCGCCAGGTCGGTGCGGTCAAGGCCGTCGACGGTGTGGACCTCACCGTGCACTCCGGCGAGAGCCTCGGCCTCGTCGGTGAGTCGGGTTGCGGCAAGTCGACCACCGGTCGGCTGATCACCAAGCTGATGGACCCCACAGCCGGCAAGATCACCTACGCCGGTACGGACATCACGTACGCGAGCCGCAAGCAGATGGCGCCGGTGCGGTCCGAGATCCAGATGATCTTCCAGGACCCGTACTCGTCGCTGAACCCGCGGCAGACCGTCGGCACGATCATCAAGTCGCCGATGGAGGTCAACGGGATCAACCCGCCGGGCGGGCGCGAGAAGCGGGTCCAGGAACTGCTGGAGACCGTGGGTCTCAACCCGGAGCACTACAACCGCTTCCCGCACGAGTTCTCGGGCGGTCAGCGGCAGCGCATCGGCGTGGCCCGGGCGCTCGCGCTCGAACCGAAGCTGATCGTCGCCGACGAGCCGGTCTCGGCGCTGGACGTGTCGATCCAGGCGCAGGTCGTCAATCTGCTCAAGAAGGTCCAGGACGAGTTGGGGATCTCCTTCCTCTTCATCGCCCACGACCTCGCCGTCGTACGACACTTCTCGCAGCGCGTGGCCGTGATGTACCTGGGCAAGGTGATGGAGGTCGCCGACCGCGAGTCGCTGTACACCCGGCCGCGTCACCCCTACACCCACGCACTGCTCTCGGCCGTGCCCGAGGCCGACGTCGACTCCTCGAAGAAGGAGCGCATCCGCCTCTCCGGTGACGTTCCCTCGCCGATCATGCCGCCGTCCGGTTGTCGTTTCCGCACCCGGTGCTGGAAGGCGCAGGACAAGTGCGCGACGGACGAGCCGCCGCTGGTGCAGATCGCCGGCAGTGACGATGGCCATCTGACCGCGTGCCACTTCCCCGAGGCGCCCTCGATCGCGGCCCGTACCGAGGACGTGGTGATGGACCCGGCGCTCGCCGCGCTGGAGGAGAACCACACCACCGACTGAGTTCCGCGCAGTGAAGGCCCCGGACAACCACCAGCACTCAAGCGGGGTGTCCGGGGCCTTCACCGTTGTGTGTCGGTACCCGCGTCGGTTGCGCTCCGGCGCGGAAAACGCGTTGCACCGCCCGTACCGTCCAACGGACCCTGGGCGGATGGAAGAACTGACCGTTCGGCCGGCCGTCCCCGGGGACGCGCCCGAGATCTGCCGACTGCTCAATGCCGTGGACCTCGTCGAGATCGGGCGGGAGGAGACGGATCTGCACGAGGTGGCCGCCGATCTCGACCACCCGGAAGCCGGGCTGGAGGAGAACTCCTGGCTGGCCTTTCGCGAGGGGGAGCTCGTCGGATACGGGCTGATGTGGGATGACTCCGGCGCCGAGCGCATCGACATGGACCAGTACATACGCCCCGGCCACCAGGACGCGGGGGAGCTGCTGCTCGATCTGATGGAGGCGCAGGCGGTGCGTCGGGCCGCGCGCAACGGCGCTGCGCAGGCCGTCGTCCATATGCACCTCAATGTGCGCCCCACTCTCGATCCGGCGGTCCTGGTCGATCGCGGCTGGCACACCGTGCGCCGCTACCACGCCCTCACCCGGGCGTTGTCCACCTCCGTCGACCTGGTGCCCGAGCCGCGCCAGGGGCTGGCCCTGCGCGACTGCGCACAGGAGTCTGACCGACGGTTGGCCCACCAGCTGATCGAGGAGACCTTCGCGGAGCACTTCGACCACCAGAAGCGCAGTTACGAGCAGTGGCTCGCCGACCGGGGGGCGCACATCGACTGGTCCCTGGTGTGGATAGCCTCCCTCCCCGGTACGGGTGACGTCGCGGTGACGGTCACCCGCAACGACCGGGAGAGCACCGGGTGGATCAGCTATCTGGGCGTGCGCAAGGAGTTCCGGGGCCGGGGCATCGCCGGCCATCTGCTGCGCCATGCGTTCGGGGTGTACGCGGGGCTGGGGCGCGACACCATCGGTCTTGGTGTGGACACCGACAACGAGACGGGTGCCCTGGGCCTGTACAAGGCGCACGGCATGACGACGCACTTCGCCGTGAACACCTGGGAGGTCACCCTGCCGGTCCAGCCGTAGGGTCCGCCGCTTCTCGGGAGCGTGAGCGGTGGCCCCTCGTCGCGATCTGACCCGTCCGGACGGCCCGACCTCGTCCGGACGGCCGCGGTTGGCGTGCAGTATCGCCCTAAATAGGGTGATATCCGTTCTAAGTGAGACTTAGAACATGGGAGGCACTCCATGCGTGGAGCCACGCACGCCACATGGGTCGTAGGCGCGGTCGCGGTCGCCCTCGTGGCGACCGGCTGCGGCGGGGGCGACAGCGGTGGCGGTGGTGGCGGCGCCAGCGGAATCGTCAGTGCCTCCTGGGGCGACCCGCAGAACCCGCTGGAGCCCGCGAACACCAACGAGGTCCAGGGCGGCAAGGTCCTCGACATGGTCTTCCGCGGGCTGAAGCGGTACGACCCCAAGACGGGCGAGGCCCAGGACATGCTCGCCGAGAAGATCGACACCACCGACTCGATCAACTTCACCATCACCGTCAAGGACGGCTGGACCTTCAGCAACGGCGAGGCGGTCAACGCCAAGTCCTTCGTCGACGCCTGGAACTACGGCGCAGACCTGCGCAACAACCAGCGCAACGCCTACTTCTTCGGCTACATCGAGGGCTATGACAAGATCCACCCGGACTCGGGGCAGCCGACCGCCAAGACCCTGTCCGGTCTCAAGGTCACGGGCGACCGCACCTTCACGGTCAAGCTCACGCAGAAGTTCTCCACCTGGCCAGAGACCCTCGGGTACGCCGCTTTCGCCCCGCTGCCCCAGGCATTCTTCGACGACCACGACTCCTGGCTCGCCAAGCCCGTGGGCAACGGGCCCTACACCGTGGACTCGTACGCACGCGGTTCCCAGATGTCCTTGCGGAAGTGGGACGACTACCCCGGATCGGACAAGGCCGAGAACGGCGGCGTCGACCTCAAGGTCTACACGGACAACAACACCGCCTACACCGATCTGACCGCAGGCAACCTGGACCTCGTCGACGACGTCCCCGCCTCCCAGTTGAAGAACGTCAAGGCCGACCTCGGCGACCGCTACATCAATACGCCCGCGGGCATCATCCAGACCCTCGCCTTCCCGTTCTACGACGACGCGTGGAACGGGCCGAACAGCGAGAAGCTCCGCACCGGGCTCTCCAGGGCCATCAACCGCCAGCAGATCACCGACACCATCTTCCAGAAGACGCGCACGCCCGCGAAGGACTGGACCTCGCCCGTGCTCGGTGAGGAGGGCGGATTCAGCGACACCCTCTGCGGCGACGCCTGCGAGTACGACCCGGCCGAGGCGAAGAAGCTGGTCGAGGAGGGCGGCGGCATCCCCGGCGGCTCGCTCCAACTCTCGTACAACGCGGACACCGGCTCCCACAAGGACTGGGTCGACGCCGTCTGCAACAGCATCAACAACGCCCTCGGCAACGATCGCGCCTGCGTCGGCAACCCCATCGGCACCTTCGCCGACTTCCGCAACCAGATCACCCAGTCCAAGATGCCCGGCCCCTTCCGCGCCGGCTGGCAGATGGACTACCCGCTCATCCAGAACTTCCTCCAGCCGCTGTACTACACCAACGCCTCCTCCAATGACGGCAAGTGGAGCAACGACGACTTCGACCGCCTCGTCGACCAGGCCAACGCCGAGTCGGACACCACCAAGGCGGTGCAGACCTTCCAACAGGCCGAAGAGGTCGTACGGGACCAAATGGCCGCCATTCCGCTCTGGTACCAGAACGGCAGCGCGGGGTACTCGGAGCGCATCTCCAACGTGGAGCTGAACCCCTTCAGCGTCCCCGTCTACAACGAGATCAAGGTCAACTGACCGGGGAGGACGACCGGCCCGGTGTCCCGTACACCGGGCCGCACCCTTCCCCCAGCACAGCGGTCACCCCGTGAGATCCGGCATTGACCACGAACACGACCCCTGGAGTCCTTCATGGGACGTTATGTGATCCGGCGTCTGCTACAGATGATCCCGGTCTTCTTCGGTGCGACGCTGTTGATCTTCCTGATGGTCAATGTGATGGGCGACCCCATCGCCGGACTCTGCGGCCAGCGCCAGTGCGACCCCGCGACCGCAGCCCAGCTCCGCAAGGAGTTCGGTCTCGACAAGCCCGTCTGGCAGCAGTACCTGACCTACATGGGCCACGTCTTCACCGGCGACTTCGGCACCGCCTTCAACGGCCAGCCCGTCACCGAACTGATGGCCTCCGCCTTCCCGGTCACCATCCGGCTCACCATCGTCGCCATCTGCTTCGAGATCGTCATCGGCATCACCCTCGGCGTCCTCACCGGACTGCGCAGGGGGCGCCCCATCGACACCACGGTCCTGCTGCTGACCCTCGTCGTCATCTCCATCCCCACCTTCGTCACCGGTCTGCTCCTCCAACTCCTCCTCGGTGTGGAGTGGGGCATCATCAAGCCCGCGGTGTCACCCGAAGCACCCTTCAACGAGCTGCTGATCCCCGGCCTGGTGCTCGCTTCCGTATCCCTGGCGTACGTCACCCGTCTCACCCGCACCTCCATCGCCGAGAACGCCCGCTCCGACTACGTCCGCACCGCCAAGGCCAAGGGTCTGCCCAGACACCGGGTCATCACCCGTCACCTGCTGCGCAACTCCCTGATCCCGGTGGTCACCTTCATCGGCACCGACATCGGCGCGCTGATGGGCGGGGCGATCGTCACCGAGCGCATCTTCAACATCCACGGCGTCGGCTACCAGCTCTACCAGGGCATCGTCCGCCAGAACACCCAGACCGTCGTCGGCTTCGTGACCGTCCTGGTGCTGGTGTTCCTGCTGGCGAACCTCATCGTGGACCTGCTGTACGCCGTGCTCGACCCAAGGATCCGCTATGCCTGAGCCGCGGTACGACGACGACGGAGCCATCGCATCCACCGGTGCCGGCGGGCCGATGGACCTCGCCACCAGCGAGGGCGAGACACTGGAGAGGACCCCCGGCGGGCCGCTGGGCACCGGCCCCAGCGGCAAACCCCGCAGCCTGTGGTCCGACGCCTGGCGCGATCTGCGACGCAACCCCGTCTTCATCATCTCGGGCCTCTTCATCATCTTCCTGGTGATCATCTCGATCTGGCCGTCGCTGATCGCGTCCGGCAACCCCCTCCAGTGCGACCTCGCCAAGGCCCAGGAAGGCTCCCAACCCGGGTACCCCTTCGGCTTCAACGGACAGGGCTGCGACGTCTACACCCGAGTGGTCTACGGGGCCCGCACCTCGGTCACCGTCGGTGTCTGCGCCACCCTGGGCGTCGCACTGCTCGGCTCGGTGCTCGGCGGGCTCGCCGGATTCTTCGGCGGCGGCTGGGACGGAGTCCTGTCCCGACTCACCGACATCTTCTTCGGCATCCCCGTCATCCTCGGCGGCCTGGTGCTGCTCTCCGTCGTCAGCTCGACCACCGTGTGGCCGGTCGTCGGATTCATGGTGCTCCTGGGCTGGCCGCAGATCTCCCGCATCGCCCGCGGATCGGTCATCACCGCCAAACAGAACGACTATGTCCAGGCCGCCAGAGCCCTCGGCGCCTCCAACTCCCGGCTGCTCCTGCGGCACATCACCCCCAACGCCGTGGCGCCGGTCATCGTCGTCGCCACCATCGCGCTCGGCACCTTCATCTCCCTGGAGGCCACGCTGTCCTACCTCGGCGCCGGACTGAAACCGCCCACCGTCTCCTGGGGCATCGACATCTCCTCGGCCTCCCCCTACATCCGCAACGCCCCGCACATGCTGCTCTGGCCGGCCGGTGCGCTGGCGGTCACGGTGCTCGCGTTCATCATGCTCGGCGACGCGGTGCGCGACGCCCTCGACCCGAAGCTGCGCTGAGGAGCCCGCCATGAGCACCGAACCCCTACTGGACGTACGCGACCTCCAGGTCGAGTTCCGCACCCGCGACGGGGTGGCGAAGGCCGTCAACGGCGTCAGCTACAGCGTTCACGAGGGCCAGACGCTCGCCGTGCTCGGCGAATCCGGCTCCGGGAAGTCCGTCACCGCCCAAGCCATCATGGGAATCCTCGACACCCCGCCCGGAAAGATCACCGGCGGTGAGATCGTCTTTCGCGGGCGGAACCTGCTGAAGCTCAAGGAGGAGGAGCGGCGGAAGATCCGCGGGTCCGAGATGGCCATGATCTTCCAGGACGCCCTCTCCTCGCTGAACCCGGTGATCAACGTCGGCGATCAGCTCGCCGAGATGTTCACCGTCCACCGGGGTACCTCGAAGAAGGAGGCCCGGGCCCAGGCCGTCGAACTGATGGACAGGGTGGGCATCCCCGCCGCCAAAGAGCGCGTACGGCAGTACCCGCACCAGTTCTCCGGCGGGATGCGCCAACGCATCATGATCGCCATGGCGCTGGCCCTGGAGCCGGCCCTGATCATCGCCGACGAGCCCACCACCGCACTCGACGTCACCGTGCAGGCCCAGGTGATGGACCTCCTCGCCAAACTCCAGAGCGAACTCAACATGGGACTGATCCTGATCACCCACGACCTCGGTGTCGTCGCCGACGTCGCCGACCGGATCGCCGTGATGTACGCGGGCCGGATCGTGGAGACCGCCCCCGTCCACGACATCTACCAGGCACCCGCCCACCCCTACACCCGCGGACTCCTCCGGTCGATCCCGCGACTGGACCAGAAGGGCCAGGAGCTCTACGCGATCAAGGGACTGCCGCCGAACCTGATGAACATCCCACCGGGTTGCGCCTTCAACCCGCGCTGCCCCCTGGCCCAGGACATCTGCCGCACCGACGAACCACCGCTGTACGAGGTCTCCCGGGAGCGAGCCAGCGCCTGCCACTTCTGGCAGCGCACACTGGAAGGAGAGGAGGCGGCGGCCGATGACTGAGGCGATCCTCGAAGTCCGCGACCTGGCCAAGCACTATCCGCTCACCCAGGGGATCCTGTTCAAGAAGCAGGTGGGCGCGGTCCGGGCGGTGGACGGCGTCGACCTCGACCTGATCACCGGCGAGACGCTCGGCATCGTGGGCGAATCCGGCTGCGGCAAGTCCACGCTCGCCAAGATGATCGTCCACCTCGAACAGCCGACCGCCGGGACCATCCGCTACAAGGGCGAGGACATCACCAAGCTCTCCGGGCGCGCCCTGAAGGCCGTCCGACGCAACATCCAGATGGTGTTCCAAGACCCGTACACCTCGCTGAACCCGCGGATGACGGTCGGCGACATCATCGGCGAGCCGTACGACATCCACCCCGAGGTCGCACCCCGCGGCGATCGCCGCCGCCGGGTGCAGGACCTGCTCGACGTGGTGGGCCTCAACCCCGAGTACATCAACCGCTATCCACACCAGTTCAGCGGCGGCCAGCGCCAACGCATCGGCATCGCCCGCGGACTCGCGCTCCAACCGGAGATCATCGTCGCCGACGAACCCGTCTCCGCCCTCGACGTCTCCGTCCAGGCCCAGGTCATCAATCTGCTGTCAGGTCTCCAGGACGAGTTCAACCTCAGCCTGGTGTTCATCTCCCACGACCTCTCCATCGTCCGCCACATCTCCGACCGGGTGGGCGTGATGTACCTGGGACGCGTCGTCGAACTCGGGCGCGACGAGGAGATCTACGAACACCCCACCCACCCCTACACCCAGGCCCTGCTCTCCGCCGTCCCCGTGCCCGACCCCCAGGCCCGCGAGGACCGCGAGCGGATCATCCTCGGCGGGGACGTCCCCTCACCGGCGAACATCCCCTCCGGCTGTCGCTTCCGCACCCGCTGCTGGAAGGCCCAGGAGCGCTGCGCCCTGGAAGTGCCGCTGTTGGCCGTGCCCGCGGTCTTCCGCCTCGGCGAAGGGCCGGCGCAGCACCCGTCCGCCTGTCACTTCGCCGAGGAGAAGCACGTGGTGCCGACGGCCGAGTGAAGCCCGCTTCCGCAGCGGTTTAACGCACGGGCAACGTGTCCGTCGCGGTCTCGATATACGGACGGTGCAGGCTCGGGAGGGTACGGCCGTGCGGGTGCCGTAGATCGGCCGGGGGTTCCTGAACTTCCCCCGGCCGATCGTCCGGATACAGGCCCCCTGCCGATCGTCCGGACACGGCCTTGTCCAGCCGCCCGCGGCGGTTGCAGGATCTCAGGGTGACGCTTACCAGAGGAGCCAGGGCCACCGGCGCGGCGCTCTGCATCGCCCTCGCGCTGATCGAAGGCGGTTGGATCGTCCGCGACCTGTCGGCCGTGCGATCGTCACTCGATCTGTGGCACTCCTGGACCGGCCGGCTCCACGACACGTCGATCACGACCACCGCGGAAGCCCCGCTGCTCCTGGCGGCCTACGTCACCGTCCTCGGCAACGCCGTCCGACGGCGGATCACCGCCGGTGCGCTGGTCGCCGCGGGGCTGATGACCCTCGCGGTCCGGCTGCCGGGGCTGTGGGTGCTCACCACGCCCTGGATGGATCTGCGGGCCACGGACGAACTGAGGATGCGGGCCGTCTACACCTCGCTCGCCGCCCTCGGCCTGGGCACGGGCCTGTTGATCACCGCAATCGCGGGGCGGGGCGCTGCCACCCGCTCGACGTACCGGGCCCCGGTGTTGACCTCGGTCCTCCTGGGGGCCGCCGCCGGAGTGCTCGCCGGCTGGGAGATCCGTTCCGCCCTGCGGTCATCGGACGGCGACGCCCTCGACCGGTTCGCCGGCAGCGAGTCGGCGCTACTGCCGCTCCTGGGTGCTCCGTCCGGCTGGTTGGCGGCCTTCACCGCGGTGCTCGCGCTCGTGGCGGCGCTGGGGACGATCCGTTCGCTGGGGCTGGTGACGGCGGCGTTGTTGGTCGGCGCGGGCGTTCGCCATCTGGGCGCCATGCTCCGTGACGGGGTCGTTGCGCGGCTGAAGGAGTTACCCGTGGAGGAGCAGCTCATGGTGGTGTCCTGGGGGTTCGAAGCCACGGCGGGTGCGGTGGTCCTGGTGTTGTTGGCGCGACCGGAGCCGATCCGCCCGGTCCTGCCGATGAGCCCGCCGGCGATCGGTCCGCCACCGCCGTCGGCCCCGCCACCGGGATGGTGAGTGCGGCTCAAGCGGAGGGTGGCTCAAGCGGGGTGCGGGTTCATCGACCGGGCGGTGCTTCCCGGCGGGCACGACAACGCCGGGGTACCGAACGGCAACCCCGGCGTACATCAACGGTGAGGAAAGCGGAGGGACTAAATCAGAGTGAGTGAGAAGGAAGTCCGTCCATGGCCTCGCCGCAGCCAAAGCTAGCAGTCAGCCGGGGATCAGGGCACGCAGGTTTTCCGGGGTGATGACCAGGGAGTCCGGGTGCAGCCCGTCCGGCCGTTCCAGACCGATGTATGTGACGGGACCGTCCGGGACCTCCGTACCGTCCCACAGCTCGGTGGCCGTGGCGCGCTCGGCCATCAGATCCGTGAGGTACCGGACCGTCAGATGGTCGCGCTCGACGACACCGCGCACCAGCGTCGCGACCGACACCCGGTTCTCCTCGACCCGGTTCCAGGCCGGATTGCCCCGCAGATACAGATGGAGCCACTTGGCCCGCCACCTGCCGTCGTCCCCGCGCACGAACACGAGCGGCAGCGCGACCCGCCCAGGACCGCGCACCTCCGACTTCATACGCACCGTACGGGGCTCGAAGGGCCGGCCCCGCTGTTCGCCCTCGCGCAGCATGAAACCGAACACGGACTCCTCGGCCTCTTCAAAACCCTCCCCCGAGTAGATGTTCACCTGCGGAACGATGAAGTCCCCGCGCACGGCGGCCAGACGCAGATTGATGAACTCCGAAGCGCCGTCGGGTGCGTTGGTGATGTCCCCGGAGTGCTCGCCCTCGACCTCCGTGAGGGCGGTGTACGACAGCCAGCAGACGGTCTTGTACGCGGAGCTGAGCACCAGCGCCGACAAGTCGTAGTCCGTGGTGCGTTCCGTCTGCTTCCAGTGGATGAAGAACCTCAGCAGTTCGCCGTCGACCGGGGAGAGGGAACCCCTGGGCAGTACGCCGAGACCGGCGGTCGTCGCCTTGCCGCTGAGCGGGAGCGCGACGTCGAGGACGTCCGGATCGATCAGCAGTCGTCCTGGAGCCGGGAGACGACGGCGCATCTCGTCGTCCAGGGCGGCGACCAACCGTTCCCGCTCGGCCGTCGGCACCCGTGGGCGTACGTCGGCGATGACCTGGGCTCGACCGTAGCGATTGACGAAGACACGGCTGTGACCTGGCTGCCGTGCGCGGTTGTCGAAGTGTTCGCGGACCGAGAGCAGTACGCGGCCGGAGATCTGTGGTGCGACCTGCTCCGCCGCGGCCACGACGACGTCGCGCTCGTCCTGTGTGCGACAGGTGCGCAGCAGCCGGTCCAGGGATCGGAACAGCTTGCCCGGCGCCGCCGTCAGCAGCCGTGCGGCGCCCCTGATGTCGTCGGCGCCGAGCAGCGCTTCGACGCGACTGTCGAAGGTGGGGGCGGTCAACTCGCCCCGGGCCACGGCGAACACGCGGGCCGCGTGCGGCCAGCGCGGGAACTCGTGCGGGTGCAGGCGTTCGCCGAGCCGCTTGAACGCCTCGCGGTGCGCGGTGACGTCGGCGAGCTTGGCCGGGGCCGCCGCGACCACCGAGTCGAGGCCGGCGAGCAGGGCGCGGCGCGTCCGTCGCGGCAGTGAGGTGAACCGGGTGGGCACCGCCAGGGTCACATCGCCGCCCGAGAGCTGGCAGGCCAGGCGGAGCACGTCCGTGACGGTGTCCAGCAGGAGGTCCGCACCCACGGCGAGACAGGCGGCATTGACCACGGCGCGGTTCTCCCGGACCGGGATCACCTCGGGCTGGGGCCCGTCGACGCAGTGCCTGGCGAGCGTGACAAGGTCGTGGAGGCCCTCCGCGCCCAACGGGGTGGTGCTGCCGGCGAGTGCCAGATAGAGGGAGGTGATCTCGGCCTCCGCGGTGTCGCCGAGGTGCAGGACCGTGGTGCGATCACCCGCGGCGGCCAGGACTTCATCGTGAGCGGCGAGCATCTCGGCGTAGGCGTGCCGGTAGTTGCCGTACGACGGAAGGGTCAGCAGATCGAGGACGCCCGAGTCGAGTTGGGCGAGCGTCTCGTCACGCGAGGCCCGGTCGGCGAGGGCTTCGATCAGGCACTGGGTCCAGAACTCGAAGGTGTCCGGCACGTTGGCCGGGAAGTCCACGAAGTAGACGTTGTGCCGGACGTCGTCGCCGACCATCGCGCGCACGGTGTCCAGGGTCCGCCCGGCGATGGCGACGACCGTTTCCCGGTCCAGTTCCGACAGGTGCTCCAGCAGGGCCGCCGAGAGCTTGAAGCCCACGGACATCAGTGCCGCGTCGAACTGTCGTGCTGCGACCTCGCCTGGTCCGGTGGGTCCGACGGGGGCTCCGACGGGGGCGGGGAGTCGATGGGTGTGCCGGATGACCAGGGGTTCGAGGCGGTGGGACATCCCGGGATGATCGCAGAGCCGTACGCGCCGACGCATACGGATTTCGTACGCCGTTCGACCGTGCAGGCTGATCCGCCCACGCCGACGCCGACGCACCGATGTCCCGCGGTGCCAGCCCCCGCCACCTCACCCCGCTGTTCGCTTCAGGAGCCCAACAGCGTCCGCTTCAGGAACCCGACCTGGAGCAGCAACAGGTTCTCCGCGATCTGCTCCTGCGGAGTCATATGCGTCACCCCGCTCAGCGGCAGCACCTCGTGGGGGCGACCCGCCGCGAGCAGGGCGGACGACAGTCGCAGGCTGTGGGCGAAGACCACGTTGTCGTCGGCCAGACCATGGATGATCATCAACGGCCGGTGGGGGTTCTCCGGAGCGGTCAGTCCGTCCTGCGTCACCAGTGAGTTCGACGCGTACACCGTCGGGTGTGCGTTCGGGTCGCCCAGATAGCGTTCCATGTAGTGGGTGTCATAGAGCCCGAGGTCCGACACCGGAGCGCCCGCGATGCCGGCGTGGAACACGTCCGGCCGCCGCAGCACCGCGAGGGCCGCCAGATAGCCGCCGTAGGACCATCCCCGGATGCCCACCCGTCCGAGGTCGAGGGGATAGCGCCCGGCCAGTGCGTGGAGGGCGTCCACCTGGTCGTCCAGCGTCAGCAGGAAGTTCCCCTTGACGGCTTTCTCCCAGGCGGGTGAGCGGCCCGGCGTGCCCCGACCGTCCGCGACGATCACCGCGAACCCCTGGTCCGCGAACCACTGGGAAGTGAGATGGCTGTTGTGGGCCGCGTAGACGCGTTGACCGCGTGGCCCGGCATAGGGGTCCAGCAGGACCGGAAGCGGTCCGTCCGACTCCTGGTACTCCTGTGGCAGCAGTACGGCACACGGAATCCGCCGTACGCCGGCCACACCCAGCCGGGGCCGCGCGGTCAGCACCGGCTCCTCGGCGCGGGTCGCCACCGGGCCGAGTTCCTCGCTCCCCTTGAGGATCCGGACCGACTGGCCGCTGATGTCGAGCCGGGACGAGGCCAGCACGGTCACCGCGCCCGTACGCACCGCGGTGTGCACGCCCTGACCGTGGGAGATCCGCTCGACGCCCCGCTCGGTGACCCGGTGGACATGGATCTCACCGATCTCCGGATCCGTCGCCGTCTCCCCGGCGCAGGCCAGGACCAGGACGTCGTCCGTCCCGATGTCGAGCACCGCCTTGAGGTGGAGCGAGGAGTCCGTCCAGACGCGGTCGCCGACGACGAGGACGCGTGCGCCGTCCTCATCGACGATCCGCACCAGGGCGCCACCAGGACCCCAGGCCGGTACTCCATGGAATAGATCAAGCCATACGGAATCCTCGTCGATCTGAATGGTGCTTGTGCTGCCGTTATCTGTATTCACCACGAGATAATGTTGAGTTCGCTGGTCGCGGCTCTGTACAAGCAAGATGGGAGCACCGTCGTTGGACCAGTGAACCCGCGCAAGATAAGGGAATTGGATATGATCCCAGCCAATTTCCATACGGTTGCCGTCCAAGGTGACCAGGAAAAGCCGTACCTCGGCATTGGCCGTCCCCGCGGCCGGGTAGGCCACCGGCTCGGGTGCCCGCTCCGGACGCGAGGGATCCGCGATCCACCAGCGCTGCACCTTCGATGCGTCCACCCGCGCCACCAACAGCCGGTCCGACTCCGGAGCCCACCAGAACCCGCGGGAACGGCCCATCTCCTCCGCCGCGACGAACTCCGCCGTCCCGTACGCGATGTGCTCGCCCTCCGGCTCGACGAGGGGCCGGTCCCCGCCGCCCCCGGCCTCGACGACCCGCAGGGAACGCCCGCTGACATAGGCGATGTGTCGACCGTCGGGCGAGGGCCTCGGGTCCATCACCCCTTCCGCCGCCGGGAGTTCGCTGACGGTCCCCGCCTGCAGTTCCGCACAGAACAACCGCCCCGACAGCGAGAAGGCGGCCAACTCGGCCGCCCCGTCCACCGCGTACGCGACGATCCCCGTCCCGCCCTCGCGCCCGCGTTCGCGCCGCGCGCGCTCCTCGACCGTCAACTGCTCGTCCCCGCCGTCGAGCAGTACCTCGGGGTCGGCCGCCAGCCGCTCCCGGAGCCGATCCCCGCCGTCCGCAAGGTCGATGACCCACAGCTGCCCGCGTCGATCGGTTCCCGACGCCGAACGGATGAAGACCACCCTGGAGCCGTCCGGGGAGATGGTGAAAGACCGGGGTGCGCCCAACGCATAGCGCTGGGTCCGGGCGTTCTGGCGCGGAAAGGAGAGCTGCGTCCTCATGGTCATGTGACCGAACCTAGCGGTCGTGCGCCCCCGTGTGCTGCCGTGCACCGATCGATGCGTTCGCACGGATAGTTATGATCCGTAGCGCAAGGTGGGTAGGAACCACCTGGCACATGCAACCTGCCTGTCCCGACCGAATATCTGTGGAGGTGAACCGCCGTGGCCCTCTCGATTTCGGCGGTGTTGCTGCTGGCGATCATCATGTTCCTGCTGATCCGGAAGTCCGGACTCAAAGGCGGGCACGCGGCGGTCTGCGTGTTGCTCGGGTTCTATCTCGCTAGCTCGTCCATCGCTCCGACGATCACCGATCTGACCACGAACGTCGCCGGAATGATCGGAGACTTCAAGTTCTGATCGCTCCCACGCGCCCAGGCGGCGCTTCCACCGGACTCCAGGTGGTCCTTCTGCGGCCCTTCGCGGCTGTTTCTGTCGTCCCGGTCGTCGCTTGTGACCATGGGGAGGGCAAATACGGCCAACGAGGGCCGCACGTTCTCGCACGGCGGCGCGGTTCGCCCTCGTAGGCTGTCCTGTATGAAGGATCTTTCCGCCCGTCGTCTGCTCCTGGTGCACGCACACCCGGACGACGAGTCGATCAACAATGGCGTCACCATGGCCAGGTATGCCGCCGTCGGCGCCCAGGTCACGCTGGTGACCTGCACCCTCGGCGAAGAGGGCGAGGTGATCCCACCGGATCTCGCCCATCTCGCGTCCGATCGCGAGGACCGGCTCGGTCCCCATCGCATCGGCGAGCTCGCCGCCGCCATGAAGGAACTGGGCGTCACCGATCACCGCTTCCTCGGTGGACCGGGGCGCTTCCGGGACTCCGGGATGATGGGCGTCGAGCAGAACCGCCGCGAAGGCGCGTTCTGGCAGACCCCCGTCGACGAGGCAGCCGGCTACCTCGTGGAGATCATCCGTGCGGTGCGCCCCCAGGTGCTGGTGACCTACGACCCCACGGGGGGCTACGGCCACCCCGACCACATCCAGGCGCACCGGGTCGCGATGCGGGCGGCCGAACTGGCCGCCGAGCGTGCCTACCGCCGCGACCTGGGCGAACCGCACACCATCACCAAGATCTACTGGAACCGGGTGCCCCGCTCGGTCGCGGAGGCCGCGTTCGCCCGGCTGCACGCCGACACCGATGTCGACTTCGAGGGCATCGCCCCGATCGACGACGTTCCGGGAGTGACCGACGATGCACGGATCACCGCCGAGGTCGACGGAACGAAGTACGCGGAGCGCAAAGCCGCCGCGATGGCGGCCCACGCCACGCAAATCACCGTCGAGGGCACCAACTTCGTGCTCTCCAACCGGTTGGGGCAGCCGATCCTCACCACCGAGTTCTACGAGTTGGCCCAAGGCGTCCCCGGGGCGCCCGAGGGCGAGCGGGAACAGGACCTGTTCGCGGGCGTGACCGCATGAGCGGCGGGAACACCCCCGGCGCCTGGCTGACCCGGCCCGCACGGCCGGGCCGGATCGCCGCCTATCTCGGGCTCGCCCTGTTCGGCGCGGTCGTCGGGATTGCTGGCTCGCTCGTCCAAGGGGCCTGGTTCCCGGGCGGATTGCTGCTCGCACTGCTGGCGTCGGGCGCACTCTTCTACGGTTCCGCCCGCACCACAGGTACCCAGTTGGGTGCGATCGCATCGGGTGCGGGCTGGCTGATAGCGATCGTCGTCCTCAGCACCGGGCGCTCCGAGGGCGACGGGCTGTTCTCGGCGGGCATCGGTCCGCTCGCGTACATCGTCGTCGGCATGGCCCTTGCTGTGATGTGCGCCACGATGGTCGGGGCCGCGCAACCGAACGGCGACAAAGCCCGACTTGACCGGTAGGGACCTGTGACGAACCCCGCGGAAAGCGACGGATCGACAGGCCCTTGGGGTGGAGCGCCACGGAGGGCGATCGCCCCTCGAACTAACCATGCGCGTACGGTCGACGGGATGATGCTTTCCCCGTCGCACGATGAGTGTCCTTGGCGGCCAGTATGGTGGTGCGCGCCGCCGAGCCGCCCACAGCAGTAGCTATCCAGTAAGAAACGGGCGGCGAAGCCAACCGGGAGAACCTGCTTTGAGTCGTGAAACTGACAGTTCGTCCTCCGGGCCCCAGGGGCGCGGGGGGGCTGCGTACCCCTCAGGGACACCTCCCTACGGGTCGCGCCAGTATCCGCCGCTGCACCCGACGCAGGACGCTCCGGACGGAGCGGCGACCGATGCCATAGACAGGGCTCGTGACCCCAGGTCCGACGCTGCCGCGCCCCAGGCCGTGGCGGCGTCGAAGCCCGAGCCCAAGACAGAGACCACGCTGACGACCCGCATCCGGATCAACATTCCCGGTTCGCGGCCGATCCCCCCCGTCGTCATGCGCAAGCCCATGAGCGAGGCCGAGGCACCGGCCAAGGCGCCGGCGCGTCCGGCCGTCGAGCAGGATGCCGAGCGCACCGCCGCCATGCCGGCGATAGGCGGCCCGCAGGCGCCCTCGGCCCCGGTAGGGCCGACCGGCGCCCCGCCCGGGCAGCCGACGGAGAAGTCCCCGTCCAACGACTGGTTCGCACCGCGGAAGTCGGGCACGAACGGCGCGGGCATCCCCTCTCCCGCGATCGAGGAGCGGGCGGGCGCACCCGTGCCCACCGTGCCGGGGCAGCAGAGCCAGCAGAGCAGTTCGAAGGGGTCCCTCAGCGATCTGGCCGCGGGTGCCGGCACCGCCGCGTCGGCGCGCCAGCAGCCGACGGGGGCGACCGCGGGGCCGGCGCAGGGCAACATGCCGGTCCGCCCGCGGACGGACGGCGGCCCGAAGGCCACCGGCGCCTCGGCTCCCGCCGGTCATCTCGCGGCGCTCCCCGGCCAGCAGACCGCTGCCGGCCACGGGGCGCCGGTAGCGAGCGCACCGAGGATGTCCGACGACACCGCCGTACTGACCCCGCAGAAACCCATCCCGGAGCAGGCCGGGGCCCCCGCGGCCCGCAACCAGGTCTCCGGCGACACGCTCACCAGCGGCCTTCCGGTCGTCCCTGCCGACGCCGCGGGCGCGGCGGGTCCCCATGGGCGTCGACCGGGCGGCGACTTCGCCCCGTCCGACTTCCCCGCCGGGCCGGGCGGTGCCCGTCCGAGCGCACCCGGCACCGCCGCCGCTCCGACGCCGGCCGCCCGACCGGCACCCCCGCCGGCGCCCCCCGCGAAGAAGGGGCGCTCCAAACTGGTGCTGCTGGGCGTGGGCGTCGTCGGGCTGCTGGGCGTCGCGTACGGCGCAGGTCTCCTGCTGAACCACTCGGAGGTACCGAAGAAGACCACGGTCCTCGGTGTGGACATCGGTGGGGGCACCAAGGAACAGGCGGTCGTCAAGCTCGACGCCGCCCTCGGCAAGCGGGCCGCCACCCCCCTGCAACTCACCATCGGCGACAAGAAGGAACAACTCGCCCCGGACAAGGCGGGGCTGTCCCTGGACAGTCAGGCCACCGTCCGGCAGGCAGCGGGCAGCGACTACAACCCGATCTCCGTCATCGGGTCGCTCTTCGGGGAGCAGCGCGTCGCCGAACCGGTGATCGTCGTCGACGAGGAGAAGCTGAGCGTCGCCCTCACGGACCTCGCGGGCAACTCCGGTTCGGCCGTCGAGGGCACCATCAAGTTCGAGCCGAACAAGGTGACGGCCGTACCGGGCAAGCCCGGCAACGGACTGGACGTCGCCCGGTCGACGACCTCGGTGAAGGACGCGTACCGCGCCCAGGTGGAGACCGGCCGCCCCAATGTGGTGCAACTGCCGGTGGTCTCTCGGGAGCCGACCGTCAGCGACGCGGAGATCCAGCGGGCCATGAAGGAGTTCGCGGAACCCGCGATGTCCGATCGGATCACCATCAAGGCGGGTGGTCAGTCGATTCCCTTCGGCCCGGCCAGGTCGCTGCCCCAGATCCTGTCGATGAAGGCGGTCGACGGAAAACTGGTCGAGTTCTACGACAAGAAGGCGATCGAAGAACTCATGGGCGGTGTCTTCGCCGGCGTCATGATCACCAAGGGTGACGGTCAGAAGCACCAGCTCAACGCCGACGATGTGGCACAGGCCATGGGGCCGGCGCTCCGTGGCAAGACCACGCAGGAGCGGACGGTCGAGATCTCCCTCGACCCCAGCTGACGGATCTGCGCATACCGTGCCCGGTCGCCCTGCCAGGGTGGCCGGGCACGGTGCGTTCACCGCTGCGGCGGGAGACGGTGAGCGGCTGCACGGTCGCCGCGGTCCGGATGGTCCGGCCGGTCGTCACCTCGGGTCGGGGCGGACGTCAGCCGGGTCCGTCCCACGGCCTCACTCGGACGGGTGAAGAAAGGCGGCTAGTTCAACCGGGCCCGGGCCGCACGGGCGCGCCCCCTGAGCGTCTGCGCCGTGTCGGGCTCGACCGCGGCCACCACCTCCGCATAGGCGTCCAACTCCGCGGCCCCCGTCAGGAAGTCACCACGCTGCAAGAGCAACTGCGCCCGCTCGTAACGCAGCTTCGCCGGATGCGAGGGCAGCAGCAACGACAGCTCCACCGCCCACAGCGCCACCTGGGATCGGTCGGGGCGCCCGGAAGCCCACGCCCGGATGTTGTTCAGGATGCGCGTGATCACGTCCAACGGCTCGGCCGCGGAGAGCATCTCCGGGTGGAGGGGAGCCCCTGTCGCCTCCACGACCAGCAGTTCGGCGTCCGCCCCGGTCAGTGGGGCGCCACCGGCGAAGGGGTCGGCGAGCACGGGCGCATCGGTCTCCGAGAGTTCCTGCGGGTCGCCGAAGCCGACCACGAAGTGACCGGGCAGGGCGACTCCGTACACGGGTGCACCGGCCCGCCGTGCCACCTCGATCCAGACCACCGACAGCAGGATCGGCAGTCCGCGACGGCGTCGAAGCACGGTGTGCAGCAGCGACGACTCCAACCGCTGGTAGTCGTCGGGCTCCCCGTGGAAGCCACAGCGGTCGCCGAGCAGGGCGGCCAGCGCCGTCGCCCACGCGTGCGGGTCCTTGGCGCCGTAGGGGACGAGCCCGGCGAGCCGGTCCAGTTCGATCTGGGCGGCGTCCAGGCCCGCTTCGTCCAGGGAGGGGTCGGCCACCGCACCGAGCAGCAGACAGAGCAGCGCGAGGTCGGGCCGCTCGGCGCGCGCCTCCTCGGCGAATCGCTCGCGATGGTCGGTGCCGTCGTCGTGCATGTGTCGTCCCTGTCCGTCCGCGCTCGTCGCTGCCGTTCCCGTGCGGTGCACGGACCCGGTCGGTCTGCTGCCCTTCACCCCGGGCCCGTCGGGCTCGCGTACCTCATATGCCTGCGGCCTCTAGGGGCGGAAGTGGTGGTAGCTGTGGTGGGTCGTGAATCCCATCCCGTCGTACAGCGCCCGTGCCCCTTCATTGTCCGCCTCCACCTGGAGCCATGCGGCCGACGCGCCCTCCGCCAGGGCACGTTGTGCCAGGGCGGTCATCACGGCGGTGCCCAGGCCCTTCCTGCGCTGTTCCGGAGAGGTTTCCACCGCCATGAACCCGGCCCAGCGGCCGTCGACGACACAACGGCCGATGGCCACCGGCACGTCGTTGCCTGTGTGCTCGTCCGGGGCGGACACCGATGCGAACCACACCGAAGGCCCGCTGGTCAGCACCTTGAGCATGGCCTCCCCGTACTGCCCGGCCCGTTGGTAGCGCCGCAGCCACCCTTCGTCCAGGTCACGGGAGAGCCGCACCCGCTCGACGGGCGCCACACGATCGGCGACGGGAGCCAGTGCCCCGATCCGCACCAGCGCCGACACCTCGCGCCGCCAACCGTGCGCCTCAAGATCCGCGCAGAGCCGTTCCTGGGTGCCCGCGGCCCCGGTCGAAGCCTGGACGTACGCGGGCAGCCCCCGTTCCCCGTACCACCCGCGCACCCGCGCGAGCGCATCGGACAGCGGTAGGCCGGGGTCGCCGAGCGGCAGGACCGAATTGGCACGGCGGGTGAAGCCGGCGGACGCCCGCAACTCCCAGTCGCCGAGGCGTTCGCTCTCGACCGGCTGCCAGGCCCGCCCGGTCACGCGGGCGAGTTCGGCGAAGTCCGCGGCGGGGCCGCGGCGTCGGGCGGGCGCGGGCGGCACCACCTTGCCCGCGACGAGTGCGGATTCCGGGATGCGGACGCCCTCCCCGGTCTTCCGTGTGATGAGCAGCACACCTTTGTCCCAGGATGTGAGAACCCCGATGGTGTCGGTGAACTTCATGCCCCCCACGGCGGGATCGGTGAGACGTCGGATTGATACGCGTTTGCCCACGTCATGGGGTGTAATACGGACTTCGAGCCGTCCGGCGCCAGTGAATTCCACAGCTGTGCACGCCCCTCCTGTGCGGATCGTGGTCAGGAACGGAGATACTAGGTGTGGGCATCGACGACGCCGCGCTCCCGCGCACTGCCAGAGCCCTACCGAGAGGAACGACAGCGTGACCTACGTCATCGCGCAGCCTTGTGTCGACGTCAAGGACAAGGCGTGCATCGAGGAGTGCCCCGTCGACTGCATCTACGAGGGCTCGCGGTCCTTGTACATCCACCCGGACGAATGCGTCGACTGTGGGGCTTGTGAGCCCGTTTGCCCCGTCGAGGCGATCTTCTACGAGGACGACACCCCGGAGGAGTGGAAGGACTACTACAAGGCGAACGTCGAGTTCTTCGACGAGCTGGGTTCTCCCGGCGGTGCGTCCAAGCTCGGGCTGATCGAGCGCGACCACCCGTTTGTCGCCTCCCTCCCGCCGCAGAACGGCTAGGGGTACGTCTTCCGGTCCCGTACGGTCGTCGTTCGTGCGGGACCGAGGCACCGTGAGCCCCGGGCGAGGGCCCGGGCTCGGGCCGGGGCGTAAGCCCCACGAGCAGAGAGAAAGTCCCGTGTCCGCAGTCTCTTCGCGACTCCCCGTCTTCCCGTGGGACCGGCTGGAGCCTTACAAGGCCAGGGCCGCCGCCCATCCCGACGGCATCGTGGACCTCTCGGTCGGCACACCGGTCGACCCCGTCCCCGACCTGATCCAGCAGGCCCTCGTCGACGCGGCCGACTCACCGGGCTATCCGACGGTGTGGGGCACGGTCGCCCTGCGTGACGCGTTGACGGGCTGGGTGGAACGCCGACTCGGTGCGCTCGCCGTCTCCCACCGCCAGGTGCTGCCCGTCGTGGGCTCCAAGGAACTGGTCGCCTGGCTGCCGACCCAACTGGGCCTCGGCGCCGGTGACCGGGTCGCCTACCCCCAGCTCGCCTATCCGACGTACGAGGTCGGCGCGAGGCTGTGCGGGGCGACCCCCGTCGTCTACGACGACCCCACCGAGTTGGATGCGACCGACCTCAAGCTGCTGTGGCTCAACTCGCCCTCCAACCCGAGCGGGCGGGTGCTGGCCAAGGACGAGTTGACGCGGATCGTCGCCTGGGCGCGTGAGCACGGGGTGCTGGTCTTCAGCGACGAGTGTTATCTGGAGCTGGGCTGGGAGGCCGAACCGGTCTCCGTGCTCCACCCGGACGTCTGCGGCGGCTCCTTCGACGGGCTGGTCGCCGTCCACTCCCTCTCCAAGCGATCCAATCTGGCCGGCTATCGGGCCGCGTTTATCGCCGGCGATGAGACGGTGCTCGGCGAACTCCTCCAGATCCGCAAGCACGGGGGAATGATGACCCCCGCTCCGGTGCAGGCGGCGGCCGTCGCAGCGCTCGGGGACGACACCCACGTCGTCGAGCAGCGGGCCCGGTACGCGGCACGTCGCTCGGCGCTCTGGGCGGCGCTGGAGGGCCACGGCTTCCGGATCGAGCACAGCGAGGCGAGCCTGTACCTCTGGGCGACGCGTGACGAGCCGTGCTGGGAGACGGTGGCGCACCTGTCGGAGCTGGGCGTCCTGGTGGCACCCGGCGACTTCTACGGCACGGCGGGCGAGCGTTTCGTCCGGGTGGCCTTCACGGCGACCGACGAGCGTGTTGAGGCGGCCGTCAAGCGCCTCGGCTGATCTTCGCCGGGCGGCGACGTAGACGAGGCAGGCGGACACCTACAGACGAAACAGGGCCCCGGGGGTGAACCCGGGGCCCTGTTCGTGGTGCGCCCTGTGCGGATCTGCTACGCCGATGACCGCGAGGTGCGCGGCCATCGGCGATCCGCGATGACCCGGCGATCTGCCGTACCGCCGTGGGCGGGCGGCGGCGGGTCTGCCGAACCCGAGGGGTCGGTCAGCCCAGCGGCAGGCCCTTGAGGGGCAGCTGGTCGGCGGGGAGCGTGCTGCCGAGCTGTCCGGTGGGCAGGCCGCCGAGGGAGCCGCCCGTGCTGCCCGTGGCCCGACCGAGGGTGGTGCTCGCGCTGCTGGCGACCTCTCCGGCGGCCTTCTGCGCGGCCGGCGTCGCGGCCTTGCCGACCTGGCTCACGGTCTCGGTGGCGGCCGGGACGGTCTCCTTGACGGTGTCGTTGCCGGTGCTGTCGGCGAGCTCGGAGGTCTTCTGCGCGGCGCCGTCCACGACACCGTTGAGGGCGCCGGCGTCAGGGGCGGTCAGTCCACCGAGGGGGTTGGCCTGCTGGAGTTCCACGGCACTTGCGGAGCCGGCCGCACCGACCACGGGAACTGTGCCCGCGGCGATGAGCAGCGCGGCACGGGCGATCCGACGGGTCAGGGGGAGGGACATGATGCTCCTTGAGACAGAAGGACTTGGGGGGAAGCCCGGTCTGGGTGATCGGACGCAGTGACAACCGCTCGGAGGGCGGGTGAAGTTGCGGTGCCCCAAGGTAAAGACTTGGCAATGTGTCGCATTATCGGCCCCGGATAAAGACGGGCAAACATTCCCACGCCCGACACCCTGCCGAACCGTCACTTCCCTTGCTCCCCAAGGGGTGAGCGGCAGGGGGGCGCGAACCGGACCACGTGCTCCGTTGGTGCATTGGAGTGATGGCACCCCGTAATTCGCACGGGGGAACGTTCGCATCGGCGTGCGATGCGGATGTGGGCTTCGTTCCGGTCAGCGCGCGATGCGGATGCGGACTTCGTCCTGGCCGGTCGCGGTTGCGGCAGATCGCTCGGCGCCCTCGCGAGCCTTTCCGGCGGCACCGGGGCGCCAGCCCTCGCCGGACGTCCTCGCGTCCTCGGCGCGCCACACCTTGCCCCCGAAGAAGACCGCGTCGATCCGCAGCCCGTCCGCACGCGCCACCGCCCAGTGCGCCAACTCCCAGCCGCGCTTGGACGCCTTGCTGCCGTGCGTGCCGTCGTTGGCGACCAGTGCCGGCGGCAGCGGAATCAGCACCTCGCCCGCGGGCGCGCCGCCCGACCGGCCCAAGGAACCCGCTGACACCGCCCTCGGGGCCACGTCGGGCCCGAACGCCCGCAGCAGTTCGGCCCGCACCTTCACCGGGTCACCTGCCGCGGTGCCCTTGGCGGTGGCGCACGTCAGTGCCGCGTCCGTCCGCCCGGTGAGTGCCGCGGCCAGCAAGGAGGCATTGGGCTCATGCTTCGCGTACGCCTGGGGGAAGCCGCTGCGCTGGACGCGCTGCGCGGCCACCGTCAGCGGCAGTCGCGAATATCCCTGCACCTCGACCAGCCCGTCGTAGAACTTCCCCGCCGAATACACCGGGTCGAGGATCTGCTTCGGGGTGCCCCACCCCTTCGATGGCCGCTGCTGGAACAGGCCCAGCGAATCCCGGTCGCCGTGTTGGATGTTGCGGAGCGACGACTCCTGGATGGCGGTGGCCAAGGCGATGGTGACGGCCCGCTCGGGCAGCCCCCTCCTGGTGCCGACCGCGGAGATCGTCGCCGCGTTCGCGGCCATCTCCGTACTCAACTCGTACGACGGCCCACCACCGCTCGAAGACGCCCGCACGACACAGCGGGCAGCACGGTCACCTGCGATGTACTGCACGGCCACATAGCCGACCAGCAGCAGCAGGACGCAGAACGCAACCGCGGAGCGGGGTACGCGGCTGCGCCGGGCGGCGGAGGAAGCGTGCTTGGACACCCGCCCACCGTACTAGGGAGTGTCCACGACGGGGCCGTCCGAACCGGCCCTGTCCGCAGGTGGTTCGCTTCGGTTCCGACGCGTCGGTCGGACGGGCGGCCCGAAGGCCCCCGGGAGGGCCGGGCATGGGGCCGGCGTCAAGGTCACACAGCGCGAAGGACCGTTGCAGGACTGGCTGACGTTCCGAGTTTCCCTCCTCGTCGCCTTCGTCGCCCTACCCTTGCCTCCAGCAATTGATGTTCGGCGGAGGGAGCAGGTCATGGGCAACCCCGAAGGTTCGCGGGCGCTGGAGGAGCAGCGACAAGGGCCGGTGCTGCGTCGTAGGGACCAGGTGCAGCCAGGGACAACCGACCAGCGGCTGCTGGACACCGAGGGCGACTCCGAGTGGGTGCACACAGACCCCTGGCGGGTCATGCGCATCCAGTCGGAGTTCGTCGAGGGCTTCGGCGCGCTCGCCGAACTGCCCAGTGCGATCAGCGTCTTCGGATCGGCCCGCACCAAGCCGGGCACCCCGGAGTACGAGGCGGGCATCCGCATCGGCAAGGCGCTCGTCGACGCCGGCTTCGCAGTGATCACCGGTGGTGGTCCGGGGGCGATGGAGGCGGCCAACCGTGGTGCGCGTGAGGCCAACGGGATCTCGGTCGGCCTGGGCATCGAGCTGCCCTTCGAACAGGGCCTCAACCAGCACGTCGACATCGGGGTGAACTTCCGCTACTTCTTCGTCCGCAAGACGATGTTCGTGAAGTACGCGTCCGGGTTCGTCGTCCTGCCCGGTGGGCTGGGGACCCTGGACGAGCTCTTCGAAGCGCTGACGCTCGTCCAGACGGGCAAGGTCACCCGGTTCCCGATCGTCCTCTTCGGTACGGAGTACTGGAGCGGGCTCGTGGACTGGCTGCGGACCACCGTGGTGGGCGGGGGCAAGGCGTCCGAGAAGGACCTCCTGCTGTTCCACGTCACGGACGACGTGGAGGAAGCCGTGTCCCTGGTGACGAAGGAGACGGGACTCTGAGGCCCGCTCCCTGAGCGCCCGCCCGGCCTGTCGCCCGCCCCGGGCGGGCGACAGGCGATGACGCCGGACGGCGCCCGGGCCAGCCGAGTGCCGCCGGCGTCCGGGCAGGTCAGGCCAGCCCTCTGCGCGCCACCGCAGGCTGCCGGTGCCCTGCGATCGACGCCACCATGTCCAGCACCTCGCGGGTCTGCGCCACCTCGTGGACCCGGTAGATCCGGGCGCCCAGCCAGGCGGAGACCGCCGTCGTCGCCAGCGTCCCCGTCAACCGCTCCTTCACCGGACGGTCCAGGGTCTCGCCGACGAAGTCCTTGTTCGACAGGGAGACCAGCACCGGCCAGCCCGTCTCCACCATCTCGCCGAGCCTGCGGGTCGCCTCCAGCGAGTGCCGGGTGTTCTTCCCGAAGTCGTGCCCCGGATCGATCATGATCGACTCGCGCGGCACCCCCAACTCCACTGCCCGCTCGGCCAGTCCCAGCGTCACCCGCAGGATGTCCGCGACCACGTCCTCGTACGCCACCCGGTGCGGTCTGGTGCGGGGTTCGGCACCGCCGGCGTGGGTGCACACCAGACCGACGCGGTAACGGGCGGCGACCTCCGCGAGCTTGGGATCGACCCCGCCCCACGCGTCGTTCAGCAGATCCGCACCCGCCTCGCAGACCGCCTCGCCCACCTCGTGGCGCCAGGTGTCGACGCTGATCACCACGTCCGGGAAGCGTTTGCGCACCTCCGCCACGAATCCGACCGTCCGCCGGGCCTCCTCGTCGGCCGTGACCTCCTCCCCGGGGCCCGCCTTCACCCCACCGATGTCGATGATGGCAGCGCCCTCCGACACCGCCTCCTCGACCCGGGCGAGCGCGGGTTCGTCGTGGAAGGTCGCGCCCTGGTCGTAGAAGGAGTCGGGCGTACGGTTCACGATGGCCATGATCACGGGCTCGTGCGGACCGAATTCACGCTGTCCCAGCCGCAGCATCAGCTGTTTTCCTCCTCAGGTCGTCCGGCTGAGACCCTAACTGTCACACCGGCGTGGCACGATCAGAGCCGGGAACGGTTTCCGTCCGGGAAGCGCCCGAAGGTCGGGGAGAGGGTCGTCCGTGTTCTTGTTCTTGCTGATCACGATGGTTGTGGTCGTCGGCGCGGTCACGCTTGCCGTGCTCGGTGGCGGCGACAGCGCGGCCCTGCCCGACACCGCGCCCGAGCAACTCGTCGATCCGCTGCCGGACACCCGCCCGATCGGCAGGGCCGACGTGGAAGCGGTGCGGCTGCCCGTCAGTCTGCGCGGCTATCGCATGGCCGACGTCGATGACGTACTCGCCCGCCTCGGCGCGGAACTGGCCGAGCGGGACGCCCGCATCGCCGAGTTGGAATCGGCCCTGGCGGGTGCTCAGGCCACGGCCGTGGGCGGACCCGATCTGTTCGCCAAGCCCGGCGAGGAGCCCCACGGTGAGTGACGGCGGCCTCGTGGCGGGACCCGACGGCGAGCCGCGGTGCCCCTGGGGGCTGTCCACCGCGGACTACATCGCCTACCACGACGACGAGTGGGGTCGACCGGTGCGCGGGGACGACGCACTCTTCGAGCGGCTCTGTCTGGAAGCGTTCCAATCGGGTCTCTCCTGGATCACGATTCTGCGGCGGCGCGAGGGCTTCCGCCGAGCCTTCAACGGCTTTGCGATCGCCTCCGTCGCCGCGTACACCGAGACCGACCAGGAGCGGCTGCTCGGCGATGCGGGGATCATCCGCAACCGCGCCAAGATCGAGGCGACCGTGGCCAACGCACGGCTGCTCGCCGAGTGGGCCGAAGGCGACCTCGACACGTTGATCTGGTCGTTCGCGCCGGACGGCGCGGCTCGTCCGGCACCCCGCACCATCGCGGACGTGCCCGCGGTGACCGACGAGTCGACGGCACTCGCCAAGGCCCTCAAGAAGAAGGGCCTCCGCTTCATCGGCCCGACCACCGCCTACGCCCTGATGCAGGCGTGCGGCCTGGTCGACGACCACCTCGAAGGCTGTGTCGCACGCGGCGCCGGTGCCCTCGATGCCGGAGTGGCGCCCCACTGAGCGCCACCCCCGTTTCGCCGGGGAACAGTCGTTCCCCCGAATGGCCTAACGCCCCAGGAACTTCGGCTGCTCCTTGGCGATGAACGCCTGTACGGCGGTCACATGGTCCTCGGACAGCCCCGCTCGCGACTGGAGCTCGTCCTCCTTGTCCAGCGTCTCGTCCAGCGAGTGGTCAGCGGCGTACGCAAGGGATTCCTTGATCGCCGCATAGGCCACGGTCGGGCCGTCGGCCAGTGCCCTGGCCACCGCGGCGGCCTCGGTCGCCAAGGCGTCCGCGGGGACGACCTTGTTGGCGATGCCCAGGTCAAACGCTTCCTGGGCCGAGAAGGAACGCGGGAAGAACAGCAGGTCAGCGGCCCTGCTCTGGCCGATCAGCCGCGGCAGCGTCCAGGAGATCCCGGAGTCCGCGGTGAGCGCCACATGGGCGAAGGCGGTGGTGAACTTCGCGGTGTCGGCGACGACCCGGTAGTCCGCTGCGAGGGCGAGCCCGAGCCCTGCTCCCGCCGCCACTCCATTGACCCCGGCAACCACCGGCTTCGGCATGGACGCCAACGCCCGGATGAGCGGGTTGTAGTGCTCCCGCACCGTGCTCATCACATCATCGGAGCCGGACTTCCGTGCCTCGCCCAGTTCGGCGACGTGCTCCTTGAGGTCCTGCCCGACGCAGAAGGCACGCCCGTTCGCGGTGAGCAGGACCGCCCGTACGGAGGCGTCCGCTGCCGCCGCCAGAACGGCGTCCCGCAGGGCGACCTTCGACCCGGCATCCATGGCGTTCATAGCCTCGGGCCTGTTGATCGTGATCGTTGCGAGTCCGTCGCTCACCTCGTACAGCACGGAGTCGGCCATGTCAGTCCCCTTGGTGGCTCAGCGGGTGGGTGCAGGGCACAGCATGGCGGAGATTTCGGGCCGCACGCATGTGACCTGCGTCAAAGACGAGCGGCCGAACGGACGGCCCGATGGGGGGAGCGGCGGCAAAGTATCGCAGGACGATCGGCGAATTGGGTGGTTTTGCGAGAGCGCGTTGCCTAAGCGATGCCGACCGATGTTGGTCATCGGGTCCTGCGATGCGGGATAATGACCAGGAAGCAATGTGTTCGATGCCGGTGACTCGTGCCTACCCAGGGGCCGTCGGCTGACGATGAGCTGGTTTCAGGAAGGGGAACGAGCATGGCGGCCATGAAGCCGCGGACGGGCGATGGCCCGCTCGAGGTGACCAAGGAGGGGCGGGGCATCGTCATGCGCGTTCCGCTCGAAGGCGGCGGTCGGCTTGTCGTCGAGCTGACTCCGGACGAGGCCGAAGCGCTGGGCGATGCCCTGAAGAAGGTCGTTGGCTAACCTGCGAGCGCCCGATGTTCTCCTCGCCCCGGCACCCCTGGTGGGTGCCGGGGCGAGATGCATCTCCACCTCGGCACGACTGTGCGGACCGCCGTGTGCCGTGCGGCTCCGATCGGGCGGCACCACCCGGCCTCACGCTCGGACTGTGCCCCGGCCCGTTGCTCCCGGAGCGCCGTGACCCCCGGATGGCCCTGGACGGGCGAATCCTCGTCTTCGGCGGTCAGCTGCCGCGCCGCGATGTGTTCCCCACGGCGCGCCCCCACGAGATGCCTTCCTCGCGGTGCGACACGACCTAGGCCCGGCGTACCGCGCACAGGAGCCCGTCACCCACGGGTAGGAGGGACGGCAGGAGTTCCTGGCTCTCCCGCACCGATCGCAGCAACTCCCGCAGCCGCAGCACCTCGGCCGGCTGTGCGGCCGAGTCGACGGTACGACCGCGGGCGAAGACGCCCTCGAAGCACACGAGCCCGCCCGGTCTCAGAAGGCGGGACGATTCGGCGAGGTACTCCAACGACTCCATCCGGTCCCCGTCGCAGAAGACGAGGTCGTAACCGCCGTCGGCGAGGCGGGGCAGCACGTCGAGGGCCCGGCCGGGGATAAAGCGGGCCCTGTTCCCGGCGAAGCCGGCCTCGCGGAACGCCTCCCGGGCGAACTGCTGGCGTTCCGGCTCGGGATCCACCGTGGTCAGCACGCCGTCCGACCGCATTCCCTGGAGCAGATAGATCCCGGACACGCCCGTCCCCGTACCGATCTCCGCCACCGCTTTCGCGTCCGCGGTCGCCGCCAGCAGTCGCAGCGCGGCGCCGGTGCCTGGCGACACCGAGGGGACTCCTGACTCCCGGGCCCGGTCGCGGGCCCAGTGCAGTGCGTCGTCCTCGGCGACAAAGGCGTCGGCGAACGCCCAGCTCGTCTGCCGGTTTGCGGTAATGGGCCTCTCCTGTCCCCGTAGTTGAACGCGACGTTGACTGTATCCGCTGGCTCTGGGAACCCGCAGATGGGACCAGGCGTTGTACGGGGCAGGGGGGCGCAATGGATCAGAGCGGGAAGCAGCACCCAAATTCGCGTAAAGATTCTTATCCGGAGCTAACGGGCGAGGTGGCTATGGTAGGGGCTCCGCTGGACACCACCAGAGCCGATAGGGGAGGTGCGGCTGCACCTGCGGATCGGAGAGGAGCGCTCAGACGCTTCCTCAGGTCACCGGGTGAGCCGAAATCCGTGACCAACTTTGCTGACCGCTCCGCCACTGCCGACTCCGCTACAACCGCGACCTTCGCATCGGATGCGGAATCCCAGGCGTGGACACCGCCCACGTGGGAGGAGATCGTCAGCACGCACAGCGGTCGCGTGTACCGCCTTGCCTACCGCCTCACGGGTAATCAACACGATGCCGAGGACCTGACGCAGGAAGTCTTCGTCCGTGTATTCCGGTCGTTGTCCACCTATACGCCGGGCACCTTCGAGGGCTGGCTCCATCGCATCACCACCAATCTCTTCCTGGACATGGTCCGCAGGAAGCAGCGCATCCGCTTCGATGCGCTCGGGGATGACGCCGCCGAGCGGCTCCCCAGCAGGGAGCCCTCCCCCCAGCAGGTCTTCAACGACACCCACTTCGACGCAGATGTCCAGCAGGCGCTGGACACCCTTGCGCCCGAATTCCGTGCCGCAGTGGTGCTCTGTGACATCGAAGGACTGTCGTACGAGGAGATCGCCGCGACCCTCGGGGTCAAGCTCGGCACCGTCCGCAGCCGTATCCACCGTGGCCGCTCGCATCTGCGCAAGGCACTGAAGCACCGTTCCCCCGAGGCCCGTGCCGAGCAGCGTCTTCTGGCGGGAGCGGTCGGACTCGCAGGGGAGGTAGGACCGGCGTGAGTGGCACAGGCCCCACCCCAGCGGAGCAGCATCTGGGGGACCGGCTCGCCGCCCTGGTCGACGGCGAGCTCAAACACGACGCGAGGGACCGCGTTCTCGCGCACCTCGCCACGTGCCCCAAGTGCAAGGCCGAGGCAGACGCCCAGCGCCGGCTCAAGAACGTCTTCGCACAAGCCGCGCCGCCCCCCCTGTCCGAAGGGTTGCTGGCTCGGCTCCAAGGGCTACCCGCAGGGCCGGGAGGTGGTGACCTCGGCAGGGGTGGACCCTTCCAGGGAACCCTGGGGGGACGGGAAGGCGAGCCCGTCTTCGGGGGAGTGACGCCATCCGCGGGTCGTCTTCGTGACCGTCACGGGGAGACTTTCGGATTCGTTCCGGGCGGACACGCGGGTGCCTCGGTGGTTCCCGGGGGACCCGGTCCTGTGCAGGATTCCGTTCGACCGGGAGGCGGCTTCCGTATCCACGACGTCGGGCGCGAGGCAGAGCGCTCCCCGTGGAAAGGGCGTCGGTTCGCCTTCGCTGCTGCGAGCGCGGTCTCCTTCGCGGCCATCGCCCTCGGTGGGGCCCTCCCCCTGGAGGCTTCGCTCCAAGCCGGCCCCCGTGGCGGCACCACCGGAAACAACGTGACGCCGCTCAGACCCGCGGCCACGGGGTCTCCCGGGGTCACCACCTCCACCGCCACCGTCCGGAGCAGCGACTACGAGCGTCGCCGCGGTTCGGTCCACACGCCGACCCGCTCCGAGGAGAGGGCCATCGGTCTCTCCGTCTCGGGTCCGCTCTCGCCCGGACCGCTGAACCGATCCCTCGCCACCCCGGCGGCGGCCGGACCAGTCAGTTCGCTGACGGCGTTCGGGGGCTTCACACCACCCCCCCTGATACGTCCGACGGGATCGGCCTTCCACCTCGCCACCGCATCGGGGCTGACTCCCTGGGCGACCCCCGCCCCGTCCCACCTCATGGCACCGACGCACCCATCCGCACGCTGACCCCACCACCGCCGACCAGACCCTGCGCGGGCATTCTCAAACCTGGTTGAATCCTGGGACGGGTGCCCGCGGGGGTGCCGTGGCGGACACCTGTATGCGGAGAGTGCATGGACGACGGGAAGCCCATGGGCGCCAAAGCCAACTGGTGGAGCCGTCCGCGTCCGGGCGGTACGACCCGTCCAGCAGCCCACGGCCCGCACGGCGAGCCCAGGGACGCCGTGCCGCCCGCTGAGACCGCGCCAGGGGCTCCCGTACCGCATGTGCCCCCTGATCCCTCGCCTCATGCATCCGAGCCCGCGTACGGCGCCCCCCTGCCGCCCGTGGAGCGGTACGGCCCACCGCGCCCGCCCGCGGCCGGTCAGGCCGTTCCGCAACCGAACGGCCCCGGAGCGTCGGAGGGCGGACATCCGGGCGCCCCCGGCCGACCACAGCCGTTGCACGAGCCGGACCGGTACAGCACCCCTCCGTACGGCAGACCCGGGCCGTGGGCGCCCGCACCTCCCGTGCAGCGCCCGATGCCCACTCCCGCTCAGGGCACGCCCCTTCCGCAGCCCGGGGACGCCTCGGTGCCCGTGCAGTACGGTGGCCCGCAGCCGCCACCCCAGCAACCCCAACTCATGCCCGCCGCACCGGCGACGAGTCAGTTCCAGTACGACCCGTGGAGCGCGCCCGGGCCCGCGCCGCTCACCGGGCACGGTGAACCGGACCCGCCCCGACGCAAGGGACGACGGACCGGTGCGCTGCTGGTCGGCGCCGTACTGCTCGCGCTGGTCGCGGGCGGGATCGGCGGTGGCGTCGGCGCCTACATCGAGCGCCACGGCGGGATCACCCAGATCGAACTCGACCAGGCCCCGCCCGATGACGGGGACCGTGCGCCCACCAGTGTTGCCGGCATCGCCGCCCGTGCCCTGCCGAGCGTGGTCACCCTCCATGTCAGCGGCGGGGGCGAGCAGGGCACCGGGACCGGGTTCGTCCTCGACCGCAAGGGCCACATCCTCACCAACAACCATGTCGTCGACCCGGCCGGCTCCTCGGGTGACATCTCCGTCACCTTCAGCGGGGGCGAGACCGCCCGCGCCACCCTGGTCGGCAAGGACAGCGGCTACGACCTCGCCGTAGTGAAGGTCACGGGGGTCTCGGGCCTCACGCCCCTGCCCCTGGGGAACTCCGACAGCGTCCGGGTCGGCGATCCGGTCGTCGCCATCGGTGCCCCCTTCGATCTCCAGAACACCGTGACCTCGGGAATCATCAGCGCCAAGGAGCGTCCGATCACCGCGGGCGGGGAGAAGGGCGACGGCAGTGACGTCAGTTACGTCGACGCCCTCCAGACCGACGCACCGATAAACCCCGGAAACTCCGGTGGTCCGCTGGTGGACCTCCAGGCCCGGGTGATCGGCATCAACAGCGCCATCCGCGCGGCGGACACCGGAGGTGCGGAAGGTCAGTCCGGGTCCATCGGTCTCGGCTTCGCGATTCCCATCAACCAGGGCAAGCGGGTCGCCGAAGAGCTGATCAACACGGGCAAGGCCACCCACCCCGTCATCGGGGTCAGCCTCGACATGAAGTACACAGGTGACGGTGCGCGAGTGGGGGACAAGGGCAAGGACGGCACTCCGTCCGTGACTCCGGGCGGCCCCAGCGCCAAGGCGGGCGTGAAACCGGGCGACGTCATCACCAAGGTGGACGGCCAGCGGGTCCACAGCGGTGAGGAGCTCATCGTGAAGATCCGTTCGCATCGTCCGGGCGACACCTTGGAGCTCACGCTCACCCGCGCGGGGAAGGAGCGTTCCCTGACGCTCACCCTCGGCTCGGCTGGCGGAGACTGACCGGGCCCGACCGGGTGAAGTTCGGTGAGGACCGCAGGACTCGCCGAGCGGAAGAATCACCGGACGGCACCCGGCCGTCGAAACCCCGGCTCGGCCCCGTCCCACCACCCCGACAGGCCCCCGTGGGCCGGGTTCGGGAGGGGGCCGAGGCCCCCGGCAGCATGAACGACCGGTGATGTGTGGTCGTCGATCCGGGATCACGGGCCCCCGACACGTGACTCTCCCGAGTTCCGGCGGGTACCGTGGATCGGGCTCGGGTGCCCGTCCGACCTCCGGGCCGTGGGGAATCAGCTGAGAACACGAGGAGCTACAGGGTGTTCAGTGACATAGGCATACTGGAAGTGCTCACTCTCGTGGTGCTCGCGATGCTCATCTTCGGCCCCGAGAAGCTGCCCAAGGTCATCCAGGACGTCGCCGGCTTCATCCGGAAGATCCGAGAGTTCTCCGACAGCGCCAAGCACGACATCCGCAGTGAACTGGGCCCGGATTTCAAGGACTTCGAGTTCGAGGACCTGAACCCCAAGACCTTCATCCGCAAGCACCTCAACGAGAGCGACGATCTGCGCGAGCTGAAGGAGCTGGGTAGTTCCTTCGACTTCACCAAGGAGATGAACGACGTCGCCGACACGGTCCACGGCACCGATTCCTCCACTTCCTCCGCTTCTGTTCCTGCTGCCGTGAACGGTTCGTCCGGCACTCCGGACCTGCTGAAGAAGCGTGACCAGCCGGTCAAGGACGAGCGTCCGCCGTTCGACGCCGACGCCACCTGAGCACGGTCAATCCCTGCGACAGGGGACCGGGTGGCTATTCTCTCCATCTGTCAGGACGCGAGGACGCCCGAGGGGGGCGGGTCCGCTCCAGACCTCGGACACAGAGGAGGCGGCCCGCTCGATGGAGACGACCAGTCGGCCGACGGCGCAGAACACGGCCAGCGATTCCCCCGGTCCCGACGTTGAGGACGCCCAGTCGGCGGAGCGCGCGGCAGCCGCGGCCCGGAGCGCGGCTGACGCCTATGCGCGTGCCCCGTTCCCCTGGTACGGCCTCGACGAGGCGTTCACCGGTCCGCGCTGGCTGATGCAGGTCGGCTCCGCAGCTGACGGAGTGGTCCAGCACGGTTCGCTGGGCCACGGCGATGAACCGTCGATACGGACCGAGGCCACGGCGGTGGAGAAGGAGCGGTTCGCGGTGGTGATCACCGTGGCCGCCAGTCCGGTGCGCCGCAGCGGCGACGGAACCGGAGTGCTGGACGCCACCACGGCCTCGTCGGCGGCCTGGCTGGCGGGCTCGGGCCTCCTGGCGCACACCTGGCCCCCGCAACTCGACCACTCGCTGCGGGACGACTGGCTGGACCAGCAGACGGAGACGGCGTTCGAGTTGGCCGACGACCTCGAAGGAGAGGGGTCGGCCTGGTCCACGCTCTCGCTTCCGGTGGACGGGGAGCCGACGACCTTCCACTACCGCGAGTCCGAGTTCGGCTGGGTGCTGGCGGGCTCCACGGCCGCGGGCGTCCACATCGGGGCGTACGGGCGCGGGATGAGCGCCTACGGCCTCGGCTTCTTCGAAGTGCGTGATCTGGCGCCTTACGTCTGAGCGTGCCCGGTCGACGTGGGTGACGGACGGGCGATCGTCCCACCCGGCGCCACAACCGCCGGATCGGCTCCCGCGCGGCGCCACACCCCGCCGGGTCGACTCCCGCGTACAACGGGGGCCTCTGGGCGGGGCGGGGCCGCGCCTGCGACGTACGGCGGGCCTTGTAGACCCGGGCGCCGAAGCGGAGGAGATCCGGAACGGCGCCGGGCGGGATCACATCGGCTGCACCCGCCCGGCCGGAACCGGTCTCCGAAGGGGGTCGGCCCCTAGAACTTGTTCTTCGGCGTGATGCCCAGGCTCATGCCCGACAGACCCCGCTGACGGCCGCCCAGCTTGCCGGCGATGGCGCGCAGCGCCGCGCCCGAGGGGGACTCCGGGTCGGACAGCACCACGGGCCTGCCGTCGTCGCCGCCTTCGCGCAGCCGTACGTCGATGGGGATGGAGCCGAGCACGGGAACGTGCGCACCGGTCGTCTTCGTCAGTCCCTCCGCGACCCGCTGGCCGCCTCCGGTGCCGAAGACGTCGACCATCTCGTCACAGTGGGGACAGGGCAGGCCCGCCATGTTCTCCACCACGCCGACGATCTTCTGATGCGTCTGGACCGCGATCGAACCGGCTCGCTCGGCCACCTCGGCCGCCGCCTGCTGCGGGGTGGTGACCACCAGGATCTCGGCGTTCGGCACCAGTTGTGCCACCGAGATCGCGATGTCGCCGGTGCCCGGGGGCAGATCGAGCAGCAGCACGTCCAGATCGCCCCAGTACACATCGGCGAGGAACTGCTGGAGCGCACGGTGGAGCATCGGGCCGCGCCACACCACGGGCGCGTTGCCCGGGGTGAACATGCCGATGGAGATCACCTTCACACCGTTCGCGGACGGCGGCATGATCATGTTCTCGACCTGGGTGGGACGGCCGTCGGCGCCGAGCATCCGCGGCACGGAGTGGCCGTAGATGTCCGCGTCGACGACGCCGACCTTCAGCCCGTCGGCCGCCATCGCCGCCGCGAGGTTCACCGTCACCGAGGACTTGCCGACGCCTCCCTTGCCGGACGCGACCGCGTACACCCTGGTCAGCGAACCGGGTTGGGCGAACGGAACCTCCCGTTCGGCGGTGCCCCCGCGCAGTGAGGTCGCCAGTTCGCGCCGTTGCTCGTCGCTCATCACGTCGAGCGTCACATCGACGCGGGTGACTCCGTCGACGCGCTGTACGGCCTCCGTGACATTGTTGGTGATCGTCTCGCGCATCGGGCAACCGGAGACGGTGAGGTACACCGTGACGGCCACCACGCCGTCCGCTCCGACCGTGACCGATTTGACCATGCCGAGGTCGGTGATGGGTCGGTGGATCTCGGGGTCGTTCACCGTCGCCAGTGCTTCAAGCACCGCGTCTTCCGTAGCCATACGACGATGGTACGGCGCGGCCCACCGGGCCCGGGAAGCCCGTCAGCGGTCAGCTTCGTCACTCGCCTGGCCGCCTTCGTGGGGGTGGTGGCCCCGGCGGTCCTGCACGTCCCTCAGCAGGTCCTGGATCTCGGAGCGGATCCAGTCCCGGGTGGCCACTTCACCCAGCCCCATCCGCAGTGCCGCGATCTCCCGGGTCAGGTACTCGGTGTCCGCGATGGACCGCTCGTTCTGCTTGCGGTCCTGTTCGTGGGTGACCTTGTCCCGGTCGTCCTGCCGGTTCTGCGCCAACAGGATCAGCGGCGCCGCGTACGACGCCTGGAGGGAGAGCATCAGGGTCAGGAAGATGAACGGGTACTCGTCGAAGCGCAGTGCCTCGGGGGCGAAGACGTTCCACACCACCCAGAGGATGATGATCAGCGTCATCCAGACGATGAACCGGCCGGTGCCCAGGAACCGTGCGATCCGCTCCGAGAGCCGGCCGAACGCCTCCGGGTCGTACTCGGGCAGCAGCGTACGGCGGGGCGCGCGGGGCAGGTCGAGCCGCACCCGGGGGCGCGAGGCGGTACCCGCCCCGGAGCCCGCCCGGTCCTTCGCCTCCTCCCGCTCGCTCCCGCTACCCATGCTCGGACTCCTCGAAGTCCGTCTCGCGCCAGTCGTCGGGCAGCAGGTGGTCCAGTACGTCGTCCACGGTCACGGCACCGAGCAGCGACCCGATCTCGTCGACGACCGGGGCGGCCACCATGTTGTACGCGGCGAGATAGCTGGTCACGGCCCGCAGTGGGGTGTCCGGACCGAGCGGCGGCAGATCGCTGTCCACCATCGATCCGACCAGGGTGAACGGGGGGTCCCGCAGCAGCCGCTGGAAGTGGATCGTGCCCAGGTAACGCCCGGTCGGCGTCTCCTCCGGGGGCCGGCACACATAGACCTGGGCGGCGAGCGCGGGGGAGAGGTCCTGCTGCCGCACCCGGGCGAGGGCGTCGGCGACCGTGGCGTCCGGCCGCAGCACGATGGGCTCGGTGGTCATCAGACCGCCCGCGGTGCGTTCCTCGTACGACAGGAGTCGACGCACGTCAGCCGCGTCGTCCGGGCGCATCAGGGCGAGCAGCCGTTCCTGGTCCTCCTCGGGGAGTTCGGACAGGAGGTCGGCGGCGTCGTCCGGGTCCATCGCCTCCAGGACGTCCGCGGCGCGCTCCTCCTGGAGCTTCCCGAGGATCTCGACCTGGTCGTCCTCGGGCAACTCTTCCAGCACGTCCGCGAGCCGGTCGTCGTCGAGTGCGGCGGCGACCTCGGCCCGTCGCTTGGGCGACAGATGGTGCAGGGCGTTGGCGACGTCGGTCGGACGCAACCGTTCGAAGGTCGCGACCAGGCTCTCCGCGCTCTGGCTGTCCTCCTCCAGGGAGAAACCCGTCACGGCCGACCACTCGACGGTGAGCGTCTCCCCCCGCCGTCGCAGCGCCCCACCGCGCCCGCGCCGCACGAACACCTTGTCGATCTCCCAGTCGCGGCGTGCCGGCAGCCGCTGGACGGACACGTCGAGGACGGTGGCCTCCTCGCCGCTCTCCACGAGTTGGACGCGCCGGTCGAGCAGTTCACCGAGGACGAGCCGTTCGGTGGGGCGCTGCTCGAACCGTCGTACGTTGAGCACTCCGGTGGTGATGATCTGGCCCGACTCGATGCCGGTGATGCGGGTCATCGGCAGGAAGATGCGCCGTCGGCTCAGCACCTCCACCACCATGCCCAGGAGTCTCGGCGGACGGCGGCCCACCCGCAGCATGGCCACCAGGTCCCTGACCCGGCCGACCTGGTCACCGCTCGGGTCGAAGACAGGGACCCCGGAGAGGTGCGAGACGAAGACGCGCGTGACACTGGCAACCACAGCCATCGCCTCCATCCCGTTCTGCGGCACTTCGCCGGAAACACTGTTCTTCAGGTGCTTCAGGCTAGCCCGTACCGTTGTGTACCGCTGCCGCCCGGGGTCCGTACGGAGTGGGCGCGGACCCCGTGCGCGCATGGCACGACTGGCTGCTGAACGCCGACTGCCACCCCGGTACGCTGCGGTCTGCTCCCCGATCATCCGCAGGCGAAGCAGTTGGCGATCAGCTGCCCAGCAGACGAGAGGCAGTGTGCTGGTGACTCTCCTCCCCCCGGTTTCCCGCGCCCGCAGGACCGCCCTGTCCCTGGTGCTCTGCGCAGGGCTGGCCGTGTCCGCGACGGCGTGCGAGGAGAAGGTCGATCCGGACAAGGGCACCAACGGTGTCGGCAGGCTCCCGGCCGCCGAGATCGAGAGCAAGGCGCGGGCCACGGCCGACGCAGCATCAGCGGTCCGCCTGGCCGGCACGCTGGTCAGCAAGGGCGGCACCTTCAAGCTGAACATGCGGCTCAAGCAGGACGGCGGCACCGGCTCGGTGACCACCAGCGAGAACGCCTTCGAGCTGCTCAGGATCGGTGACGAGCTGTACCTCAAGGCCGACGTGGGCTTCTGGAGCCACGACGACGGGGCGTCCGGTGAGGAACCGAGCGAGGCGGACGAGGAAGCCGCGCTCAAGCTGCGCGACAAGTACGTCAAGGTTCCGCAGGGCGACCCGGCGTACGACAGGTTCCGCGGCTTCACGGACATGGACGTGCTGCTGGACGGTCTCCTCGGCATGCAGGGCAAGTTGAGCAAGGGCGACCGCACCAAGGTCGGTGGCGTACAGGCGATCAAGGTCCAGGCTGAGGAGGGTGCGGGCGGCGTGCTCGACGTCTCGCTGGAGGGTCAGCCCTATCCGCTCCAGTTCGCGCGGGCCGGCGGCAAGGGCGTGCTGACCCTGGGCGAGTGGGACGTGGACTTCGCGCTGGTGCCGCCCGCCAAGGAGGAGACCGTGGACTACGGGAAGCAACTCCCGAAGACCAGCGGCTGAGCCCGGAGGTCGATCAGCCGCGCTTCTTCTTGCGGGACAGCAGCAGTCGGGGCAGCGCGGCGGGGATCGGTCGTCGGGTCGTCGCGTCGGTGGGCAGCGGAGGGGTCGCAAGCGAGGTCTGCGGGTGGTCGGTCGTCGAATCCCGGGGGGTCAGCCGCACCACCCGGCACTCGCGCCGCCACCGTTCCGGCACGGTCTCCGCGTCCACCGCGTTCAACCGCTTCCCCTTGAGCTCAGCCACCGCGGACTCCCAGGACTCGGATCCGGGCTCCAACTCACTCACCGCGGCGGTCCAGGACACTAGCCGGCCGCCCTTGTCCTTGCTGCGGACAGTGACCTCGGCGGTTCCTCCGTCGACGAGGCCCGGCAACGGCTGCTCCCCGGGCCCGTCCCCGACGACCAGGGCCGCACCCTCGTGCCACACGTGCCACAGGGTGCGCTCGGGACCCGTGGAACGCACCCAGATGAGGCCGGACTTCTTGGTGGCTTCCTCGACGAGTGCCTGGGCGAGCAGCGTGTCTGTCATGAGCGCAGCCTATCCAGCCGCCGGCCGCCAGCCGTAGCCACGACCTCCCAGGGCGATCACCTAGAGCCAGCCGTTGCGCTTGAGCGTCCGGTGGATGGTGAAGCAGATCCCGATGATGGCGGTGAGCACCATCGGGTAGCCGTACTTCCACTGGAGTTCCGGCATGTAGTCGAAGTTCATGCCGTACACCCCGCACACCGCCGTCGGCACCGCGATGATCGCCGCCCAGGAGGTGATCTTGCGCATGTCCTCGTTCTGGGCGACCGTCGCCTGCGCCAGGTTCGCCTGGAGGATCGAGTTCAGCAGTTCGTCGAAGCCGATGACCTCCTCCTGCACCCGGGCCAGGTGGTCGGCGACGTCACGGAAGTACTTCTGGATGTCCGGGTCGATCAGCCGCATGGGTCGCTCGCTGAGCAACTGCATCGGCCGCAGCAGCGGGGAGACGGCCCGCTTGAACTCCAGCACCTCGCGCTTCAGCTGGTAGATCCGCCCGGCGTCACTGCCCCGCTGCCTACCCTTCGAGGGGGCGGAGAAGACATCGATCTCCACCTCGTCGATGTCGTCCTGAACAGCTGCCACGACCGCGATGTAGCCGTCGACGACATGGTCGGCAATGGCGTGCAGAACCGCCGATGGGCCCTTCGAGAGCAGTTCGGCGTCCTTCTCCAACCCGTACCGCAGGGCTCGTAGCGAACCCTTGCCACCGTGTCGGACCGTGATCACGAAGTCCCGACCGGTGAAACACATCACCTCGCCGGTCTCCACGACCTCGCTGGTCGCGGTCAACTCATCGTGTTCCACGTAGTGGACGGTCTTGAAGACGGTGAACAGGGTGTCGTCGTAACGCTCCAACTTGGGCCGCTGGTGGGCGTGGACCGCGTCCTCCACGGCGAGCGGGTGCAACCCGAACTCCGCGGCGATACCGGCGAACTCCTCCTCCGTCGGCTCGTGCAGACCGATCCATGCGAACCCGCCGCCCTCCCGCACCCTCAGCATCGCCTCGCGGGGCGTCGGCGTGCCGTCGCCGGGAAGACGGCGCCCGTCGCGGTAGACCGCGCAGTCCACGACGGCGGTGGAGGCCGAGGGGTCGCGGGTGGTGTCGTACGAGTGGTAGGCGGTGCTGCTCCTCCGCAGGGCGGGACGGACGGCGGCACGGAGGTCACGAATCATCGACATGGCTGGCTCCTTCACGGAGAGGCCGTCGGCGAGTGGCGTGGCACAGCCCGGAATGGGGACGTGGGCACTACGTCCGCAAAGCGGGCGGCACCGCGGGATCGCGGTGACGGCGTTCGCTACAGACAGGCAAAAACGAGCTGCTCTTCCGTCGTGCGGGATTCCTCATACGGAACGCCGTGGTACGGAACGCCGTCGGAATGCCGTGGGCCTGTGCGAAGGGCCTTAGACCGCCGGGAAGTGACGCCGTACGGAAGAGCGGTTGGTACTGCACGGTCGACTTCGATCCACCGCAGACCCCACCTCCTCCGGCCGGTCCCCCGTAGGGGACAACGTGACGCCGGGAGCGGGCGGCGCCTTGGCGCCGCCGGCCTGTGCGCTCGGAGCACACCAACCCGGCCAGCGGCCAAGACTATCAGCCGACTGCGGGTCAATCCCTGTGATTGCCCCATCCATACGCGTTCTATGCTCGCCGAATGGCAGATGTTCTCGCTCTGGTCGAGGCCAGGCTGTGTACGGCGTTCGGCGAGCCGGACGCCCGGGCCGCGGTGACCTTCCTCGGTACGGACCGGATCGAGGTGCTGCGCTTTCGCACCCCCGGTGAGGGGTCGGCGGCCGATCTGGTCCGTTACGCCACCCTGGGGATGTCCGCCCACCCGATGAGCGATCCCACCGCAGCGATCGCCGACCCGGTGAAGGGCCCGCGTGCGGAACTGCTCCTCTCGGTGCGCCCGGGCGGCGCCGACACCGACCAGGTGCTGCGGCCCCTGGCGGTCCTGGCGGCGTCCCCGCAGGTCGAAGGTGTGGTCATTGCACCCGGGGCCTCTTTGGACCTCGGTGAACCGCTCTGGCCCGCCGCGCCCTTCAGCTCCGTACTGGTCGCCGAACCGGGTGGTCTCGTCGACGATCTGGAACTCGATGCGCCGCGGGAGTCGGTGCGGTTCCTCCCCCTGTTGCCCATGACGTCGAACGAGGCTGCGTGGAAGCGGGTGCACGGTGCATCGGAACTCCAGGAGCGCTGGTTGGCACGAGGGACGGATCTGCGCGACCCACACCGCAGGTCCGTGCCCCTCGACTGACGGCCGCCCCTCGCCGGGCCCGGAAGTGGCGCACCGCACGGATGCACCGCACGGATGCACCGCACGGATGCACCGCACGGATGCACCGCACGGATGCACCGCACGTGTTCGAGTTGTGTTCGGGTAATCACGCCACGAGGTCGCACGGAGAGTGACGCTCAGTTGAGCCATATCGGCTCTGAGTGAGCAGCTCACTCCGGACGGGTGATCGTCCTTGACGCGACGCCGGACGGGTAGGACCGTGAACGCTATGAGGGGCGAACCCAGTTGCCCGAAGTGCGGTGGCCGGGTCAGGGCGCCCGGTCTCTTTGCCGAAGCCTGGCAGTGCGGTGTGCACGGCACCGTGCACCCACTCCAGCCGGTGATTCCGCCCAGTGTCGAAGCCCTCGGGGTCGTTGTGCACCGGGCCAGGGTCCCGGTGTGGATGCCCTGGCCGCTCCCGGTCGGCTGGCTGTTCACCGGGGTCGCCTATGCGGGCGATGACCGCAGCGGCGGTCGTGCCACCGCCGTCGCCTGCTCCGGTCCAGGCCCGCTCGGCGGGATCGGAGAACTGCTCCTGATCGCCGAGGAGTTGGGTGTCGGACTCGGCTCGCGCTACGCCGGAATCGACGGCCCCGACCCGGGCCAGCACATCGACATCGGCAAACCCGCTCAGGCGAAGGTGCTCGCCGCCGGTCGCCCCAGCCCCCTGTGGCACGTCCAGGGCACCCCCTCGGACCGTGCCGTCTTCGCTGGTGAGGCCCGCGGGCTCTGGCTGTGGGCGATCGTCTGGCCCGAACAGTCCGGCCTCCTGATGTACGACGAACTGGTGCTCACCGATCTGCGCGACGCCGGGGCGGAGGTCGAGCTGGTGCCCTGCGGGGCGCTCTCCCCACGGCTGCTGTCCTGACCCGCGCACCGCGGGCCCGACACCGGCGCGCTCGCGAACCGGTCGAGGGCTGACGGCGGATGGGCCGCTCGCGCCGACCCACGGGCGGCCCGGCTGCCTTTGCCCGGGCGGTCGGGCTGCCTTTGCACGGGCGATCGGGCCGCCTTCGGCTGCCGATACACTGAACCGTCCCCCGCCCGCCCGATCAACCTGGAGTGCCGCTCGTGCGCATCGATCTGCACACCCACTCCACGGCGTCGGACGGTACGGACACCCCCGCCGAACTGGTGCACAAGGCCGCGGCGGCCGGGTTGGACGTCGTCGCCCTCACCGACCACGACACGACGCGCGGCCACGCCGAGGCGATCGCCGCCCTGGCCGAGGTCCCGAGCGGGCTGACCCTCGTCACCGGTGCCGAGATCTCCTGTGCGCTCGACGGAGTGAGCCTGCACCTGCTGGCCTACCTCTTCGACCCGCAGGAGCCCGCCCTCCTGCGCGAGCGGGAACTGGTGCGCGACGACCGGGTGCCCCGCGCGCAGGCGATGGTCGCCAAGCTCCAGGAGTTGGGCGTCCCCGTCGAGTGGGAGCAGGTCGCCCGCATCGCAGGCGACGGCTCGGTCGGCCGTCCGCACATCGCCACCGCCCTGGTGGAACTCGGCGTCGTCCCGAGCGTCTCCGACGCCTTCACGCCGCAGTGGATCGCCGACGGCGGCCGGGCGCACATCACCAAGCACGAACTGGACCCGTTCACCGCGGTCCGATTGGTGAAGGCGGCCGGCGGAGTGTCCGTCTTCGCCCATCCGGCGGCTGCCAAGCGCGGCCGTACGGTGTCCGAGCAGGCCATCGCCGACCTCGCAGCGGCCGGTCTGGACGGCATCGAGGTCGATCACATGGACCACGACGGCCCGGCCCGCGAACGCCTGCGCGGTCTCGCCGCCGACCTCGGTCTGCTCACCACGGGATCGAGCGACTACCACGGCAGCCGCAAGACGGTCGGGCTCGGCGACTACACCACCGACCCCGAGATCTACGGCGAGATCACCCGCCGTGCCACCGGCGCCTTCCCGGTCCCCGGTGCGGGCGGACGTCGTACCTGACCTTCGCCGCCCGTTCGACCCCTCTTCCCGCAAGGCACCAACGTGTTCGACGCTGCCGTTTTCGGCTCCCTCTTCCTCACCCTTTTCGTGATCATGGACCCGCCCGGGATCACGCCGATCTTCCTCGCCCTCACCTCCGGACGCCCGGTCAAGGTGCAACGCAGGATGGCCTGGCAGGCGGTCGCCGTCGCCTTCGGCGTCATCGCCGTCTTCGGTCTGGTCGGCCAACAGATCCTGGACTACCTGCACGTCTCCGTGCCTGCCCTGATGATCGCCGGCGGTCTGCTGCTGCTGTTGATCGCCCTCGACCTGCTGACGGGCAAGACGGACGAGCCCCAGCAGACCAAGGACGTCAACGTCGCCCTCGTACCGCTGGGAATGCCGCTGCTCGCCGGGCCCGGAGCCATCGTCTCGGTCATCCTCGCCGTGCAGAACGCCGATGGCGCACCCGAGCACATCGCGGTCTGGGGCGCGATCGTGGCGATGCACGCGGTGCTGTGGCTGACCATGCGCTACTCGTTGGGGATCATCCGCGTGATCAAGGACGGGGGAGTGGTGCTGGTGACCCGGCTCGCCGGCATGATGCTCTCCGCGATCGCCGTGCAGCAGATCATCAACGGCGTCACCCAAGTCGTACAGGGCGCCTGAGGCGGTGGACATGGGTCCACCCACGACAACGCCCCCGTACGGACCGGTGTCCGCTGCGGGGGCGAATGACGTCATGTGTGCGCCGGCGGCATCGAGCCGATGGCACTACGCCGGCACTACAAGGCCGAGGTCTCGGCCGGGCGGATGTCGATGCGCTGGCCGGTGGCGGCGGCCTGCTGCACGATCCGGTTGACGGAGGCGGCGTCCACGACGGTGCTGTCGACGGCCGTGCCGTCAACGTCGTCCAGGCGCATGATCTCGAAGCGCAAGGCTTCTCCCTTCGTCTGATCCTCCCCGAGGGAGAACTGTTGGTAGCGCGCACCGACCCCCTGTGGGTGCGCAGGTTCCAGTCGGTTCAACAGTGATGCGCCCGGCAAATATTCCTTACACTAAAGAAAATCTTTGGCACGCTAACTACTGGTGGGTGTCGCCGAGCGCCCTGAGAATGAGCTCCGTATGAACGAGGCAACGATCGACACAGCGATCACCCAGATCAGCGCACGTCTGGACCACACCAACGAGCTCCTGCACCGGATGCTCGCCGAGGTGGCCAAGACGCCCTCCACCCACGCCATCTTCGTGGACGCAGGTTACGTCTATGCTGCGGCGGGATTGCTGGTTGCGGGCACCGAGGACCGACGCTCCTTCGATCTGGACGCGGAAGGTCTGATCGACGCGTTCATCGACAAGGCCCGCAGCATCTTCGCTGACAGCAGGCTGCTCCGCGTGTACTGGTACGACGGCGCCCGCCGCCGCATCCCCACACCGGAACAGCAGTCGATCGCCGAACTGCCCGACGTCAAGGTGCGACTCGGCAACCTCAACGCCAACAACCAGCAGAAGGGCGTGGACTCACTGATCCGCACCGATCTGGAGTCCCTCGCACGCCACCGCGCCATCAGCGACGCGGCCCTCGTGGGCGGTGACGAGGACCTGGTGTCGGCCGTGGAAGCGGCCCAGGGCTACGGGGCACGGGTGCACCTCTGGGGCATCGACGCCTCCGAAGGCGCCAACCAGGCCGAGGCGCTGCGCTGGGAGGTCGACAGCACCCGCACCTTCGACCTGGACTTCTGCCGCCCGTACCTGACCCGACGTTCCGTCACGACGTACGAGAACGAAGGCGCGCCGCCGCCCTCGCGCGAGGAGGTGCGGTTCGTGGGCGCACGGATCGCCGCCACCTGGTTGGCCGAGCGCGGCAGCGACGCACTCGCCGAACTGCTGCCCGGCCATCCTTATCTGCCGGGGCCCGTCGACCAGGACCTACTGATCGAGGCGGAGGCACTGCTCCAACGGTCGCTACGAGGGCACGCCGTCCTGCGCAGGGCGCTGCGCGACGGCTTCTGGCAGCACCTCCAGTCCCAGCTCTGACGGACCGTCCGCTCTCAGTGGGCGGCCCAGAACTTCGCCACGGCCTCCGCCGTCTCCTGCGGGCGATCGGTGTTGGGGGAGTGTCCGGCACCGGCGATGACGGTCCGCCGGGCACCGAGTCGCTCCGCCATCCGGTCGAACAGCGGCACGGGCCAGGTGTCGTCGCTCTCACCGCTGATGACATGCACGGGAAGCCCGGGGACGGCCGCGAGTTCATCGACCCGGTCCGGCTCGACCGACAGCTGCCGACCGGTGGTGATGAGCTGCTTCGGATGGTGCCGCAGCCAGCGCCGGCGCAGGTCCTCGCCGTCGACGGCGGCTTCCTCCGGTGTCTCGAACGCCTGCATCGCCGCCCACACCTCGACCATGCTCAACTCCGTGAGCGCCCGGCTCAGCAGCGCCACCCTCTGTTGCTGGGCGGCAGTGATCCGGGCCGGACCCGACGACATCAGGGTCAACGTACGAAAGGGAGATGCCGCGGCGGTCGCCGCCACCTCCAGCACCGCGGCGCGGGCGATCTGCCCACCGAGCGAATGCCCCAGCAGATGCACCGACCCGTCAGCCGCCACCGCATCGACCTGCGCCAGCACATCGAGTGCCAACTCCCGCTGGGAGTAAGCATCGACGTCATCCGGGCCCGCCGTCTCGAACTGACCCCGGCCGTCGACGCACACGACACGAAAGCCCGCGTCGGTGAGCGGGGTGAGCAGGGCGATGAAGTCCTCCTTGCTCCCCGTGAAACCCGGGAGCAGCAGCCCAGTGGCCGAAGGAGCGCCGCGCTCAGCAGCCGGCACCGCGTCGAGCACCGCGAACTCCCCGCGCGAGGTGCGCAGCATCCGGGAACGGGAGCAGGGAGGAGGGACGAAGGTCGGCGGACGACTCATGACAGGGAGATTACCCGCGGGTCGCCGCGCCCACCCGACCGCACGCGGCTACCGGCCCGCACACGCAGAACGGCCCGCACATGCAGAACGACCCGGTCCCCCACGGGGGAACCGGGCCGTCCGTCGATCAGATCAGGCTTCGGCCTGGACCGCGGCCTTGGCCGTACGGGTGCGACGACGAGGCGCCGCCTCCGGGGTGACCGCCGCCTCCGTGGCGGCAGCCGGGGCGTCCGCTGCGGCAACCGTCTTACGGGTGCGCCGACGCGGCTTGACCTCGGCCTCCGCCTCCACGGGCTCCGGTGCACCGGCGGTCGCGACGGCCTTCACCGCACGCGTACGCCGGGGCTTGACCTCCGGTGCGGCCTCGGTCGTCTCGACCGCGGCGACCGCCTTGACCGCGCGGGTGCGACGACGCGGCTTGGCTTCCGGTGCGACAGCCTCGGCCACTACGGCGGGCGCTGCCTCGGACACGGTCTCCGCCACTGCCGGTACGGCCTTGACCGCGCGGGTGCGTCGGCGGGGCTTGGCTTCCGGTGCGACAGCCTCCGCCTCCACGGCGGGCGCTGCCTCGGACACGGTCTCCACCGCTTCCGGTACGGCCTTGACCGCACGCGTCCTGCGACGGCGCGGCTTGGCCTCCGGTTCGGTCTCCTGGAGCGGCTCCGTCGGCTGGGCCGGCACCGGGAGGACGGCGACCGCAGGCTCGGCTTCCGCCACGGTCTCCACCGCGGTCGGGGCCTGCGCCACGACCGTGGTTCCTGCTCCGGTCGCCCGGGTCCTACGTCGACGCCTCGGAGTCCGCGGCTGTGCTGCGTCCTCATCGGCGGCCGGTGCGTCCTGGGCCGGCGCGCCCAGGGAATCGGCGGCGATCTCCGTAGGAGTGCCTCCCCTGGTGCGACGGCGCTGACGCGGGGTCCTGGTGCGCGCGGGGCGCTCCTCGACGGCGACGGTGGCCGCGGCCTTGCGGCCCCGCCCGCCGGTCTCGCCCAGGTCTTCCACTTCCTCCGCGGCAAGACCGGCACGGGTGCGCTCGGCCCTCGGCAGCACGCCCTTGGTGTCCGCGGGGATCTTCAGCTCTTCGAAGAGGTGGGCGGAGGTGGAGTAGGTCTCGACCGGGTCGTGGAACGACAGGTCGAGCGCCTTGTTGATCAGCTGCCAGCGGGGGATGTCGTCCCAGTCCACAAGGGTGACGGCCGTACCCAGCGCACCAGCGCGGCCAGTGCGGCCGATCCGGTGGAGGTAGGTCTTCTCGTCCTCGGGCGACTGGTAGTTGATGACGTGGGTCACGCCCTCCACATCGATGCCGCGCGCTGCGACGTCGGTGCAGACAAGGACGTCCACCTTGCCGTTGCGGAACGCCCGCAGGGCCTGCTCACGCGCACCCTGGCCGAGGTCGCCGTGGACGGCTCCGGAGGCGAAACCGCGACGAGCGAGCTGTTCGGCGATGTCCGCCGCGGTCCGCTTCGTACGGCAGAAGATCATGGCGAGGCCACGGCCGTCCGCCTGGAGGATGCGCGAGACCAGCTCGGGCTTGTCCATGGAGTGCGCGCGGTACACGCGCTGGGTGATGTTGGCGACGGTCGCGCCCGCGTCGTCGGGCGAGGTCGCGCTGATGTGGGTCGGCTGCGTCATATAGCGGCGCGCCAGCCCGATGACCGCACCCGGCATGGTCGCCGAGAACAGCATCGTCTGCCGGCGCGGCGGCAGCAGCTGGATGATCTTCTCGACGTCGGGCAGGAACCCGAGGTCGAGCATCTCGTCGGCCTCGTCGAGCACCAGGGCCCGCACCTTGGAGAGGTCGAGCTTCTTCTGGCCCGCGAGGTCCAGCAGTCGGCCGGGCGTGCCGACGATCACATCGACGCCCTTGCGCAGGGCTTCGACCTGGGGCTCGTAGGCACGACCGCCGTAGATCGCGAGGACGCGCACATTGCGCACCTTGCCCGCGGTCAGCAGGTCATTGGTGACCTGGGTGCACAGTTCGCGCGTGGGCACGACGACCAGCGCCTGCGGGGCGTCGGTGAGCTGCTCGGGGGTGGCCCGGCCGGCTTCGACGTCGGCGGGCACGGTGACGCGCTCCAACAGGGGCAGGCCGAAACCGAGCGTCTTGCCCGTACCGGTCTTGGCCTGTCCGATCACGTCGCTGCCCGAAAGCGCGACGGGGAGCGTCATCTCCTGAATGGGGAAGGGGGACAGAATGCCGACAGCTTCGAGTGCTTCGGCGGTCTCGTCCAGGATTCCAAGATCCCGGAAAGTCATGGGCTGCGTAGTCAGGGTGTTGCCTCTTCTGTGAGACGCGACGTGAGGCGAACGATGGGGGTCGTGCCGCACCTGGGTACTGGGCCGACCGTGGATTGGCCGGATGGCGCGGGACCACTGCCTTCGCTCAAGCGCTCGTGCCGCTGAGGGGCCCCTCATCTGCGGTCATACGCGGGGGCGCATATCCGCACGGAGGGCGGTCGGGTCGGAGCCGATCGTGCCACCGACCGGGCATCCTCATGGGGAGTCGGAAAGATAAAGATCTTTCCAACAATCACTGCGAACACTGCGATCGCCCGCTGAGTGAAGTAGTACGTCACCTCAGAACGCTCAGCAGGCGCAATACCACTGTACCCCGGATTCGCGCATGTGTGTTGGGCGAATCCGTAGGAACCGGGGCAGCGGGCCGGCGGGAATGCCGTACGAGCACCTCTGACCAGGGCCTTACCACCCGCGGTCAGCGGGCTATTGTGCCCGACATGGAGACGCCAGACAACGCCACAGAACACACCGGGATCGCGGCCCAGGACTGGGCCACCGCGTCCGCGGACCCCCAGTACCGCGCAGCAGTCGTGGATCTGCTCGGGGCGCTCGCCTACGGCGAGCTGGCCGCTTTCGAGCGGCTCGCCGAAGACGCCAAGCTCGCCCCCACCCTCGGTGACAAGGCAGAACTGGCCAAGATGGCTTCCGCCGAGTTCCACCACTTCGAGCAGTTGCGGGACCGGCTCGCCGCCATCGAAGCGGACCCCACGGGTGCCATGGAGCCCTTCGCCCAGGCACTGGACGACTTCCACCGCCAGACCGCTCCGTCCGACTGGCTGGAGGGCCTGGTCAAGGCGTACGTCGGCGACTCGATCGCCAGTGACTTCTACCGCGAGGTCGCAGCCCACCTCGACGCCGACACGCGCTCCCTGGTCCTCGCCGTGCTCGACGACACCGGGCACGGCAACTTCGCGGTGGAGAAGGTCCGCGCCGCGATCGAGGCCGACCCGCGGGTCGGCGGACGGCTCGCCCTGTGGGCCCGACGGCTGATGGGGGAGGCGCTGTCCCAGGCGCAGCGGGTGGTCGCCGAGCGCGACGCGCTGTCCACCATGCTCGTCGGTGGTGTGGCGGACGGCTTCGACCTGGCCGCGGTGGGCGAGATGTTCACCCGGATCACGAAGGCGCACACCAAGCGGATGGCGGCCCTCGGACTCGCCGCCTAGGGTCTTTCTTTTGGATCAGGCTGGATCAGGGAGCGGGGTCTGGTGCCGTGGATCGCAAGGCGGAGGAATGAATCACTGCGGTGGGGGCACCTCCCGTGCCGCTAGGCACAGGGGGCCATTGGTGATTGACGACAACGCGGCGTGGGGGTACCTCCCGTGCCGCTAGGCACAGGGGGAGCGCGGTGCCAGGGCACGCGAGCCCAGCAAGATCCGAAAGAAGGGCCCTAGGTCCGGCTCCCACGGATCGGATGCGTACGGTCATACGGATCGATTTCGTAACGGCGTATGCGTTATACGAGAACCGTGAGATACGAGAACCGTGAGCCGGGCCCGAGGGCCCGTGCGGTCGGCGGTCTCCAGACGATCCACGGGCCCTCTTGGGCCCCAGGGGTCAGAAGGGGATCGCCCGCCGCAGTCGACGCCCTGACGGCCGCAGCAGCAGCGACAGCAGTACGGCCCCGATCAGCACCGCACCTACCAGCGTCCCCAGGAACTGGCCGGGGCCGAGCGCGACGTGCGTCACATAGCCACCGAAGAGGGCACCGAACGCTCCCGTGAGGAAGACGACACGACGCTCCGGGAGACGGTCGGCCAGTTGACGGTCGGCGAGCCACGCAAGGGCTAGTCCGAGCAGAATCGAACCGATCGCTTCCCACTGCACTGCTGATCACCTCACGAACACCGGTAGGGGTAGGTCGGTCTAGCGCGTACTACCCGTTGACCACCGGGAACAACCCTTTCCGGCGAGGCGCCGGAAGCTGGCCGGATCATGAGCCCGAGGAGGGGGTAACCGGCCAACCGGGACACGGGAGTCCGGCACAGGAATCCGGCACACGGCTCGGGGCCCTGGCGGAATCAACTCCCACCAGGGCCCCGAACTGCTCGACTCAAGCCGTCCTACAGCGCGCCGAAGCCCACGCGCCGCGTCGCGGGCTCACCGATCTCCACGTACGCGATCCGGTCCGAGGGCACGAGAACCCTGCGGCCCTTGTCGTCCGAGAGGCTGAGCAGCTGCGCCTTGCCGGCCAGCGCCTCGCCCACGGCGCGCTCGACGTCCTCGGCGGAGTCCCCGCTCTCCAGAACGATCTCCCGGGGCGCGTGCTGCACGCCGATCTTGACCTCCACGGCTATGTCCCTCCGAACGGTGCGTTGCGCGGTCTTTCGCGCCGTACCCAGCACACACTAGCCGGGCCGAGCCGGCGGTCAGTCGCCCTGGGTGAACGCCAAGAGCGAACAGTGCCCGCGCGTCAGGGCTGTTCGGTCGGGGATTCCGTGCCGTGGAGGGGGAAGCCCGCGATGCCGCGCCAGGCCAGGGACGTCAACAGCTGGACCGCGGTGTCCCGCGGGATGCTCGAACGGCTGGAGAGCCAGTACCGCGCCACCACCTGCGAGACGCCGCCCAGTCCCACGGCCAACAGCATGGACTCGTCCTTGGACAGCCCGGTGTCCTCGGCGATCACCTCGGAGATCGCCTCGGCGCACTGGAGGGAGACCCGGTCCACCCGCTCGCGTACCGCGGGCTCGTTGGTGAGGTCCGACTCGAAGACCAGTCGGAAGGCGCCGCCCTCGTCCTCCACGTACGCGAAGTAGGCGTCCATGGTGGCCGCGACGCGCTGCTTGTTGTCGTTCGTCGACGCCAGCGCCGTGCGCACGGCCAGCAGCAGCGCCTCGCAGTGCTGGTCGAGGAGGGCGAGGTACAGCTCCAGCTTGCCCGGGAAGTGCTGGTAGAGCACGGGCTTGCTGACCCCTGCCCGCTCGGCGATGTCGTCCATCGCAGCCGCGTGGTAACCCTGTGCGACGAATACTTCCTGGGCCGCGCCCAGAAGCTGGTTCCTACGGGCTCGGCGCGGCAGACGCGTGCCTCGCGGGCGCGCCGCCTCTGTCTGCTCGATGGCTGTCACGCCGCCTCCCAAAATCTGTGATGTGCGCGCTGTGCGCCGCGCCCGCCATCGTACTTTTGGGTAACCCAGTCGTGGGCGTCGCGGACGCAGAATTTCACGGACCGGACAGTCGCGGTAGCTCCCTGGTCGCGGGCAATAGGTGGGCAAAGAGGTCAAGGCCATTCGGGTCAGCGATAGTCGTCCTCATCGAGGGCGACCACGCGTGCCTGCTCCACGGCGTCCGCCTCGTTGACGTGGTCCTTGTCGATGTGGGGCACCGGATCGTCGTGCTCCGGACGCACCTCGCTCTCCTGCTCGGCGGCATCGGCCTCGGGCACGTCTGCGTCCGTGATGTCCGCGGCGTCCGTCGTGTCCGTGGCGTCGGGGCCGGTCGTTTCGGCGGCCTCGCGTTCGGCCTCGTACAGGGTCTCTGGGTCGGTGGGATCGATAGCCATGCGGCACCGCTTTCCCGGCAGCAGGGGTGCTCGTCCTTGGAGCTTCGGTGATGGTCCTTGTCTATGAAGCGTAGGAGCTACTGATTCACGGCGCTACGCGATGTGTGACGCCGAACACACGATTCGCGGTGTGATCGTCTCGTAACATTGCACGCATGTCTTCGACCGAGCTGCCGGACACCGACTCCGCCACCGCCGACGAGGCACCCGAACCCGTCAAACCCCGCACCGCACGGGTTGCCCCGGGGGAGGAGTTGCGCTCCGTCGCCCTGGCGGGCCTCACCCTCTCGGTCAGGTCGCGTCCGCCGGTCCGCACCGGGCTGCCGCCCGCGCTCTTCGTCCACGGCCTCGGCGGTTCCTCGCAGAACTGGTCGGCGATGATGCCGCTGTTGGAGGGCGTCGTGGACGGCGAGGCCCTCGACCTCCCCGGGTTCGGCGACTCCCCGCCGCCGTGCGACGGCAACTATTCGGTGACCGGACACGCCCGGGCCGTCATCCGCTACTTGGAAGCGTCGGGGCGCGGTCCCGTCCATCTGCTCGGCAACTCACTCGGCGGCGCGGTCAGCGTTCGGGTCGCGGCCGTCCGGCCGGATCTGGTGCGCACGTTGACGCTCGTTTCGCCCGCCCTGCCCGAGTTGCGCGTCCAGCGCAGTGCCGTGCCCACCGGGATGCTGGCCCTGCCCGGCATCGCCCGACTGTTCAGCCGGTTGACCAAGGACTGGACGCCGGAGCAGCGCACCCGCGGTGTGATGGCTCTCTGTTACGGAGATCCTTCACGCGTCTCCGATGAAGCCCTGGGGCACGCGGTGCTGGAGATGGAGCGCCGGGTCCAACTCCCCCATTTCTGGGATGCGATGGCCCGTTCGGCACGCGGTATCGTCGATGCCTACACGCTGGGCGGCCAGCACGGACTGTGGCGACAGGCGGAGCGGGTGCTCGCGCCGACGCTCCTCGTCTACGGGGGGCGCGACCAACTCGTCTCGTACCGTATGGCGGGCCGGGCCGCCGCGACCTTCCGGGACTCGCGGCTCCTGACCCTGCCGGACGCCGGGCACGTGGCGATGATGGAGTACCCGGAGACGGTTGCGCAGGCCGTCCGAGAACTGCTTGACGACACTGGTAGGAGCTGATCGGCGCCCGTGGGACGACACAGCCGCAAAGGCCCCGCACCGAAGGGTTCGGGTCGCGATCCCCAAACGGGTGCATCCCCGTCCGGTACGTCCGACTCCCGCGCGTACGGCTCCGGTTCACCGGGTTCGGGCCGACGCGCCCCACGTGTGGGGGAAGCCGAAGCGGCGGCGCGTCCCGCACCGCCGGCGCCGGGCGGAGTGCGTACCCCGCAGCCCCAGCCGGACGCCGGCCGGCGGCGCACGGCCCCGCCCTCCGGCCCTGAGCACCTGCCCGCCGGGTACGCCCCCCAGCAGGCGCGCGGCGGGCACCCCGAGCAGCACGAGGCCGGGGGAGGGTGGGGAGTCCCCCGCCCCCAGCAGGGGCAGGGCGCACCGGGTGGGCCTTCGGGCCGTACGGGAGGCCCGCGTCAGCAGGCTGCCGCCGGTGTGCCGGGGCTCCGGGGGGCCATGGCGCAGGGTGCGCGGATACCGGGACCTCGCAGGGAGTTCGTGGAGGCGTTCGACGGTGGCCGACCGGCCCCGGGGGCGGACCCGTACGCATCCGTCACCACCTGGCCCGCTGACGCCCCCGATGTCGCCGATGCCTCTGGTGCGGCCGTCGCTGCCGATACCGCCGATGCCATGGAGGGGGACCGCAGGGCGGCGGAGCGTCCGTCCGACCGTCCCTCACCCGAACCGCCCAAGCCCAGCAAGGGACGTACCGTCACCGGCATCGCGGCGGCGGCCGTGACCACGGTGCTCGCCATCGTCGTCGCCGGACAAGTGGCCGAGGAGGCCGGTGCAAAGCCCGGCACCGCCACCACCGGGGACGAGCGGGGCGGTGTGGGTCCCGCATCCCGTTCCGAGGGGCGCAAGGCCCCGGCGCGCGAGGTGCAGCCCGCCGCGCCCAGTTATGAGCAACTGATGGCCTCACCCTTCCCCATTGACCCGAAACTGACTGCGGACGGGACTTTCGAGGCCGTTCCCGGTTTTGAGAAGGCGCCGGGAAAGGGACGTAAGATCCGTTATCGCGTGGACATCGAGCAGGGGTTGGGAATGGACGGTCTGTTGTTCGCGACCGCCGTTCAGAAAACCCTCAACGACGAACGCAGTTGGGCGCACGGAGGCCAGCGGACATTCGAGCGGATTTCCTCCGGTGAACCGGATTTCATCGTGACCCTCGCCAGTCCCGGGACGACCGATGTGTGGTGCGAGAAATCCGGCCTCGATACGTCGATCGACAATGTCAGTTGCGATTCCGCAGCCACCGACCGAGTGATGGTGAATGCCTTTCGGTGGGCACAGGGGTCGGACACCTACGGCCCACGCGCTCTGTACGCCTACCGTCAGATGCTCATCAACCACGAGGTCGGACACCGCCTCGGCCATGACCACGTGAACTGCTCCACTGAGGGTGCGCTCGCTCCCGTGATGCAGCAGCAGACGAAGTCCCTCAACGTCAAGGGCATCAGTTGCCGGCCCAACCCCTGGGTCCATCCGGGCGGCTGACACCCGCCGCCGGCACCCGCCCAGGGGTGGTTCCGTGCATGTGCCCATGGGTGGCACAGCCACTTCGGGATGGCCCTGCTCGCGTCCGTTGATCGAGCTGGCCCCGTCGTCCCCCGAAAACCCGTGGGCGCGTGATGTGTTGACCCGGCTGCTTCGCCCTGCCCGGGCGCGTGCCATGAGGCGCCCCGCGCGAAGGGGTGGCCTTGGCTTGACGCACCGTAATGGCGATCTCTCTTAGCGCGACGAAACGTCCGCCGGGGGCGAAAGTTACGTGCATTCACCCCTTCCGGTGGCGCGACGGACAACCGTCCATCACACCACCGTCACCCCGGCTTACCGTCGTCCCGCTGTGGTCGCCGCATCGACGGCTGCCGACGACGAGGGTGATCGGGGGTGTATTCGGTGCGGAACGCGCTGCTCACGTACGGTGTCCACTCCCGTGCGGACCGTGGTGGACCGGGCCGGTACGGTCGACTCGACGGCGATGCCCGAGGGCAGCAGAGCGGCCCCCGCTCCACGCCCACGTCCGCGCGCGTCCTGCCGCAGATCGCCGCACCCGTGCAGATCGGGCCGAGCGACCACTGCGTCGAACGCCCCCAACCGTCCGCCCCCGCAGTACGCCGCGACGGACAGGGTCACGCCGAGGCTCACGCGGGGGGCACGGACGGCCGCCCGGTGCTGCGCGGTGGACGGCAGCCCCTGAACGGGTCGTTGGCTAAACGCTTCTGCGAACACCTGTCGTCGGACGCCCGGTGCGAGGCACACGAATGCACCCATCGACCGGGGACCCACCGTACGAAAGGGCCGCGCCCGGCCGTTCTGAACCTGCCCGTTGCCGGCGCCCTGCACCGCCACGGCCTGTCCACCAAGCGTCGAACCCCGTTCCGACAACTGCCGCTGACTGGTGGAGTCCTGCGTCGACCCTGCCGCCGCCGATCGCCGTCGACCGGCCTCCGCGCCCTGACCACGGCCGGGTGGAATCGCATGGCATTTCACGGCATTTGGTGTGAGCGCTGCTCGCGTGCGCTCCGACGAGGCGACGGGTTCGGGCCCGACAGCACGTTCCTCCCCCCAGGACCCGGTGCTGCGCGGGCAACCCGTACCCCTCAGCAGTACGCGCCGGAGGATCGCAAGCCGACGTTCCCCATGCGGACGAACGCACCCCCTCGCGGTCCAGCACCCCCATGCCCCGCCCGGGGAGGGCCGCCCACGCAGGTCGATGGTCTGCCGGCCCCCGGGCATGGACCGGTCGACCGGCCCCGAGCCGCCCCACAGCGCCGGGGCGTCGGTCCGACCCTCCCGCTGTGGACCGCCGGGCCGACCGGTCGGAGCACCGCCGTAACGGACCTCGGAGCTCTCCACGCCCTCCGCACGGTCCGTCCGGAGACGAACCCCCTGTACCGAGTGTCCCGCCGCTCTCGGCAGTGCACCCGCCTCCCCCGTCCGTCCACCTCCCCGACCCCCAACCGCGGCGTCCGCACCATCGGCGACCGACCACCCGCCAACAGCCGCATCGACCTCCGAAGGAGAACCACGACATGACCAGCCAACTCCCGGCCGCGACCCGTCGGCACGCAGGGGGCACGCGATGAGGGTGCTGCTGCTCGGAGCCAATGGATTCCTCGGCCGCTTCGTCGCGGATCGACTGCTCGCCGACCCCGCCGTGCATCTGACCGCACTCGGCCGGGGCGATGACGCGGACGTCCGCTTCGACCTCGCCGGCGGCAGCCCCGGCGCACTGACCCGCTTCTTGAGCGCCGTCCACCCCGGCGTCGTCATCAACTGCGCGGGCGCGACGCGCGGCGGTGCCCGTGATCTGACCCGACACAACACCGTCGCCGTGGCCACGGTCTGCGAAGCGCTGCGCCGCAGTGGGTGCGGTGCCCGACTCGTCCAACTCGGCTGCGCCTCCGAGTACGGCCCCTCCCAACAGGGCTCGTCCACCGCGGAGGACGCCATTCCCAGACCGGGCGGACCCTATGGCGTCAGCAAGCTCGCGGCGACCGAGTTGGTGCTCGGCTCCGGCTTGGACGCCGTGGTGCTGCGCGTTTTCTCGCCGGTGGGGCCGGGTACCCCGGCCGGATCCCCGCTGGGCCGCCTCGCCGAGGCGATGCGCCGTGCGATGCAGTCGGGCGACGGTGAGCTCAAGCTCAGCGGACTCGGGGTGCAGCGCGACTTCGTCGACGTCCGGGACGTCGCACGGGCCGTCCACGCCGCATCCCTGTCGGCCGCCCAGGGCGTGGTCAACATCGGTACGGGTCGGGCGGTGCGTCTGCGCGACGCGGCGGCCGTCCTCTCCCGGGTCGCCGGGTTCGCCGGTGCCCTGCACGAGGTGGACACCCCACCGGGCCGGCCACCGGGAATGGGAATCGGCGCACCGCGTTCCGAATCCGTCCTGGAGCAACTCGGTGCCACCCCGGTGCCCTATCCCGACGGATGCGGCGGCTGGCAGCAGGCGGACGTGCGCACGGCACGCGACCGGCTCGGCTGGCGGCCCCGCATCAATCTGGAGGAGTCGCTCGCGGACATCTGGATGGAGGCGGCATGTCGCATCTGACCACCGCCGACGCCCGGCTCTCGGCGACGGGTGCGGAGCAGCTCGGGCTGGGCGTGCCCGGCTGTGCCCACCCCCTGCTGGCACCCAATGAGTGGGCGGAGCTGTCCCGGCCCGGCACCCCGTTGCACTGGGTCGTGCTGAACGTCGCCAACGGGCCCGGGGACTGCCCCGATCCGCACGGTCTGGCGGCGGCCGGGCGGCTGACCAACGCCGGGGTGCGTGTGCTCGGTCACATCGACCTGGCCCACGGCCGGCGCACGGTCGCCGAAGTGACCGCCGAAGCGCAGCGCTATCGGGAGTGGTACCGCGTGGGCGGCTTCCTCCTCGACCGCTGTCCGACGGGCCGCCAGGACCTGCCCGCCGTGCGCAGTGTCACCGCGACCCTGGCCGCCCTGTCCGACGGGGGCCATCTGGTCCTCGGGCACGGGACCCACCCCTACCCCGGCTATCTGGAGGCAGCCGACCAGTTGGTCACCTTCTCCGGGCCCTGGGCCGACTACCGCTGGTCGCAGGTCGCCGAGTGGACGGCTGACCATCCGCCGGAGCGTTTCGTCCACCTGGTGCACGGGGTCCCACGCACGCATCTACAGGAAGCGACCCGCATCGCCCGCTGGCAGGGCGCGGGGACGATCTTCTTCACCGACCGCACGGACCGTCTTGACCGTCTCGGCCGTGGAGTGGGGGCCGGTCGACTCGGCCCGGGGCGATGCTGTGAAGAGACGTTCGGCGAGCGGGGGACCCGGGCTCAGGAACGCCGGACGCGAGCGGGCGGCCTACGGCTGCGAGGAGTGCATACGGGACAGATATCCCCGTATGACACCCTGCCCGGCTACTGGGACGAATTCGTCTCGCAGATCGGACCGGGTGTCTCGGAATGAGGAGGCGCGTGGCAGTGTTACCGGAGAACAACCGTACTGACCTACCGACGCAACGGAGTCCCCGTGTCGCTGCCACCCCTGGTCGAGCCAGCTGCTGAGCTCACCGTCGACGAGGTCCGCAGGTACTCCCGCCACCTGATCATTCCCGATGTCGGGATGGACGGGCAGAAGCGGCTGAAGAACGCCAAGGTGCTCTGTGTGGGCGCCGGCGGCCTCGGGTCGCCGGCCCTGATGTACCTCGCGGCGGCCGGTGTCGGCACCCTCGGCATCGTGGAGTTCGACGAGGTCGACGAATCGAACCTCCAGCGCCAGATCATCCACAGTCAGGCCGACATCGGCCGCTCCAAGGCGGAGTCCGCCAAGGACTCGGTCCTCGGCATCAACCCGTACGTGAACGTGGTCCTGCACAAGGATCGGCTCGAAGCCGAGAACGTGATGGACATCTTCAGCCAGTACGACCTGATCGTGGACGGCACGGACAACTTCGCCACCCGGTACCTCGTCAACGACGCCTGCGTGCTGCTGAACAAGCCGTACGTCTGGGGTTCGATCTACCGTTTCGACGGTCAGGCTTCCGTCTTCTGGTCCGAGCACGGCCCTTGCTACCGCTGCCTCTACCCCGAGCCCCCGCCGCCGGGCATGGTTCCCAGCTGCGCCGAGGGCGGTGTGCTCGGTGTGCTCTGCGCCTCCGTGGGCTCGATCCAGGTCACCGAGGCGATCAAGGTCCTCACCGGTGTCGGTGACTCCCTGGTCGGGCGACTGATGATCTACGACGCCCTGGAGATGCAGTACCGCCAGGTCAAGGTGCGCAAGGACCCGAACTGCGCGGTCTGCGGCGAGAACCCCACCGTCACCGAACTGATCGACTACGAGGCGTTCTGCGGTGTGGTCTCGGAGGAGGCCCAGCAGGCGGCTGCCGGTTCGACGATCACTCCCAAGCAGCTCAAGGAGTGGATCGACGACGGCGAGAACATCGAGATCATCGATGTCCGTGAGGTCAACGAGTACGAGATCGTCTCCATCCCGGGCGCGAAGCTGATCCCCAAGAACGAGTTCCTGATGGGGGCGGCCCTCCAGAGCCTGCCGCAGGACAAGAAGATCGTCCTGCATTGCAAGACCGGTGTCCGTAGTGCGGAGGTGCTCGCCGTCCTGAAGTCGGCGGGCTTCGCCGACGCGGTGCACGTGGGCGGTGGAGTGATCGGCTGGGTCAACCAGATCGAGCCGAGCAAGCCCATCTACTGATCTCCGCACCATCCGCCAGGGCTCCGACCGGTCACCGGTCCGGAGCCCTGGCTGTTTTCCGCACCGGTATCGAGGTTCCCCGCACGGCCCCACGCCCTGTCGATCGCGATCACCCCGCATCGGCGCCCGAGGGTTCCGCCCGGGCACCGGGCGGTGTTCGGGCGGGACCGGGGCAAAGCCCACCGCGGGTATCCAGCCCGGCGCCATGCGCGAGCCCCTCGGCTAGGAACAGGTCTTGCCGTCGGCCGGGACCTTCCCGCCCAGTAGGTAGTCGTCCACCGTGCGCGTCACACAGGAGCTGTTGCCGTAGGCACCGTGTCCTTCGCCCTTGTTGGTCACCAGCACCCCCACATCCGGGCCCAACTCGTCCGCCATCCTCCGTGCACCCTCGTACGGGGTCGCGGGGTCGCCCGTGGTCCCTATGACCAGAATCGGATCGGCACTCTTCGCCGACACCTCCGGGGTCTCCCATGCGCCGGCCACCGGCCAATCGGCGCACCAGCCGGCGAGGTCCCAGGCCAGATAGGGGCCGAAGACCGGTGAGACCTTGGTGAAGTCGGCCAGATGACGGGACTTCACCTCGTCGGCCGACACCTTCGCCTTGGTGTCGGCGCAGGATATGGCCCGCTGGGAGTGGTCGCGCGTGGTGTAGTCGCCGTTCTCGTCGCGCCCGTTATACGAGTCGGCGAGGGCCAGCAACTGGGTGCCGTCCCCCTTCTCGGCGCCTGCCAGCGCATCCGTCAGATACTGCCACTGGCTCTCTGAGTACAGCGGCAGGACGATTCCCGTGAGGGCCAGGCCCTGGGTCAGTTTCCGGCCGTCTCCCGCGGGCATCGGCTCCCGGTCCAGCCGGTCCAGCAGCTTCACCACCCGCGCGGTGCCGTCCTTCGCACTGATGTCACGACTCTTGAAGTAGTTGTCCATGGCCCGCTGAAAGCCCAGCGCTTGATTTCGCGCATGGCCCACGTAGTCCGCGCTCGGGTCCACCACGGCGTCCAGGACGAGCCGACCGACCTTGCCGGGGAACAGGTGGGCGTAGACGGCGCCCAGTTCCGTGCCGTACGAGAAGCCCAGGTAGTGCAGCTTGTCGTCGCCGAGGACCTGGCGCATCAGATCCATGTCCCGGGCCGCGTTCGACGTGCCCACATGGGGGAGCACCCGGCCCGACATGCGGGCGCAGCCGGCACCGAAGGCCCGGGAGTCCTTGAGGAACGCCTGTTCTTCGGCAGGGGTGTCCGGGGTGTTGTCCAGGAGGAAGCCCGCTTCGGCCTGCTTGCTGTCGCGGCACACCACCGCGGAGCTCTCGGCGACCCCCCGAGGGTCAAAGCTGACCAGGTCGTAGCGGCTGTTGAGGGTCTTGAACTCCGAAGCGCTGTTCGGCAGGGCCGCGACGCCGGAGCCGCCCGGCCCACCGAAGTTGAACAGGAGCGACCCGATACGGCTGCCGGGCTTCTGCGCCTTCGCCCGCACCAGGGCGATCCCGATCGTTTCCCCCGTCGGTTTGCGGTAGTCCAACGGCGCCTTGAGCGTGGCGCACTGCCACTGCCGGTCGGGCTTCTCCGCATAGCTGCCGTACGCCTTCACGGGTGCCTTGCACCCCTTCCAGACGAGCTTCTGTCCGGTGAGCGCCGCTGGCAGCACGGTCTGGGTGGTGGAGCCATCGGCGGGGGGTGCTGCCGTGTCGAGCGTGCTCGGCGAGGTGCTGCCTCCGGCATCCGGGGTGCCGTCCCCAGCGGGATCGTCACTGCATCCCACGGCGGCGGCCAGCAGCAAGCCCGCCGCCACCAGCGCGCCCGCGCGCCTGCGCATGGTCCTGAACACGGAGCCCCCCATGGCCTTGTGAGATGTTCCGCCATCCTAGGCGGCGGCACTGACACAACGGCCGAGGCCCACCTCCTGCGTACCGCCCACCTCTCACGTAACGCCCGTACTTCGCGACGCCCGTTGGTCGTCAGGTCTCCTTGCACACCGTTCCGGACGCCGGGACCGTGCCCTGGAGGAGGTAGCCGTCCACCGCGCGCTGGACGCAACGGTTGCCGCTGTTGTACGCGCCGTGCCCCTGGCCGTCGTACGTCAACTCGACACCGACGCCCTCGCCCAGTGCTTCGACCATGGCCCGCGCACCCTCGTACGGGGTCGCGGGGTCGCCGGTGTTTCCGATGACGACGATCGGTGCGGCTCCCGGCGCCGACACGTCCGGCGAACTCCACTCCCCGGGCACCGGCCAGTGCGTGCATCCCAACAGGCCCCAGCCGAGGTAGTCACCGAAGACCGGCGAGGCCGCACGGAACTCGGGGAGCTTCTCCTTCGTTTGCTCCACCGAGTAGCGCTCCTTGGAGTCGACGCAGTTGATGGCCGAGTTCGCCGCGCCCGTATTGCTGTAGTGGCCGTTGTCGCTGCGTCCGTTCATCGCGTCGGACAGGGCCAGCAACAGGGCCCCGTCCCCGCCGTCCGCATCGTCGAGCCCCTGTTCCAGGAGTTCCCAGTACTCAGTGGAGTACAGGGCCTGGGCGATGCCGTTGGTCGCCTGGGTCTGGGTCAGCTTCCGGTCGCCGATGCCGGCGATCGGCTTCGCGTCCAGCTTCCGCAGCAACTCCACGATCCCGTCCTGGATCTCTCGCGCGGAGGTGCCGGGCAGCAGGCATGCGTCGCCGCGGGCGACGCAGTCCTCGGCGAAGTTGGTGAGCGCGAGCTGGAACCCCTCGGTCTGGCCCAACGAACTCTGCTCCGCGTTCTTCGTCGGATCGACGACGGCGTCGAAGACCGCCCTGCCGACGTCCTTCGGATAGAGATGGGCATAGACCCCACCCAGTTCGGTGCCGTACGAGATGCCGAAGTAGTGCAACTTCCGGTCGCCGAGCACGCGACGCATGAGATCCATGTCCCGGGCGGCGCTGACGGTCCCCACATGGGGCAGCTCCGAACCGGAGTTCTCTTCGCAGGCGTTGGCGTAACCCTTCAGGCTGTTCGTGTACGCCTTCTCCTCCGCCGCGTCGTCGGGGGTCGCGTCCTGGGCGTAGAACACATCCAGTTGACGGTCGTCCTCGCACTCCACCGGTACGCTGCGGCCCACTCCGCGCGGGTCGAAGCTCACCAGGTCGTAGCGGCTGCGCAAGGCGGCGTAGTCCGGGGCGAGGGAGGGCAGGGTGGCGACTCCGGAACCACCCGGACCCCCGAAGTTGAAGATCAACGAGCCGATCCGTTCCTCCTGGTTGATCGCCCGCGCCCGGATGAGGGCGAGTTCGATGGTCTCGCCGCCGGGTTCGTCGTAGTCCAGGGGCACCTCCATGAACGAACACTGCCAGGTCGCACCGCCGGGCAGGGGCGAGGGCGAAGGCCCGCCGCCCTCCGCGGCTGACGGAGCCGGGCACGCCGTCCAGGTCAGCCGCTGGGTGGCGAAGTCGTCCACCGTCGACCGCTCCGACCCGCCATCACCGTCCTTGCTGCCGCCGTCCGAGCAGCCCGCGGCCAGCAACACGGTCAAGGAGGCGGCAAAGGCGACCGCACGCACGGCGGTGGAAGTGGTCGGCATGACGCCATCGTGCGGTGCGGCGGGCCGCTCCGCCCCCGTGGCGGGCCAAGCGGGTGGTGTGACGGAGCCGGCCGGGAGGAGCCGACCGCCGGTGCGCCTGCCCCGTCAGCGCTGCCGGGCACCGTACGAGCCGCAGGGCGCCTTGTGTGCGGTGTGGACTACAGGGCGCCCTTGCGCGTCAGATGGTTGAACATGAACCACCCCGGCAGCACCGGCAACCAGAGCGTCAGCGTCCGGTACAGCAGCACCGAGGCCGTCGCGACCTCCTTGGGCACTCCGGCGGCGATCAGACCCAGGATCAGGGCGCCTTCGACGGCGCCCACGCCACCCGGCGTGGGCGCCGCCGACCCGAGCGCATTGCCCGCCAGGAAGACCACGGCGAGGCTGGCGTAGCTGAGTGGTTGGTGCCCGTCGCCGAAGGCCCGGATCGAGGCGTCCAGACACATCACGAACGCGCCGGTCAGCAGCAGCATCCCGCCGATCCCGGTGAGGAGCTTCCCCGGCCGCTGGAGCACGTCGAGCATCCGGGGCACCACACCCGCGAACAACGAGCGCAGCCGGGTGGCGACGAACTTCCGCAGGAACGGGATCGCCGTCACCACCAGCACCAGCACCGCGACTGTCAGCAGACCGGCGATCACCGTCCGGGACGGGTTGAGCGACGGAGTCTTCTCCGTACCGGTGAGATAGCCGAAGGTGAGCAGCAACAGGATGTGCGCACCCAGACCGAAGAGCTGTGACGCTCCCACGCTCGCCACCGCGAGCCCCGGCCGGACCCCCGAACGTTGGAGGAAGCGGGTGTTCAGTGCGACACCGCCCACCGCCGCCGGCGCGACGATCTTCACGAAGGACCCGGCAACCTGCGCCGCCACCGTCCGCGGGAACGGCACCCGCTCGGGCACGAAGCCCAGCAGGCTCATCGCGGCGGCCACGTACGTGAGCGCCGAGAACGCCGCCGCGGCGGCGACCCAACCCCAGTGCGCATGGCTGAAGTCCGTACCGAAGTCATTGCCCGCGATCTGCGAGAGCAGGAAGTACGCGGCGACCGCGCCGGCGATCAGGCTGACCAGCGTGCGCGGCCGGATGCGTTCCAACCGGACCGGCTCGACCGGAGCCTGCGGCCGGATCAACAGCACCTGATGACGGATCTGGGTGAGCAGATCCTCTTCCCGTACCTCGTCGAGGGCCTCGTCCATGGCCTTCTTGTCGGCCTGCTTCTCCGCCCGCTCCGCCTTGCGCGCGGCTTTGGTGTCCTCGTCCGAGGACTTTCCTGACGCCTCCGCACGGGCCCGCTTGGCGGCGGCGGACGCCTCCAGAGTGGCCTCCCGCTCCCGCTCGGAGCGCTCCCTCGCCAGCTTGCGCAGCGTCGCCCGGGTCGATCGGGTGAGGGCGATCGGCTGGAGCAGGGGCAGACAGTCGGCCACCTTGTCCGGGCCGAGGACCTCCAGCGCGGTGGACACCGCCCGTCCGGCACCCACTCGTAGCCCGATGGTGGTCAGCAGTTGGGCGATGTCCATGCGGAGCACCACATCGCCCGCGGCGATCTCACCACCACGGAGATCGGTCAGGATCACCTTGCCGGAACGATCCACCAAGATGGCGTCGCCGTTCAGCCGCCGATGTGCGATCCGGCGCGACTGCAACGCCTGGACCTGCCGCCACGCTCCGAGGACCACGTCGTCGGTGATCTCGTCGTCCGTCATGGCGTCCAGGGAACGCCCGCCGAGGTGCTCGTAGACGAGCATCACCGCGTCCGGGCCCAACTCCGAGGTGGCGATCAGCTTGGGCGCATTCGCGCCGGCCGCGATCGCCGCGTACGCGAGCAACGCCTCCTGCTCCAGCGCCTGACGCAGGGACTGGAGCGAACGCCGGGTGGTGATCGAACGCAGGGTCAACCGCCGCCACACCCGGTAGAAGAACCCCTGCGCCTGCTGCTCCCGGTCGACGACCGTGACGTCGAGCGGCGGGCCGTCCTCCAGGGTGACCAGATAGCGCCGGCCCCGGTCGCTCTGGTCCGCACCGGCCCCGTCCTGGCGCAGGGGCACCAACTCGGGAACGTCCTCCGCGCGCATCGCCTTGACCGGGTGGAAACCGACGTGACGCAGTCCCGCCATCAGGGTCTGGCCGGTCGGGCGCACATTCGGCGAGCCGACCGCGTACAGCGTGCCGTAGGCGACCGTCCATCCGAGCAGCACCGTCAGGATGATCGAGAACGGTGTCGTATAGCCCGCGACTAGCATCGCGAACGCGTCCAGCAGCAGCACCACCCACAGGACCACCCGCCAACGCGGTCTTCGGGCCATACCGACCGCGGTCATGTAGGCGATGACGGGTGCCAGATAGCCGTGGACCGGATCGGTGAGACCGCCGTTGGTCTGGGTCTGGGTGAGGGCGTCCTGAAGGGTCCCGGGGGCGGCCCGGGCGACCCAGAGGTCGGTGGCGAGCGTGACTCCGTGCGCGAGCACGGCGGCGAGGACGCCGTCGGCGATCCTCAGTCCGTCGCGTTTGATCAGTCGTTCGATGGCGAAGGCGACCGGGACGAGCAGCACGGCGATGCTGGAGACCAGACCGGCGATCTTCACCAGGAGGTCGGGGGCCTGTCCGGTGCCCTTGCTGATGTCGTGTTCCAGGCCGGAGGTGGTGCCACTGGCGAAGGCGGCGATGGCGAGCACCACGGCGATGGCGAGCACGCCGATGAGCAGGCGCAGCAGGTCGGACGGGCGGTGCACCCGGGCGGCGAGCAGCGGCTCGTCGCCGGAGACCCGGTCGACTCCGCCGATGTCCGGTGCGTCCCGGCAGACGTCCTCCGCGGCATCACCCTCGTCGCTCGTCGGCTCGCTCACCCCGGACGGGCCGCCCTCGACGCCCGAGCCGCGAGCCGGCCGGCCGCCGGGCATGGAACGGTCGCCGCCGGCCGCCGACTGCTCCGAACCGTCCGTGTCGTGTGGATCGTCCGTGCTGTCCGGTGGGGTGCCGTCCGTCGGCGAGTGCATCGGCGACAGCGGTCCGGGCCCCTCGTCGCCCGAGGCCCTACCGGAACCGTGCGGATCTTCCACCCTGTCGAGCCCCTTGGACGGAACGGATGCGTCCGGGTACGCCTCGGTCTCAGGAGTGCTCGCCGCCCCACCTGGCTGCACGCCCTGCTCCTCGGTCGTCTCGGTCTCTTCTTGATCTCGTATCACCAGTCACCGCCCGCACGATGGTGGCACGACCTGAGGACAGAGAGGGGAATCAGGGTGTATCGCGGGGAGATGAACCGGGTGATACGGAGCACTTCATCGAATGCTGACCATTGTCCACCCCCGCCGTCCCTCCTGCGGTTTATCCACAGGTGCACCGAAGGCTGTCGGTGGGGTGCGGCAGGATGGGAGGGGTGAAAGAGCAGCCGCACACCGCCGACCACCCCGAGGGCGCTGGGTATCCCGAGTATCCCGAGTACGCCGAGAGGGTGCTCGACGTGGTCGACCTGATCCCGCCCGGTCGGGTGATGACTTACGGCGACGTCGCGGAGTGGCTCGAAGAAGGCGGACCGCGCCAGGTCGGTCGAGCGATGGCCCTGTACGGCTCGGCAGTGCCCTGGTGGCGCGTCGTCCGGGCGGACGGCACCCTGCTGCCCGGCCACGAACAGGAGGCCATGGCCGCCTACCGCACCGAGGGCACGCCGCTGCGCCAGGCCCCGCCCGGTGCAGAGGGGCACGTGCCCCGCATCGACATGAAGCGCGCCCGGTGGGACGGCGGAATCGGCGACGGCACCGGCGGTCAGGAGCCCCCGCCGGGCGGGGCGGGCCACGGCGCCCCGCACACCAGCCCGTACGAGGAGAGCGCCCCGCCCGCGAGCAGCGAGCCCCCGAGCAGAACGGCCACCCGGCGATGGACCCCGGCCCGCAGCACCGACCGGGACGAAACGGCGAGCGGAGGCCGGCACGGCAACGGCTGACGCAGGGCCCCACCCCCCTACACGGTAGGCGTCGGCCGGCGTAGCGTCGTCGACGCGCGGCACCGACCGCTCCGTCACCATCAGCACACCCACCAGGACCGGCGATCCACGTGAGCTCCTCCTCCACCACCGGGAATCCCCCGTACCAGCGACAGGTACGGCGGCGGACCCCGGGCGCATACCGGCTGGTGCGGACGCAGCCGGGCGCGGCGGGCTCCCCTGTGCTGGACGCCGCACAGCGCGCGGTGGTTGACCACGACTCCGGCCCGCTCCTCGTCCTCGCAGGTCCGGGCACCGGCAAGACCACCACCCTGGTCGAGGCCGTGGCCCGCAAAGTGGCCGAGGGCGCCGACCCGGAGCGCATCCTCGTCCTCACCTTCAGCCGCAAGGCCGCGGTCGAACTGCGCGACCGCATGGCCCTGCGCCTCGGCGGCACCCGCGGCCCCCAGGCCACCACCTTCCACTCCTTTTGCTACGCACTGGTCCGCGCCCACCAGGACGCCGACCTCTTCGCCGAACCCCTGCGCCTGCTGTCCGGCCCGGAGCAGGACGTGGCCGTACGGGAGCTCCTCACCGGCCAGCTCGACCTGGAGGCCCGCGGGCTCGCCCGCCACCACTGGCCCGATGAACTACGGGCCTGTCTGACGACCCGCGGCTTCGCCGACGAGGTCCGCGCGGTACTGGCGCGCAGCCGCGAACTGGGCCTCGGACCCGCCTCCCTCGCCCGCTTCGCCGCCCGTACGGGACGCCCCGACTGGCGGGCCGCCGCATCCTTCCTCGCCGAGTACCTCGACGTCCTCGACATGCAGGGCGTCCTCGACTACGCCGAACTGGTCCACCGCGCCGTGCTCCTCGCCGAGCGGGCCGCCTCGCCACTGACCTTCCCCTACGACACGGTCTTCGTCGACGAGTACCAGGACACCGACCCCTCACAGGTGCGCCTGCTCCAAGCACTCGTGGGCCGGGGCCGCACCCTGGTCGCCTTCGGCGACCCCGACCAGTCGATCTACGCCTTCCGCGGCGCCGACGTGAACGGCATCCTCAACTTCCCCGACGCCTTTCCGCACCCCGACGGGTCCCCGGCGAAAGTGGCCGTCCTCACCCGGTCCCGCCGCAGCGGAGCGAAGCTCCTCGAAGCCACGCGACTGCTCACCCGACGGATGCCGCTGACGCAGCTGCCCGTCGACAAGGTGCGGGCCCACCGGGAACTCGAACCCACCCGCGAGGGCGGCACGGTCGAGACGTACACCTTCCCGACCGCCTCCACCGAACTCGACAACATCGCCGACATCCTGCGCCGGGCCCATCTGGAAGACGGCGTCCCCTGGCAGGACATGGCGGTCCTCGCCCGCGCCGGCACCCGCACGCTCCCGTCCATCCGCCGAGCCCTGACGTCCGCGGGCGTACCGCTCGAAGTGGACGGGGCGGACGTGCCGCTGCGCCACGAACCCGCGGTGGCCCCCCTGCTGGCCGCACTGCGCGTGGTGGCGGGGGCAGCGGGAGCCACGTCGACGGGATCGCAGGAGCCGAAGAAGGACGATCAGTCGCAGGAGTCGCAGGAGTCGCATGAACCGCGTGACCCCAGCGAGCCGCAGGAGTCACGGGAGCTGGAGCTGGAGCCGAAGCCGCAGCCAGAGGCCATGGACCCCGGGGCCATGGACGCCCGCCCCGCGGAGGCAGAGCCAGAGGCGGCGGAGCCTGGGGCTGCGGAGTCAGTCTTCGCGGAGCCAAGGGCCGTAGAAACCGGTACCGACGAGTCGCCCACCACGCCCAGCGGTCCGGTGCAGCCCGCCTCGGACACCTCCATCCCAGCCCACCCCGACGACGTCCCCCCACCCTGGCTGGACGTCGACACCGCGTTGACCCTCCTCGCCTCCCCGCTCGCCGGCATGGACACCGCCGACCTGCGAAGGCTCGGCCGCGCCCTGCGCGACGAGGAGCGCGCAGCCGGAAACCGCATACCACCGCCCTCCGACCTCCTCCTCGCCCGCGCGCTCGCCGAGCCCGAGCGGTTGGTCGCGCACGACCCCTCGTACGCCCGCAGAGCCCAGGACCTCGGTCGACTCCTCCACAAAACCCGGGAGCTCCTCGAACGGGGAGGCACCGCAGAAGAAGCCCTCTGGGAACTGTGGAACGGCACCACCTGGCCCGCCCGGCTGGAGCGGGCGGCCCTGCGTGGCGGTGCCGCCGGCCGCAACGCCGACCGCGACCTGGACGCCGTGTGCGCCCTGTTCGACACGGCGGCCCGCGCCGAAGAACGCACCGGAGGCAGGGGCGCCCTGAACTTCATCGAGGAGATCGAAGCCCAGGACATCGCAGCCGACACCCTCACCGGCCGGGAGACCAGGCCCGACGCCGTACGCCTCATGACCGCGCACCGCTCCAAGGGCCTCGAATGGGGCCTCGTCGTCATCGCCGGCGTACAGGAAGGGCTCTGGCCCGACCTCCGGCGCCGCGGCTCCCTCCTGGAAGCCGACCGCATCGGCCGCGACGGACTCGCCGAACCCCTGACCCCGGGCGCGCTCCTCGCCGAAGAACGCCGGCTGTTCTACGTCGCCGCCACCCGCGCCCGCGACCGGCTGGTCGTCACCGCCGTCAAGGCACCCGCAGACGACGGCGACCAGCCCTCCCGCTTCCTGACCGAACTCGGCAAGGAGCCGCACGACATCACCGGCCGCCCGCGCCGGCCCCTCGCCGTCGCCGCGCTCGTCGCCGAACTCCGCGCCACCACCGTCGACCCCGAGGCGACCCCGACCCTCCGCGACGCAGCCGCCCGCAGGCTCGCCCGGCTCGCCACCCTCACCGACGACGAAGGGATGCCGCTCGTCCCGTCCGCGCACCCCGACCGCTGGTGGGGCCTCGACGAGCCCACCCTCAGCCGGGTACCCCTGCGCGACCGGGACCAGCCCGTCACCCTCTCCGGCAGCGCCCTGGACCAGCTCGCCAACACCTGCGCACTCCAATGGTTCCTGGGCCGCGAGGTGAAGGCCGACGCCCCCGCCACCGCCGCCCAAGGCTTTGGGAACGTCATCCACGTACTCGCCGACGAAGTCGCCTCCGGCCGTACCCCCGCCGATCTCGCCGTCCTCATGGAACGCCTCGACTCCGTCTGGGACGGCCTCGTCTTCGACGCCCCCTGGAAGTCACAACAGGAGAAACAACACGCTCGGGACGCGCTGGAACGCTTCCTGCGCTGGCATGTGATGGACCGTGCCGGCCGCACCCCCGCCGCCACCGAACAGGAGTTCTCCGTCACCTTGGAAGCCGGCGAGTACGAGGTGCGCATCCGCGGCTCCATGGACCGCGTCGAACGCGACGCCGACGGCCGTGCGTACGTCGTCGACTTCAAGACCGGCAAACAGGCACCCACCGGCGAAGCGGTCGCCCGCCACCCCCAGCTCGCCGTCTACCAGCTCGCCGTGCGCGAAGGCGCGCTCGACGAGGCCTTCGACGGGAACCGGCCCGAATCGGGCGGCGCCGAACTCGTCCACCTCCGTCAGGGCGCCGCCAAGAAGGAGGGCGGCGACGCCCTGCCCAAGGTCCAGGCACAGGAGCCGCTCGCGGGGGAGTGGGTCGGCGAACTCCTCGCCACCGCCGCCGGTCGCGTACTGGACGAACGCTTCACCCCCGCCACCGGACAGCACTGCACCACCTGCGCGTTCCGTGCTTCGTGCAGCGCCCGCCCCGAAGGCCGCCACATCGTGGAGTGACCCTCCGCCGCATCGAAAGCCCGCCCGCACCAGCCGTACGCAGGGCTTCTGAGGGCCGACTGTCACAGGCGCCCGTTAGCCTCTTCCGTTGTGACCGTGCGCCTGACCGACCCCGAGCAGCTCAAGGAGCTCCTCGGCATCCCCTTCACCCCGGAGCAGACGGCCTGCATCACCGCGCCGCCCGCCCCACAGGTCATCGTCGCCGGCGCCGGCTCGGGGAAGACGACGGTCATGGCCGCCCGCGTCGTCTGGCTCGTCGGCACCGGCCAGGTCGCACCCGAACAGGTCCTCGGGCTCACCTTCACCAACAAGGCCGCCGGCGAGCTCGCCGAGCGCGTCCGCAAGGCCCTCATCCGGGCCGGCGTCACCGACCCCGACGTCATCGACCCCGACCACCCCCCGGGCGAACCCCGGATCTCCACCTACCACGCCTTCGCCGGACAACTGCTCACCGACCACGGGCTGCGCATCGGCCTGGAACCCACCGCCCGACTCCTCGCCGACGCCACCCGCTTCCAGCTCGCCGCCCGCGTCCTGCGTGAAGCGCCCGGCCCCTACCCGGCCCTGACCCGCTCCTTCCCGCTGCTCGTCACCGATCTGCTGGCCCTCGACGCCGAACTGTCGGAACACCTCGTACCGCCCGAAGACCTCGCCGCGCACGACACGGACCTGCTCCGCGACCTCGACGACCGCAGCCTCTCCAACGCCGATCTGCGCAAGATCCCCGAAACCGCCGCAGTCCGCCGTGAACTCCTCGAACTGACCCTCCGCTACCGCGCCGCGAAGAACGCCCGCGAACTCCTCGACTTCGGCGACCAGATCGCGCTCTCCGCCCGCCTCGCCCTCACCAGACCCGCCGTCGGAACGACCCTCAGGAACGAGTTCCGCGTCGTCCTCCTCGACGAGTACCAAGACACCTCCGTCGCCCAGCGGCTCCTCCTCTCCGGACTCTTCGGCCAGGGCACCGGCCACGCCGTGACCGCCGTCGGCGACCCCTGCCAGGCCATCTACGGCTGGCGCGGAGCGTCCGTCGCCAACCTCGACGACTTCCCCCACCACTTCGCCGCCGCAGACGGCACGCCCGCCACCCGGTACTCGCTCAGCGAGAACCGCCGCAGCGGCGGCCGGCTCCTCCACCTCGCCAACGACCTCGCCACCCCCCTGCGGGCCATGCACGAAGGCGTCGAGGCCCTACGACCCGCGCCGGGAGCCGAGCGCGACGGAACGGTCCGCATCGCCCTGCTCCCTTCCCACGCCCAGGAGATCGACTGGCTCGCGGACTCCATCGCCCACCTCGTCCGCACCGGCAAGGCACCCGGCGAGATCGCGGTCTTGTGCCGCACGGCAGCCGACTTCCCCGAAATCCAAGGCGCCCTGGTCGCCAGGGACGTTCCGGTGGAGGTCGTCGGCCTCTCCGGACTGCTCCACCTCCCCGAAGTCGCCGATCTCGTCGCCGTCTGCGAAGTCCTCCAGGACCCCGGAGCCAACGCCTCCCTCGTACGGCTCCTCACCGGCCCCCGCTGGCGCATCGGCCCTCGGGACCTCGCCCTCCTCGGACGCCGCGCACGACTGCTGGTGCACCGCGCCTCGGCCGACGACCACGACCCGGACGAACGGCTCGCCGCAGCCGTCGAAGGCACCGACCCGGCCGAGGTCACCTCCCTCGCCGACGCCCTCGACACCTTCCTCGATGCGGGCGGCGGTCACCCAGACGACGGCCTGCCGTTCTCAGCCGAGGCCCGCCGCCGCTTCGCCCGCCTCGCCGCCGAACTGCGCGAACTCCGACGCGCGCTCGCCGACCCCCTCATGGACGTCCTCCACCGCGTCCTCGGCACGACCGGCCTCGACGTCGAACTGTCCGCATCCCCCCATGCCCTCGCCGCCCGCCGCCGCGAGACCCTCGGAAACTTCCTGGACGTCGCAGCCGGCTTCGCGGCCCTCGACACGGACACCACTCTCCTCGCCTTCCTCGCCTTCCTCCGCACCTCCGCGCAGTACGAGAAGGGCCTGGACAACGCACTGCCCGGCGGTGAGAACACCGTCAAGGTGCTCACCGCCCACAAGTCCAAGGGCCTCGAATGGGACGTGGTCGCCGTCCCCGGGCTCGTCACCAAACACTTCCCGAGCGATCAGCCGCGCGAAGCATGGACCGCACACGCCCGGGTGCTGCCCCACGCACTCCGCGGCGACGCGGCGACCCTGCCCGAACTCGCCTCCTGGGACGCCAAGGGGATCAAAGCCTTCAAGGACGCGATGAAGGCCCACCAACACACCGAAGAACTCCGCCTCGGCTATGTCACCTTCACCCGACCCCGCTCGCTGCTCCTGGCCTCGGGGCACTGGTGGGGACCCACACAGAAGCGCAAAAGGGGACCATCGGCCTTCCTGGAAGCCCTGTACGCACACTGTGCCCAGGGCCACGGCGAGATCGAGGCATGGGCGGACGCACCACCGGCGGACCTGGAGAACCCCTTCCTCCAACAGTCCGGACCGGAGCGGGCCTGGCCACTTCCCCTCGACCCGGAATCCCTGGTCCGCCGACGAAGGGCGGCCGACCTCGTACGGGCCCATGTGGCTTCCGCCACACCGGATCACGGGCCGTTGGACGGCCCGTCCCGGCGCGACCGCGGGTCACAACACCCGTACGCAGAGGAACACGGTCGCCCCGAGACCCTCGCCCCGGTGCCGACCGGCCCGGAGGACGACCTCTTCCCCGCGGGACTGGAAGAGCCCGAACCGTACGAGGACGAGTCGTACGAGCCCGAACCGTACGACGACGTCATGCCGCAGTCACCGGGGGCGCACCCGGTTGAGAACGAGCAGCCCGGAAACGAAAAGGCCGGAAACGAGCAGCCCGGAAACGAACAGGCCGAACCGCGCGGCTCAGAGGGTGTGCCCGGCGCGCCCGCACCCCGGCCGCACACCATGGCCGGCACCCACCCCGGCGACCCCGCCCAGAGCCGGAGCGACCTTCCTCACCCCCGCCGGGAAGCCGCCCCGACCACCGACGGAACCACCGCCGAGGAAGCCCGCACCATCGCCTCCTGGGACCGCGACCTCCACGCCCTCACCCGCGAACTCCAGCGGTCCCGCTCCACCACCCGGACCGTCCCGCTCCCCGCCTCACTCACCGCCTCCCAGCTGATGCGGCTGGCCGCCGACCCCGACGGGTTCGCCCAGGAGCTGGCCCGTCCCATGCCCCGCCCGCCCCAGCCCGCAGCCCGGCGCGGCACCCGCTTCCACGCCTGGGTGGAATCCCGGTTCGAGGAACTGCCCCTCCCCATGCTCGGCCCCCACGAACTGCCCGGCGCCGACCCCGACGCCCATGACACCGATCACTCCGAGATCACCGACGAACACGATCTCGCCGCCCTCAAAGAAGCATTCGAACGCACCCCCTACGCCCGCCGAACGCCCCACCGCATGGAATCGCCCTTCCAGATCACCCTCGCCGGACGGGTCATCCGAGGCCGCATCGATGCCGTCTACCGCACCCCCGGCACCACGGCGGACGGCCTCCCCACCCATACGTACGAGATCGTGGACTGGAAGACCAGCCGCACCCTCACCGCCGACCCACTGCAACTCGCGATCTACCGCCTCGCCTGGGCCGAGCAGCACGGCCTCGCCACCGACGCCGTCGACGCGGCCTTCGTCTTCGTACGCAGCGGGGAGGTCGTACGCCCCCAGAACCTGCCCGGCCGCGCCGACCTGGAACGCATCCTGCAGGGCGAGACGGCGGAGGAAGGGCTCACCGACGCCCGTTAGGCTCACTGATATGAGCGACACCCCGGACAGCGCCGTCCGCCAGTACATCGAGCAGCACCGCGTCGCCTTCCTCGACGACCTGGTGGAATGGCTGCGTATCCCCTCCGTGTCGGCCCAGCCCGAACACGCGACGGACGTCCGGCGCAGCGCCGACTGGCTCGCCGCCAAACTGCGCGAGACGGGATTCCCCACCGTCGAGGTGTGGACGACACCGGGCGCGCCCGCGGTGTTCGCCGAATGGCCGTCGGACGACCCCGACGCACCGACCGTCCTCGTCTACGGCCACCACGACGTCCAACCCGCCGCGCTTGAGGACGGCTGGCACAGCGACCCCTTCGAGCCCCGTACCGACGCGGGCAGGCTGTACGCCCGTGGCGCGGCCGACGACAAGGGTCAGGTCCTCTTCCACACCCTCGGCGTCCGGGCGCACCTCGCCGGCACCGGCCGCACCACCCCGGCCGTCCACCTCAAACTCCTCGTCGAGGGCGAGGAGGAGTCCGGATCACCGAACTTCCGGGCCCTCGTCGAGAGCGCCAAGGACCGACTCGCCGCAGACACGGTGATCGTCTCGGACACGGGCATGTGGTCGCCCACCACACCCACCGTCTGCACCGGAATGCGCGGCCTCGCCGAGTGCGAGGTCGAACTGCACGGCCCCGACCAGGACATCCACTCCGGATCGTTCGGCGGTGCCGTACCCAACCCGGCGACCGTCGCCGCCCGGATCGCAGGCTCCCTCCACGACGCCGACGAACGTGTCGCCATCCCCGGGTTCTACGACGACGTCACGCCCCTCACCGACGCCGAACGGGCCCTGTTCGCGAAACTGCCGTTCGACGAAGCAGCCTGGCTGGCCACTGCCACCTCCCACGCCACGCTCGGGGAAAGCGGCTACTCCACCCTGGAACGTATCTGGGCCCGCCCCACCGCAGAGGTGAACGGAATCGGCGGAGGCTACCAAGGTCCCGGCGGCAAGACGATCATCCCCTCGTCAGCCAGGCTGAAGCTCACCTTCCGACTGGTCGCAGGACAGGACCCGGACGTGATCGAAGTCGCGGTCAGCCGCTGGATCACCGACCGCATCCCTGACGGCGTCCGCTTCGACATCAGCTTCGCCCCCTCCACCCGACCGTGCCTGACCCCGCTCGACCACCCCGCGCTCCAGTCCGTCGTCCGTGCCATGAGCCGGGCCTTCGACGGGCAGCAGATCCTCTTCACCCGTGAAGGCGGCTCCGGCCCCGCGGCCGACCTCCAGGACGTCCTCGGTGCGCCCGTGCTCTTCCTGGGCATCTCCGTCCCCTCCGACGGCTGGCACGCACCCAACGAAAAGGTCGAGGTGGACCTTCTGCTCAAGGGTGTCGAGACCGCCGCACACCTCTGGAGCGACCTCGCCACCACCAACTGATCCGCGCAGAACCGAAACCCGATCCACCGGGGGAGTTGGAAGTACGTGAGCACTAACGGCCAAGCACCTGCGGACCGCACCGAAGGACAGGACCGCACTGATGGCGCGGCCCGTACCGGAGGACAGGGCCGCAGCGATGCCGCGGTCCGTACCGATGGCGCGGTCCGTACCGATGGCGCGGTCCGCAGCGACCACCGAGGCCCGACCGCGCCCGTCAGCCTCACCGCGCCCAGCGGAATCGACCGTCAGGCACACCACCGGCTCGACGAGGCTTGGCTGGCGGCGGCCTGGAGCCATCCGACCACCAGAGTGTTCGTGGTCTGCGGCGGCCAGGCACTCATCGACGACACCCCCGACGGCCGCACCGAACTCGTGATGACCCCCGCCTTCGAAGCGCCCGTCACCGAGACCCACCGCTACTTCCTCGGCACCGACGAGGACGGCGTGCGCTACTTCGCCCTCCAGAAGGACGCACTCCCGGGCCGGATCGACCAATCGGCCCGCCCGGCCGGACTGCGCGAAGCCGGACTGCTGCTCTCCCCGCGCGACACCGCACTCCTGGTCCACGCGGTCGCACTGGAGAACTGGCAGCGGCTGCACCGCTTCTGCTCGCGCTGCGGCGACCGCACCGTGATCGCCGCTGCCGGCCACATCCGACGCTGCCAGGCGTGCGGCGCCGAGCACTACCCCCGTACGGACCCGGCTGTGATCATGCTCGTCACCGACGAGGACGACCGGGCGCTCCTCGGACGCCAGCTGCACTGGCCCGAAGGGCGCTTCTCCACCCTCGCGGGCTTCGTGGAACCCGGGGAATCCATCGAACAGTCCGTACGCCGCGAAGTCTGGGAGGAAGCCGGGGTCACTGTCGGCGAGGTCGACTATGTTGCCAGCCAGCCGTGGCCCTTCCCGTCCAGCCTGATGCTCGGCTTCACCGCCCGCGCCACCTCGTCCGACATCACCGTCGACGGTGAAGAACTGCACGAGGCGCGCTGGTTCTCCCGGGACGACCTGCGCAAGGCATTCGAATCCGGCGACGTGCTCCCGCCGTACGGGATCTCCATCGCGGCCCGCCTGATCGAGCGGTGGTACGGCCAGCCCTTGCCCAGGCCCGGCAGCGGAGTCTGACCGAGGCAACGTGCCGGGTTCGGCCGTGCCCGGCCCGGTGCACCCTCCGCCCATCACACCCACGTGGTGCGTCCGTGCGACAGCGACGACACCAAAGGCCGGAGGGACCCCGCGCTCGCGGGGTCCCTCCGGCGTCAGCCCATGCACGCACGGCATCAGTCCGTACGGAGACGGGGATCAGGCGGCGAGGGCCTGCTTCACCTGGGCCAGGCTCGGGTTCGTCATGACCGACTCGGTGCCGGCGGGGGAAACGATCAACAGTGTCGGAACCGTCTGGTTGCCGCCGTTCGCCTTCTCCACGAAGGCCGCGGACTCCGGGTCCAGCTCGATGTTGATCTCGGTGTACGCGATGCCCTCCCGATCCATCTGGCCCTTCAGCCGACGGCAGTATCCGCACCATGTGGTGCTGTACATCGTCACAGTGCCCGACATCGTCCCTCGTGCTCCTTCAACTCACGGCGGCCCGTCACACCCGCTGGTGCGCGCACCACGTCAAACGCGCGGGCCTCGGCCACCATTCCCGATTCCGGCACTACGGCCTCCGCGCTAGCCTCCGGCCCAGCTTCCGACCCGTCTTGCGCGGAAGCCTCCGACCCGTCTTACGTGGAGCGAGCCAGGGCGCTTCGGCGTCCCCGTGCCGGGCTTCCGGGCGCGGCTCGCCGTCGAGGGTCGATTCATACGACTATTGCGACCCCCCTGTGGACAAAGGCCGCAGCCGCCTCCGCGGACCTGGCAGCATGGCAGGGTGACAGCAGCAACGCACTCCTCCCTTTTCCCGCAGGTCCCCGAGTCGGCCGACGCGGTGCTCGACGGGCTCGACCCCGAGCAACGCGAAGTGGCGACCGCTCTGCACGGTCCCGTGTGCGTGCTGGCCGGCGCGGGCACCGGCAAGACCCGAGCGATCACCCACCGCATCGCCTTCGGGGTCCGCGCAGGCATCCTCCAACCCTCCAGCGTGCTCGCCGTCACCTTCACCAACCGCGCCGCGGGAGAGATGCGGGGTCGACTTCGACAGCTGGGCGCAGGCGGTGTCCAGGCACGCACCTTCCACTCCGCGGCGCTTCGACAACTCCAGTATTTTTGGCCGAAAGCTGTTGGTGGCGATATGCCCCGACTTCTGGAGCGCAAGATCCAACTGGTCGCCGAATCCGCGGCCCGCTGCCGTATTCGCCTCGACCGCAATGAACTGCGTGATGTCACCAGTGAGATCGAATGGGCGAAAGTGACCCAGACGGTTCCCTCTGACTATCCGGCTGCCGTCGCCAAGTCCCTCCGTGACGCCCCTCGCGACACATCGGAAATCAGCCAAATCTACGGGATGTATGAGCAGCTGAAGCGGGATCGCGCGGTGATTGATTTCGAGGACGTCCTCCTCCTCACGGTCGGCATCCTCCAAGACCGCCACGACATCGCCGACCAGATCCGCCGCCAGTACCACCACTTCGTGGTCGACGAATACCAGGACGTCAGCCCGCTCCAACAACGCCTGCTCGACCTCTGGCTCGGAGACCGCGACAACCTCTGCGTCGTCGGCGACGCCAGCCAGACGATCTACTCCTTCACCGGTGCCACCCCCGACCACCTGCTGAACTTCCGCACCCGACACCCGTCCGCAACCGTCGTGAAACTGGTCCGGGACTACCGCTCCACCCCCCAGGTGGTCCATCTCGCCAACGGCCTGCTCAGCCAAGCCAGCGGCCGGGCCGCAGAACACCGGCTCGAACTGATCTCACAACGCGACCCCGGTCCCGACCCCTCCTACACGGAGTACGCGGACGAGCCGGCCGAAGCCGAAGGCACCGCACACCGCATCCGAGAACTGATCTCCGAAGGCGTCCCCGCCGGCGAGATCGCCGTGCTCTACCGCATCAACGCCCAGTCCGAGGTCTACGAGCAAGCCCTCGCGGACGCGGGAGTCCCCTACCAGCTGCGCGGAGCCGAGCGCTTCTTCGAACGCCAGGAAGTGCGGGAAGCCGGAGTCGCCCTGCGCGGCGCCGCCCGCGCCGGCGGCAATGACTCCCTGCTCGACGATGCCGAGGACCTGCCCTCCCAAGTGCGGGCCGTCCTCTCCACGAAGGGGTGGACGACCGAGCCCCCGGCGGGCTCCGGAGCGGTGCGCGACCGCTGGGAGTCCCTGGCCGCCCTGGTGCGGCTCGCCGAGGACTTCACCCGAGCCCGGCCCGAAGCCACCCTCAACGATCTCGTCGCCGAACTGGACGAGCGGGCCGCAGCGCAGCACGCACCCACCGTCCAGGGCGTCACCCTCGCCTCCCTCCACTCGGCCAAGGGCCTCGAATGGGACGCAGTGTTCCTCGTCGGCCTCACCGAGGGCATGATGCCGATCACCTATGCCAAGACGGACGAGCAGATCGAGGAAGAGCGACGACTGCTCTACGTCGGTGTCACCCGAGCCCGACTCCACCTCGCCCTGTCCTGGGCACTGGCCCGATCACCCGGTGGTCGAGCCACTCGCCGCCCCACGCGCTTCCTCAACGGGATGAGGCCGGGAAGCACTGCTCCCGGGGCTCGGAACGCCGCAGGCCAAGGCGGGATCGAGCGGGGCGCCGGCGGACGCCGCAAGCGCCGGGGCCCGGCCCTGTGCCGAGTCTGTGGAAAGACACTTACGGACGCCGGCGAGATGAAGCTGATGCGCTGCGAAGACTGCCCTTCCGACATGGACGAAGGACTCTACGAACGCTTGCGGGAGTGGCGCTCCGGCCAAGCCAAACAGCTCGGGCAACCTGCCTATTGCGTGTTCACCGACAAGACGCTCATGGCGATCGCCGAAGCCGTCCCGGGGGACGAGCGTGAACTGTCCGCCATCTCCGGAGTCGGTGGGCGCAAGCTGGACCGTTTCGGAACCGACGTCCTCGCCATCTGCGCAGGCCAGGAGCTTGACGAGGGCGCCGACGAAGACTGAGGGAAACTCGTCGGAAAAATAGTTTGCGCACGCACCAGCGCTCCCCATAGGTTCTTAACCACGCGAACAGCGGCTTCTCCGAAGCGCTGTCATCGTGGTGTACTTATCCGAATACAGCGATCGGCCCCCGGCCGGTCCCGAGACGCCGAGAGGAGGCGAGTCCAGTGATCACCAACAACACCAGCTTCACCAACGCCGTGAAATTGACCGATCGCTCGGTCATCGTCTCCGCCTGCCCGCTCGGCTTCTCCGCGTCGCTCCATGGCACCGGTGTGTCCGGCTTCTCGGCTGAGATGCCTCTGGCTCCCCTGGGCGGATTCCCCGTCCTGGAGCGGACCGAGCGACCGACCAAGGCACTGGAAGCAGGAGTAGCAGCGGCAGAGGCCAAGGCCTATGCCTTTGCGGCAGCCAGTGCCGTCACCGCGAAGCAGACGCAGCACGACACGAAGTGGGCCTTCCGCGGGCTCGAACCCTGGAGTGATCCAGCCTGACGTAGATCAGGCCGGCGCCTTCAGGGCCGCGGAACCCCACTCGGGTACCGCGGCCCTTCTGTTTTCCCCAAAACCAAGGGGAGTCAGAGCGAAGGGGCCTCGGGACAGCACCACCCGGTACCAGCCCCCCGGTCCGCCCGGGGGACCACCAACCGGCCGACCGGCCGGACCGAACAAGACGAGGAATGACACCACCGTGCAACTCGAAGCGCACGCCCCGTCCGTACCGCCTTCCGAGACCATCGCCCCGCGTGTCCGCCCGGAGGACTCCCCCTTGACCCCGCTGACTGCGCTCACCGCGCTCGACGACGCCATCGAGAACCTCGGCGTACCCGTTCCCTGCCGCACCTACGACCCGGAGGTCTTCTTCGCCGAGTCGCCCGCCGACGTGGAGTACGCCAAAGCCCTCTGCCGTACCTGCCCGCTCATGGAGGCGTGCCTCGCAGGCGCCAAGGAGCGGCGCGAGCCGTGGGGCGTGTGGGGCGGAGAGCTCTTCGTCCAGGGAGTGGTCGTTGCCCGCAAGCGGCCCCGTGGGCGTCCGCGCAAGAACCCGGTCTCGGCATGAACATCATCGGGACCATCGATCGACCTCTCACGCACGAACCCAAGAAGCAGGCCCCCATGCCCTCTTCCGCGAGTGAGCCTTCCGGCTCCGCGACCCCAGACGTCAGCACCACCGGCGCGAACGCCTCGCGCCAGAACAGGACCCGCGAAATGCAACTCATCCCAGAAGCCCTGGCTCGTGCGCATATGCACGACCGCATGCGTGAGGCAGAGAGGGAGCGCAGAGCCGTTCGCCTCGTAGCCGCCCGACGCATGCAGCGCCGCGCCGAACGCGTATCTCTCCGCGCTCGCCGTGCGCTCGCCATGGCCGTCATGAACTGACAACCCGAACTTCGCAGGGGCCGGTCCGATCGGACCGGCCCCTGCGGTGCGTTGTCTCCCCAGCCCGTCGCCCCGGGGTTATCGTCACCTCGTGGACCAGCAGCAGCCCTGCCCGGAACCGTCGGAAGCCCAGCACATCGTGTGTGCCCGCTGCGGTAGAGCCGCAGACGGGGAGGGAACCCCGGCCACCTGGACCTACTCCATGGAGAACGGGCATCGTCGCTACTACTGCGACGACTGCGCCCGCGCCAACATCAGATCGATCGAAAGCAGACTCGACTCCACCTGGTGGTGACGGCCCGACCACGAGAGCCGTCACTCCACCGTCTCCGCCATAGCTCCGACCCGTCCCCACAACAGCCACAGCTTCCGAGGCAACACCACCCGCCCCCCTGCCTCACACCCTCCTGCCGCCCCCGCCGGTCCGGTTCCTTCGGCGAAGGAACACAACCGAGGTGCCGTAATGCCGACCTCATGGCCCTGCCTCAACCGGGACACAGGGGGAGGGGGCGCTGGAGTCGCGTTCTCTTCAATAGTTGGGGGCCCTCCCCCCCTCCCCTCCCCCTCCCGCCCCTTGGTGTTGCGTTGTTGTCTTGTGTTGTCCGGTTGTTCCACAGCCAGGCGCACGCTTGCTCCGACTCGGACGGCCGGGACTGGTGTGGCGAGGCCGGTGCGCATGGCAAACCCGTACCCGAGCGGCTCGGGCCGATCTTCTGCTACCCGTGTCAGAGCCAGACCAGGCAGTTTCCGTCTGCCGAACCTTCCTTGTCGGTCAGTGCCTGGTGCTCAGGGCTCAGCGACTCGTGACGTGTGCCCGAGTGAGGTTCCGCGGCCTCGGCGAATCCGGTTTCGTGATCCGGGCGCTGCCCCAACCGCCGAGTGACGCTCCTCAACCAACTAGGGCCCGCTGGGAGCCGCCGTGGTGTCCGCGTTCCCGGTGTTCGTCATGTTCTGTGTGCATGGCGTCTTGTCCGTGGATGCTGTGTCTTCCGCACCGCCGGCTTCCTCGCTGTCTTCCTCCTCGGGAAGGAAGCCCGGTACCCATGCCTCCAGTTCGTCCCGGAGCCGTACGGTGGCATTGAGTTGGCAGAGGACACCTATGGTGCTCAGGGTCACCCTGTGTATCAGTAGATAGGCCGGTGGCAGGTTCAACTGCTTGCCCAGTTGGTGGGCGGGGGAGCGGATGTCGGCGATCCTCGCCGCCTGCGTGCGCATCCACTGCCGGGTGAACGTGAACTCTTCCAGGTCGGCGGGCTCGATGATCGGTACGAGGTACTCCAGTACCGCGTCCGGGTCGAGGTCTATTTCGTCCTTGACGAAGCCTTCGGTACAGAGAAGGTCGTACACCGTCTCCGCTTCGCCCTCCAACGCCATCCGAAGGCAGTCGCCGATGGGCTCGGGGAGGCCTCCGGGCAGCCGGTCGACCGTTCCGAAGTCCATGACGCCCAGTCGCCAGCCCTCGCCCTCCTCTTCGGGAAGGAGCCGGAAGTTGCCCGGATGAGGATCGGCGTGCAGGAGTCCGGTTCGAACAGGGCCGGAGAAGAGGAAGCGGGCCAGCAGCTGACCGGCTCTGTCCCGCTGTTCCACCGTCCCGTCCGCGATCACCTCGGCGAGGGGAATGCCGTCTATCCACTCCGTCACCAGCACCTGGTCGGACTGATGGACCACATCGGGCACCAGCACGTCCGGGTCGTCCGCGAACTCCTCGGCGTGTTCCCGTTGTGCTTGGGCCTCCAGGCTGTAGTCCAGCTCTTCCGACACTCGGTCGCGTAGCTCGTTGATGAGGGGCTTGAGATCCATCCCCGGAATGAGTGGGCCCAGTAGCTTGGCGAACCGGCTGAGCTGCGTCAGATCTGCGAGCAGTGCTTCGCCCGCCCCCGGATACTGCACTTTCACCGCTACCTCACGGCCGTCGTGCCAGACGGCACGATGAACCTGTCCGATGGACGCCGCCGCGGACGGCTTGTCCTCGAAGTTGGAGAACAGCTCCCGCCAGTCCTCTCCCAGCTGCTCCGTCAGTACTTTGTGCACGGTCCTCGTCGGCATGGGAGGAGCCGCGTCCTGGAGCTTGGTCAGCGCGGCGCGATAGGGGCCCGCGATGTCCTCGGGGAGGGCTGATTCGAAGACGGACAGTGCCTGCCCGAACTTCATGGCTCCCCCTTTCAGCTCGCCGAGGACCTTGAAGAGTTGATCGGCGGTGCGCTGTTGCAGCTCCCGGGCGACGATCTCCGCGGACTTGCCACCGATGCGTTTGCCCAGCCCCCATGTCGCTCGGCCGGCGAACCCCAAGGGCAGTGCGGCCAACTTGGCGGTCCGGGTGACCGCCTTCCGGGGAAGATCAGACATAAGCCCCTCCAAAACCCAGACAGTTGCGCCGCGTGCGTCCTACGGCCCTGACTCCGTTGACTGCGGATGGTTCATTGTCTCGTGACTCGACCGTGAGCCCGAGGTTTCGGCCCCCTCACTTTTCCCGGAGGCACCGCAGCCACACGCCTGGTGCGCCCTGAGGTTCTCCGACCGCCAGCTCAGCGCCGGCTGGGCAACCTCCCAGCGTGCGCCGATGCTCAGGGGCAGGCTTCCGTCGAGGAACGACAGCGTGTGCGCCGCTGCCAGCCCTGCCACCGTGGCGGCGAGAGAGATGTCACACGAGGGCACTGCGTTCCTTCGGCTCCCGGAGCGCCACTGGGCGAGCAGCCTTGGCCATCCCGGGTCGCGGTCGGCCCTGCACCGTTCCCAGCAGCCGGCGCAGGGAGACCCGCCGGGCAGGACCAGCGGACCCACGAAACCCGTTGCCTCGACCACTCCCGCGTAGAGGTGGGGTGTGCCGGTGGTGATCCAGTGCTCGGCCCGGGCCGGATCGGGTGCGTATGCGGAAAGACCGTCACGAGGGCAGACCACGACCAGTGACACCGCGGGCTCCGAGCAACTCAATGCAGGGGCCTCGTCTTCTGCGGGGGAGGGAGTACATGGGGCGACGCCCTTCCTCCCCTTTCTGATTGCCGTGGGTTCGCGGGGAGGGTTCGGAGCTCGCCCGGACTGGCCGCGGGTGCGACCTCCGGCCCGGGGCGGTGGGTGTGGCGCACAATCGCGTACCAGCCGGTGGGCCGCGACATCGCGCCGTTCGCCCACGGTCCCTGAAGGCAGTCCGCCGGGGGCGGTGTCCCACGGTTCGACGCATCCGCCGTCGAGCGTGTCGACCCGCCCCACCCCGGCCGCGGACAGCAGTGCTGCCACGGCTGCGCCCACCCGTCCGGCACCACGGACCTGTACCCGCATCGCGTGGCGGGCTGCCAGCTGGCTCATCGCAGCGCCCGGTTCGGGGTGGACCACCGAGAGCGACGCCAGGTCGGGCCTGAGACGGTGCAGTCGTTCGGGTTTGGTGCGCAACGCGTCGGCGCCGGGTCCGCCGGCGGTCGGATCGTCGAGCAGCCCTGCCGCGGTGAGGTGGTCGACCAAGGCGTCCGTCTGCCCCTCGGGGAGTCCCATCGCGCGGGCCTCCTTGCGTAAGAGCGCCAGCCCACGGGTTCCGTCGAGTAACTGGAGGAGGCTCCCGGTCGCCGTGTCCATCGGCCCGACCACCACCGCGTGGGCGGGTGTCACACCGAACTGGACGGTCTGTCGCTCGCGCCATGCCCGCCGCAGCGCGGGCTTCACCATCGGATGCATAACAACTCCCCCTCGAAGATGTCGAGCACATCGAACATGCATGGGGCATGGATGTGTCTTTGAGCGCGGCGGGACCGTGCCCGGTCCCGTCTGATCGCGTGTCGGACTGATCTCAGAATGCAGGGCGGGGAGGAAGCGGGGAAAAAGTTATCCACAGGGCGGTGTATTAGTCGTAAGAATGGTGCGGTCATCGGGGGGATCACACAGAACCGATCCGGGGGTGGGACTTACCCCGGCGCCAGCGGGTAACGTCGAGACGTGTCCGTCGATCCGTCCTCCCGCGCCACAGGGGAGACCCCCGCACGCCCGTCGGGGAGTCAACCGCGCGAGTTGGTCGTACGCCCGCCCCGAGGGGTGGCGGCGAGCGCGGTCGAGGTCCGCAGGAGCGCCCGTCGCAGCAGGACCGTGTCCGCGTACCGCGAGGGCGATCGGACCGTCGTACTGATCCCGGCCCGGATGTCGGAGGCCGAGGAACAGCGCTGGGTCGGTGTCATGCTCGACAAGCTGGCCGCCCAGGAGAGCAAGCGAATGCTCGGCGACAGCGACTTGACCGAGCGGGCGGAGCGCCTGTCCGCGCAGTACTTCGACGGGCGGGCGTCACCCAGTTCGGTGCGGTGGGTGACCAACCAGAACACCCGCTGGGGCTCCTGCACGCCGGCGGAGGGCAGCATTCGACTGTCGCACCGGCTTCAGGGGATGCCCGAGTACGTCGTCGACTACGTACTCCTCCACGAACTGGCGCATCTGCTGGTGCCCGGGCACGGCGCCCGCTTCTGGCAACTCCTTGAGGCGTACCCACGTACCGAGCGGGCCCGAGGGTATTTGGAAGGGGTCATCGCCGCTGACCGATTGCCGCAGCCTTCTGCCACCGACGGGGAATGATCACTGGTCGCCCTGGCGAATCGCAGGAGCGCGCGAGGGTTCTCGGCGGCGATCCCACTGTCCCTGGAAACCATCACCGCGTGTTCTCCCTTGAACCGTGCGTACCGAATCTGTCCCAACACATGCCCGGGCTTGGCTGAATGTCACATGCGGCTTAGCCTGGCGCGACGCATTCGTATTTCTGGGATGGGGGACGGTCGTTACGCATGGCCAGGGAATTCCAACGCGGCCACAAGGCCAAGATCAGTGATCTCACGCCGGGAACGGATCTGTACGTAGGTGTGCAGATCGCGGCTCCTGGTCTGACGTTCGACATCAGCTGTTTTGGCCTCGACGCCAATGAACAGCTCTCGGACGACCGGTACTTCATCTTCTTCAACCAGCCGAAATCGCCGGAGGAGTCCATTCAGCAGCTCGGTGCCCAGGCGGGTGACACCGAGTCGTTCCGAGTCACTCTGGACCGGATACCTGCGAACATCCACAAGCTCTCCTTCACCGCCACCATCGACGGCGACGGGCAGATGTCCCAGGTCGGCCCCGGCTACATCCGGATCGTCGCCGGCGGGGAAGAGGTGGTTCGCTACCCCTTCACCGGCTCGGAATTCACCACGGAACGCGCGGTGATGCTGGGTGACTTCTATCTGAAGGACGTATGGCGCTTCGCCGCCATCGGCCAGGGCTTCGACGGCGGGCTGGACGCGCTCCTGCGCAACTTCGGCGGCGAGGTCGCCGACGACCAGCCGGCAGCGCCGACACCGCCGGCCGCGCCCGGATTCACTGCACCGGCGCAGCCCGCTCCGGCGCCGTCGTTCGGTGCTCCCGCGGCGGCCCAGGCACCGCCTCCTCCACCGGCTCCCTCGTTCGGTGCTCCACCCATGTCCGCCCCGACGCCTCCTCCGGCGCCCCAGCCGTATGCCACACCTGCTGCCGCACCGGTGGCGCCGCCCCAGGCGTTCGCTCCCGGACAGCCGGCTCAGCAGCCACCCCAGGGCCAGGTTCCGGGGCAGTTCCCCGGGCAGAGCGCTGCTCCCGTGGCGCCCTCCCCCTACGGCCAGCCCGCGGCGCCCTCGCCGTACGGTCAACCGGCGGCTGCGCCCTACGGCCAGCCCGCACCCGCGCCGTTCGGCCAGCACGCAGCCGCACCCCAGGCGATGCCGCAGTCGGGCCCCGGCCTGCAAGCCGCGCTCCAGCCGTACCGGGAGACCGCCACCGGCCTGCGCTGGACTCCGCAGAACCAGAACCTGATGCGGGTCGAACTCGCGCTGGGCGGCGGAGGCGTGCTCGCACGCCAAGGCAGCATGGTGATGTATCAGGGCAAGGTGGACTTCAGTCATAAGGGCGCCGGATTCATCGGTCGCAAACTGGGCGACGCCACCGGCCAGGAGATGCAGCTGATGCGCTGCTCCGGCCGTGGTCAGGTCTTCCTCGCCGAAGAGGCCGCCCATCTGCACCCCATCGAGCTCCAGGGCGACGGCATCTGCGTCTCCGCCGAGAACGTCCTGGCCTTCGACGAGGACCTCCAGTACGAGATCCGTCGGATCGAGGGGCACGGCATCCCCGGCGGCGCGCTGTTCACGATGCACTTCAGCGGCACCGGCACCGTCGTGGTCAAGACGCAGGGAATCCCCGTCGTCCTGCCGGTCACCCCGGCCACCTATGCGGACTCCAATGCCGTCGTGGCCTGGTCGTCCGCCGCACAGGTGATCATCACCAGCCAGGTCCGACTCCGCCGCAACGCCTACCCGGGCCACAGCGGCGAGACGGTCAACCTCCAGTTCCGGGGCGCCCCCGGCAACTTCATCGTCGTCCAGCCCTACGAGGTCTGAGGGAGCCCGAAGAATGAACCAGCAACTCGCGGGCTTTGCCCCCACCCCGGTCACCGCCCGGATGGAGAACCACGGCCGGACCATGCTCAAGGTCGCCATGGCCACCGGCCAGGACCTCTTCGCCCGCACGGGCTCCATGGTCTCGTACGAGGGCTTCATCCAGTACGAGCCGAACCCGCCGGCAGCCCGTCAGGCCGCCGCCCAGTGGGCGACGGGCGAGGGCGCGCCCATCATGAAGTGCTCCGGTGACGGACTGCTCTACCTCGCCGACTACGGTGCGGACGTTTTGGTGATCAACCTCAACAACGAGTCCATCTCCGTCAACGGCACCAACGTCCTCGCCTTCGACGCCCACCTCCAGTGGGGCGTCGAAAAGGTCAAGGGGCTGGCGAAGCTCGCCGGTCAGGGCCTGTGGAACGTGGAGATCGCGGGCACCGGCTGGGTCGCCGTCACCTCGCGCGGTGTCCCCATCGTCGTCGACTGCGGACGTGGAGACGACGAAACCTACGTCGACCCCGACGCCCTCGTCGCCTGGTCGCCCAACCTCAAGGTGAAGGGCAAGCGGAGCTTCAAGGCTTCCTCCCTCATCGGACGGGGCAGCGGCGAAGCCTTCCAGATGGCCTTCTCGGGCCAGGGCATCGTCGTCGTACAACCGAACGAGGACAGCACCGACCGTCTGCGCATTCGGGGCTGAGGGGAAACGGGAACACACCATGCAGAGTCCACTCTTCAACCACGCGGACCAGCAGTCCCAGGAGCGCTACGCACTCCAGAATCCCCAACTGCTGCGGGTCGCGCTCACCGGACACGACGACATCCTCGCCCGCAAGGGCGCGATGGTCGCCTACCAGGGAGCCATCGACTTCGACGGCGAGTACCAGTCCACCAGCCAGCGCCGTGCCAGCGCCCGCACGGGCGAGGGACTCGATCTGATGCGCTGCTCCGGCCAGGGCACCATCTACTTCGCGAACCTCGCCCAGTACGTCCACCTCCTGGACGTCGACCAGGAGGGGCTGACCGTCGACAGCGCCTACGTGTTGGCGCTGGACTCGGCCCTGCACACCGAGGTCATCGCGGTGGACAGCCAGTACGGGATCTCCGGTTCGGGGAAGTACCAGCTCAACATCACCGGGCGCGGCAAGGTCGCCCTGATGACCTCGGGCCAGCCGTTGATGATGCAGGTCACGCCCGAGAAGTACGTCAGCGTGGACGCCGACGCGGTGGTCGCCTGGTCGACACAGCTACGGGTCCAGATGCAGGCGCAGACCCACTCGTCGAGCGTCGTCAGAAGGCGGGGCAACACGGGTGAGGGCTGGGAACTGAGCTTCACCGGAAACGGGTACGCCCTGGTACAGCCCAGTGAGGTCATGCCGCCGCAGAACGCCCAGATCGGTGAGGGGCTGCGGGGCCAGTTCGGCAACAGTGGCCAGAACCAGAACAACGCCTGGAACTAGCAGGGACTCCTCCCGCCGCGGGACCGTCAGGTCCCCGCCAGGGGCGGAGTAGCAGGGTGATGTCCGTCACCACGGACTTGGGGGTGGGCGGTCTCGTCGAGACCGCCCACCCTTGTGTCGTGCCACCGCCCACACCCATGGCTACAGAACAGCCCGGGTCCGCTCCAAGAGACGGACGACCGACTCGTCCGCCACGTCCGCGACCTCGTCATAGGCATACCAACGGAGGTCCAAGGACTCCTCGCTGATCTCGACGACCGCTCCCTGTGGCGCGAGTGCCGCGAACTGCACATCGAGATGCCAGTTGCAGGGCGACGGGATCGGATGCCGGTCGAGTCGGACCGGCTCACCTGACCGCAGCAACGTCAGACCGTCGATGCCTGACTCCTCGGTCGCCTCCCGCAGTGCGGCCCGCGCGAGCGTCACATCCCCGGGCTCACAGTGGCCACCCATCTGGAGCCACATGCCCAGCTTCCTGTGCAAGGTCAGCAGAACCCGCTGCCGCCCCGGATCGATGACCAGTGCACTCGCCGTCACATGACCCGCGGAGCATGACTTCCACATGCCGTCCGGGTGGGCCGACAGATGGTCCAGATACGCCTGCTGCAGCTCCTGCTGCTCCCCGTAGCCCTTCAGAACCGCTACGGCGTCGTCGTGCAGGCTCACCGACCCGGGCCGCCCTGATCGTCGGACGCATCGCCCGAGGGGCCGTCGGTGGGGCCGTCGCCTTGCTGTTCGCCCTGCGAGCCCCGGGTATCCCCCTCGCTCTCGGTGCCCGAGCCGCCGGCACCGCCGCGAGAGGCGGCCTCGCCGAGCATCTTGTCCAGCTCGGAGAAGTCCATCTGCTCGCGGTGGACGAAACCATCGGGGTCATCCAGATCCGTGGCCGTGGGCAGCATGTCTGGGTGCTCCCACAGAGCGTCCCGCCCGTCCATTCCGCGGGCGTCGGTGAGGGAGGCCCACAACCGCGAGGCGTCCCGCAGCCGGCGAGGACGCAATTGGAGGCCGATCAACGTGGCGAAGGTCTGCTCGGCCGGGCCGCCCGAGGCACGGCGCCTGCGCAAGGTCTCGCGCAAGGCTCCGGCCGAGGTCAGCCGGGTCGCCGCCGCCTCGTGCACCACCGCGTCCACCCAGCCCTCGACCAGCGCGAGCGCCGTTTCCAGTCGGGCCAGCGCCGCCTTCTGCTGCGGTGTGTCCTCCGGCTGGAACATGCCCTGCTGGAGAGCCTCCTGCAACTGCTCGGGATGGGTCGGGTCGAACTGCCCGACGACGTCCTCCAGCTTCGACGTATCGACCTTGATTCCGCGCGCATACCCCTCGACCGCGCCGAAGAGGTGCGAGCGCAACCAGGGCACATGGGCGAACAGCCGCTGGTGAGCCGCCTCGCGCAGGGCCAGGTAGAGGCGCACCTCGTCCTTGGGCACGCCGAGGTCCTTGCCGAGCGCCGCAACGTTCAGCGGCAGGAGGGCGGCCTTCCCCGCAGGGCCCAGCGGCAGCCCGATGTCCGTCGAGCCGACCACCTCGCCCGCCAGCACGCCCACGGCCTGACCGATCTGCTGGCCGAACATGGCTCCGCCCATGGAGCGCATCATGCCGAGCAGTGGGCCGGCCATGGCCTGCATCTCCTCGGGCAGCACGTCGCCCATGGCCACACCGACCCGCTCGGCGACCGGGTCGACCAACTGCTGCCAGGCGGGCAGCGTCGCCTCGACCCACTCGGCGCGACTCCACGCCACCGCGGTACTCGCCCCGGACGGGAGGGACGTCGCACCGTCCAGCCAGACGTCGGCGAGCCGCAGCGCCTCGTCGACCGCGGTGCGGTCGCCCGGGCTCACGCTCTCGTCCTTGGTGCCGTCCGACGTGCCCTGGGAGACCGTCTGCCGGGCGATCTGCTTGGCCATGTCCCAGTTCACCGGGCCGCCCTCGTAGCTCAGCATCTGGCCCAGCTGCTGGAAGGCGGCGCCCAGGTCATTGGGGTTGAGCGAACCGAACATGGCGGCGAAGGGATTGTCGGCACCCCCGTCCCCGCCTCCGAAGCCGAATCCGAAGGGGTTGGCAGGTGAAGGGCCGCCGGCGCCGTGGCCACCGCCGGTGGGATCGCCCTTCTTGCCCTTGTCGCCGTCGTCCGGCTCCTCCGGCGGAAGGCCGAATCCGAATGGGGTGTCACTCACGGGTTTCCTCGGCTCGTAGGGCCGCCGGCTCCGGGCCGGCGGCGAATGCCCAGTGTTCACCACCCAGCGTAGACATCCGGGCCCGCCAATGGGCTCGGTGCTTCACTGACTCGTGGCCTGCGGCAGGATGGACGCCACCTGTACGTACGTGTCATTCGCTTACGTACTGAAGACAACCGCTGGAGACACCTGGTGAGTTCCCCAGATCCGCAGGTTCGCGGAGCGCGAAACCGCTCAACCCCGACCCCGGGCGAGGGGCCGTCGGGCCGTGGTCCCGTCGTCGCGATCACTGGTGCCGCAACCGGCATCGGTGATCTGCTCGCCCGACGGCTGGCCGCGTCCGACGAGGTCAAGCAGGTCATTGCCATCGACGAGCGTCGAGGCGAGGTCGCCGAGGCGCAGTGGCACATCCTGGACGTCCGGGACCCGGCCATCGCGGAGAAGCTGCGCGGGGCCGACGTCGTCGTGCACCTGGCACTCGACCTCGACCTGGAGACCGATGCGGCGGCCCGTACCGCGTACAACGTACGCGGTACGCAGACCGTCCTGACGGCCGCCGCTGCGGCTGGCGTGCACCGGGTCGTCCTGTGCACGTCGGCCATGGTGTACGGGGCGCTCCCGGACAATGACATTCCGTTGTCGGAGGACGCCGAACTGCGCGCCACCGCCGAGGCGACGGGCGTCGGTGATCTCCTGGAGATCGAACGACTCGGCCGGCGCGCACCCCGAGCCCACCCCGGGCTCAATGTGACGGTGGTCAGGCCCACGGTGCTGGTCGGCGGCACGGACACGGCGCTGACCCGTTACTTCGAGTCCCCCCGCCTCCTCGTGGTCGCCGGATCACGCCCCGCCTGGCAGTTCTGCCATGTCGAGGACCTGGTGAGCGCGCTGGAGTACGCGGCCCTGGAGAAGGTCGAGGGTGAACTCGCCGTCGGCTGCGACGGCTGGCTGGAACAGGACGACGTCGAGGAGCTCAGCGGCATCCGCCGGATGGAGCTGCCGTCGGCCGTCGCCCTGGGCGCCGCTGCCAGGCTGCACCGCATCGGACTGACCCCCTCACCGGCCGGTGACCTCGCGTACACGATGCATCCGTGGGTGGTCAGCGTGAGCCGCCTCCACGACGCCGGCTGGCGGCCGCAGTGGACCAACGAGGAGGTGCTCTCCGCCCTCCTCGACGAAGTGGAGGGCCGTCACACCGTGGCCGGGCGCCGCCTCGGCCGCAAGGACGCGACCGCCGCGGGAGCAGCGGGGGCGACGGTCGCCCTGCTGGGTACGGCTGCGCTCGTGCGTCGCGCCCGCAAGGCACGGCGACGGCTGTAACGCCCCCCTGGCCGGCTGGCGGTCGAGCGTTGGCAGCGATGAGCTGCGGTTTCCTCCGTTGTCGGTGGCGTGGGGCACGATGAGTCCATGGCCACTACGTACGACCACCCTGGTGAGCGGGCGGCGGAAGACCCCGTCCGGCTCATCGCGGTCCGTGACACCCCGCTCTCCCTCGACGAGGTCTTCACTGCCGTCAGCGATGGCGCGGCGGGCGGCACGGCGCTGTTCGTCGGCACCGTGCGCGACCACGACGGCGGCGCGGACGTGGCGGGGCTGGGCTACTCCTCCCACCCCTCGGCCGAGGCCGAGATCACACGGGTCGCGGAGAAGGTGGCCGCGGAGTTCCCGGTGCGGGCGATAGCCGCCGTGCACCGGGTGGGCGACCTGCGGATCGGGGATCTCGCGGTGGTCGTCGCGGTCTCGTGCGCCCACCGGGCCGAAGCCTTCGCCGCCTGCCGCAAACTCATCGACGACCTCAAGCGCGACGTCCCCATCTGGAAACACCAGACCTTCACCAACGGCACAGAAGAATGGGTGGGCGCGTAGCGCCTCGCTCAAGGGGTGGTGGTCGGGCGACGGGTGGGAGGGTGGGCGCGTAGCGCCTCCCTCAGGGGGTGGTGGTCGGGCGACGGGTGGGCGCGTAGCGCCTCGCTGAGGGGGTGGCGCTCTGCGCCCGATGGCTTCTTGTACGCCTTGAGGCGTAGGAGGTTGGGCCTTTCGGTGTACGTCGGTGCCCCCGCGGGTCCCGTACCGTTGAGGTGCTGGGAGCGGTAGGTGGCGTCGTCCTTCGTGTGACGTCCTGGGTCGCACCCGGTCGGCAGCGGTGTGGCGGACGGCATGGCAGACCGGAAGGTCTTGCATCCATGACGGCGTTTCGCGGTGACATGGGGGAAGATCGCAACTGAAACCCCTACGGCACCCAAGCGCCCCGATTTGCGTAACCGCCCCCCTGCCACGAGCGTTGAACGTGCAGATGGCTAATCTGCTGATCACTCGGTTGTTTGCTCATGGGGTAGGGAGGCCGCGATGGCAGCACTCGCCTGGTTGTTGATTCCGCTTTTCGCTGTTGTCGGTGCTGCGATATGGGGCGGCTGGGCCTCCCGGAACCGCACCACCGGAGACGTTGCCGAACTGGCCGGCTACGCGCGCTTCCGAGACGCGATGGAGAAGGCTGACTCCGGCGGTGGCCGCACCTCGTAGCTGCACCTTCCCGCCGAGGCGGTGCATCCGGGGTCCGTGGTGAGGGGCCTGGCGACCGGTCCCGGACGGAGCGGCCCCGACAGTGCAGTTATGGGCGTGTCCCGTACTGTCGTTCCATGCCACGCCGCACTGCGACGATGCTCGCGTCGACCCTCCTCTTCATTGCGCTGCTCTGCGCAGGGGTGCTCCTTCCCGTCCCGTACTCGGAGATGTCGCCCGGCCCGACGGTCAACACCCTGGGGGATGCGCGCGGCGAGCCCGTGCTGGAGATCAAGGGGCGGAAGACCTACCCGACGACCGGTCATCTCAATATGACGACGGTCCGGGTCACGGGCGCGGACTACCGCATGAACATCGTGGAGACCGTCTACGGCTGGCTGGCTCACGACAATGTCGTCGTACCTCACGACACCCTCTATCCGGACGGCAAGACGGAGGAGGAGTCCACGCAGGAGAACGCCGAGGAGTTCACCCAGTCGCAGGAGAGCGCGAAGGTCGCTGCGCTGAAGCAGTTGAAGATTCCCGTGGAGACCCGCGTCCTCGTCGCGTCCGTGCGCAAGGATTCTCCGGCAGAGGGCCGGCTGCACGCCGGTGATCTGATCCGTGCCGTGGACGGCAAGGCCGTCAAGGAGCCGGGCGACGTCGCCAAGCTCGTCACCCAGCGCAAGCCCGGTGACCGGGTCGTCTTCACGATCGTGCCCGCGAAGGAGGCGGCGGCCGCGGAGAAGGCGGGCAAGGAGCCGACCGTCACGCGCAAGATCACGGTCACGACGGTGCCCGCCCCGGGCCAGGCCGACCGTGCGATCGTCGGCATCGAGGCCGGCACCGACCACACGTTTCCCTTCACCATCGACATCAACCTCGCCGATGTCGGAGGGCCCAGCGCAGGGTTGATGTTCGCCCTGGGCATCGTCGACAAACTGACTCCGGAGAATCTGACCGGAGGGAAGTTCGTAGCGGGTACGGGCACGATCGACGACGACGGGAAAGTCGGCCCGATCGGCGGAATCGAGATGAAGCTGGTCGGTGCGCGGCAGGCCGGTGCCGAGTTCTTTCTGACCCCGAGCGACAACTGCGCTACCGCCGTATCGGACATTCCGGATGGATTGACCCTGGTGAAGGTGAAGACCATGGCCGATGCGACCCAGTCCCTGGAGAAGATCAAGACCGGGAAGACCTCGGACCTGCCCCGCTGCTCGGTCGGCTGAATCCTCGGCTGAGTTCTGGATGAGTTCGGTGCCCCGCTCTGCTCGGGCCCGAGCCACTCCGCCCGGGTTTGCCCGGCGGACTGCCCTCCCCGGCCCGAGAGTCCTGCCGCCCGGACGGGTGCGGGTGTCCAGGGCGTACGAACCGGGTGATCGGCTGACGCCCGGCCGGACTCGCCCGCCCCGGGGGGTACGGCGAGGACCGGCCGACGGTGCGTCACCACGCCGCGCGGGAACCTCGGCCCCCGCGCAGGATGGCTAAGCCTCGAAGGTCGCCGAGAGCGCCTCCGCCAGTCCGGGCACCAGATCCGAACCGGTCAGGACTTCGGTCGGTGAGTCCTTCTCCCGCAGACGCAGCGCCGACTCACGGGTCCCGTCGCGCAGGACGGCCACCGTCATCCGCACTTCCTGGCGGTCCGGGTGAGCGGCCACCCATTCTGCGAGTGACGCGTCGTCGAGCCCCTTCGGGACCGCGGCCTCGGCCGACGACGGAAGCATTTGACGCTCCACCGTCAAGGCACAGCCCGCCACCGCGTCCGGCCACGCGATTGTGGCGAGGAACTCGTCCAGCGGCTTGCCCGCCGGGATCTCGTCCTGCTCGACCGGTGTCAGCGGCGCCGCCGCCTCGTCCCCGTCGAGCCCCAGTTGCGCGGCCAGGCCGGGTTCCTGGGTGCGGAGCCGTGTCGTGTCGACGAGCGCGAACAGTCGCGCAGGCTGATCCCAGCCAAGGCCCGATGCGTATTCGTCGATCTCCAGCACGGCTCGGGTCAACGGGCTGGCCGCGATCGGCCCGGAAGGAGCACCCGTTGAGCCGCTGGAAGCGGCCCCACCAGGTGTGTTGGTGCTCTTGGCGGCTCCGGATGCGGACCCTGACGACGATGAGCCGGCGGGCGGATCGGAGGGGGCGGAAGAAGAAACATTGGACATGCGCAATATCCTGCCTCCTTCTGGGCCCGGGATGGGAACTAGGTAAAGCCTCAGTAAGTTGCACAAGTGGGCTCTACGATCGCGGGGCCCAGCTTGACACCACCGCGTCCATGACCCACATGGCCGCGACCTCTACACAACCGCGAACTTCGAGGTGCGCACGTTGGCTTTCCAGATGCCGGACCGCGGCGGAGGCCCCCCGACCGGGCCACGGATCAGAGTGGGCCGGCCGTCCCGCCGCGTCCGCACCCTGCTGATGACGCTGGGCGTGCTGGCGGTCCTGGCGATGGCGTTCGTCATGTTCGCCGGCTTTTGGACCGACTGGCTGTGGTACCGGTCCGTTGACTACTCATCGGTGTTCACCACCACTTTGTGGACCAAGGTCGGACTCTTTGCCGTCTTCGGCCTGCTGATGGCGCTCGCCGTCGGGGTGAACATCTGGCTGGCGCACCGACTGCGCCCGCCGCTGAGCGCCATGTCGTTGGAGCAGCAGAGCCTCGACCGGTACCGCATGAGCATCGCCCCGTACAAGAAGTGGGTGCTCCTCGCGATCACCGCTCTGGTCGGGTTGATCGCGGGCGCCTCCGCGACCGGTCAGTGGCGCACCTGGCTGATGTGGGTCAACGGCGTGCCCTTCGGCGAGAAGGATCCCGAGTTCGGTCTGGACGTGGCGTTCTACGCGTTCGACCTGCCGTGGTACCGGTTCCTGCTCGGCTTCGGCTTCGCGGCGGCCGTCCTCTCGCTGATCGCCGCCGCGCTGACCCACTACCTCTACGGCGGGCTGCGCATCACCAGCCCCGGGGCCCGCGCGACCGCCGCTGCCACCGGACACCTCTCGGTGCTGCTCGGTCTCTTCGTCTCTTTGAAGGCCGTGGCGTACTGGCTCGACCGGTACGGGCTCGCGGTGAAGTCCAGCGACTTCAAGGCCACCGGAAACTGGACCGGTCTGCGCTACGTCGACGCCAACGCCTACCTCCCGGCGAAGACGATCCTGTTCTGCATCGCCGTGATCTGTGCCCTGCTCTTCTTCGCCACGCTGTGGAGGCGCACCTGGCAGCTGCCGGTGATCGGGTTCGGGCTGATGGTCCTCTCGGCGATCCTCATCGGCGGCCTCTACCCGGCCATCGTGCAGAAGTTCCAGGTCCAGCCGAACGAGCAGGCCAAGGAAAGCCCTTACATCCAGAAGAACATCGACGCCACCCGCAAGGCTTACGGCATCGACAGTGCCAAGGCCGAGGACTACAAGGGCAAGGGCGACCCGACGCGCAGGTCCCAGCAGCGGGAGGACGCCAAGACCGCCGCCAGCTACCGCGTCGTCGACTCCAACGTCGTCTCGCCCGCCTTCCAGCAGCTCCAGCAGGAGCGGAAGTACTACCAGTTCCCGGACACGCTGGACGTCGACCGCTACCCCGGTCCGGACGGGAAGCCGCAGGACACCGTCATCGGTCTGCGGGAGCTCGACATCGAGGGCATCCCCAAGCGGAACTGGATCAACGACCACTTCACCTACACCCACGGCTACGGCGCGATCGCGGCCAAGGGCACCAGCGTGGTCAGCGACCCCAACAAGGGCACGGTCGGATCGCCTGACTTCACCGAATCCGGAATGCCCACCAAGGGGCAGCTCGGTTCGTACGAGCAGAAGATCTACTACGGCGAGAAGACCGAGCAGTATTCGATCGTCGGTGGGCCGCAGAAGGAACTGGACTACGAGGCCAGCACCGGGCCGACCAAGTACACGAGCTATCAGGGCAAGAGCGGTGTGAGCCTCGGTAGCGCCTTGAACCGGGCCGCCTACGCGGTGTCGTTCAGCGAGCCGCAGATCTTCTACTCCGGTGCCGTCGGTGACGGGTCGAGGATCCTGTACAACCGCACCCCCAAGGAGCGCGTCGAGGCCGTTGCACCATGGCTGACCATCGACGGCGACGCCTATCCGGCCGTGGTCGACGGACGCATCCAGTGGATCGTCGACGCCTACACCACGACCAACGGCTACCCCTACGCATCGCGTACGACGCTCGGGGACACCACGACCGACTCGCTGACCACCAACCAGCGCGCCGTGGTCGCCCAGCAGAACCAGGTCAACTACATCCGCAACTCGGTGAAGGCCACCGTCGACGCCTACGACGGCAAGGTCAAGCTGTACCAGTGGGACACCAAGGACCCGGTCCTCAAGACCTGGATGAAGGCGTTCCCCGGCACGGTGAAGGCGAAGAGCGAGATCTCGTCCGAGCTGAAGTCGCACCTGCGGTATCCGCAGGACATGTTCAAGGTGCAGCGCGAACTGCTCACCCGCTACCACGTCACCGAGCCCGAGCAGTTCTACAGCGGCAGTGACGCGTGGCAGGTGCCGGACGACCCGACGAACAAGGACAGCAGTGCGGTGCCCCCGTACTACCTGAGCCTGAAGATGCCGGGCGAGAAGGAGCAGAAGTTCTCGCTGACGACGACGTTCACCCCGGCCGGTCGCCCCAACCTGGGCGCGTACATGGCCGTGGACGCCGATGCCAACAGCGATAGCTACGGCTCGATGAGACTGCTCAGAGTCACGGAGACCGTCCAAGGTCCCTCGCAGGTGCAGTCCGAGTTGAACGGTGTGCCAGAGGTCGCCACGTTTGTACGCGACCTCAGAGGCACCGACTCCGACATCGAGTACGGCAATCTGCTGACGATCCCCCTGGACGGCGGATTCCTCTACGTGGAGCCCGTCTACGCCCGGGGTGGTAGCGCCAACTATCCGCTGTTGCGGAAGGTGGCCGTCGCCTACGGCGGAGGCAAACCGGTCTTCAAGGACAGCCTGTCGGAGGCGCTCAACGCGGTCTTCGGCGAAGAGGGCACCGAGGAGCCGACGACTCCGCCGAGCGAGGATCCCACCAAGCCGACGCCCCAACCGACGACGCCACCCGCCACGGGTGACGCGGCCCTGAAGGCGGCCATCAGCGACGTCGTCAAGGCGCAGGAGGAGATGGACGCGCTGTTGGAGAAGGATCCGAAGGACCGGGAGGGCTACGGCAGGGCCCAGGACAAGCTGGAGGCCGCCATCGAGCGCCTTGCGGCTGCCCAGGGTCGACCGAGTGCGGCTCCGTCGCGGTCACCGTCCCCTTCGCCGTCCACGTCGACCTAGGGATCCATCGGTCGGCTCGGGCCGCAGCATGTGCCCCGGCCCGAGCCGACCGATACGGCCTAGCCTCGCGACTGCCCCATCTGCCCCGCCCGCCCTGCGGGAACGGCTCATCGGAACAGCTTGCGGGACAGCTGGGTCAGGGCTCGTCACAGCTGCTCTGATCAGGCAACATCCCATGCCGTGATAGTGTGTGAACACAACGACGCGGGGTGGAGCAGCTCGGTAGCTCGCTGGGCTCATAACCCAGAGGTCGCAGGTTCAAATCCTGTCCCCGCTACTGAAATAAAGAGGGCCCGAATCCTTTGAGGATCCGGGCCCTCTTTATGCGTATGTGATCACGTGGGGAACTGCGCGTGGCGTGCTGCGAGTTGGCTCGGTAAGTGTTTGACTTGTCTCTCTGTGGGCATGTCGACAAAACGCTGAAGTGACCTCACTGGCTGCGGTATACCAGGTGTACGCGGGTTGCGGGTGGTGCGACGATGGAATTTATGGGGGACAGGGCGACTCTGTTGAAGACAGGGCGGTTTGTGCAGCGAAATGCCGTAAATGCAGCGGATGCAACGAGTTCCGCTGCTGACAGCATCGCCGGCACCACCGCCCGCCCCGCCATGCGTCATCCCGCATCCTCGGGCACCAACCCCACCACCCCCGAGGACATCAACGCGCCCACGGTGACCGGCGAGACCACCGACGCGGTGGAGAGCGCCGAAGCGGAAGAGCGCTACCGACGGGCCGCCGCCGACGGCGACACGGCCGCCATGAGCCTGTTGGGCGCCGCACTGCTGCGCCGAGGAGACCTCGACGGCGCCGAACCCCATCTGCGCGGTGCGACAGCGGACGGCGATCGCGCCGCAGCCAACAACTTGGGTGTCCTCCTCCACCAGCGCGGCTATGCCGAAGAGGCGGCGGCATGGTGGCGGGTGGCCGCGGTCGCCGGGTCCGCAGCGGCGGCCCACGCCCTGGGCCGCCACTTCCGTGAGCGCGGAGACGAGCCCGCCGCCGAGTACTGGCTGCGCCAATCCGCCGAACAGGGCCATGCCCTGGGCGCGTACGCACTTGCCGACCTCTTGGAGCACCGTGGCGAGCGGGGCGGCGAGCGCTGGCTGCGCTCCGCCGCCGAACAGGGCCACCGTGAGGCGGCCTATCGGCTGGCGCGTGCGCTTGAGTCGCGCGCCGCGGAAGAGACGCGCTCGGCGGGCGCGGCGGAGTTGATGCTGGGCAGTGGTCGCGCACTTCCCGCACGGCCGGGAGCGGGCGATGTGGGCGGGGCTGCCGCGGCCGTGGAAAGCGGTACCCGCGCCACGCGGGATGCGGCGCCCGACACCGCAGACCCCCGGGGCGGAGCACGTCTCGCCGCGCCGGGCTCCCGATCGGCCGAGCGCGGCGAGGAGACGGACCAGCCTGCCAGCAGCGCGACGAACCTCGTGGTGACCACCCTCGACGAGGCCGCCCAGTGGTACCGCCAGGCCGCTGCACGCGGACATCGCCGGGCCGCCCTGCACCTCGGGGCGATTCTGGAGCGACGCGGCGAACTCAAGGAGGCCGGCCGTTGGTACCTGAGCGCCGCCAAGGACGGTGAGGCCCGGGCCGCTTGCGCGCTCGCCTTCCTGCTCCGGGATGCCGGAGACGAGGAGAGCGCCGCCGTCTGGTGGCTGCGCGCGGCCCAGGACGGCGACGGGAACGCGGCGAACGCCCTCGGTGCCCTGCACGCGGCCCGCGGTGAGCCGCAGACGGCCGAGCGCTGGTACCGCGCGGCCCTGACGGCCGGCGATGTGAACGGCGCGTACAACCTCGGTCTGCTCTGCGCCGCGCAGGACCGCATCGCGCAGGCCGAGCAGTGGTACCGCCAGGCCGCCTACGCGGGTCACCGTGAGGCGGCCAACGCGCTTGCCGTGCTGCTCCTGCAGTCGGGGGACCCGGTCGGCGCCGAGCCCTGGTTCTCCAAGGCGGCCGAGGCGGGAAGCGTCGACGCCGCCTTCAACCTGGGCATCCTCTACGTCGGCCGTGACGACGACCGTACGGCGTTGACCTGGTACGAGCGCGCCGCAGCCGCCGGGCACACGGAGGCCGCGCTCCAGGTCGGCATCGCCCGGCTGAGGGACGGCGACGAACTCGCGGCCGAACGCCATCTGCGCTGCGCTGCCGGTGGGGGCAGCGCCGAGGCAGCCTTCCGGCTCGCGACCTTGCTGGACGCCAGACAGCCGCCTCCGGGGGCGCCGGCGCTCGGTGAGTCGATGGCCGAGAAGAGCGAGTGCGAACAGTGGTACGAGCGGGCCGCCGAGCAGGGGCACCGCCGGGCGCAGGTGAGGGTCGGCATGCTCGCCGCCGCCCGGGGGGACATGACCGGAGCGGCCCGCTGGTACCGCGAGGCGGCATCGGCGGGCAGTCGCAACGGCGCGTTCAACCTGGGTCTGCTCCTCGCCCGTGAGGGCAATGAGCGCGAGGCCGCCCTGTGGTGGACCCGTGCCGCCCGGGCCGGCCACGGTCGGGCTGCCCTGCGTCTCGCGCTCCTCGCCGCCCGTCGCGGCGAGCTCTCCGAAGGGCAGCGCTGGTGCGCCCGTGCGGTGGAGCTCGGGCCCGCGGAGGTCGCCGAGCGTGCCGCCCGGCTGCGAGAGGCACTCCACCAGGAGTTGACCGCGTAGACCGCCGGGATTTGCCTAGACCGTCGGGATTTGCCTGGACCCGTCTGGACCCGTCTGGACCCGTCTGGACCCGTCTGGACCCGTCTGGACCCGTCTGGGTCTGGCCTGGATCTGTACGACCGGCGGTCACGTTCGGTGACGAGCCCTGTCCTGAACCGGCAGGGCTCGGAGCGGCAGTCAGGGACGTGGAGCCCCCCGTCGTGCGTGCGTAGCGCCCGGGTCGGGTCGGCCCCTCCCTGGTCCCTGCGGGGAAAGAGAGCCTGGAGCACGCTCCCGTTAATGGATTTGCTCTGGTCGACAGGGGCAGCGTAAGGTTGGGTTCACCGACGCGGGGTGGAGCAGCTCGGTAGCTCGCTGGGCTCATAACCCAGAGGTCGCAGGTTCAAATCCTGTCCCCGCTACTGAAACGAAGGCCCGGACTCTTCTGAGTCCGGGCCTTCGTCATGTTCCGTTGACCGGCCCCGCTGCTGGCCTGTTCTCATCGTGACCGGTGGAAGGGTCGGGGGGATCGCCGTGCTGCCCGTCGCGGGATGCTGTGGCGGACTCAGGCGCCCGCGCACCCCGGGCAGATGCCGCGATAGGTGACCTCGACGTCCGAGACGGTGAAGCCGAAGCGCTCCGAGTCCGGCAGGTCTGCCAGTGGGTTGCCCGAGGGGTGGACGTCGCGGATCGCCCCGCACATGCCGCAGACCAGGTGCTGGTGCGGGCGGTGCGCATTGGGGTCGTACCGCTTGGCGCGGCGGTCGGTGGCGACTTCCAGCACTTCGCCGAGGGACACCATCTCGCCGAGCGTGTTGTAGACGGTCGCCCGGGAGATCTCCGGCAGTTTGGCGACCGCCCGTGCATGTACCTCGTCGGCGGTGAGGTGGACGTGATCGCCGTCGAGGACCTCTGCGACGACACGCCGCTGTGCGGTCATGCGCCAGCCGCGCCCACGAAGCCGTTCCAACAGGTCACTCATAAGGCCCAGCCTAGCAGCGGGATCCCCTGATCCCGAACGGGTGTGACTTTGGATGTTCACTTGACTTAGACAAAGTCCATCGTAGGATCGGGTTCGAAACAAGCAAGGGTCAGGAACGCAAGGACGCAGGAGGCGCACGTGACGCAGGGACCGCTCACCACGGAGGCCGGGGCGCCGGTCGCCGACAACCAGAACAGCGAGACCGCGGGCGTCGGCGGTCCTGTTCTCGTCCAGGACCAGGCACTCCTGGAGAAGCTCGCCCACTTCAACCGCGAGCGCATTCCGGAGCGCGTGGTGCACGCCCGTGGGGCGGGTGCGTACGGCACGTTCACCGTCACCGCCGACGTCACGCAGTACACCCGCGCCGCCTTCCTCTCCGAGATCGGCAAGGAGACCGAGACCTTCCTCCGTTTCTCGACGGTGGCGGGAAACCTCGGTTCGGCCGACGCGGTGCGCGACCCCCGCGGCTTCGCGCTGAAGTTCTACACCGAAGAGGGCAACTACGACCTCGTCGGGAACAACACCCCGGTGTTCTTCATCAAGGACGCCATCAAGTTCCCTGACTTCATCCACACCCAGAAGCGCGACCCCTACTCGGGCTCCCAGGAGGCCGACAACGTATGGGACTTCTGGGGTCTGTCGCCCGAGTCCACGCATCAGGTGACCTGGCTCTTCGGCGACCGGGGCATTCCCGCCACCCTGCGTCACATGAACGGGTACGGCTCGCACACCTTCCAGTGGAACAACGCCAACGGCGAGGTCTTCTGGGTGAAGTACCACTTCAAGACCGACCAGGGCATCAAGAACCTCACCCAGACGGAGGCCAACCTCCTCGCCGGTGAGGACCCCGACAGCCACCAGCGGGATCTGCGCGAGTCCATCGAGCGGGGCGAGTTCCCCTCCTGGACCGTGCAGGTGCAGATCATGCCCGCGGCCGACGCGGCGACCTACCGCTTCAACCCGTTCGACCTCACCAAGGTGTGGCCGCACGAGGACTACCCGCCGATCGAGATCGGCAAGCTGGAGCTCAACCGCAACCCGGAGAACGTCTTCGCCGAGGTCGAGCAGTCCATCTTCTCGCCCGCCCACTTCGTGCCGGGCATCGGACCGTCCCCCGACAAGATGCTCCAGGGCCGTCTCTTCGCCTACGGCGACGCCCACCGCTACCGCGTCGGGATCAACGCCGACCATCTGCCGGTGAACCGCCCGCACGCCACCGAGGCGCGGACCAACAGCCGGGACGGATTCCTGTACGACGGCCGTCACCGGGGCGCGAAGAACTACGAGCCGAACAGCTTCGGCGGTCCGTTCCAGACGGACAAGCCGCTGTGGTCGGCCACCCCGGTCTCCGGTGCCACCGGAAACCACGAGGCTCCGAGCCACGCCGAGGACAACGACTTCGTCCAGGCGGGCAACCTCTATCGGCTGATGTCCGAGGACGAGAGGGGTCGACTGATCGAGAACCTCTCCGGCTTCATCGCCAAGGTCTCGCGCGACGACATCGCCGAGCGCGCGATCAACAACTTCCGTCAGGCCGACGGAGACTTCGGCAAGCGGCTCGAAGCCGCCGTTCAGGCCCTGCGCGGCTGATACGCGCTTGCCGTGAAGCGGAGGGCCGGACCCCTGTCCAGGGGGGTCCGGCCCTCTTTTCTGCGCGGCCGTGCCGAGATGCGTTCGCCCCGGAACGGCCGGGTCAATCGCCCGGATCGGTGGACGGCTCGTCAGGGCGGGGGAGCGGTCGGTTCGGATCGGTGGCCTCGACGTGCGCACATCGAGGCCACCGATCCGGTTGCGTCGCACGGATCGGTCGTTTCGGATGAAAGTCGTGGCCCACTCGCCGCGCGTCACTCATCGCGCACGGGTTCGGGCCGTCCGGTCGAGGGTCTTGTCGGTCGGTACGGATGGTTCATCGACACCGTGGGGCGGTTGGCGTCCCCCGGCCGAGCTGTGGCCGGCCGTGGTGGGGGCGGTCCTGGTCGCGGAGGCTCCGTACTCGGGTCGGCGCGTGCGGAGGTCGTTCCGTGAAGGACCGGGGCGTGGGCGATCCTCGCCGACGGCGAGTCCGCCGGGAGCCCCGCTATCCGACGAGCGCCGCCCGTTGACGACGTACGGGAGCCCAGCAGCGGATGATGTCGCGGACGGAGACGATGCCCACCGGCCCCTCTCCGTCGAGGACGACGAGATGACGGAAGCCGCCATGAGCCATGGCGTCCGCCGCCTCCTCCAGCGTCCACGAGGGTGCCGCGAAGACGACGTCGGTGGTGGTGTGGGCGCCGGCGGTTTCACGATCGGGGTTCTCCCCGATGCCCACCGACTTGAGGATGTCGCGCTCGGTCAGGATGCCCACGCCCCCGGCGTCACCGTCGAGGACGACGGCCGCGCCGACTCTACGGGCAGCCATCAGGCCGGCGGCCTGACGGAGCGTGTGGGTGGGTCCGATGGTGAGGACCACCGTGCTCATGGCGTCACGGACGAGCATGGATGGAGCCACCTCCTTTGAGGGATTCGGGCCTCTGGCGGCCCTCCGTGAACGCGTGCGTGAGTCTTAGAGAAAGAATTCACAAGTTCACAAGAGGGTCGACTTTCAGAGTCCCAGCCTTGGGGAGGGCCAGCAAGGGGGTGCGCACGACTGGTTCAGATAACAGGGAGGGTCGACTCCGGATGCCCGAGTGCGTTCCGATCTTCGAGCCGGTGGGACACCGGGCCCGAAGCGGCGAAGGACCCGGTCCCGGACGTGCTTCTACGCTCGGCGCCCCCGGCACCCCGACCAGCCGGGCGGCGTCAAGCGCGCACACCCACCCCGCCCCGCTCTGTTCGGTACGGATGCGGAGCGAGCCGGCGCAACGGCTGTGGGTCAGCCCTGTCCGTGTAGATAGCCGAGCATGTCGGCGTGGAGCAGCCCGTTGGACGCCGCGCCGTTTCCGCTGTGCGGACCGGGGCGGCCGTCGAGGCCGGTGAAGGTGCCGCCCGCCTCCGTCACGATGATGGCGTTGGCCGCCATGTCCCAGAGCGAGAGCTCCGGTTCGGCGCAGATGTCGATCGAGCCCTCGGCGACCATCATGTACGGCCAGAAGTCCCCGTAGCCGCGGGTCCGCCAGCAGGCGCGGGTCAGATCGAGGAACCCGTCGAGCCGGCCCTGTTCCTCCCAGCCGCTCAACGACGAGTAGGCGAAGGAAGCGTCTTCCATGGCGCTGACCTTGGACACCTGAAGTCTGCTCGCCGAGGTCAGCGAGCGGCCCGTATAGGCTCCGCCGCCCTGGGCGGCCCACCAACGCCGTCCGAGTGCCGGCGCCGACACGACTCCGACGACCGGCTGGTAACCGCCCTCCCCCTGCACCATCAGGGAGATCAACGTCGCCCAGACCGGCACGCCGCGGACGTAGTTCTTGGTTCCGTCGATCGGGTCGATCACCCAGCGCCGAGGGCCCGTTCCCTCGATGCCGTACTCCTCGCCGAGCACCGCGTCACGCGGTCTGGCCCGCTGGAGTTGTCCGCGGATCAACTCCTCAGCGGCCTTGTCCGCCTCGCTCACCGGCGTCATGTCCGGCTTGGTCTCGACCTTGAGGTCAAGCGCCTTGAACCGGGCCATCGTGGCGGCGTCGGCGGCATCCGCGAGGACGTGGGCGAGACGTAGATCGTCGTGGTAGTCGGGCATGCCCTCACCCTATCGGGGCGCCCCGGGCATGATCACGGCGAGCGGCGGCAGGGGTCCCGGCGGATGGGCGGGCGTACGGTCGGGGCCGGGCAGCCACCCTTGACACTCCAGGACCGCACCCCAAGTCTGGGTGAAGAGCCGTACGCGGGGCCGGACGCCCGATCCCGTTCCTCCGGCCGGGGAGGCGATATGCCGTCAGCCCGAGAGTCCCTGCTCAACGCCGCCCTCGAAGCCCTGGCGCAACGGCCGTGGTCCGCGGTGCGGATGGTGGACGTCGCAGCCGCCGCCGGGCTGTCCCGCCAGACGCTCTACAACGAGTTCGGTGGCAAAGACGGGCTGGCGCGGGCATTGGTGCAGCGTGAGGCGGACGCCTATCTCCGGGGCGTCGACCAACTGCTGGCCGCGCCCCCCGACCGGCCGCGCTTATCGCGCGTGGACGATCCTGCGGCGCCCGAGGCGAGGGCCGCCGTGGGGGAGTCCTCCGACATCGGTGCGCGGCGCTGGGCGGCCCTGGCTGAGTGGACGGTCCAGGAGGCGGCGGCGAACCGCCTGTTGCGCGCCCTCCTCACCGGCTGCTGGGACGATCGGCTCCCCGAGCCCAGGCCCGTCCAGAACGGCAGAGCCTTCGACGCCGGCCCGGTGACGCCGGGTGAGATGGTCGCCCTGGTGCGGGACCGCCTCTGCGCCACTCTGACGGCGGACGGGTTGGACTGCTCCGCGCCCCGGGAGTCGCCCGAGTCCGCTCGTGGCTGTGAGTTCGCGGTCCGGCTCACGCTGTCCCTCGTCGTCGCTCCGGTGGGAGACGTCCGTGCCGCGACCGTGCGCCCGCTGCTGTGCTCCGCGGTCGACTGACCTGACCTGACCCGGGCGGCCCGGTCGACCCGTTTTCAGGTCCTACGGAGTGTCAGTGTGCCGAGCCCGACAACTGGAGCCCGATGACTCCGATGACCACCAGGGAAATGGAGACGATCTTGAGTGCCGAGACCACGTCGTCCAGGAAGACCATGCCGTAGATCGCCGTGCCCGCTGCGCCGATGCCCGTCCACACCGCGTACGCCGGACCCACGTCGAGCTTCTTCAGCGCGAGCGTTAACAATCCGAAGCTGCCGAGGGCGAAGGCGGCGAAGGCGATGGTCGGCCAGAGACGGGTGAACCCGTGCGAGAGCTTCAGACAGACGGCGAATCCCGTCTCCAGAACCCCGGCGACCACCACGAGCAGCCACGCCATGGCGCCTCCATCAGTCGGTGACTGCTTCGTCGTACTTCGTAACACTTCATAGGGCTTGATGTGATTATGCCCGTATCGATATCCGAAGCTCGCGAATGCACGCTCCTGTCGCTCTCGCGTCGCCTGTCACCCTCATGGCGTCACTCACTCGCGCGTCGTCAGTCGCCCTCGCGTCGCTCACGGGTCGAAAGCAGCCGCCGGAGCGAGTACAACCGGGCCGGATCGGCATGGCCCTCGGCCACCCAGGCATCCAGCGCACACTCCGGTTCGTCGTGACTGCACGAGCGCGGGCAGTTCGCCGTACCCGGTTCGAGGTCGGGGAAGGCGAGGATCACCCGGGACGGGTCCACGTGGTTCAGCCCGAAGGAGCGCACTCCCGGGGTGTCGATGACCCAGCCGCCCTTCTCGTCCGCCAGGGGGAGGGCGAGCGCCGACGTGGTGGTGTGCCGGCCCCGGCCGGTGACCGCGTTGACATGGCCCGTGGTGCGTCGGCGCTCCTCCGGTACGAGGGCGTTGACCAGCGTCGTCTTGCCGACGCCCGAATGCCCGACGAAGGCGGTGGTGCGACCGGACAGATGCTCGCGCACCAGGTCGGCCGCGACCCCGTCGCTGAACTCCTCCCTACTGGTCACCACATGGGGGACGCCCAGCGCCCCGTACATCTCCAACAGTTCGTCCGCGGACGCGAGGTCGGACTTGGTGAGGACGAGCAGAGGGTCCAAGCCGCCGTCGTACGCGGCCACCAGACAGCGGTCGATCATCCGGGGGCGGGGCTCGGGGTCAGCGAGGGCGGTCACGATCGCCAACTGGTCGGCGTTGGCGACGACGACCCGCTCGAAGGGGTCGTCGTCATCGGCGGTGCGGCGGAGCACGGAGGTCCGTGCACTGATGCGGACGATGCGGGCCAGGGTGTCCTTGTCCCCGGTGAGGTCGCCGACGATGGAGACCCGGTCGCCGACCACCGCCGCCTTGCGACCCAACTCCCGGGCCTTCATCGCAACGACGACCCGGTCGCCGACGAGGCAGGTGAGCCGTCCCCGGTCGACGGTGAGGACCATGCCCTCGCTGGCGTCCTCGTGCTTGGGGCGGATGTTGGTCCGCGGTCGGTTGCCCTTGCGGTTGGGGCGGACACGTACGTCGTCCTCGTCGGGGTTCTTGCCGTAGCGCCGCATCTCAGTTCCCGTTCAGCTTCCCGCTCCGAGCATGTCCGCCCACATGCGCGGGAAATCGGGCAGGGTCTTCGCGGTGGTCGCCACGTTCTCGATCCGGACGCCGTCGACGGCGAGCCCGATCACCGAGCCCGCGGTGGCCATCCGGTGGTCGTCGTAGGTGTGGAACACACCGCCGCGCAGGGGGCGGGGGCGGATGTGGAGCCCGTCCTCGGTCTCCGTGACATCGCCGCCCAGTTCGTTGATCTCCTTGGTGAGCGCGGCCAGCCGGTCCGTCTCGTGGAGCCGCAGGTGAGCCACTCCCCGCAGGGTGGACGGCGAGTCGGCCAGCGCGGCGACAGCGGCGATCACAGGGGTGAGCTCACCCACTTCGCCGAGGTCCACGTCGATGCCGTGGATCCGGCCGGTGCCGGTGAAGGTGAGACCGGCGTCCGTCAGTTCGCAGGAGCCGCCCATGTCGGTGAAGATCGTGCGCAGGGCGTCGCCGGGCTGGGTGGTGCGCTCGGGCCAGTCAGGGACGGTGACCCGGCCGCCGGTGATCAGGGCGGCGGCGAGGAACGGCTGGGCGTTGGACAGATCGGGCTCGATCGTGACGTCACGGCCGAGGACGGCCGAGGGGGAGACCCGCCAGACGTTGGGCTCGCCGCCCGTCTCCGGCTCGTCCACCTGCGCTCCCACGGCCCGCAGCATGTCCACGGTCATCCGGATGTGGGGCATGGACGGCAAGGTGGCGCCGATGTGCCGCACCTCCACGCCCTGGTTGAACCGGGGTGCGGAGAGCAGCAGCGCGGAGACGAACTGCGAGGACGACGAGGCGTCGATCTCCACCGGGCCGCCGTCGAGCGCCCCGCCGCCGTGGACGGTCAGCGGCAGTGCGCCGCGGCCGTCGTCGTCGATGCGGGCACCGAGGGCCCGCAGGGCGTCGATCACTCCGTGGAGGGGGCGCTCGTAGGAACGCGGGTCGCCGTCGAAGCGGATCGGGCCGTCGGCGAGGGTGGCAACGGGGGGCAGGAAGCGCATCACCGTGCCGGCGTTGCCTACGTCGACGGTGGCGGGGCCGTGGAGCCCTGCCGGGATGACCCGCCAGACCTCGCCCTCGCCGTCCGCACCGACGCCCTCTTCGATGCCGACGCCGAGCGCGCGCAGTGCCTGGGCCATCAGCAGCGTGTCACGGGACCGCAGGGGGCGGCGCAGCCAGCCGGGCTCCGCGGCGAGTGCCGCGAGTACCAGGGCGCGGTTGGTGACCGATTTCGATCCGGGCACGGTCACCGTCGCGTCGACGGCTCCGGTCGCGAGCGGGGCGGGCCAGAGGGCGGGGTGCACGGAGGCTTCGGTCATGGCCTTTACTTTAGTGGCTCCGGGACGACCGCCTGTTTGATCAAATGCTGGCGAAACCGTGCACGACGCCTACAGGGCCAGCAGCCAGCGTGCGCCGCCGATCAGCGAGCAGGCCGCCACCGCGTGGAACAGCAGGAGCCACAGGACGGCCGGGGCATGGGTGAGCCGGGCGAGTTGGTCGGCGTCGGAGTCGGGCGCTCCGCCGTGGCGGCGCTTGACCTGGAGTTCGAAGGACGGGCGGACGCCTCCCAGCAGCAGGAACCAGACCGCCGTGTACGCGAAGCCCGCTTGGACCTCGGTGCCGGCCAGCCAGGAGATCAGCAGGAAGGCCGCTCCGGTGAGGATCACGGTCAGCGCGCCGTACGCATTGCGGATCATGACCAGCATCAGCAGGAGCAGCGCGGTGGCCAGCCAGAGGAGCAGGGTGATGTGCCCGGCCGAGAGGAGCCAGGCGCCGCCGAGGCCGAGGAGCGGCGGGGCGGTGTATCCGGCGGCGGCGGTGAGGATCATGCCGATGCCGGTGGGCTTGCCGCGGCTGACGGTGAGGCCGCTGGTGTCCGAGTGGAGCCGGATGCCTTCCAGGCTGCGGCCGGTCAGCAGGGCGATCAGACCGTGGCCGCCCTCGTGGGCGATGGTGATGGCGTTGCGGGAGAGTCGCCACAGGGGGCGCGGTGCGACCGCGACGAGCGCGAGCACCGCGGTGGCTATGACGAGCCACTGTTCGGGGGCGGGCTGGGTGCTGATGACCCGGTCCCAGAGATCGCCGAGTGATGGCCCGATGGAGTCGGCGGCCAGGGTCTGGTCCGTCCGGCCGTCGGGCGCGGCGGAAGCCAGGGACTCACGGTAAGCGGAATGGATCTCATCCATTTCTGGGGCGGCTCCTTGGACGGCGTTCCGAAGTGGCAGTGTTGCAGTTATGTGCGGACGGTATGCGGCGAGTCGTAAGCCCGAGGACCTGGTCGGGGTCTTCGACGTGGAGCAGTGGGAGCCGAAGGAGACCCTGGCCCCCGATTGGAACGTGGCGCCGACCAAAGAGGTCTACGCGATCCTCGAACGCCCTCTGAAAGACGCCGACGACCCGCGTCCGGTTCGCCAGCTGCGCACCTTGAAGTGGGGTCTTGTGCCGTCCTGGGCGAAGAGTCCCGAGGGCGCAGCCCGGATGATCAACGCACGGTCCGAGACCGTGCACGAGAAGCCCTCCTTCCGCCGCCCCTTCGCCTCGCGCCGCTGCATCCTGCCCGCCGACGGCTACTACGAGTGGGTCACCGGCGTCGACGAGCGGCAGCTGGAAGAGGCGGGGAAGAAGAAGCGGCCCCGCAAGCAGCCGTACTTCGTCACACCCGCGGACGGTTCGGTCTTCGCCATGGCGGGCCTGTACGAGTTCTGGCGGGACCGCACCCTTCCCGACGATCACCCCCGGGCCTGGTGGGTCACCTGCACGGTGCTCACGACCGAGGCGGAGCAGGGGCCGCTCGGGGTGGCACCCGCCGAGGGCCCGCGGTCGCTGGCCGACATCCACCCCCGGATGCCGCTGATGTTGACCCCGGACCGCTGGGACGACTGGTTGGACCCCTCGCGCACGGACGTGGAGGAGCTGAAGTCGCTGCTGACGCCGCCGCCCGAGGGGCTGATGCGGGCCTACGCCGTCCCCACGGCCGTGAGCAATGTCCGCAACAACGGGCCGGAACTGCTGGCGGAGCTGGCCGCGCCGGAGGAGAGCACGCTGTTCTGACGGCACCGGCCCGCAGGTCGCCCCGCTCGTGGGTCGGGCAGTCCGGCCCGGTCCTGATCCTGTCCGGCCCTGTCTGGTCCGGTACGTTTCACCCGTCCCGTGCGTGCTGCCCGACGACGCCGGTCGCCCGGGGCAGGATGGGACAGTGACCAACCGCCGCACCAGCGCCCCCGCAGCCCGGACGCGCCAGACTGCCCAGCCCGCCCGGAAACCGGCGGGCGGCGACGGCGTCGAGCACATGACTGAAGCGTCCGCCACACCCGCAGCACCCGCACCGCACGCCCGGAGCACGGAGCAGGTCGAGACCGACGCCGGGACCGCCCGCATCAACTGGCACCACGCCGCCCGCCCGCGGCTCGTGCTCGCACTCGGCCATGGGGCGGGCGGCGGTGTCCACGCCCGCGATCTGGCGGGCCTCGCCGCCGCGCTCCCCTTCGACGGGGTGAGCGTCGCCCTCGTGGAGCAGCCCTGGCGCGTGGCCGGGAAGAAGGTCGCCCCCGCCCCCGCCACCCTCGACCGCGGCTGGCGTGGCGTGTGGCCGACCCTGGCCGGCCCCGGCCTCCCGGTCGTCGCCGGGGGACGCAGCGCAGGAGCCCGGGTCGCCTGCCGACTGGCGACGGAACTCGCCGCCGCCGTCCTCGCCCTGGCCTTCCCCCTCCACCCGCCGGGACGTCCCGAGCGGTCCCGGGCGGCGGAACTCCTCGACACCGGCGTCCCCACGCTCGTCGTCCAGGGCGCCCGAGACCCCTTCGGCACCCCCGACGAGTTCCCCGAAGGGGCGTACGCGCTCACGGAAGTCCCCCACGCCGATCATGCCTTTGCCGTACCCAAGCGCTCGGGGCAGACCGAACGGGAAACCGTGACGATCATCACCGAAGCCGTACGGGAGTGGCTGCGCCCCCTGTTGGGCGAGGCGTGACGCGGACGGGAATGTCGGGTGCCCCGGCTCTGTTGCAGCGGATGTCAGGACCTCGGTCATCCGAGCTCGGAGTAGGGAGTACCTCGCATGAGTTCGACCATCTGCCCCCGCCGTACGCACACCGCTGACCTGGAGTGGACCGTGCTCACGGCGGCGAAGACCGCCCCTGTTCGGGCGCCGGGCGGAGCCGGTCGACAGGAGCGTGCCACCGAAGGTCGACTATTCTCCGATTCGAGCGGGTCCACCTTCGGTCCCGCCACAGCGTTGGAGGAGGTGGGTCCGGTCACTGGGACCGACGACGGCCAGGCGGCACAGGCAGACGCAGAGCCCGCGGAGACGTCACGGCCCGCGGAGACGGCTGCGGAGCGCAACGCCCGTTTCGAGCGGGACGCCCTCGGCTTCCTGGACCAGATGTACTCCGCCGCGCTGCGCATGACGCGCAATCCGGCCGATGCCGAGGATCTCGTTCAGGAGACCTACGCCAAGGCGTACGGCTCGTTCCACCAGTTCCGTGAGGGCACCAACCTCAAGGCGTGGCTGTACCGGATCCTGACGAACACGTTCATCAACTCGTACCGCAAGAAGCAGCGCGAGCCCCAGCGCAGCGCTGCCGAGGAGATCGAGGACTGGCAGCTGGCGCGCGCCGAGTCGCACATGTCGACCGGTCTGCGTTCCGCCGAGTCCCAGGCCCTCGATCATCTTCCGGATTCCGACGTGAAGGCCGCGCTCCAGGCCATTCCGGAGGAGTTCCGCATCGCGGTCTATCTTGCCGACGTAGAAGGCTTTGCGTACAAGGAGATCGCGGACATCATGGGTACACCCATCGGGACGGTGATGTCCCGCCTGCACCGGGGCCGTCGCCAACTGCGCGGCATGTTGGAGGACTACGCCCGCGAGCGTGGGCTCGTCCCGGCCGGTGCGGGGGAGTCGAACGAAGCGAAAGGCTCGGGCTCATGAGCTGCGGAGATCCGCACGAGACGGACTGCTCGGAGGTTCTCGACCACCTCTACGAGTTCCTCGACCGCGAGATGCCCGACAGTGACTGCACCAAGTTCGAGGTCCACTTCGAGGAGTGCTCTCCCTGCCTGGAGAAGTACGGTCTGGAACAGGCCGTGAAGAAGCTCGTCAAGCGTTGCTGCGGGCAGGACGACGTGCCCTCTGACCTGCGGGCGAAGGTCATGGGTCGGATCGATCTGATCCGCTCGGGGCAGACCGTGCCCGACGAGGACGTACAGGGCGCGTCCCGTGCCTCGGTCGGTCCGGGGCAGGCCCAGGGCGAGTGACCGAGGGCGTCCGGAAGGACGCCCGCCGAGGGTGCGTCGCAGTGGCTGCGGGGCACCCTTTGCCGTACCCCTACCGCCGAGTATCCGAAGAGAACACCTGTACGACACCTTCGTACGCGCCCGGTGTCACTCGTCTGTGCGAACGATCCCCCGACCACCCGCCCCAGGCGCCCCAACTCGCTAGCGTGACGCGCGAGGTGAGAAGGGGGCGGGGAGTTGAGGTCCGTACCGGCCGCAGCACACGCGTACATTCTCTGCGCCGTGCTCAGCACCGTGATGCTCGCCCTGCCCGCGCTGCGGCCGGGAGCCGGCATCGACTGGGTGGCGGTGGCGCTGCTCGCAGGGCTGTACGCCCTGTGTGAGCTGCCCGCCCGCTGCCGACATCTGGGCCGGTCCGTCCCGGTCAGCGCGGGATCCTTCTTCCCCGTCCTGCTGGCCGCTGCGTTTCTGCTGCCGCCGGCCGCCGCGCTCCTGGTCGCCGTGCCCGGGGCCCTGGTCGGACAGGTCCAACGCCGCCCCGCCGCGCTGCGCCGCATCTGGCGCGCCGCGCAACTGGCCCTCGCCATCTGGGGCGCCGCACAGACCTACGACCTGCTGGGCGGCCATAGCGCGCCCGGTGCCGACCCGAGCCCCGCCCACCTCGACTTCCCGCTGGTCCTGCTGCCCGGCGCGGCCGGCGCGCTCGCCTTCTGCCTGGTGCTGACCGTCCTGGAAGCCGGCATCCTCGCCACCGCCGAACGCACCCCCCTGCGGGCCGGCTGGCACGGCCCCGTCCTCGGTGCACTCCTGCCCCACCTGGTGCACGGGCTGGCCGGACTGATGATGGCCGTGCTCTGGCAGAGCCCCTACGGATGGCCGTCCGCCCTCTTCGTCCTGCTCCCCATGTACATCTCCTGCTGGCTGTTCGCCCAGTACAGCCGGGAACGCACCGCCTACCAGGCCACCATCCGCGCCCTGGTGCAAGCCGTCGACATCAAGGACCGCTACACCCGTGGCCACAGCGAGCGCGTCGGCCGTGCCTCGGTCCTCATCGCCCGTGAACTGGATCTCGACGAGGACCGGATCGAGGTCATCCGGTTCGCCGGAATCCTGCACGACGTGGGCAAGCTCGGCGTCCCCACCCGCGTGCTGCGCAAGGAGGGCCCCCTCACTCCCGAGGAGCGGCGGGTCATCGAACTGCACCCGGAGTACGGTCACGAGATCGTGCGCGGCATCGACTTCCTCGGCGAGGCCCGCGCCGCGATCCTGCACCACCACGAGCGGGTCGACGGCACCGGCTACCCCTACGGACTGGCCGGGGACGACATCCCCGAGTGCGCCCGCGTGGTGGCCGTCGCCGACGCCTTCGACGCCATGACCTCCACCCGCTCCTACCGCCGTGCCCGACCGGTCTCCACCGCCCTCGCCGAACTGGAGCGCTGCGCGGGCACCCAGTTCGACCCCCGCATGGTGCACGCGCTCGTCCGTGCGCTCGACCGGCACGGCTGGGAGACCGAGGTCACCTCCGACGAGCCGCCGCCCCAGGGGCCGTGGGGGCGGCTCGACCGGCCCGCAGCCCATGACATCCCGACCCAGCCCGTGCGGGTGTTCGCCCACGGCAGCGCGGGCCGGTGGGCAGCCACCGACGAAGCGTCCGCGCACCGCGCCGGCCCCGCCGAACGCCCCCCGGGAGACTCCGGATGACACCCCCTCCCGCAGTCGACCCACGCCCCTTCGGGGGCACGGCCGGCCCGATATCCGCACCCGGGGTCACCGGCGCGACCGTGATCGCACTCATCTACCTCGCGGCCGGCGCGCTGGTCTGCACCGCCCTCGCCGCCACCCTGTGGCACGGAATCCACCAACCGGCCGCGGCACTGGCCTTCGGCGCCCTGATCGCCATCGGTGAACTGGCCCGCTGCGGCACCGTCCCATCGGAGCGCGAAGCCGCACCGCTCGGAGCCGCCGGAGCACTGGCGTACGCCCTGCTCGGCGAGTGCGGCGGCGGTCCCACCAGCCATGGCGTCTTCCAGGTCACCACCGTCGTCTTCGCCGCCGTGCTCACCGGCATCGTCCCCCATGTGGCGCGCGGCAGGGGCCCGTCACCCGACCACGTTGTCCGTCGGGTCCTCACCGTCGGGTTCGCCGCGGTCTGCTTCCAGCCGCTGTACAACTCGGGCGAGCTGCCCCTGTGGTCGGACGAGTCCTCCTACGCGGTGTTCCTGTTGGTGCTGCTGCTCCTCACGGCCCTGTGCGACGCAGTGCTCGCCGCCGTGATGACCCGCGCCCGCACCGGCTTCCCCTATCTGTCCCTGCTCCGGGAAGAGCTGCGCGCGCTGCTCGGCATCGGCTCGGCGGTCTGCGCCACCGGTGCCGTCATCGCCCTGGCCGTCGCCGCCGCCGGGCTCTGGGCGCTGCCCGTCTTCTGCGTACCTCTCCTGCTCACCCAGCTCTCCTTCCGGCGGTACGAAGGCGTGCGCGCGACCTATCGACAGACCATCGTCTCGCTGGCCCGCGCCACTGAGATCGCCGGCTACACCCCGCCGGGGCACGCCCGCCGGGTCGCCGAGCTGAGCTGCGCGGTCGGCCGGGAGATGGGGCTCGCGGGGCAGGACCTCACCGTCCTGGAGTACGCGGCCCTGATGCACGACATCGGCCAGCTCTCCCTGGTGGATCCGGTGCCCGACGGAGCGACCGCACTACTCCCCGTAACCGAACAGCGTCGGATCGCCCTGCTCAGCGGAGCCGTGGCCCGTCAGACCGGAGTACCGCCCGCGGTTGCCGTCATCGTGGAGCGCCAGGCCGACCCCTCGCACGAACAGCCGCTGGCGGCCCGGATCGTCCGTACGGCTAATGCGTACGACGATCTCACCGGGGCACACGGAGGGGGCGCGGGCGGGGCACTGGGCGCTCTGGAGCGGCTGCGGCTCGCCCCCGGGGCCGATCATCAGCGAGAAGTGGTCGAAGCGCTGGCCAGGGTGTTGGCGCGGGGTGCACAGGCACCGGTCCGCCAAGGGTGATCCGGGTACGTTCCGGGCGGGTCTGGTACCCCTCCAGCCTGGGTAACCCATGGGTAATGAGCCAGCTGTCGACCGGGCATGGTTGGATGCGAAAGAGGACAGAGAACCAGCGTCAAGCAGACACACACAGAGCGTCCGGGGGAACTTCCCCGAGCGATCGGCAGGCGGGAATCGTGAAGATCTTCGGGAAGGTACGGCATCGGCCCTCCGCCTCGTGGCGGCAGGCCACCGACCGCGCGTTCACGCTGATCGGCGACGGCCGGTACGAGGATGCGGGCGCGCTGTTGACCAGGGCCGCCGATCTGGAGCCCTGGCTCTCGGAGTCCTGGTTCAACCTGGCGCTGTTGCACAAGTTCCGGCACGACTGGGAGCAGGCGCGCGCAGCGGGGCTGCGGGCCGTGGCCCTCCTGGACAAGGAGACCGGAGCCCCCGACTGGTGGAACGTGGGCATCGCAGCCACCGCCCTACAGGACTGGCCACTGGCCCGCCGGGCCTGGCAGGCATACGGACTGAAGGTCCCCGGGCTGCCGACCCGCACGGGTGTGGGCGCAGGGCCGAGCGGTGCCGCCGTCGGCATGAACCTCGGCAGTGCGGCGGTGCGGCTCTCGCCCGAGGGCGAGGCCGAGGTCGTCTGGGGACGGCGGCTCGACCCCGCCCGGATGGAAGTCCTGTCGATCCCGCTGCCCTCCTCCGGGCGCCGCTGGGGCGAGGTCGTCCTCCACGACGGGGTGCCCAACGGCGAGCGGACCACCTCCGCCGGACCGTCGTACCCCGTCTTCGACGAGATCGAGCTGTGGGCGCCCTCCCCCGTACCGACCTGGGTGGTGCTGCTGGAGGCCGCCACCGAGGCCGATCGGGACGCGCTGGAGCAGTTGGCGTCCGACGCAGGGTTCGCCGCCGAGGACTGGTCCTCGTCCGTACGGCTGCTCTGCCGCGCCTGCTCCGAGAGCAGGATGCCGAGCGCCGAGGGCGAGGGGGAGCACCTCGATCCGCACGACCACAGCGAACCGGGTCAGCCCGGGCCGCTCGGCCACCGTACGTCGGGCGATCTCTGGTCGCCGGAGCGCGAGTGCGGCATCGCGGCCCCCGCCGGCCTGGTGCGCGGCCTGCTGGACGGCTGGGTCTCCGACAGTCCGGACACCCGCGAGTGGCGTGATCTCGAAGAAGTCTGCTGAACGCTGCCCGTAGTGTGGAGGGGCACAGCGCGACCGCACCAACCGGCTGACGCTGGCAGACATGGCCCCCACCGGGCGGGCACTGGGCATCCACTAGGTACTGAGGAAGGCGTACGGCTGACATGGCGTCGCAGCAGGAGACGGACCAGCAGGTCAATGATGGTTTCGTCGTGGACACGGAAGACTGCGAGGCACGTGAGCTCGCACATCGCGAGCGCGGTACCTCGCACCCCATCACGGTCGTCGGCAATCCGGTGCTCCACAAGGAGTGCAAGGACGTCACCGAATTCGACGACAAGCTCGCTGCGCTGATCGACGACATGTTCGCCAGCCAGCGCACCGCCGAGGGCGTGGGCCTGGCCGCCAACCAGATCGGCGTGGACCTCAAGGTCTTCGTCTACGACTGCCCGGACGACGACGGCGTGCGCCACGTGGGGTACGTCGTCAATCCGGTGCTGGAGGAACTGTCCCCCGAGGAGCGTCACCTCGACGACTCCAACGAGGGTTGCCTCTCCGTCCCGACCGCCTACGCCTCGCTCGCCCGCCCCGACTACGCGGTGGTGCGCGGCCAGGACCTCGAAGGCAACCCCATCAAGGTGCGCGGCCAGGGCTACTTCGCCCGCTGCCTCCAGCACGAGACCGACCACCTGTACGGGTACCTGTACATCGACCGGCTCTCCAAGCGGGACCGCAAGGACGCGCTGCGGCAGATGGCCGAGGGCACCCCGCGCTACGCGGTCGTCGCCAACGACTGAGCTGAGGCGAGCGGGTCCCGGCACCTGCGTCGGGGCCCGCGTCCAGCCGGGTGTCCCCGCCGCCTCAGGCCACCGGAACCGGACCGCGGAAGGTGCGGCGGTAGGCGTTCGGCGTGGTGCCGAGCGTGCGCAGGAAGTGGTGGCGCAGGGCCGCCGCATTGCCGAAGCCCGAGCGGCTGGCGATCGCGTCGACGGTTTCGTCCGTGGACTCCAGCAGCTCCTGGGAGAGCAGCACCCGCTGGCGCAGCAGCCAGCGGTACGGCGTCGTCCCGGTCTCCTGCTGGAAGCGGCGGGCGAAGGTGCGGGTGGACATGTGCGCGCGGGCGGCGAGTTGGTCCACGCTCATCTCCCGGTCGAGATGGCGTTCCATCCATCCGAGCACGTCCCCGACGGTGTCGCAGCGGGTGCGCGGCAGCGGCCGTTCGATGTACTGGGCCTGGCCGCCGTCCCGATGCGGCGGGACCACCATGCGCCGGGCGATGTGGTTGGCGATCTCCGGGCCGTGTTCCTGCCGCAGTACGTGGATGGAGGCGTCGATCGCCGCTGCCGTGCCCGCCGACGTGATGATCGACCCCTCGTCGACGTACAGCACGTCCGCGTCGACGACGGCGTGCGGATAGCGTTCGGCGAGTGCCGTGGCGTGACGCCAGTGGGTGGTGCAGCGGCGGCCGTCGAGCAGCCCGGCAGCGCCGAGGATGAAGGCCCCGGTGCAGACGCTCAGCACCCGGGCGCCACGGTCGACGGCCCGGCGCAGGGCGACCAGCAGGTCCTCGGGATAGTCGCGCGTCGGATAGTCACCGCCCGTGGGTACGGCGATGAGGTCCGCGCTGTCCAGCCGTTCCAGGCCGTGGTGCGCGGTGATGGAGAAGCCGGCGTGGGTGGCCAGGGTCCGGTGTGTTGCGGAGACCACCGCGAAGTCGTAGACGGGCATGCCGTCCTCGCTGCGGTCGAGGCCGAACACCTCACTGATCACACCGAGTTCAAAGGGATGTACGCCTTCGAGGAGCACGGTGGCGACATTCTTCAACATGGATCGAGTGTGGCAGTAATTCGATGGTCCATGACAGTCCTGCCACTGACTTTTCTGCTGCGGCGGCGGGAGAGTAGAGGACATGCATACATTCCTCGGTTACCTCATCGTCATGGGTCTTCTCGCTCTTCTAGTACTTCCTTCGCTTATCGGACATGCCCGTGATCGTGCCGTCGATCGTCAACTGCGGGCGGCCGAGCGCGGACCCTCCCCGACGACCCGGGTCGACGGCACCCGGCCGGCCGCCGTTGCCGTGCGCTTCACCCCGGTCGCCACCACCACGGGCGAGCTCGGGCCGGGTTCCGTCGAGCTGGCCCCGGCGGACGCCGCCATCGCCCCCGGACGGACGGTCGACGCCGGACGGTAGGCCGCGGTGAACCGAGGCGTGGAGAGCGCAACGACCATGGGGACCCGAATCATCGGGTCCCCATGGTCGTTTGCGGGACCTGGCGGTCCCGGGCCTCTTAGAAGTCCTCGTCCAGATCGACCGACCCCTCGACGGCCACCTGGTACGCGGACGGGCGACGCTCGAAGAAGTTCGTCAGCTCCTGCACGCCCTGCAACTCCATGAACGAGAACGGGTTCTGAGAGCCGTACACCGGGGCGAAGCCGAGCCGGGTGAGCCGCTGGTCGGCGACGCACTGGAGATACTCGCGCATCGACTCGGTGTTCATGCCCGGCAGTCCGTCGCCGCACAGGTCCCGACCGAACTGGAGCTCGGCCTCCACGGCCTCCTTCAGCATGTCGGTGACCTGCTGCTGGAGGGCGTCGTCGAAGAGCTCCGGCTCCTCCTTGCGGACCGTGTCCACGACCTCGAACGCGAAGTTCATGTGCATGGTCTCGTCCCGGAACACCCAGTTCGTTCCGGTGGCCAGGCCGTGCAGCAGACCGCGGGAGCGGAACCAGTACACGTATGCGAAGGCGCCGTAGAAGAACAGCCCCTCGATGCACGCGGCGAAGCAGATCAGATTGAGTAGGAACCGGCGCCGGTCGGACTGCGACTCCAACTGGTCGATCTTCTCGACCGAGTCCATCCAACGGAAGCAGAACTGCGCCTTCTCACGGATGGACGGGATGTTCTCCACGGCCGCGAACGCCGCGGTGCGGTCCTCCGGGTCGGGCAGATAGGTGTCGAGCAGCGTCAGATAGAACTGGACGTGCACGGCCTCCTCGAAGAGCTGACGGCTGAGGTAGAGCCGCGCCTCCGGGGAGTTGATGTGCTTGTACAGCGTGAGCACGAGGTTGTTGGCGACGATCGAGTCACCGGTCGCGAAGAAGGCGACCAGCCGGCCGATGAGGTGCTGCTCGGCCGGGGTCATCTTGGCGAGGTCGGAGACGTCCGAGTGGAGGTCGACCTCCTCCACGGTCCAGGTGTTCTTGATCGCGTCCCGGTAGCGCTCGTAGAAGTCCGGGTAGCGCATCGGGCGCAGGGTGAGCTCGAAGCCGGGGTCGAGCAGGTTCTTGACGGGCTGGGGGGTGGACATTACTGGCAGGCCTCGCAGGACTCGGGGTTCTCCAGGGAGCAGGCGACCGCCTCTTCGGGGGCCTGCTGCGGGGGGACGGGGACGGGAGCGGCCGCGGCGTTCGTGGAGCCGGACGCCGCACGGGCGATCCGGGTCGCCGGCCGTGACCGCAGGTAGTACGTCGTCTTCAGGCCCTTCTTCCAGGCATAGGCGTACATCGAGCTGAGCTTCCCGATGGTCGGCGTCTCCAGGAAGAGATTCAACGACTGCGACTGGTCGAGGAACGGGGTGCGCGCGGCGGCCATGTCGATCAGACCGCGCTGCGGGATCTCCCAGGCCGTCCGGTACAGCTCGCGCACCTCGGCCGGTACCCAGGTGAAGCCCTGCACCGAGCCGTTGGACTCGCGCAGCGCCTCCCGGGTGGTCGCGTCCCAGACGCCGAGCCGCTTGAGCTCCTCCACCAGGTAGTTGTTGACCTGGAGGAACTCACCGGAGAGCGTCTCGCGCTTGAAGAGGTTGGAGACCTGCGGCTCGATGCACTCGTACACGCCGGCGATGGACGCGATGGTCGCGGTCGGGGCGATGGCCAGCAGCAGCGAGTTGCGCATTCCCGTCGCCGCGACCCGCTCCCGCAGGGCGGCCCAGCGCTCGGGCCAGTGCAGTTCGACGCCGTAGTGGTCCGGGTGCAGCACCCCGCGGGCCGTACGGGTCTTCTCCCAGGCGGGGAAGGTGCCGTGGCGTTCGGCGAGGGAGCAGGACGCCTCATAGGCGGCGAGCATGATCCGCTCGGCGATCTGGGTGGAGAGCGCGCGGGCGGCGGGGGAGTCGAACGGCAGCTTCAGCTGGAAGAAGACGTCCTGGAGGCCCATGGCGCCGAGGCCCACCGGACGCCAGCGGGCGTTGGAGCGGCCCGCCTGCTCGGTCGGATAGAAGTTGATGTCCACCACGCGGTCGAGGAAGGTGACGGCGGTGCGGACGGTCGAGTCGAGGCGCTCCCAGTCGACGGCGCCGTCGACGACGAAGGCACCCAGGTTGACCGAGCCCAGATTGCAGACGGCGGTCTCGCCGTCGTCGGTGACCTCCAGGATCTCCGTGCACAGATTCGACGAATGGACGGTGTGGCCCGGTTCGGCGGTCTGGTTGGCGGTGCGGTTGGCGGCGTCCTTGAAGGTCATCCAGCCATTGCCGGTCTGGGCGAGGGTACGCATCATCCGGCCGTAGAGCTCACGCGCCGGCATGGTCTTGCGGGCCAGGCCGCGGGCCTCCGCGCCGCGGTACGCGGCGTCGAACTCATCGCCCCACAGATCGACGAGTTCGGGCACGTCGGAGGGGGAGAACAGCGACCACTCGCCGTCGGCGTCGACCCGGCGCATGAACTCGTCCGGCACCCAGTGGGCGAGGTTGAGGTTGTGGGTGCGCCGGGCGTCCTCGCCGGTGTTGTCGCGCAGCTCCAGGAACTCCTCGATGTCCGCGTGCCAGGTCTCCAGATAGACGGCGGCTGCGCCCTTGCGCCGACCGCCCTGGTTGACGGCGGCCACGGAGGCGTCCAGCGTCTTCAGGAAGGGCACGATGCCGTTGGAGTGGCCGTTGGTCCCGCGGATCAGGGAGCCGCGGGCGCGGATGCGCGAGTACGAGAGCCCGATGCCGCCCGCGTGCTTGGAGAGCCGGGCGACCTGGTGGTAGCGGCCGTAGATCGAATCCAGTTCGTCCAGGGGCGAGTCCAGCAGGTAGCAGGACGACATCTGCGGGTGGCGGGTGCCCGAGTTGAACAGGGTGGGCGACGAGGGCAGGTAGTCCAGCCGGCTCATCAGCCGGTACAGCGCGGTGACCTCGTCGAGCGCGCGGACGGAGTCGTCCTCGGCCAGACCGCAGGCGACGCGCAGCATGAAGTGCTGCGGCGTTTCGATGACCTGACGGGTGATGGGGTGGCGCAGCAGATAGCGGCTGTAGAGGGTGCGCAGTCCGAAGTAGCCGAAGCGGTCGTCGGCCGTGGGGTCGAGGACGGCGTCGAGGCGTTCGGCGTGGAGCGTGACGAACGCGGCGGTGCGGTCGGCGATCAGACCCTCGGTGTGTCCGACGGCGACGGACGCGGAGAAGCAGGAGGCCCCCTGGCTCTCGGCCTCCTCGGCGATGGTGAGGGTCAACAGCCGGGCGGCGAGTCGGGAGTACGCCGGGTCCTCGGAGATCAGTCCGGCGGCGGCGTCGGTGGCGAGCCCACGGAGTTCGGCCGTGTCCGATCCGGCGTTCCGTCCGCGCAGCGCGGCGGCGGCGACCCGACCGGGGTCGGTGTCCGGCAGATCGGCGGTCAGGTCGGTCAGGGTCCGCAGCAGTGCGGTTCCCGGTCCGTCCTCGCCGTTCCGCGACGGGGGAACCTGCTGCGGCATCTGCTCGGAGATGTCGGCGGTGCCTGAAACCGGATCGGCAGGCGCGATGGTCACGTGGTGCTCTCCCTCGCTCGGCTCGCGGGCCGAAGGGCGGGAGGGCAGGGCCGCCCAAGTGCCTGCCCGGCTAGGGGCAGCACTGTGCGGCGTCCACCGGCCCAACCGCGAGGCCCGGACGTCTGGGCACCCGGCTCGATTGAGCCGGGCGCGCTGTCGGCAGTCGGCCGGACTCGTACAGGTACGACAAAGCGCACCACGACATACCGTTGCGGGACAGTTCCGGATTCACACCGGATTCCTCTGCGACGACAGCGAGATGAGCATACATGTGGGGGGGCATGGTGGAAGTACCCACCACATGTTGTGTCGTGGTGGAACGCGAGGGGGAGGCGGAAGCCCTTGGCGCACAGGGGGTGTGGCCCTGGAAAGCCCGGTCTTCCCGGGCTGGGGACGGCCGTTCGACGCGGTCCGTGAGCCGCGATTCGTTCGAAGCAGGGCGTGTGTGCGGCAGCGGGGGACCTCTACGGGCGGGAGGCCGAGTTCACACCGGTGTCCGCCCCGTACGTGCCGAAGTCGGCAGGGGCACGGCTCGTACCGACGGTGTACCGCTCGGCCGAGGAGCTGCTGAAGGGCTGGAAGGCGATGGCGTGGCGCCCGGCGATTCGACGTCGTTCATCGACGGAGGGGAGTCCCGGGGCGTGCCGTCCCACTGCTGCGCCGATCGCGTCCGGATCGCGCGAGGGGTGCGGGAGGGGTGCGGGAGGGGAGGGGCGGGGGCGTCGCGCGTTGGGAGGGCCCGGTGGGGGTGATCCGGGTCGCGCGACGGGGGCGGCCGTTTCCGGTGCCCGTCCGCACGGCCGGTGCTGTCCGGGCCGTCGGTGTCGGTCGTGTGCTCTCGGGTCCGTACTCCCTAGTTCAGTGGGCGCCGCAGACGCGCCACGAACTTGTAACGGTCGCCCCGGTAGACGGACCGCACCCACTCCACCGGTTCATTGTTCGCGTCCACCGAGTGTCGGGAGAGCATCAGCATCGGCAGCCCCACATCGGTCCCGAGCAGCCCGGCCTCACGCGGGGTGGCCAGCGAGGTCTCGATCGTCTCCTCGGCCTCCGCGAGGCGGACGTCGTAGACCTCGGCGAGTGCCGTGTACAGAGAGGTGTACTTCACCAGCGAGCGCCGCAGGGCCGGGAAGCGCTTGGCCGACAGATGGGTGGTCTCGATCGCCATCGGCTCCCCGCTCGCCAGCCGCAGCCGCTCGATGCGCAGGACCCGCCCGCCGGTGTTGATCTCCAGGAGCTCGGCGAGCCGGTCGTCCGCCGTGACGTAGCCGAGGTCGAGGAGCTGCGAAGTGGGTTCGAGCCCCTGGGCGCGCATGTCCTCGGTGTAGGAGGTGAGCTGGAGCGCCTGGGCGACCTTGGGCTTGGCGACGAAGGTCCCCTTGCCCTGGATCCGCTCCAGCCGCCCCTCGACGACCAACTCCTGGAGCGCCTGGCGAACGGTGGTGCGCGAGGTGTCGAACTCGGTGGCCAGTGTCCGTTCGGGCGGCACCGGTGTGCCTGGGGGGAGTGTTTCCGTCATCTCCAGCAGATGACGCTTGAGGCGGTAGTACTTGGGCACGCGGGACGTGCGTGTGACAGGGCCCGTCCTGCCCTCGGTGCCGCCCCCGTCCGTGGCCAAGCCCTGATTGCCTGGCTGTTGTGCTGCTGCCGTCACCGATTCCTCCATCACTAGGTTTCACATCGTGGCATGGGCTGGCCTCGGGGCGTCACCCTCCCGGGCGCCCGGCCGGGCAACGGGCACGAGTGCACCTCTTATACACCGAGGGCACCACGCTTGGTCTAGTCCATCGGGCAATGTTGCTGCCAGACCGTAGTACGGAAGGCATGGCCGGTCAGGGCACCCGGAAGGGTTTGGGGAGGATGCCTCCGTCTCCTGTGAGCGGGCTGTGGATGACGTCTCGCGGCCGGTTCCGGCAGCCCTCGTCGATCACCGGGATCGTGGTGGCGGAGGCCGGCGGCGGTGTGTGTCGAGGGGTGCCGGAGCGTCCGTACGGGAACGGGCCGGCGCCCGGAGATCACAACGGCGCGGAGGCCACGACGGCGCGGGGGCCACGACGGCGCGGGGGCTACGACGGCGCGGGGCGCTCGACCGGAGCGTTCCGTCGGGCGGCGCGGTTTGAACCGTCGACGGGCGGAGCGCGGTGGACGGGCCCGCCGCGGGCGCCGCGGTCCAGCGGCGTTCCGGGGTCGAAGGCAGCCCGTGCGCCAGTGCGACGGCGGCTTTCGAACTGTCTGACGAGCGGTCTTCCCGAACCGCCCACAACGCCCCTCGCTCCGGGAGATACTGCTGAAGTCTGGGGCCTCTGTCGGGACGGTTGAACATGGATGCCCGTTCCGTCATGGCTTCACGCTGACGGTCAGATGTCGGTCTGATAACGGACGTGTCGGGCCTTCCGGTCGAGCCTTGACAGCCATAAAGGTCTAGGCCAAGCTCCGGGTGCTGGTCTAAACCACTAAAGATCAGTTCCCAGCCCCACGAGCAGTACTAGGCATCGGCTTGGCGGTACGAGCAGTACTAGGCATCAGCTTCGCGGTGGGCAGGGGTTGCAGACATCCCTGAGGAGGGTGGCGTGAAGCGCAAGCTCATCGCGGCGATCGGCGTCGCAGGCATGATGGTCGGTCTCGTCGCATGCGGCAGCGACGACAAGGGCAGCGACAAGGGTAGCGAGTCGAAGGGCCCCGACAGCTACAAGGGTCAGACGCTGACCGTCTGGGCGATGGACGGCTCCACCCCCGACCAGTGGCAGGCGGACCTGACCGCCGAGTTCGAGAAGACCACGGGCGCCAAGGTCAAGTTCGAGGTCCAGCAGTGGAACGGCATCCAGCAGAAGCTGACCACCTCCCTCTCGGAGGAGAACCCGCCGGACGTCTTCGAGATCGGTAACACCCAGACCGCCGCCTACGCCAAGACCGGTGGCCTCGCGGACCTGGGCGACCTGAAGAAGGAGATCGGCGGCGACTGGGCCGAGAACCTGAACGAGGCGTCCGTCATCGACGGCACGCAGTACGCCGCCCCGTGGTACTTCGCCAACCGCGTGGTCCTCTACAACAAGTCCGTGTTCGCGGAGGCCGGCATCGCCGCGCCGCCGAAGACCCGTGACGAGTTCTACGCCGCCCTGGACAAGATCAAGGCCAAGGGCAAGGCCGAGCCGATCTACCTGCCCGGCCAGAACTGGTACTACTTCGTCGGCCTGACCATCGGCCAGGGCGCCGAGCTCGTCAAGAAGGACGGGGACAAGTGGGTCTCCAACCTCGGTGACCCGAAGGTCGCTGCGGCTGCCGAGCTCTACAAGAAGCTCCAGTCCTACTCCAAGGCCCCCAAGGACAAGGACGAGGCCACCCCCCAGCAGGCCGACATCTTCGCCAAGGGCAAGACCGGCGCCTTCATCGGCATGGGCTGGGAAGCCGGCACGGCGATCAAGGCCAACCCGGCCATCGAGAAGGAGATCGGCTACTTCACCATCCCGGGTGAGACCGCCGACAAGCCCGAGGGTGTCTTCCTCGGTGGCTCCAACCTCGCCGTCGCCGAGGGCAGCAAGAAGAAGGAGCTCGCCAAGGAGTTCCTGAAGCTCGCCCTCTCCGACAAGTTCGAGGGCCAGCTCGCCAAGCTGAACGGTGTCATCCCGAACAAGGAGTCGCTCAACACCAACCTCGCGGGCAACCCGGTCGCCGAGGCCGCCGCGCCGTCCGCCAAGTTCGGTGGCACCACCCCGCTGATCGCCGAGTGGGCCGCCGTGGAGAACGCTCCGAACCCGATCAAGACCTACCTGACCGCGGTCCTGAACGGTAAGTCCCCGGCCGACGCTGCGAAGCAGGTCGAGGGCGAGTTCAACAAGCGTCTCTCGCAGAAGCAGTAAGCACCCGCTGTAGGGGGGCGGGTTCCGGACCGGAACCCGCCCCCCTACAGGCACACGTGCTGCCCCCGACTTCTGCTTCCCCCCAGTTGCCTAGGAAGAGATGGCAAGAGCATGACCGTGCAGACCGAGAGGCCGCCATCCGGCCCGATGAAGGTCCACCGGCGGACCAATGGAGGACACGGGAAACCTCCGGAGAGCAGACGAGCCGGAGCGCTTCTGCCCTATCTGCTTCTGCTCCCCGCTGTCGCGGTCACCTTGGTTTTCCTCGGTTATCCGCTGATCAACAACGGCATTCTGTCATTCCAGAACCTGAACATGAGGCAGCTGATCCAGCACCTCACGGAATGGAACGGAATCGACAACTACAAGGAAATCCTGACGGGTTCGGATTTCTGGCGGGTCACCGGCCGCTCCATCGCCTTCACCGCCGCGAACGTCGTCCTCATCATGCTGCTGGGAACGCTCGTCGGGCTGCTGCTCGCGCGTCTCGGCAAGCGGATGCGCGTGGCCCTGCTGATCGGCCTCGTCCTCGCCTGGGCCATGCCGGTCGTAGCCTCCACCACCGTCTACCAGTGGCTCTTCGCCCAGCGCTTCGGTGTCGTCAACTGGGTCCTCGTCCAGTTCGGCTTCGACGGCATGGCGGACTACAACTGGCTCGGCAGCCAGATGTCCACGTTCTTCGTGGTCACGCTGCTCATCGTGTGGCAGTCCATACCGTTCGTCGCCATCAACCTCTACGCCGCGACGACCACCATCCCCAAGGAGCTCTACGAAGCCGCGTCGCTGGACGGCGCAGGCGCGTGGAAGAGCTTCACCTCGGTCACGCTCCCCTTCATGCGGCCGTTCCTGTACGCCACGACCTTCCTGGAGATCATCTGGGTTTTCAAGGCGTTTGTACAGGTCTACACGATCAATGCCGGTGGCCCGGACCGTCTCACCGAGATCCTGCCCGTGTACGCGTACATCGAGGGCATCGGTAACCAGCACTACGGCATGGGCTCGGCGATCGCCATGCTCACCATCGTGATCATGCTGGCGCTCACCGCGTACTACCTCCGGATCGTCCTGAAGCAAGAGGAGGATGCGTGATGAAGCGCTCACTGCTTGGCCGTCTCTGGCCCAACATCACTGCCGCACTGCTGATCGTCGGCTTCATCTTCCCCGTGTACTGGATGTTCGCCACGTCGTTCAAGAAGACGCCGGACATCGTCTCGGACACCCCCGTCTGGTTCCCCACGGACCCGACCTTCCAGCACTTCCAGACGGCGCTCGACGCCGACAACTTCTGGACGCTGGTCCGCAACTCGCTGACCGTCACCATCCTCGCCGTCGTCTTCTCGCTGATCATCTCGCTGGCGGCGTCCTTCGCCCTCGCCCGGATGCGCTTCAAGGGCCGGCGCGGCTTCATCGTCGGCTTCATGATGGCCCAGATGGCGCCGTGGGAAGTCATGGTCATCGCGATCTACTTCATCGTGCGCGACGCCGACATGCTCAACAGCCTGATCCCGCTGACCTTGTTCTACATGGTCATGGTGCTGCCCTTCACCCTGCTGACGCTCCGCGGCTTCGTCGCCGCCGTGCCGAAGGAGTTGGAGGAATCGGCGATGGTCGACGGCTGCACCCGTCGTCAGGCGTTCGTCAAGGTGATCCTGCCGCTGCTCGCGCCGGGTCTGATGTCGACGTCCATGTTCGGCTTCATCACCGCGTGGAACGAGTTCCCGATGGTGCTGGTGCTCAACAAGGACGTGGAATACCAGACGCTGCCGCTGTGGCTGTCCAGCTTCCGTTCCACCTTCGGCGACGACTGGGGCGCCACCATGGCCGCCTCCACCATCTTCGCCATCCCGATCCTGCTCCTCTTCGTCTTCCTTCAGCGCAAGGCCGTCAGCGGCCTTACTGACGGCGCAGTGAAAGGCTGATCCCGGTGGGAATCCCGACCAGCGGACTCCGCGCGCAGGACCCTCTGTACGCGGACGCCCTGGCTGTCCTGCAGCCAGGCTTCGGAGGCACCACGGCACCCGAATGGGTCCGTCGCACCGTCGCTCAGGGCCTGCTCTCGGTGGCCCTGTACGGCCGCAACTGCAAGGATCCCGAGCAGGTAGCGGCGCTCACGTCGGAGCTGCGCAAGGAGAACCCCGACATCCTCGTCGCCATCGACGAGGAGGGCGGGGACGTCACCCGGCTGGAGGTCGTGGGCGGCTCGTCCTGGCCCGGCAGCCTCGCGCTCGGAGCGATCGACGATCTGGCGGTCACCCGTGACGTGGCCCGCGAACTCGGCCACTCGCTGGCCGCCTGCGGCGTCAACTTCAACTGGGCCCCCTCGGCCGACGTCAACGCCAACCCCGACAACCCCGTCATCGGGGTCCGGGCCTTCGGCGCCGACACCCAGCTCTGCGCCCGGCACACGGCCGCCTGGGTGGAGGGACTCCAGTCCGTCGGCGTGGCCGCCTGTGCCAAGCACTTCCCCGGCCACGGCGACACAGCGGTCGACTCGCACCTGGGCCTGCCCAGCATCGAGGTCTCCGAGACCGTACTGAGGGAGCGGGACCTGGTCCCCTTCCAGGCCGCGATCGACCAGGACGTCAAGGCCGTCATGACGGCGCACATCATGGTCAACGCGCTCGACACCGAGCACCCGGCGACCCTGAGCCGCAGAGTGCTGACCTCCCTGCTGCGCGCTCCCAAGTCCGAAGGCGGGCTCGGCTACAACGGGCTGATCGTCACGGACGGCATCGAAATGGGTGCCATCGCGCGTACCTACGGCGTGGCCAGGGGCACGGTGCTGGCGCTCGCCGCCGGCGCTGACGCCATCTGCACCGGCGGTGACTCCTTCGGCGAGGACACCGTCATCGAACTCGCCGGCGCCATCGTGGACGCCGTCCACGCGGGCGAACTGCCCGAGGAGCGGCTCGTCGACGCCGCAAGCCGGGTCCGTGCGCTCGCCGCGTGGACCGCCGAGCAGGCCCACCCCGATGGCCGTCGCGCCCCGGACGCAGCCGTCGGTCTCGCCGCCGCCCGTCAGGCCCTGCGGGTCACCCGCGGTGCCCAGCACGACCCCGTCACCGGCCCGGTCCAGGTGGCGACGTTCTCGCCCGAGGCCAACTGCGCCGCCGGCGCGGAGACCCCCTGGGGCGCCGCCACCGCGATCGGTGAACTGCTGCCCGGATCCGGCCAGGAGACCTACACCGGCGACCAGGCCGCGGCCGACGGCACCGATGTGCTGGTCGCGAAGGTCCTGGGCGCCGCCGGTGAGCGCCGCACGGTCGCCGTGGTGCGCGATGCCCACCGGCACCCGTGGATGGCCGAGGCGCTGACGGCCCTGGTGGCCGCCCGCCCCGACACGATCGTGGTGGAGATGGGGGTGCCGCAGGCGGAGCCGACCGGTGCCCTGCACATCGCCACCTTCGGCGCGGCGCCCGTCTGCGGCCGGGCCGCGGCGGAGGTCATCGCCGGAAGGTGAACCATGGAGCGGGCCTCTCGCCGCCGCACTCCCCGACCGGGGACGAGCGGCCACGAGGGGCCCGTTCGTACGAGCCCCGGGAGGGCCGCCGCGATCGTCAGCGGCCGGCCGCCTCGGAGGGTCGGTGTCGGGCGCGGCACAGCAGGAGGGGACCGCGCCCGACACCGGCCCTTTTTCGTGCCCCCAGCCGGGTCGTGCCGGCGGTGAACGTCGTCCTGAAAGCTAAGCCCGCGGTGTCCCCACCCCGAGCCTGAGCCCGCCGCGGAACGTGCTGGCGTTGGCACCAGACCGTACGATCGTGGCAGTGGTGCGTGCGGTTCCCGGTCGGGGGGCTCGGGCTTCCTCGTCCCGTCCCTGCCGGCCGATGAGCGCTGCGTGCCACGGGTACTGGCGGCCCTCCGCGATGTCGCACGACGGCCCCAGCGGCCCGCAGGCCCCGAGCGGCAGCAGTACGCCCGCCCCGGAGCACGGAACGCTCTTTGGAGGCACAGCGCATGACCGCCACGTCAGCCGATCAGAGCGAGCGTCCGGGACGCATCATGTCCAGTGAGATGGCGGAGCAGCCCGAGGTGCTCCGGCGCATCCTCAGTCGCGGTGCGCCGAAGATCCACCGGATCGCCTCCGAGATAGCCGCCCGCGCCCCGCGCTTCGTCCTGCTGACGGCCCGCGGCACCTCCGACAACGCCGCGCTGTACGCGAAGTACCTGTTGGAAGTGCGTCTCGGGCTGCCCTGCGGGCTGACCTCGATGTCCACCACGACCGCGTACGGCGCCCGCCCCGATCTGCGCGACGTCCTGGTGATCACCGTCAGCCAGTCGGGCGGCTCGCCCGATCTGGTCGCCTCCACCCGGGCGGCCCGGGACGCCGGTGCGATCACCCTGTCGGTCACCAACAACCCGGACTCCCCACTGGCCGCGGTCTCCGAGTTCCACATCGATGTGCTCGCGGGCCCCGAGAAGGCGCTACCGGCGACGAAGACGTACACCGCCTCGCTGCTGTCGCTCTATCTGCTGGTGGAGGGGTTGCGCGGAGGTGACGGGGCCGCGGCCCGGGTGCTGCCCGACCTGGCCGCCGAGGTGCTCGCGCGCCAGGACGAGGTACGCCAGCTGGCCTCGCGCTACCGGTTCGCCGAACGCATGGTGATCACTTCGCGCGGCTACGGCTATCCCACCGCCAAGGAAGCCGCGCTGAAGCTGATGGAGACCAGCTACATCCCGGCCCTGTCGTACTCGGGAGCCGATCTGCTGCACGGCCCGCTGGCCATGGTCGACAACATCTCCCCGGTGATCGCCGTGGTTACGGACGGCAAGGGCGGCGAAGCCCTGCAACCGGTCCTCGACCGGCTGCGCGGCAGGGGCGCGGATCTGGTGGTCGTGGGCCCGGCGCCCCAGGTGGCGGCGGCCTCGGCGGGTTTTGCCCTGCCCACGGCGGGAGTGGCGGAGGAACTCCAGCCGGTGTTGGAGATCCTGCCGCTGCAACTGTTGGCCTATGAGGTGACGATCGCCCGGGGTCAGGACCCGGATGCGCCGAGGGCGCTGGCGAAGGTGACGGAGACCCACTGAGCGCCGAGGGGCGACTGGGGCCGATCGGACCGTGACGGGCCCGGACATACCCGCGGGCCGCGGCGCCTGACGGGACCCTCAACCCGTCCGGCACCGCAGCCCGGAGTGCTCCGGCCGGGCGGGTGTGCGGGCCCGCCGGGCCGTGGGGGAGGTCTCGATGCAGTCAGGGCAGAGAGCACCGGGGCCTCGGTTCCACTCTCCTGTGCGGGGAGAGCGGAAGTTCTTGTGCTCGTTATTGTGGACTAGACCATTCGAAGATGTCCATCTATCTGGCGCTGTTTGTTCGTACTCTCATCCATCTCTCATCAAGTCTCATCAAGCCCGGCCCGGGTGAGCGACCGACCCGCGGGTACGCTCGCACTTGTGCCCTCCATGAACGACCTCGTACGCCAGCACACCGCGCTCGGCGAGTCCGATCTCGAATGGCTGCATCTGCTGGTCTCGGAGTGGCAGCTGCTCTCCGACCTGTCCTTCGCGGACCTCGTCCTGTGGGTGCCCACCCGGGACGGCGCCCGCTATGTGTCGGTGGCCCAGATGCGCCCGAACACGGGCCCGACCTCCTACCAGGACGACATGGTCGGCCATCTCGTGCCGCGCGGTCGCCGCCCGTTGCTCGACGCCGCGCTCGACGAGGGCCGGATCGTGCGCGAGGGCGATCCCGAGTGGCGCGAGGAGGTGCCCGTACGGGTCGAGTCGATCCCCGTGCGCCGGGACGGGCGGGTGCTGGGCGTGATCGCCCGGAACACCAATCTGCTGACCGTGCGCACGCCGTCGCGACTGGAGCTCACGTATCTCCAGAGCGCATCCGACCTCGCCCAGATGATCGCTGCCGGAACGTTCCCCTTCCCGGGCCAGCAGGTCGACATGGACGCCTCCCCACGGGTCGGCGACGGACTGATCCGCCTCGACGCCGACGGCATCGTGCAGTACGCGAGCCCCAACGCCCTCTCCGCCTACCACCGCCTCGGGTTGGCGTCCGACCTCGTCGGCCACCACCTCGGCCAGGTGACCGCCGATCTCGCCCCCTCGCGCGGACCGGTCGACGAGGCCCTGGTCAAGCTCGCCAGCGGCTATGCGCCGCGGGAGACGGAGGTGGAGGGCAACGGTGGAGTGATCCAGTTGCGGGCCATTCCGTTGAAGCCCAAGGGCACTCGGATCGGTTCCCTCGTCCTCCTGCGCGACGTCACGGAACTGCGTCGCCGCGAACGCGAGTTGATCACCAAGGACGCGACCATCCGGGAGATCCACCACCGGGTCAAGAACAACCTCCAGACGGTCGCGGCACTTTTGAGGCTCCAGGCCCGGCGTATGGACTCCGTGCGGGGCCGTGAGGCGCTCAACGAGGCCGTGCGACGGGTCGGGTCCATCGCCATCGTGCATGAGACGCTCTCGCAGACCCTCGACGAGCGGGTCGAGTTCGACGAGATCGCGGACCGGGTGATCGCGATGGTCGCCGAAATCTCCCCCGGCAAGGTCGAATGCCGCCGCACGGGACGGTTCGGCGTGCTGGACGCCGAAGTCGCGACCCCGTTGTCGATGGTGTTGACGGAAGTGCTCCAAAACGCCCTGGAACACGCCTTCCCCGCGGGGGAGCGCGGATTCGTGGAAGTCGCGGTGGTCCGCGGCGATCGCCCCGGCGACGGCCAAGTGAAGGGCCGGCTGCTGATCACCATTCAGGACGACGGCTGTGGATTGCCCGAGGGATTCGACGCCCAACGGGCCGGAAATCTCGGATTGCAGATCGTGCGGACGTTGGTGGAAGGCGAGTTGGGCGGAGCGTTCGACATGCTTCCTGTGACAGAACCGGGACATGGAACCCGAGTGGTGCTCGACATTCCGGTCAGTGCCCAGAAATAGCCGCAGTCGATATTCCCTGCGTCTTCCGTCGTGAAATGACACAGCAGCGAGCCCCGGACCCTAAGTGATGGTCCGGGGCTCGAATGCTGTGGGTTCTACTGGCTGCGCGCTGCGACTCGTGGGCGGTGAGTGCGTACTCTCTGTACGCGCCGCCGGAGGCTCAGGCTCGGTGCGGTGGCAATCAGGCGCTGGCGTTACGCGCCCGGTTGCGAGCGGCGCGGCGCTTCATTGCGCGGCGCTCGTCCTCGCTGAGGCCACCCCAGACGCCGGAGTCCTGGCCGGACTCAAGCGCCCACTGCAGGCACTGCTCCATGACGGGGCAGCGACGGCAGACGGCCTTGGCTTCCTCGATCTGCAGCAGCGCAGGACCGGTGTTGCCGATGGGGAAGAAGAGCTCGGGGTCTTCCTCGCGGCAAACGGCGTTGTGACGCCAGTCCATGGCTGCTACCTCTCCTTGTATGACATGCAGGTTGCTTGTGAATGTGAACGCTTTCACGAATCCCCCCACAACGGAAGGGCCGAACGCCGAACACGCCGACGTGGTCCAGGGTTTAGAGGAGGGGTTCTGGCGGTCTGTGGGGCCGATTCTGCGGGCCGTCCCGATCGCCATGAAGAGACTCGCAAACCTCGGCGACGGATACAACCCCTTCCGGAAACTTTTTTTTGATTCCTCGGTGTCGACTAGGTCACAGCCGTACTTCTAAGGGGTGGAGTCCAGTCCGTACGTTCGAGATAAAGGACTAGGGGCCCTTCCACTCACACAATCACACGCAGTGCACGACGTACGCCTGTGAACGTCACGCTCGTACGGAGCCCCAGATGGTCACCGTCCATCTGAAAGGGCAACGGAACCTTTGAATTCAAGGTGAAGTCAGTGAGGTCGTGAAGTGTCGTCGCGTGCTTCCCGTGCGGCCCTCGCTCGGGGCTCGACATCAACAGCTGAGTGGCATAGCGGGCAACGGCCGGCGTCGACAGTTTGGTCAGACCGAGAACGTCCAGACCGGTGTCGAACGACGCCTTCGGAGAGGCGTACAGCGGGCGATTGCCCAGGAAGCTCCACGGGGACGTGTTGCAGACTATGGAGAGCGCGAGATCGGTGATCGGATCGGCGCCCGGGCGCTCCAGGGAGATCACACCCGCTCTGCGGTGGGGATCGTCCAGGAACTGGCGCATCACCTGGCGCACGTACAGCGCGTGGGTCGAACGCTTCCCCCGGGCCCGCTGCTGTTCGACGCGACCGATCACACTGGCGTCGAAGCCGACCCCCGCACAGAAGGTGAACCAGCGGGAGGGCACGGACTCGTCCTCAGTGCCCGGCGTACCGGACGCCAGCCCGAGGCCCACCGTCCGTTCGCTCTGCTCACGGAGCGCATCCAGGATCGCCCCCGTCGCCTCGACGGCGTCGTTCGGAATGCCGAGCGCGCGGGCGAAGACGTTCGTGGAGCCGCCGGGCACGACCGCGAGCCGCGGCAGCCCCTCCGGCTCGGGTCCGTGGTGGAGCAGTCCGTTGACGACCTCGTTGACCGTGCCGTCGCCGCCCAGCGCGACGACGAGATCGATCTCACCGGATTCGGCGGCCCGGCGTGCCAGGTCCCGCCCGTGGCCCCGGTATTCGGTGGTGATGGCTTCCAGCTTCATTTCGCTGGCCAGTGCATGGATCAGTACGTCACGGGTGCGTGCACTGGTGGTGGTAGCTGCTGGATTGACCACGAGGAGTGCGCGCATGTGAGGCAGCGTACCTACCTGGGGGTACCTGGCCCAGTTCGGGTGGGAACCCGACGGTGCCCGGCGGGGATGCCGGGTACGCCCCGACCGCGGCGGGCCCTGCGCCGGCCCTGGGGGAGGGGAGCCGGTTACCCTGCTGGGGTGAGCACTGACCCGACCCCCCGCCCCGCCCGCCTGACCGCCGCCGCGGCCGTGTCCGGCCTGGAAGGCCTGGCGCTGGTCGGCTACGGCGTCTACATGCTGGTCATGGGCTTGCTCGGCACCCCCGAGAGTCCCACCCAGGCCGAGATGGGCGGGCTGACCCTGATCGCCCTCGGCGCGCTGCCGCTGGCTGCCGCACGCGGTCTGCTCGGGCAGCGCAGCTGGAGCAGGGGCCCCGCGATGATCACCCATCTGATGGCGCTGATCCCTGCGTGGACCCTGCTGCGTTCGTCGGGCGGACTGATTCCGCTCGGCATGGTCGTCGCCGCCGTCGCCGTGACCGGACTGGTGCTCCTCGTCAATCCGACGACGACCCAGGCCCTGGGGATCCGCGGCCCGGGCACCCGCGACGCATAGCGATGGCGACACCCCCTGTACGGCCCGTACGGCCCGTCTAGCTCACCCGGTACGACTGCGGCCCGATACGACAGGGGCCCAGGAAGCGTGCAGGGGCCCTTGGGACGGCCTTGCCGCGACCCCCGCAGGTCCTGGGCCCCGGACGTACCGCGATGGCTGCCACCACGCATCCTCCGCCCTTCGTCACGAGGTCCTTCGATACGCGGGCCTTCGACGCGCGAGCCGCGCTCACGCACGAGTGCTGCACCGGGCTGATCCGGCTCGGTCCGGGAACGGGAGCGGGCCGTGACCGCCCTCGGCGATCACGGCCCGAACTGCGAGGGCGGCCCCCGCTACTCCTCCACCAACAACTTCTCCCGCAGCTGCGCCAGGGTGCGGGCCAGCAGCCGCGACACGTGCATCTGCGAGATCCCCACCTCCTGGGCGATCTGCGACTGCGTCATGTTCCCGAAGAACCGCAGCAGCAGGATGCGCTTCTCCCGCGGTGGCAGGTCCTCCAACAGCGGCTTGAGGGACTCGCGGTACTCGACGCCCTCCAGCGCCTCGTCCTCCGAGCCCAGGGTGTCGGCGACCGCCGGGGACTCGTCGTCCGTGTCGGGGACGTCCAGGGAGAGCGTCGAGTAGGCGTTCGCCGACTCCAGCCCCTCCAGGACCTCCTCCTCGGAGATGCCGAGCCGCTCGGCCAGCTCGTGCACGGTCGGCGAGCGACCGTGCTGCTGCGACAGCTCGGCCGTCGCCGTCGTCAGGGAGAGCCGCAGCTCCTGGAGGCGGCGCGGCACCCGTACCGCCCACCCCTTGTCCCGGAAGTGGCGCTTGATCTCGCCGACCACCGTGGGCGTGGCGTAGGTGGAGAACTCGACGCCGCGCTCCGGGTCAAACCGGTCCACCGACTTGATCAGCCCGATCGTCGCGACCTGGGTGAGGTCGTCGAGCGGCTCCCCGCGGTTGCGGAACCGCCGGGCCAGATGCTCGACCAGGGGTAGATGCATCCGGACCAGCCGATTGCGCAGCTCCGCCTTCTCGACGGACCCGTCCGGGAGCTTTCGGAGCTCGACGAACATCGCCCGAGCCCCGCTGCGGTCACGTGGATCGTGCTGCTGATCGTCGGTCATGAAATCTGCCCTCCCCCTGACACTCGGCTGGCTGAGGCCCTCCCCGGCGGAGCCGGAGGGTGCGCCGTCGACCTGTGCCGGCTCCGCCCCTGCCGGATGGCCGTCGGATCCGTCCACCGGGTGCGGCCTCGCCTGCTGTTCCGGGAAGTCATGCACCGCGGGTGCCTCGTCGCGCACCGGACCGTCCTCGTTCCGCACCGGACCGTCCCCGTCTCTCATGCCGGCCCGGGGCCGGCGCCGCGCTGTTTGTACAGACTGATGGAGACCGTCCGGTCATCGGCGACCGACGAGTCGACCTTCCCCGCCAGGGCGGAGAGCACCGTCCACGCGAAGGTGTCGCGCTCCGGCGCCCGGCCGTCGGTCGTCGGCGCTGAGACCGTGACCTCCAGCGAGTCGTCGATGAGCCGGAACACACAGCTGAGGACCGAGCCGGGAACCGCCTGCTGCAACAGGATCGCGCACGCCTCGTCGACCGCGATCCGCAGATCCTCGATTTCGTCGAGGGTGAAGTCCAATCGCGCCGCGAGACCGGCCGTGGCCGTACGCAACACCGACAGATAGGCACCCGCTGCGGGCAGCCGGACTTCCACGAAGTCCTGGGTCCCGGGCTCGCCTGCGATCTGGGACACCCTCACCTCCAAGGTGACACAAGCTCTTTCGGGGCCGCGGGAGAAAGATCCCGAAGCCGTCGCTACGCAGTCCGTGCGTAGCAGTACTGGCCCGGCGACGCTATCGCGATCCATAGCGTTGTGTCGCAGGACCCCCATCCTCAGCAACTGTCACTCATGGTAGGCATATAGCCACACACAGTGGCTAGAGGTCTGCGTGACCCAATTGCGAGGACGCGGGGGAGGGTTGACGTACCCACACTTCAGACGATCGAACCGTCGACAAAGCACCATCGCCAGCTCTCACCCGGCTCGAAGCTCCGCATCACGGGGTGGCCGCTCTCGGCGAAGTGGGCGCTCGCGTGCCGCAGCGGCGACGAATCGCAGCAACCCACCGAACCGCAGATCAGACAGAGCCGCAGATGCACGGGCTGGACCCCCGCGGCCAGGCACGCCTGACAGGTCTCGCTCGACGGAGGCGGCTCCGGGCGGGGCAGTGCTGCTGTGTGCGGACACTCGCTCATGGTGGCCAGGTTACGGCGCCGAGGGCGGACGTTCTCGCTGGGAGCGCCGAACCGCCGGAACGGGTGCGGGACACGACCGGAGCGATCGAACGGCGCCGTCCACCGATCGGCCATGCTTCGCCCGGACGAGCGGTGCACGATACCGGGACCCCGTGCGCACGCGCGGGCCGAACCGGGCCGCCGAGCAACGAGCGTGAGGGACGGCGCATGGACGCATTGCCACTGGTGGCGCTGATCGCGGTCAGCGCCGTGATCGCGGGGGCCGCCCGCAGAACCCCCGTACCGGCGCCGCTGCTCCTGGTCACGGCCGGGCTGATCGCCGCGTACGTCCCCGGCGTGCCGGACTACACCCTCGATCCGCACATCGTGCTTCCGCTGCTCTTGCCTCCCCTGCTGCACACGGCCGCGCTCGACAGCTCGTACCTCGACCTTCGCGCCAATGTGCGACCCGTCGCCCTGCTGTCCGTGGGGTACGTCCTCTTCGCCACGGTGTCCGTCGGCTACCTCGCCCACCAGCTGATTCCTGAGCTGCCGCTGACGGCCGCGCTGGTGCTCGGCGCGGTGGTCGCGCCGCCGGACGCGGTCGCGGCGACGGCCATCGCCCGCCGGCTGGGGCTGCCCAACCGGATCACCACCATCCTCCAGGGCGAATCCCTGGTGAACGACGCGACGGCGATCACCGCCTACAAGGTGGCGCTCGCCGCGGCGATCGGTGAGGGGGCCAGCTGGGCCGGCGGCATCGGCGAGTTCCTGCTGGCGGCGGTCGGCGGGGTCGGGGTGGGGCTGCTGCTGATGGTGCCGATCCACTGGCTGCGCACGCATCTGAAGGAGGCGCTGCTCCAGAACACCCTGTCGTTGCTGATTCCCTTCATCGCGTACGCCGCAGCCGAACAGGTCCATGCCTCGGGGGTGCTCGCCGTGGTCGTCGTGGCGCTCTACCTCGGCCATCGCCGCTGGCAGGTGGATTTCGCCACCCGGCTCCAGGAGGAGGCGGTGTGGAAGATGGTCGGCTTCATCCTGGAGTCCACGGTCTTCGCCCTGATCGGCCTCCAGTTGCCGTACGTGCTCCAGGGGCTCGGCACCTACGGGGTCGCCGAGTCCCTCGGGTACGCGGTGGGCGTCTTCGTCTTCGTGGTGGCCATGAGGTACGTGTGGGTCTTTCCCGCGACCTTCCTGCCCCGCAAGCTGTCCTCGCGGATCAGGGACCGGGAGCCGGGCGTGGACTGGCGGGCGCCGGTGGTCGTGGGATGGGCGGGGATGCGGGGTGTCGTCTCCCTGGCGATCGCTTTCTCCATCCCCCTGACCACGGCCGCCGACGAGCCCTTCCCGGCACGCAATCTGGTGCTGTTCCTGACCTTCACCACCGTGATCGGCACGCTGGTGGTCCAGGGGCTGACCCTGCCGGCGCTGATCCGGCTGCTCAAGCTGCCGAAGAAGGACCGGTACGCCGAGACACTGGCCGAGGCGCAGGCGCAGAACGAGGCGTCCGAGGCGGCGGACGAGCGGCTCGACCAGTTGCTGACGGACGAGCGCAATGCGCTGCCGCAGGCGCTGGAGGACCGGTTGCGGACCGTGATGGAGCGACGGCGCAACGCCGTCTGGGAGCGGCTCGGCGCGGTCAACGAGCGGACGGGGGAGTCCGCCGACGACACCTATCGACGGCTTGCGGGGGAGATGATCGAAGCGGAGCGCGAGGTGTTCGTACGGTTGCGGGACGCCCGCGGCATCGACGACGAGATGATGCGCACGCTGCTGCGGCGGCTCGATCTGGAGGAGGCCGCCGCCTACCGCGAGGAGGAGTCCGGCTGACCCGTGATGACGGCCGCCAGCCGGGTGCCGGGCGGGAAGGCGCCCTCGGCGGCGAGCACGGTCAGACCCCAGAGCATTTTGGCGACATATGTACGTTCCACGGGCACTCCGTGGAGTGCTTCGAACTCAGCTGCGAACGCGTCCAGTTCAGGGGTGGTGCGGGCGTAGCCGCCGCAGTGGAAGCGTTCGTCCAGCGACCAGTGCCCCCGGCGGCCACCGAATGCGGCGCCTTGGATGCGGAGCGTCTCAGCGGCCAGGAATCCGCCCTTGAGCACGGGGAACGCCAGCGCGCGCTGACCGGGGCCGAGGCCGGCGGCCAGTCCGGCGAGGGTCCCTCCCGTGCCACAGGCGACGGCGGCCACGTCCGCGTGCCCGCGCAGCTCCCGGCCGAGCGCGGTGCACCCTTCGGCGGCGAGCGCGTTGCTGCCGCCCTCGGGGATCACATAGGCGCCGGCGGGCGCACGGTCGCGCAGGAGTCGGGCCAGCACCTCGGGCTCGGCCTTGCGGCGGTAGGTGGCCCGGTCCACGAAGACGAGCCGCATCCCCTGCTCGGCGCAGCGCGCGAGGGAGTCGTTGAGGGGGCGGTGGGCCAACTCGTCCCCGCGGACCACGCCGATCGTGGGGCAGCCGAGCAGCCGGCCGGCCGCCGCCGTGGCGCGCAGATGGTTGGAGTAGGCGCCGCCGAAGGTGAGCAGGGGGCGTCCGGCAGCCGCCCTGAGATTGGGCGCCAGTTTGCGCCATTTGTTGCCGGGGATGTCGGGGTGGATCAGATCGTCGCGCTTGAGCAGCAGACGGAGGCCGTGACGGGTGAAGCGCTCGTCGTCGACGGGTTGGAGCGGGGAGGGCAGCCGGGGCTCCAGGGCGGCGGTGTGGTCGGGCGTGGACGTGGCCATGGACCCATTGTCATCTGCTCGTCAGCTGCGGAGACCGGACGGTCCGCAGGGGGAGGGACGGGCCCGTCCCAGGGGATCGGTGTGCGGTGTGCGGCGCGTCACTTCAGCCGCTCCTGCACGCGCTCGCGCAGCGAGGCCATCGTGAAGCCCCTGGGGTCGGGTTTGCCCGGCTGCCACTCCAGATGTCCGATGACCGAGCGCGCACCCCAGCCGTGCACCCGGCAGACGGCGGCCGATGCCCTTTCGATGGCCGTCAGTTGGGCGGCGGGCCAGGGGTCCTTGCCGTCACCGAGGTTGATGCACTCGAAGCCGTAGAAGTGGCGGTTGCCGTCCACGTTGGCCTCGTTGTCCGGGGGGAGGGCCTTCTCGGCGATGACCGCCTTCAGGACGTCGTCGTCGCCGGGGCCGGCGTGGTTGGCACGGCCGTAGCCGACCAGGTGCACGGTGCCCTGCTTGTCGATGACGCCGTGGCACAGCGGGCCGGGGAGATCGCTGCGCCCGTCGCGGCAGAGGGCGACGGTTCCCGCCGTGCCCCGGGTGACGGTGTGATGGATCATCACTCCGTGCACGGGCCCCCAGGGCCCCTTGTGGTTGCGGTTGTGGGTGCGCCATTCGCCCACCTGAACGACGGTCAGTCCTTCGTCGCGAAGCGCTTGGAGGAATGTGCTGGCGGACATGGGTGAGGCCATGGCCGACTCCCTGAGGTACGAGGAGTACGGAATGTCCGTACTGGGCTGCTACGGCCTCTACCCGCTGTTCCGGAGGGAGCCATGCGTACGAGTGGTGTGCGAGCCGATCCGGTCACCCAATCAAACGGATTGTTGAATTCTGCGCAACATGCCCCGTTAGTCGTTAAGTATTCCCATCCGTTCGTGTAATGGTGCTGGCCCATAAAGGGCTGGGATTCTTTCCCTCGCAGGTCAGGCCGGGTGGTCGGGCCGTGCAGATCAGACCGTGATCGAGAGGGAGTCCTACATGTCGGTTGGTTCGGTTGGTTCCGTCGGCGACGAAGCACGTGATCTCCAGGCGTCGAAGCAGCAGAGCCTCGGCACGGCTGCCGCGCGGAATCTCGCGACCACCACCAAGTCCGTCCCTCAGATGCAGGAGATCACCTCGCGGTGGCTGCTGCGGATGCTGCCGTGGGTGCAGGTGCAGGGCGGTGCCTACCGGGTGAACCGCCGACTGAGCTACGCGGTGGGCGACGGCCGGGTGACCTTCGTCCAGACCGGTGAGCGGGTCGCGGTGATCCCGGCCGAGTTGGGGGAGCTCCCCGCCCTTCGGGAGTACGACGACGAGGGCGTCCTCGCCGAGTTGGCGAACCGCTGCGAGCAGCAGGAGTTCAGCGCCGGCCAACTGCTGGCCGAGGCGGGCTCGACCGCGGACCGCGTCCTGCTACTGGCGCACGGCAGGGTCGAACAGCTCGGCACCGGGCCCTACGGGGACGAGGCCGTCGTCAATGTCCTGGCCGACGGTGCCTACCTCGGTGAGCAGTCGCTCGTGGAGTCCGACGCCACCTGGCAGTACACCGCCCGGGCCGCCACCGCCTGCACCGTCCTCGTCCTCACCCGCAGTGATGTGCTCAACCTCGCGGAGCGGGCCGAGTCGCTGCGCACGCATCTGGCGGGTGTCGCGGCCCTGCCCCGACAGCGGACCAACACATACGGCGAGGCGGCCATCGACCTCTCCGCCGGACATGTCGGCGAAGCGGTGGTGCCACACACCTTCGTGGACTACGAGGCGTCCCCGCGCGAGTACGAACTCAGCGTCGCGCAGACCGTTCTGAAGGTCCACAGCCGCGTGGCCGACCTGTACAACCAGCCGATGAACCAGACCGAGCAGCAGTTGCGGCTCACGGTCGAGGCGCTGCGCGAGCGCCAGGAGGACGAGCTCATCAACAACCGGGAGTTCGGGCTCCTGGCCAACTGCGACTACGAGCAGCGCCTCCAGCCCCATGACGGGGCGCCCACCCCCGACGACATGGACGAACTGCTCTCCCGCCGTCGGGGATCGAAGCTCTTCCTCGCCCATCCGCGGGCCATCGCCGCCTTCGGCCGTGAGTGCAACCGCCGCGGGCTGGTTCCGCAGAGCGTGGAGGTGGGCGGACACCATGTGCCGTCGTGGCGCGGCGTGCCCATCTTCCCCAGCAACAAGATCCCGATCACCCCGGCCAGGACCACGTCCATCATCTGCATGCGTACCGGAGAAGCCGAGCAGGGCGTCATCGGGCTCCAGCAGGCCGGCATTCCCGATGAGATCGAGCCGAGCCTGTCCGTGCGGTTCATGGGCATCGACGAGCAGGCGATCATCTCCTACCTCGTCACGGCGTACTACTCGGCCGCCGTCCTCGTGCCCGACGCACTGGGCGTCCTGGAGAACGTCGAGGTGAGCCGCTGGAGCTGAGCCGTCCGGCGGCCGGGGCGGGCCGTGCTCACACCCGGCCCGGCCGCCGCACCGCCCTGCCGTACCGGGCCCGGCCGCTCCTCGCACCTTCGAACTCCACAACCGGCCCTGCCGCCCGGCTCCCCGTGCCACGGCCGGCGGGGCCGCGGCCTGCCCGGCCGTGCCTGCCGCCGTGGGGCGTCCCGTTGCGGCGTGCCCCGTCCGTCCCGTGAAAGGACCAGCCGTTGACCACGTCGGAGGCCGTCGAGGGCCGTGAGGCGCTCGCCCTTCTGGAACGTACCCGCGAGGCCGTCGACCCCCGACTCCGCGCAGCCGTCGCCTCCCTGCCCGCTTCCCTGCGCCACGTCGCGATGTACCACTTCGGGTGGGAACACGCGGACGGGACCCTGGCCACCAAGCCCGCCGGGAAGGCCATCAGACCCGCGTTGGTGTTGGCCGCGGTGCGGGCGCTGGGCGGAGATCCGCGGCAGGCCGTACAGGCCGCGGCTGCGGTGGAGTTGGCGCACAACTTCACGCTCCTGCACGACGATGTGATCGACGAGGACTCCACGCGCAGGCACCGCCCCACCGCCTGGACGGTGTTCGGCACCGCGGACGCCATCATCGCCGGTGACGCCATGTTCGCCCTCGCCCTGCGGCTGCTGGCGGAGGACCTCCACCCGGCAGCGGCGGCGGCCTCGGAGCGGCTCACCGCCTGTGTGATCGAGCTCTGCGCGGGCCAGCAGGCGGATTGCGCCTTCGAGGAGCGCGCTCCCCACGAGGTCTCGTTGGACGAGTGCATGGAGATGGCCACGGCGAAGACGGGTGCGCTGCTGGGCTGCGCCTGTGCGGTGGGGGCGCTGTACGCGGGTGCGGGCCCGGAGGAGACCGAGGCCATGGACGCCTTCGGCCGGGAGGCCGGGTTGGCGTTCCAGCTCATCGACGATCTGATCGGCATCTGGGGTGACCCGGGGCGGACGGGCAAACCGGCGGGCGCGGATCTCGCCGCGTACAAGAAGTCGCTGCCCGTGGTGGCGGCGCTCACTTCCGGGACACCGGCGGGGGAGGAGCTCGCGGAGCTCTACCGCGGTCCCATGACGGGTCGCACGATCGGTCTCGCGGCGGATGCGGTGGACCGGGCCGGGGGCAAGGACTGGGCGCAGGTCCAGGCGTCCGACCGCATGGCCAGGGCGGTCCACGAGCTGTCCCGGGCGGTTCCGGACCTGGCCGCGGCCGGGGACCTCCTGGCCCTCGCGGAGTTCGTCACGCGCCGCAGCCGCTGAGCGCACCCGTCCGGTACCGGTCCCGGGCAGTAAGGCGCTTGCCAAACCACTACGACTGAAGCACTATGGGTGAAGTGGTTGTGCGGTGGGTGATCCCGCCGCGCCGCCCGATGACCACTCCACGACGGACGGGACCGGTTTGCGCAAGCTCAGCTACCTCATCGCCGCATCGATCGACGGCTTCATCGGCGCCCCGGGAGGGGAGGCCGGATTCTTCAACCGCTTCGTGGTCGGCGATTACCTCGACTACCTCCGCACCGAGCAGGCCGACACCCTGCCCGTCGTCGCCCGCCGGCACTTCGGCGTCGAGGACCGGCCCCTGACCCGCTACGACACCGTGATCCAGGGGCGCGTCAGCTACGACATCGCACTCCAGGAGGGCATCACCCGCCCCTACGCCCAACTGCGGGAGATCGTGGCGTCCCGCACCCTCACCGCATCACCCGACCCCGAGGTGGAGATCGTTTCCGCCGATCTCGTCGGTCGCGTCAGGGAGTTGAAGAAGGAGGACGGGCTCTCCATCTACCTCTGCGGCGGCGCCCACCTCGCCGGCCAACTCCGCGACGAGGTGGACGAACTCGTCATCAAGACCTATCCCGTGGTGCTGGGCGAGGGGATGCGGATGTTCGACGCCGGGTTCCGCGTCGACGACTTCACGCTGATCTCCACGCGCACTTTCGACAACGGCGTCGTCGTCCGCACCTACGAACGCGGATAGCCGAGCCGTGCCCCGCCCGGTCGCGGGGGCCCCGGTGGGGGTGTTCGCCCCCTATCGGAGCCCCGGCGGGCGCCACGACCCCGACCGCCCGCCCCGCATCGAACCGGCCGTACGACCCCTCGGCCGGCCGCCCTCCCCGGCTTTCGATGGCCGATGAACCATCCCGGCTGTTCAGGGCAGGGCCACATACCGCTACAGTCCGCGCCATGTCATCGGATTCGACTGAAGTCTGGGCGGGCTGGTACCGCGACCGACGTGGCGCGGAAGCGGTCACGATCGCGGCGCACGGACGGCAACTGCGCACGCGTATCAGGGGTGTTGAGTACGAAGGGGCGACCTTTGCCGCCCTGGAGGTCGTCGGGGCGGAGGGAGTCCTCTCCTCCTGCGTACTGGAGTGGGACATACCGCTGCCGATCCACGTGGGCGGCGATGTCGAGCGCGCCACGCTGAGCTGTCTGCTGACGCTCGGTGAACTGAGGCCCGAGGGGTCCCTCGATCGGGCGGATCTCAACCTCACCCTGCACTACGGCGGAGCCGCCTACGAGTCCGGAGTCGCAGGAGGCGACTTCGACGACGCACTCGACCGCATCCAGAAACAGCTGCCCTCCGGGGCCGAGTTGGGAAGCCACACCTGCGCCGAAGTCTGATCCCACGCACGGCCCGGCGCGGCGGGGAGTGCAACAACGCCAACGGCGCCCCTCGTCTCGGACGAGGGGCGCCATCGGGGCGGTACGACCATCCCCCGCGGTGCGAGCACGGGAAGAGGAGGAGGGGGCGCCCCGCTTCCTGGTAACGGGACGCCCCCGGCAGTGCGGACCCTGCCCCTGCGGTCCTGGCGGTGAGACCTCAGGGCCCGCTCGTGGTCAGGAGGTGCGCGCAGCCGCAGCGGCCAGCCCGTACGCCCAGATCGAGTTCACCCGCGACCGCTCCTGGGTGTTGGGAACCGCGTTGCGGCAGGACGGGCCGGGACCGCCGCCGGACATCAACTCGCTGCACGGCCCGCGGTAGTTGTCCGGCAGCCCGAGCACATGACCGGTCTCGTGCGAGGTCACCCGGTACGAGTCGTACTGCTGGTTCTGCCGGTAGTCGAGGAAGATGTAGCCGCGTCCACGGCCGTCCGTGCTGGCGTAGGAGCCGCGGGCGTCATTTCCCTCGTAGTAGCGGAAGTTCGGGTTGTTGCCCTCCTGGAGGCGCACATTGGTGACCGAGCTGTTCCATATCTGGGTGCTGCGCGCTATCTGACTGCGGAAGGTGGGCGCGCTGGAGGCGTTGTACGTGACGGTGACGACCCGGGCGCCCGGGTTGGCGGCCCGCTGCTCGGCGACCGACTTCAGCACGGCCTGGAAGAACGCCTTCGTCGCCTTGGTGTCCGCGGCGGACCCCTCGTAGGCGACGTAGGACGGGACGGCGGCCCTCGTGGGGGAGTCGGCCGGGGCGGCGGCGGTGGCGGGCACGGCACCGAGGGCGGCGGCCAGGGTGAGGCCGACCGCGAGTGCGGCGGAGAACGCGGTTCTGGGGTGACGCATGGGGGGCTCCTACTCGTCCGGTTGGGAATCCGGTGAATCGGATCGTGCGCACGCAACCGATGAGTCCTGCTGGACCCGGGGAACGGATGCGTAACGCAGAGTCTCGGGGAGAGCGCCCAACCGCGGATGATGCCAACTGGTGATAACCCAGGTGCATCACACTGTCCCCGTCCGTCCGCTGTGCCCGAACTGTGTCTCTGGTGCGGCCGTTGGCGCCGCCCTACTCTCGGGTCATGGAGCTAGAGGTGAGGCACCTGCGCGCCTTGTGCGCCATCGCGGAGACCGGCAGCCTGCACAAGGCTGCACGTCGACTCGGCGTCAGCCAACCGTCCCTGACGACCCAGTTGCGACGGATCGAGAACTCCCTGGGCGCCGAACTCTTCTCACGGGAGCGGTCCGGCTGTCGACCGACACCCCTGGGGCGGGCCGTACTGACCCGGGCCCGACCGCTGGTGGCCGAAATGGCCGCCCTCGTCGTGGAGGTCAAGGCCGCCGCCGCCCGGGCGCACGGAGCCCGGCTGCGCGTCGGTTCGACCGCCAGCAGCGCCCTGCCGGGCTGGCTCGGCAGGCTGCGGCGCAGACTCCCCGACACCGATATCTCACTGCACGTCGACGTCTCGGCGAACGCCCTGCTCAGGATGGTGTCGGCCGGGCAACTCGACGTGGCGTTCGTCCATGAGGTCGAAGGCTGTCCCCTGCTGGTTCCCGACGGCGTCTTCCGCCGGGTGCTGATGGAGCGCGAACCGCAGTTCGTCTCCATGTCGCGCGACCATCCGGCCGCCGCTGCACCCGTGGTGGAACTGCAGGATCTGGCCGAAGACCGATGGATCGTCGATCCGACCGTCGACGGAGAATGGGACGGTCTGCGCCGGGTGCTGGCCGCAGCGGGACTCAACCCGCCGGTCCTGCACGGCGACTACCACACGGCCGCCTCGCTGATCGCGGTCGGCGAGGCGGTCGCCCCCTGCCAGCCGACCTCGGGCGGACGCGAGGACATGGCGGTACGGCCCCTGCGCGGCGACCCCCTCGCCGTACGGCTGCTGCTCTGCACCCCGCCCGGACCCCAGGAACCGTACGACGAGGTGTACACGGACCTGGAGTCCGCCTATCGGGAGGCGGCGACCCGGGCCGCGGTCTACCGCCAGTGGCTGCGCCGCCACAAGAGCCCACTGATCACCCCGGCCGCCTGACCCTCAGCCCGCCGACGTGGCCTGGTCCAGCAGCAGGTAGAGCAGCCCCACCAGACTGCCGCCGCTGACCACCTCTCGACGGTCGATCATCGCCCGGACCTGCGACAACTCAATCCACTCGATGCGGTCCGACTCATTCAACTCGGTCGGCGGGCCGGCATAGTGCGCGCCGTCCGCCCGGAACACATGGTGTTCGGAATCCGTGATGCCGTTCGCGGGCTGTGCATAGACCAACGGTTTCATCGACGAAACCCGCCAGCCGGTCTCCTCCTCGACCTCGCGGGCCGCCGTCTGCTCGGGCGTCTCACCGGGCTCGATCAGCCCCATCGGGAGCTCCCACCCCCAGGTGTCCGTGATGAAGCGGTGCCGCCACATCATCAACACCCGGGACCGCTCGTCCAACACCGCCGCCACCGCGAGGTGCCGCATCCGGACGATGTGGTGCTCTAGACGGTGACCGTCCGGCTGTTGGACGTCCGCGAGCCACAGATTGACCCACGGGTTGGTGTAGATCTGCCGTTCCCCATGGACGGTCCACCGCATCAGCTCAACTCCTTCGCCCCCAGCGCCCCGTGCAGCACCGGGCACTGAACTGGTCTGCCGGGCTCCTGTCTACGCCCATGAGCGACCATGCGTGGCAATCCGTCACCCGTGCGGCCTACGACGGAGGAGCGGTCGACCACCCGTCCCAGCCGGCGTCCACAGCGGGCGCCTCCTCAGAGGGACGATGCCCACAGCTCTCGCGAGGACCGAGGGGAACGGTTCGGGGACCCTGCGGTGGCGGGCCTCACCGCTTGCGCTTGCGGCGGGACTCCCAGTACCCCAGCAACTGGGCGGCCTTCTCGTCGAACTGCTTGTCCAGCATGGACATGGGGGACGACAGGGCGAACTGGTTGCCGTTCTTCCGGATCACCACCAGCCGTCGCCCCCAGATGGTCCGCCCCACCTGGATCGAAGCAACGTCCCCCCAGGGAATCTTCCCCCGCGGGCCGCGCCCCACGATCAGGGCGGACGACGTGGCCTGCACGCCTCGCGGTCGGGGCAGCACACAGCACACCGCGCCCGCTATCGCCGCCAGCAGCACACCGTTGCGGATCTGGCTCATGGGCATCGGATCGTCGGTGAAGAGCAGTCCCACGTACAGCAGCGCGGTCGCCAGCAGGATGCCCACCGTCGCCGGCACCGCGATCTGCATCCGACTCGGCCGGTACCTGATGGCCTCGTTGCTCGGCTTGTCGTTCCTCGCGGGACGCTTGAACTTGTTCACTGAGGCCACCATCCACGTCGCCCGCCCTGAACCGGGGTACCTCTCCCCGCGGGTGTGCATGACAGTACGACAGTGGCACAGCAGCTCGCCGGGAATCCGCCGTGGGTCGTTGCCGTCGGCAACGGTTCCCGTACGGGTCGCCCGGGCGCGCGTCCGCCAGGAGCGGGGAGGGCCCGCGAACCTCGCGGGCCGGTCGGGTGCACTCCTGCCCGCGTACGGGGCCACCACCCGCAGTGGCGGTTCCACCTGCCCGTTCCGCTCCCGAATGGCCTTCGGGACACGCTGAGGGCCCCACTGCCCGCAAGCGGTGGGGCCCTTCTGAGCTGCCGTGATGCCCTCAACGAACCGGGCATGTGCGTCAGGCCTGCTTGGTCTCCCAGAAGATCTTGTCGACCTGGGCGATGTAGTCCAGCGCCTTCTGGCCCGTGGCGGGGTCCGTCGAGGCCTTCGCCGCCGACAGCGCCTTCAGGGTGTCGTTGATCAGCTGGTGGAGCTCGGGGTACTTCTCGAAGTGCGGGGGCTTGAAGTAGTCGCTCCACAGCACCGAGATGTGGTGCTTGGCGAGCTCGGCGCGCTGCTCCTTGATGACCGTGGCGCGGGCGCGGAAGTGCGGGTCCTCGTTGGCCTGGAACTTCTCCTGGACTGCCTTGACCGATTCGGCCTCGATCCTGGCCTGGGCCGGGTCGTAGACACCGCAGGGCAGATCGCAGTGGGCGCTGACCTTCACCTTGGGGGCAAACAGGCGGGAGAGCATGGTGCAGTCCTTCCTCGTGATCGTCTTCTCAGGTGGGACATTACTCCGTGAGAGAGTCGATTTCGCGAGTGCCCCCTAGGGCTTAGGACGAAAGTCCGGGGTCAGTATGGGACTGGTGGCGGAACATACCCTGGTACTCGGAGGTGGCCTGATGTCGGAGCGGGGGCGGGCGCAGAATGCGCCGTTCGGTGTGGCCGAGGTGTCGGGACCGTCCATGTATCCGACGCTCAAGCCCGGCGACCAGCTGTTGGTCCACTACGGTGCGCAGGTCAGGCCCGGCGACGTCGCCGTACTGCGCCACCCACTCCAACAGGACCTCCTGATCGTCAAGCGGCTCGCCGAGCGGCGGCCGGGCGGTTGGTGGGTGCTCGGCGACAACCCCGGCGCGGAGGGAGACAGCCGGGTGTTCGGAGCCGTCCCGCCCGAACTGCTCCTGGGGCGGGTGCGGGGCCGCTATCGGCCGCGGGCCGAGGGTCAGCGGTCGGCGCTGGGACTGGTCTCCTGGGCCTTGACCGCCGTACGTCCCGTGTCGTGCAGCCGGTCGGTGCTCTCCAGGCGCTTGCGGGCGCGGTAAGCGGCGACATTGGCGCGGGTGGCGCACCGGTCCGAGCAGTAGCGGCGGGAGCGGTTGGTCGACGTGTCGAGATAGGCGTTGCGGCAGGGCGCCGCCTCGCACAGGCCGAGTCGATCGACTCCGTACTCCGTGAGGTGGACGGCGAGACCCATGGCCGCGATCGCCGCATAGCCCGCGGTGGCGTTGGAGGGGTGCTCGGCGAGATGCATGTGCCACTTGGGGCGGCCGTCGTCGTCCCGGAAGTCATGCCCGGAGATCTGCGGGCTGACGGGGAACTCCAGCAGGAGCGAGTTGAGCAGGTCGACCGCTTGGGTCTCATCGCCCGCGTCGGCCGCGGCGAAGACCGCCCGCAGTCGGCCGCGCACCGAGCGGAAACGGGTCACGTCGGCCTCCGTCGCGCGCCGAGCGGCCTGGGCGGACGCCCCGAAGAGCTCCCGGACCACCTCGACCGAGGTGAGGGAGTCCCTGCCGCGGGCCGGCTCCTCGGTGTTGACCAGGCGCACGGCGAAGTCCGAGTAATGGGCTAGCTCCACTTGTAGTCCTTACCGAGGGCGGTCTAGAGTCGGGCTGTCGAAGTAATGGATGTTACCGATTTCAGGGTATTACGAGCGGGAGGTTTCCATGGGAGAGGCGCGGCTGCCCGGACGTGCGGACTGGGATGCCTGGCAGCGGAGCTGGGACCGTCAACAAGAGTGGTACATGCCCGACCGCGAAGAGCGGTTCCAGGTCATGCTGGACATGGTCGAGGCGACCGTGGGGCCGGCCCCGCGCGTGCTCGACCTCGCCTGCGGCACGGGCACCATCACCGACCGTCTCCTCGCCCGGATGCCCGACGCCACCAGCACCGGCGTCGACCTCGACCCGGCGCTCCTGACGATCGCACGGGGTCATTTCGCCGCGGACCACGGCGTCACCCTGATCAGCGCCGACCTCACGGACCCCGAGTGGACGGCGAAGCTGCCCCACGACACGTACGACGCCGTCCTGACCGGGAGATCCCTCTAAACACACACCCTACTGCGCCGTTGTTGATCTAGTACGACGAACGTCCGAACATGCGTGAGCCCCGCCCACCTGCCAGACGAGACGGCAGACGAACGGGGCCTTTTTGCTGTTCAGGGGCACTACACGACGGGCAGGTGCGGAGGTTCCTGAGGCGGGGCTATCGGAGCGATGCGGCGACGCGAGCCCGCAGCGTCTCGTCAGTGATCGTGTCCACGCTGCGCCACGCGTAGCCGCTCACTTCCTCCTCCTGAAGCGTCACGGCCTGGTCGCCGGAAGCACGGAAGACGTACCGGAAGTCCGCGTGCCAGTGGGCGCCCTCGCCCTTGCTGTCGTTCGCAGGGATCGGGTGCACATCGATGTGCACGGGCGTGGGCTGAACGGGGGCGAGGCTGAGCGTCACCCCCGTCTCCTCGACCAGTTCGCGGAGAGCGGCGCCCAGAAGGTCCATGTCCTCGGGCTCAAGGTGCCCACCCGGGGTCAGCCACTTGTCGAGCGCGTTGTGATGGATGAACAGGGCCTCGCCCCGGTCGTTGACGAGCACAGCGCCCGCTGTGACGTGTCCCCGGAACTCCTTCCGGCTGGTCACGTCAGTGCCCTGGTCCAGGAGCTCGGCCAGAGGGGCTAGTGCGTGCTTGTCCTCGGGGTGCGCGTCCGTGTACTCGGCGAGGGTCGTACGGATGTGGTCTGCCGTGATGGGCATGCGATCACCTGTTGTAGTAGTGGAGCCAGGTAGCCGCGATGGCTTCCCGGTCAGCGGTGGGCACCTCGTACATGCCTGCGTCCAGCCCGCCGCGCGCCAGCATTGCTGCGCCCGCGAGGATCTCGGCCTGAACGAGGAAGATGAACGGTCCAACGCTCGCGCCGTGGATGAAGTTGACCGCCTCGCCCCCGTTCAGCAGATAGAAGTAGTGCCCAGTAGTGCTGTAGCGGCTCACGTGCTCGCCGGCGCTGTCGCGGACGTAGCCCGAGGGCAGGCCGCTCAGCTCCAGCTCGTCTTCCGAGCTGGTCACGGTCGCCACGTAGGCCCCGTTCTTGAGCTGCGGGAAGTCTTCGCCCCGCAGGGACAGGGCCCCGGTTGCGCACAGGACGAGTCCGGCGGTGGCTATGGCCTGATCCCGGTCCCGGGCTACCTCGAACCCCTGTGACATGGCCTGTGCGCGTCGTACGGGGTCAATGTCGTACACGATGACCCGCACACCCTTGACGTGCAGCAGACGGGCGATGCTGGACCCGAGCTTTCCGAACCCGAGGACCAGGGCCGGGCGCCCGTGAAGGATGTCCCCACGCTGCCGTAAAAGCGCTTCGGCCGAGAACACGACGGACTGACCGACCAGGAAGTCTTCCGGGTCTTTGAGGGGCGAGCGAGCCACGGACACGACCGGGCACGGCAGCTTGTCGCGTTCGGCGTAGCGCTTGTGCCCGTTCTCGGTGTCCTCGACCACACCGAGGATGGTTCCCGAGAACCGTTCACACAGCATGTCCAGGGAGGGGGCGAAGTACCCGCCCACGTCGAGCAGAACCACACTCTCGCCGGCTGCCCTGGTCTCCAGATACGTCACGGCGGTGTCGGGGTCGCTGAACATGTCACGGGAAAGGTCGTCGCACGCCACGGTGCGTTCGATCTCTCGGCGGGCACTCGCGTGGATGGACTTGGGTTTGGGCAGCACGGCACGCAGGTGTGACACCTTGCCCACGGCCCCGACGAAGGCGGGTCGCTCGGGCAGCAGGTGAGTGATCAGCAGCGAGGACGGACGCTCAGGCAGTGTGAACGCTTCAGCGACCTTGCCGAAGTATGCGTCGAGCCGCGCGCGATCGGTCGTTTCCATGGGCACCCCTTCTTGTTGTCGTCGGTCATTGGCTGGGTTCCACAACAGCTATTTCCGAGAACTCCCGGACGAATGTCATGTGCCCCGTGCGGCCCCGATGCCGAATACACATGTCGCTGCACTCGTCCGCCTTTCCTGTCGGGGCGGAGGTCCAACCACATTCAGGGGCCAGACAGCGCGCGGTCGCTGTCGTCTCGGCCGAAGGGTGGCGGTGCATACGAAACCGGCAGACCCGGATCACCGCGCGCCCGCTCATCGCGTGTCCTCGCATCGCTGGCAGGTGCAGCGGGGCTCGGCGATGTTGACAGGCAGCGGACTCTGCGGATCGCTCGGCACGATGGTCACGGGGCCGTATGTCTTTCCGCTGTCCCGAGAGACACGTAGCGTCATCGCGCTGCGCCTGGTGATGTTCGTACTGTCTTGGCTCACCGTCCCGCCTTTCGTATCTGGCTTTGTGTGCCAGAACGCTAAGCAAGGTGGAGGAAGCCAGAAGGGCCGTATTCGCGGTTATTCTCGCGGGCTCAGGAACTGTTTCGCCCGTACGAGCGCACGGTGAGCCTCGGCTCCGTACAGAGCGTTCCTCTCCAATGCCTCCCATGCACGCACGTGCAGTGCAACGTCCTCGGCATCGTCCAACCACATCTCGGCGTGCCATGTCTCGGTGATCACGAGACTGTCGTCATGCACGGAGAAGCCAACCCCGGCGGGTACGTTCATGTCCGCCTCGAACGGCACGATCCCTACCCTGACGTTCCCCGGACCGAGCCGCCCCACGATCCGGTCGAGCTGTGCGGAGAGCACAGCGGGTGGGCACGGCCGGGCCCGTAGCGCTCCCTCCCACATGAGGAAGTGAAACGACCGGCTCTGATCGGTGAGGATGTCTTGCCGCCCCATGCGCGCCTGTACGGCAGCTTCTATGTCCCTGGGGGCGGTATGGATCGCGGAGTACCGGGTCAGGACGGAGCGGGCATAGTCGGCGGTCTGCAAGAGTCCCGGTATCAGTGCGGGGTCGAAGCTGCGGCGAGAGTGCGTCCTCTGCGCCTGCGCCCAGTGCGCCTCCTGCGCGGCGCGGTATCCGCCGGCCAGTTGCCGACGCCAGGACCGGTATTGCGTCTCCAACCCCCGCAGGCGCCCGACCAGCTCGCCTGCGGCCCCTGGGTTCCCGGTCCCCTCGGCCCACGCCGTGAGATCAGCGACGGTCGGCGTCTGCTTGCCGTTCTCCAGCTTGCTGATCTTGGACTGGCCCCACTCAAGCCGGTCGGCCAGTTCGCGACCCGTGATCCCACCCTCGGTACGCAGTTCCCGCAGGCGCGCACCGAGGGACACCCGGGCTTGCTGAAAGTCCGTACTCACTCAGCGGACGGTACCTGAGCCGTGAACTCCCGGTACGGGACTGCGTGGTGCCAAGCAGCATCCCGCGTCTGGCAGGCCCGCAGCACTTCGGCCGGATCAGTGATCATCTCCATGCCGATGGTGCGCTCACCCTCGAAATGGAAGCGGGCCACGGTACGGGAGTCGAACAGCCAGAAGTCCGAGAGGTTCACGCCGTGGCGCTCGGCATCATCCCGCCACAGATGCCGGATGTCCTCGCCGGCTGCGACGTTCGTCCGTGCGCACGCCAGTAGGTACTGCTGTCCCACGGTCGGCGGGTTGTCCACGATCCGAACCCGCTCGAACCGCTTGCCGCTTTCCACCATGCGCCGCACGTTGGCGAACCACGGGTGCCCGACTTCCCCTGCGGTGTCGCCGGTCCGCAGGAACTCTTGGTACGACGGCATCGCTTGGTCGGACGCGTACCCGCTCCGGGTCTCCAGCCGCCATGCGGTGTGCTCGAATCCGTCATTGATGAACTCGTTGATTTTCTGCTGCGGAACGAACTCCGGCACGTGCGTGACCTCCCTCGGAGTGAAATTCGCCAGCAGCGCCCGAGGGACGACCACGAACGCTTCTCCCTCTTTGACGTACTTGAGCTGCGCCACGTCCGTCGGGTCGGTCACCGCGTCCCCTTGCACGACCACTTCCCCTGTGTCCAGGTCCTCGTACAGTGTCGGGCAGTCGCCCACTCCGGACGTGCTCCCGAGGACCCGCAGACGCCTAGCCATGGCTGTTCCCCTCGTCGTCGGACACAACAGCGCAAGCATGATGATCCAGCGGGGCACCTGTCCGGGGTGATTCTCGATTATTCGCATCCCCGGAAACACGAAGAAAGCCCCCGTACGCGTCACCCGAAGGAGACGAACACGGGGGCTGCATGGTGTGGCTGATTTCTGCACTAGTCCCAGATATCCGAGTCGTCTTGCTGTGGCTCGGGCAGGGTGATGCTGGTCCGGGCGCTTGATGAGAGGCCGAGTTCCCGGATGTACCGGGCGAGCTGCGTGCGGTACTGCCCTGCGATGGTGGCGGCGCCGTTCTTCACGGTCCCGCGCTCGGCCGTCACGATCAGCCCGCGCTCGGAGAGGTCCCGCTCCGCCTGGTCGATTCGGGCAACGCACACGCACAGATCCTCGACCGTGGTGTGGTCCACCTCCCCGATACCCGCTGCCACTTCCAGGATCGGAACAATGCGCCGCCACTCCTCCGACGCGACCCCGTGACAGCGGACGTTCGCCAGCTCGACAGCGGGTTCGGGTGAGAACTTGAACACGTCAGACCAGTCCGGCTCGGCGAGGACCGCACGCGGAACGATCACGCCCTCCTTGACAGCCGGGGCCCCTTCCCGTGCGCGTTGGACTGCCGACTTTGGTCCGTATCTATCCGCCACGCATTCTCACTTCCTGTGCTTGAACAGGTTCCAAGGAACCCAAAAATGCATGCAGCTCTGCCGAGAGTTCTTGCGCTCCCTGCCGCTCGGGATTGGGCGGGGGTGACCCCCTCCCCCTGGTCAGAACGGCGGGAGCTCGCGCGATTCCCGCTGTGACCGAGCCTCAGCAACCAAACCGCCCGGTTGATTACGTGCGGTCTCTCGGTTGTGGCACGCAACGCACAGCGGACGCAGATGACCCGCAGCGTCAGGGTTCGCATCACCCTGTGCAATCAACGCGCGTCGACTGAAAGGGAAGTGATTGGCCAGACGGCCACACAGCACGCACCACGGATGCTGGTACAGGTAGGCCCTACGGATGCGCTGCCAACGCGTGTCATACACAGCGCCACCACGTGAAGCACGGTCCGCGTTCGCCTCGCGCTCATGGACAGCACAGCGCCCGCCGGCTCTGGTCAGCTCAGGGCACCCGGGTACCGAGCACGGGGGGCGAGGACGTCTGGGCATGGGGGCACCTCCTCGGCAGGTGGAAGGAGTGGCTCAAGCCCTGACCGCTCTGCGGGGTGCGGGACAATGAACTATCGAGAGCTGGTGTGCAATTGGGTGGCCTTCGATGGGAGAGCGGCTGTGAGTACTACGGAGGAACGACCGGCGGTTGACATCCGAGTCGGGGGGTTTCGTCTGACCGTGCAGCGGATCCCTGTACGGCTCCTGACTGTCCTTGTCACCCTCGGAGGGTCCGGCCTAACGGCGTGGCTGACGACCCGCTAGAACGGCGGACTGTCGGCCTCAAAGTCCTCACGCGTCTTGAGCTGGGCGGGTCAGGACCCCGCCCTCGCCGGGCCGGTCGCGGAGCGCTTCGCGATCTACGGCGAACACGCGGACGGTGAGACGCCCTCCGCCGGATGGCACGCCGAAACCCTGCGGGCTGCCGGATGCGGCGAAGCGCGCACGGTCTGGTCCTCTCCCTCGGACTGCATGGTCCTCGCCCTGAAGTGACGTTCCGTCACTGGCATTCGACGGTTCCCGGCCGTCTTCCGATGTACATCGACCCCGGGTGCAACCCTTCCATGGGCCCATCGCACTAGAGAGACGGCGGCCCGCGCTCGGTGGGCCCGGGGGAGGGGCGGCGATGAGGCGGGCCGAAGAGGATGCCGCGCTGCACGCATTCGTGGAGGGGCGACGCGCAGCACTGTTCCGCAGTGCCTATCTGCTGTGCGGCGACCGGGACGAAGCCGACGACCTTGTACAGACGACCCTGGTCAAGGTCGTCCTCGGCGGGCGCCGGCACGTGCGCCTGGACAACATCGAGGCGTATGCGCGCAAGACCCTGATCAACACCTTCATCGCCTCCCGTCGGCGGTTCTGGCGGCGGGAGCACGCGTACGCGGAGGTCCCCGATCAGGCCCGGGCTCCGGAGACCGACCGGGAAACGGGTCTGCTGGTCCGTGAAGCACTGGCACGACTGACACCGATGCAACGGGCCGTCGTCGTGCTGCGCTACTGGGAGGACCAGACGGTCTCGGCCACCGCCGAGCTGCTCCACATGCGGGAGAACACGGTGAAGAGCCATGCGGCCCGCGGTCTTGCCGCGCTGCGGGCTGAGGTGCGGGAGGAATTCGTATGAACGACGTCAAGGACCTACTGGAGCGGGCGGCGGCGGATGCGGGACGCTCCACGGTCTCCAGCGAGCATGTCTACGCCCGGGCGGCCTACATTCGCAGTTGCCGCAGAGCGGTGGCCAGCGGGGTGCTGGTGGTCGTCCTCGCGCTGGTGGCGTTCGTGCGTCCGGCGTTCGATACCTGGCTCGATGAACGGCACTCATCGGCGGCGGGCCAGAAGCGTCCGGCGAGGGCGTTCCCGATCCCGATCAATGAGATTCAACGGCTGGAAGCCATCGTCGAGCTGCTGCCAGAGCGACTGCACCCAGGGGGTGGCTTCATTCAGACGGACAGTCTCTACGACCGCCGCCACCAGGCTCCCCAGGACGTGATCGGGCCCTTCGACGGGCGATTCCGCATTCCCAGCGGATACCTCTACATCGAGGTCTTCGACGAGGACGATCTGATGCGGACCACACGTGCGATCCACATGCACACCCTGTGCGAGGGCAGGTACCAGGACAATTGTTCGACCACGGATCTGCCCGGGATTGGAAAGTTGGAAATCTGGGAGCAGAAGGAGCCGCCCATTTCGCAGTGGCATGGGTTTCGCGGGGGGTTTTCCGGAGTCCTCAAACTGGAGAACGGTTCCGTACTCACCATCAGTGAAGCGGTCTCGATCAAGACTCGGCTCAAGTCGCTTACCCGGGACGAGTTCCGCGAGCTGATGCTCCGCGTCGAGTTCCTGCCCGAGGGCATGTAGCCCCCGAATTGCGAAAGAGGGCGGTACGGGGCGAAGCGCCCCGTACCGCCCTCTTTCGTGCCGTCAGAGCACCTTCGACAGGAAGGACTTCGTCCGGTCGTGTTGCGGGTTGGTCAGCACATCGCGCGGATGGCCCGACTCGACCACCACGCCGTCGTCCATGAAGACCAGGGCGTCGCCGACCTCGCGGGCGAAGCCCATCTCGTGGGTGACGACGACCATCGTCATCCCGTCCTCCGCCAGACCGCGCATCACGTCCAGTACGTCGCCGACCAGTTCGGGGTCGAGCGCGGACGTCGGCTCGTCGAACAGCATCAGCTTGGGCTCCATCGCGAGCGCCCGGGCGATCGCCACCCGCTGTTGCTGACCGCCCGACAGTTGGGACGGGTAGTTCATGGCCTTGTCCGCGAGGCCCACCCGGTCGAGGAGTTGCTCGGCCCGGGCGCGGGCCACGGCGCGGGCCTCGCCCTTGACCTGGACCGGAGCCTCCATGACGTTCGCGAGGGCCGTCATATGGGGGAAGAGGTTGAACCGCTGGAAGACCATGCCGATGTCCCGGCGCTTGACGGCGACCTCACTGTCCTTCAGCTCGTAGAGCTTGTCCCCCTTCTGGCGGTAACCGACCAACTCGCCGTCGACGTAGAGCCGGCCGGCGTTGATCTTCTCCAGATGGTTGATGCAGCGCAGGAAGGTGGACTTGCCGGATCCGGAGGGACCGATCAAACAGAAGACCTCTCGGGGGGCGACCTCCAGATCGATGCCCTTGAGGACCTCGATCAGACCGAAGGACTTGTGCACGCCCTCCGCCTTGACCATGGCGTTCGTGCTCATGCGGAGACTCCCTTCGGGCGGCGCACCGAGAACACGGTGGACTTGATCTTCTGGAACGGGGTCGGGGGCAGGCTGCGGCTGGAGCCGCGGGCGTAGTGCCGCTCCAGGTAGTACTGGCCCACGCTCAGGATCGACGTCATCACCAGGTACCAGGCGGCGGCCAGGAAGTACATCTCCACCGGGGCGCCGGAGGACTGGCCGATGTTCTGCGCCTGCCGGAACAACTCCGTGAACTGGACCGCGGCGACCAGTGAGGTCGTCTTGAGCATATTGATGACTTCATTGCCCGTCGGCGGCACGATGACCCGCATCGCCTGCGGGATCACGACGCGGCGCAGCGTCTTGCTCTGGCTCATGCCGAGCGCGTGCGACGCCTCTGTCTGCCCCTCGTCGACCGAGAGCAGACCCGCACGGCAGATCTCGGCCATGTACGCGGCCTCGTTGAGTCCGAGCCCCAGGAGCGCCGTCAGCATCGGCGTCATGAATTGGGACCACTCGTCCTTGTAGAAGCCGAGGTTGATGGTCTCGAAGACGAGCCCCAGGTTGAACCAGACGAAGAGCTGGACCAGGACCGGGGTGCCGCGGAAGAACCAGATGTAGAACCAGGCGATGGAGGAGGTCACCGGGTTCTTGGAGAGGCGCATCACCGCCAGCAGGATGCCTCCGACGATGCCGATCAGCATCGACAGGAAGGTGAGGACCAGGGTCTTCCAGACGCCGTCCAGAATGCGGTCGTCGAAGAAGTAGTCGGGGATGGCATCCCAGTTGACCTTGCCCTGGGAGAAGGCGTTGACGACCAGCGCGAAGAGCGCGATCGCGACAACGGCGGCGATGTACCGGCCGTAGTGGCGCACGGGGATGGCCTTGATGGCCTCCGGGCGGGTGGGTGGTGGCGGCGGTGTGTCGTCCGGCCCCGTCTTTTCGATGTCGACTGTCACAACGAGCCTTTCAATGCCGAGTCGGCCGGGACATGGCCTGGTCGGGGGTCCTGTACTTCACCGGGGTGAAGCACCGGGCGGTGCACGGCGCTCGCAGGTGTCTACTCGCGTTGGCCTGCGTCGTGCTGAACCGCCCGGTGACGGGCCCGGTGAAACCCCGGCCGGGGGTCGGTCCGGCCGGGGATTCCTACCCGTTGGGGTCAGGTACCACCGTTGACCTTGGCCTCGGTCACCGCACCGGCGGCGACGCCCCACTTGTCGACGATCTTCTGGTACTCGCCGTTCTTGATGATCGCCTCCAGCGCCTTCTGGACGGCGTCGCGCAGCTGGTCGTTGCCCTTGGCGATGGCGATGCCGTACGGGGCGGCCTCCACCTGCTCGCCCACGATCTGGAAGTCGTTGCCGCCGCCCGAGGTCTTCACGGCGTAGGCGGCCACCGGGAAGTCGGACGAACCGGCGTCGGCGCCACCGGCGCGCAGCCGGGTCTGGGCCTCCAGGTCGTTGTCGAACGCCTCGATGGTGATCTTGCCCTTGGCGCCGCACTTGGCGCTCTCGGCCTTGGCGAGGTCCTCGGAGACCGTGCCGCGCTGGACGGCGATCTTCTTGCCGCACAGGTCGGCCCAGGACTTGATGCCCTTGTCGTCGCCCTTCTTGGTGTAGATCGAGACCCCGGCGGTGAAGTAGTCGACGAAGTCGACGCCCTCGCCGACCTTCTTCTTGGTCTCGGAGTCGACACCGTCCTGGCGGTCCTTGGTGTCGGTCATGGCCGACATGGCGATGTCGTACCGCTTGGAGCGCAGGCCCGTGATCAAGGTGTCGAAGGTGCCGTTCTCGAACTCGAAGTCGACTCCGAGCTGCTTGCCGAGGGCTGCGGCGATGTCGGGGTCGATGCCCACGGTCTTGCCGGCGTCGTCCTTGAACTCGACCGGCGGGTAGGCGATGTCGGATCCGACCTTGACCTTGCCCTGGTCCTGGATCGCCTTGGGCAGCAGATCGTGCAGCGGCGCTCCGCCCTGTGAGCTGGAACCGGTGCTCTCGGTCGTCTTCTTGCTGCCGCCGTCGGTCTGGTCGCCGCACGCGGTCAGCAGCATGGAGCCGGCGACCGCGACAACGCCTACCGCGATGAACCGGGAGTTGAGGGTCTTCCGGGTCTTCGGGGTGGTCGTCGTGCGCGTGATGCTTGCGGTCATGAGCGGGGTCCTCCGGCGTGTCAGAAAGCTGCCATTTCTTGTTCGTATCCAGGTCAGGTACTCACCGTCGAGTGTCCCGACCTTGTGTGTTTTCGGCATCTTGCCATTCGGACTAGCCCAATCAGGGGGCCGCGCATGTCAAAATCGCATAACGGGACACCCCCGACCTCCCGTCGATCGGGCCACCGGGGCCGAATCATTGACGGGAGGGCCGCCTTCTGGCCGGAAGATCTACGGCTTCTGCCGGTTCACGGGAAGGACATACGGCACAAGCTCGACGTGTCGTGATATTCGGCGATGAGTCATGCCGTCCAACGGGATATGAACTCGTCTTCGGGGGCCTCCGTCCGGTATGAAGGACGATTACACCCCTCATCCGGGGCTCAGGGCGCGTGTGCGGCGCGCCCGCGTGTGCGTATTCACCCTGCCCGGCGGGCCAACCGTCGACGTGGGGCACGGACACGGTGCCCGCCCCTCCTCAACCAGGAGTGGAAACCCTCAACTGATGAAGAAATAAGGGGTCAACCCATGGCAGCGGAGATCGTCAACCCCCATAGCGACAGCACGACGGAGAGTGCTCCTGAGGAGCCCTTCGATCCGGCTTTCGCGCTCCACCGCGGCGGGAAGATGGCCATTTCGGCCACCGTTCCCGTGCGGGACAAGGACGACCTGTCCCTCGCATACACCCCCGGCGTCGCCAAAGTGTGCTCCGCCATCGCGGAGCAGCCCGAGCTGGTCCATGACTACACCTGGAAGTCCCAGGTCGTCGCCGTGGTCACGGACGGGACCGCGGTGCTGGGCCTCGGTGACATCGGACCCGAGGCGTCCCTTCCGGTGATGGAGGGCAAAGCGATCCTCTTCAAGCAGTTCGGCGGCGTCGACGCCGTGCCGATCGCGCTGGCCACCAAGGACACCGACGAGATCGTCGAGACCGTGGTCCGGCTCGCGCCCTCCTTCGGCGGGGTCAACCTGGAGGACATCTCGGCGCCGCGCTGCTTCGAGATCGAGCGCCGGCTCCAGGAGCGGCTGGACATCCCCGTCTTCCACGACGACCAGCACGGCACGGCCGTGGTGACCCTTGCGGCGCTGAACAACGCGGCCAAGCTGACCGGCCGTGGCATCGGCGAACTGCGTGCGGTCATCTCCGGCGCGGGCGCGGCGGGCGTGGCCATCGCCAAGTTCCTGCTGGAAGCCGGTCTCGGCGATGTCGCCGTCGCCGACCGCAAGGGGATCGTCAGCAAGGACCGCGACGACCTCAACCCGGTGAAGCGCGAGCTCGCCGAGATCACCAACCGGGCGGGACTCAGCGGATCGCTGGAGTCGGCCCTGGCCGGGGCCGATGTCTTCATCGGTGTCTCCGGCGGCACGATCCGCGAGGAAGCGGTGGCCTCCATGGCGCCCGGCGCGTTCGTCTTCGCCATGGCCAACCCGAACCCCGAGATCCACCCCGACGTGGCCCACCGGTACGCGGCCGTCGTGGCGACGGGACGCAGTGACTTCCCGAACCAGATCAACAACGTGCTGGCCTTCCCCGGGATCTTCGCGGGCGCGCTCCAGGTGCGGGCGTCCCGGATCACCGAGGGCATGAAGATCGCCGCGGCCCAGGCACTCGCCGACGTCGTGGGCGACGCGCTGGCCGCCGACTACGTGATCCCCTCGCCGTTCGACGAGCGCGTCGCACCGGCCGTGACGGCTGCTGTGGCCGCTGCCGCCCGGGCGGAGGGCGTGGCCCGACGGTGACGCCGGGCGGGCCGTCCCGCCCCCGAGTGGTCGGGCGCTGACCTGCGGGCCGGCGCACCCACTCCGGACCGGGAGCCCGCCGACCCGTCGAGGACGCCTCAGGGCCCCACCCCCCATGGAAATCAAGCGGGGGAGGGGCCCTGGCTGCTGTTCGGAACCGCCGCGGCGGTCGGTGTGCCGGCCGGTGGTCCCTCGGACGGCGGCGGCCATCCGGGACGCGGAGCGGTCCGACCGCTGCCGGCACCCGGGCGCAGGGCCCTCTGCTCGCCCCAGCCCCTGCCGGTTACTCCGGACGGATGTACCACCACCTCACCGTGATCGCGAAGGCGTTACGTGTCACACTCCCGCGTGGTTCCGCCGCCCGCACCCCAGCCCTAGGGTCGAGCCATGTTCGCCGCCTACGCCGCTCGTATCGACCCCGACCGCCCCCTCGACGGGCTGGAGCTGGGTGACGTCCCGGCTCCGCAGGACCGGCCCGGCTGGACCACGATCACCGTCAGAGCCGCTTCACTCAACCACCACGACCTCTGGTCGCTGCGCGGTGTTGGTCTGCCCGAAGAGCGGCTGCCGATGGTCCTGGGGTGCGATGCCGCGGGGATCGACCCCGAGGGCCGTGAGGTGGTGCTCCACTCCGTCATCGGCCAGAGCGGTCACGGCGTCGGCCCCGCCGAACCCCGTTCCATCCTCACCGAGCGCTATCAGGGCACGTTCGCCGAGCGGGTCTCCGTACCCACCTGGAACGTGCTGCCCAAGCCGAAGGAGCTCTCCTTCGAGGAGGCGGCCTGTCTGCCCACGGCCTGGCTCACCGCGTACCGGATGCTGTTCACCAACGCCGGGGTGCGTCCCGGGGACTCCGTCCTCGTGCAGGGCGCCGGCGGCGGGGTCGCCACCGCTGCCATCGTCCTCGGCAAGGCCGCGGGCCTGCGGATGTACGCCACCAGCCGGGACGAGTCCAAACGGCTGAGGGCCCTGGAACTCGGCGCTGAGGAGGCGTTCGAGCCGGGGGCGCGGCTGCCGCACCGCGTGGACGCGGTGATCGAGACCGTCGGCGCCGCCACCTGGTCTCATTCGGTCAAATCGCTGCGCCCCGGGGGCACTCTGGTGATCTCAGGGGCGACCAGTGGGGACCGTCCCGCACATGCCGAGTTGACCCGCATCTTCTTCCTGGAGTTGAAGGTCGTCGGCTCCACGATGGGTTCCAAGGAGGAACTCCAGGCGTTGCTCAACTTCTGTGCTGCGAAGGGCGTGCGGCCGGTCATCGACGATGTGCTGCCGTTGGACCGGGCCCGGGAGGGATTCGAGCGGATGGCGTCGGGCGGGGTGTTCGGCAAGATCGTGCTCACGCCGTCCTGACCGCCGGTGGTGCCCGCACCCGACCTCGCGTGGTGGAGGGAGGCGTCGTGATGCGTCGCCGTGAACCGTACGAGCGGCCCGACTGGCGACACCCCCGGTGGGTCACTCACCCCGGCCGCCCTCGCGCAGTCCGGCCAGGCGCTCCCGTACGGCGTTGGCCTCCGGGTCCCACAGTGCGTCGAACATCGCGGCGGCCCGCTCCCAGACCTCCTCGGCCTCCGCCGTACGGCCCGTCACCATCAGGGTGTCGCCCAGCCTGACCAGGGTCTCGGCCTCGTGGTAGCGGTCGGCCGAGGACCGGAACAGCCCGATCGCCTCCTCATAGCTGTCCACCGCCCGGTCGTACTGGGCCAGGTGGTGGTAGGCGAACCCCAGGCTGTCCAGGGTGGCGGCCTGCCCGTTGCGATCGCCTGCCTGCCGTTGTCGCTCCAACGCGCGGGTGCAGTGGTCGATGGCGGCCGGGTAGTCGCCCGCAGCGGCGTGGAGCCAGCCCATCGCATTGAGGGTGCGGGCCTCGCCGTCCCGGTTGCCGGAGAGCCCGTGCAGACGCAGCGCCTCGCGCCCGTGTTCCAGCGCCTCCGCCAGCCGACCGCTCATGTAACACAGCTCGACGTAGTTGTGCAGGGTCTGGGCCTGCCCGGTCCGCTCGTCCAGCCGCTCGTACAGTTCCAGGGCCCTGCGCAGGAGCCGTTCGGCGGAGTCGAGGGCGCCGAGCCTGGCATCGGCCCGGGCGAGCAGTCGACAGGCCATGGCCTCGCCCACCTCGTCGCCGGAGCGCTCGGCGGCGGCCACCGCGGTCTCCTGGACCGTGCGCTGGTCCTGCCAGAGGCCGAGGGGCGCCAGATAGGCGGTGAGGGCCCAGGCGAGCTGCCAACTGTACGTTTCGAAGCCGCACGCCGCGGCCTGCGCGACCGTTCGCAGCAGCACCTGGCGCTCGTCGGCGAACCACACGAGCGCGGCCTCGGCGTCCCGGGCGCAGTCGCCGCTGTTCGACGGCAGCGGTGGTACGGGCACGACGGCCGGCCACTGCGGCTGCACGAGCACGGCGGCGGCGTGTGCGCGGTGCAGACAGTGGTCGTAGAACCGCTCCCGGGCCTGGAACACACCGGAGGACGGCTCGGTGGACAGGACAAGCGCGGCGGCGTACGTCCGCAACAGATCGTGGAACAGATAGCGGCTGGGGAGGTGTTCGGTCAGCAGGTGTAGCCGGGTCAACTCCCGCAGGAGGGGCCTGACGGAGTGCACCGGGGCACCGGCCAGCGCAGCTGCGGCGTCAAGGGTCAGATCAGGTCCCGGGTGCAGCCCGAGCAGCCGGAACAGCCGGGCAGCCTCTTCGGAGAGGGCCAGATAGGACCAGGACAGGACCCGCTGGGCATCGCCGTCCTCCAGTACGTCCAGCAGGGCTCCGGTGGGGCGGAGTTCGGCCGCGAAGGAGTGCAGGGGGAACGACGGGTGGTTCGCCACCCGTGCGGCGACGACGGCGAGGGCGAGGGGCAGCCGCCCGGTCAGGGCCACGATGTCGGCGGCGGCGTCCGGTTCGGCCTCCACCCGCGGGCCCAACCGGCGGGCCAGCATCCGGGCCGACTCCTGTGCGCTCAGCACGTCGAGGGTCAGCGACCGTGCACCCTCGGACGTCACCAGACCCTGGAGCCGGTCCCGGCTGGTGACGACCACCACGCTGCTGCCGGCGCCGGGGAGCAGCGGCCGGACGTGGGCGGAGTCCCGGGCGTTGTCCAGCACCAGCAGCATCCGCCGGGAGGCCAGGAGGCTGCGGAACAGACCCGCACGGGCCTGTGTACCGGACGGTATCCGGGCCTGCGGTACGCCCAGCGCCTGGACGAACCCCTGGAGGGCGTCGGCTGCGGACACCACCCCGCTCTCGTCGTACCCCCGCAGGTCCACGTGGAGTTGTCCGTCGGGGAACCGGTCGGCGACCCGGTGGGCCCAGTGGAGCGCGAGCGTCGTCTTGCCGACGCCGGCCATCCCGGAGATGGCTGTGATCACCACCCCCGCCGCTCGGGCAGCCTGGTCGTCCGTGGGGCGGAGGCCGGAGTCGAGCACGGCGACGGCCTCATCCCTGCCGACGAAATCGGGTGTGATGAGGGGGAGTTGCCGGGGTCGGGGCGGCGGTGGCGGGGAGTCGCCGGCGGCCGTGGTCGATCGCTGCTTGAGGATGTCCCCGTGCAGGCGCGTCAACTCCGGGCCGGGTTCCAGACCGGTCTCCCTGACCAGGGCGTCGCGCACCTTGCGGTACGCCTCCAGGGCTCCCCCCACATCGCCCACCCGGTACAGGCCGAGCATCAGATGGCCCCAGGCCCGCTGTCGCAATGGATGGGAGGCCACCAGTCTCCGCATCCGCAGCACCGCCTGGGAGAGGTCGCCCTCCGCGAGCAGCGCCTGGGCGTAGTCCTCTTCGGTGTGGCAGCGGCGTTCCTCCAGACCGGTGGCCCAGGGCTCCAGGACCTCCGGCAGCGAGAGCCCTTCGAGGACCCGGCCGCGCCACACGGCGAGCGCCCGGGACAACTCCTCGCAGGCCAGGGCGGGATCGTCGGCCGCCAGGGCACGGCGGCCCCGGAAGGCGGCCTCGTCGAAGCGCTCCACGTCCGTCCCGCCCGGTGGGACGCGGAGCAGATAGCCGCCCCGGGTGTGCGGCATGCCGGTCCAGGAGCCGTCGCCGCCCAGGGCGCCGCGCAACCCCCGTGCATAGGTCCGCAGGTTGGCGGCGGCGGACGCCGGTGGGTCCTCGCCCCACAGGGCGGCCACCAGCACACCGGTCGGCACCGTCTCCGAGGGGCGGCTGAGCAGGGTGGCCAGCAGCAGGCGCTGCTTGATGGAGCCCAGGGCGATGCGTTGGCCATGGAGAGTGACCTCCAGGGGGCCGAGGAGAGCGAAGCGCACCGTCACCAACCATGTCGCGAGAGTGGGGCCCACAACGCGGGCCGTCCGACGTCGAGTTGTGCACACGTCGTGCGCACGTTGTGCGCACGGCAGCCTAACCTTCGGGCTGTTGTGAACAACCTCTTGGCAAGGAGTACGTGATGCGAATGTCCCGGAAGGCTGCACAGGCCGCGGTGACCGCGGTGACCCTCGTCGGTTCCCTGGCGCTCTCGGCGGCGCCCGCGGCGGCGGCGACCACGGCCCCGTCCTGCATCGGCCGCATGGTCACGGAGACGACCAACGGGTTCGACGTCCTGCTCACCAACAACTGCTCCGGCACCCGTTCGGTGAAGGTCGTTGTCTCCCTGGCTTCGGACAGCCGCTGTTACACATTGGCGCGCGGTGCGAGCACGCTGTACATCTACCGCGGAGTCCTCGGGAACTACGACCGTACGGTGAACTGCTGACGCCACGCCGCGACAGCAGTGCGCAGCCACATCGCCACGCAGCCACAACGACGCGTCGGCCGCGGGGGTGCCTGACGACGCCGGACGGGCCGTAGTGTGCTCCTGCCACCGTCACGCCGGGTGAGAACGGTGGATCTCGGGGCGGATGTGGGGCGCGTTCCACAGCGGGCCCCGGGAACCCCGGGGCCCGCTCGCACGACCGCCCTGGGCGGTACCACCGAGAGACGGGCCCGCGGTGGCCTACTTCCTCCGGACGAGCGCGGCCACGATGTGGGCGGCGGCCGTGGACAAGTGCCGGCGGGCGGCGACCAACTCCGCCTCGGTCACGCCGTGGTCCCTGGCCGCGTCGCGGATGTCGTCGCGGAACCGGTCCAGCAACCGGTCCAGGTCTCTTGCCGGGTCACCCGTCGACGGGATGTCCCTGGGCCACTCCTCGTCCGCCGAATCCGGCCGGGGAGGTGTCGGGGGAGACGGGGCCGCCGGTGGGGCGGGCGGCGGGGGCGCCGGGGAGTCCTCCGGTGACGGGGGCATCCCTGCGTTCCTCGCCAAACCGCTGAGCTGCGACGTCAGCTCCGACAGCCCCTCCCGCAGACCCGTCGGCCAGTCCCCGCGGGCGAAGTGGTCCTGAACCTGGTCCTGGACCTGCTTGGCGATGCGCTGCACATCGCTCCGCGCCTTCTCGTGGGCTTCCTTGGCCTGCCGGCGGGCCCGTTGGGCGTCCTCACGGGCGCGGCGCGCCTGTTCCTGCCACTCGTGGGTGACCTTGGCCCACTCCTCCTTCTCCTGGCTGGGCGAAGTGCCCGCCCGGGAGGTCGCCGCCCGTACCTCGCTGCGCAGCTTGCCCGCTGCGCCGCGCACGTCGTCGCGGATCTCCGCGGCGAGTTCGGAGACGGACTCCCGGATCTCCAACTCCAGATCCGCCAGTTCGCCACTGCGGCCCGCGAGTTCCGCGCGCCCCGCATCGGTGAGCGAGTAGACCTTGCGGCCCCCCTCGGTGGCGTGGGTGACGAGCCCTTCCGCCTCCAGTTTGGCGAGCCGGGGGTAGACCGTTCCTGCGGACGGCGCGTACAGGCCGTGGAAGCGCTCTTCCAGCAGGCGGATCACCTCGTACCCGTGGCGGGGTGATTCGTCCAGGAGCTTCAGCAAGTACAGGCGCAGTCGGCCGTGCGCGAAGACGGGAGGCATGTCAGAGCACCTTTCCGGGGTGGGGGGTGTCGGTGTCGTCCGCGCCCCCGGCGGGCGGTTCGTCCTCCGGGACCTCGGAAGCCTCGGGCGGCCTGCGGAGCAGGGCGATGGAGCCTGACATGGTGGTCGCCTTGAGCTTGCCCGTTCCGGACCCCAAGGTGCCGGTGATCTTCTTGGCGCCCCACTGCCCGCTCACCCGCAGGTCCTCGAAGGCGTTGGAGATTGAACCGCTGGCCGTGTTGGCGTCGACCTCGGCATCGGCGGGGTGCGGCAGCCGGATCGCCACCTCGCCGGAGACCGTCGTCAGACTGACGTCGGTCGGGACCGCCCTGCCGTCGTCGTGCGCGGCGAGGTCCACCAGCATGTCCCCGCTGACGGTGTCGGCCCTCACCCGCGAGCCCGCTCCGCCCTCGATGACGGTCAGATGCCCGGACACCGAGTGGTAGCGCAGCCGTCCCGTGACGCCCTGGGTCTCCAGATTGCCCGACACGGTCTCGGCCAGGACGTCGCCGGCGAGCCGGACGAGGGTGGCGTCGCCGTGGACGCTGCGGACGGATGTCGCGCCGCGAACACCGGAGATCACCGCGCCCGCGCCGACCACGCCGATCTCCACGCTGGCGTCGAGGGGCACCGCGAGCGAGACGACCACGTCACGGTGCCAGCCCTTGCGGTCGAGCCACTTCAGCCAGTTGGTCCAGGGCAGGTCCTCGTAGGCGACGGTGAGGGTGGAACCCTCCTGGGTCACCACCAGGGCGGGCCCGTCGAGTTGGGTGACCTCCAGCCGGGCCGAGTCGCCTTCCGTCCCCACGACATTGACCGTTCCGTTGACGACCCGCACCTTGAGCGCGGTCACGGGCCCGTCGAAGGAGAGCTTCTGCGGCTCCTTGACCTCCCACGTCGACACCGCCATGACGCTGACCTCCCCGTCGGCCGTGACGCAACATATCGCGTCTTTCCCTAGATACGATATATCGCGAACGGCGGGTGTCAAGGTTCGCCCATCGGGCCAGTGGAGGGCCGTAGCGGGTCATAAGCGGGCGAACTGGCCTAGCGTGAGATGCATGAACGCAACACCCACCGGAGCACTCCTGCTGTGCCGGGCCGACCCCCTCGCCACCCGGCCCCCGGCGCAGCTGCTGCGCGAACAGCTCCTGCTGGCCCCCGCCGGTGAGGGCTGGAGCGTTCTCGTACCGGAAGGAAGGCCCTGGCGGGACAGCGGCGAGTCCGTGGAGAGGGTCCTCGCCGGCTGGGCCTCCGCGATGGCCATCGGGACCAGCGGGCCCGTGGTCGCCCTGTGGTGGGACGGCGAGCGCGCGGGGGCGACCCTGGCCTCCGGATTCCGCCGTCAGGTCGGGTACGTATGGCTGGCGGACGGCACCGCCGTCGGCGAGGACGAGGCGATGCGGACCTTCGCCGCCCGCCTCGGCCTCGATCCCGTCCTGGACGTCCAGTCGCTCGAACCCCTCACCCGTCCGGACCCCGAATCTGATGCCCGCTCCCGGCTGCTCGGGCTGATCGCCGTACTGTCCCGGGCCGGACTCGAACTGCCGCCCGGGCTCGCCCCGGGAGAATCCGCCGGCCAGCTGCGGGCGACCGCACAGGCGCACGGCGCGCAGACCGTCCAGTGGGTGGGCTGGCGCGGTGCGGTACGAGCCGAGATCCAGGCCGTCGAAGACGGTCTCGACCACTGGCTCGGCACCTCGCACGAGCGCTCGCCGGTCCGGGCGATCGCAGCCCTGCAACTGGGTGCCGGGGTGCCCCTCACCCTCTGGGGCCTGCGGCGGCGCAGTCCCGGTTGGGTGGTCGCAGGGGCGGTGCTGATCCTGCACGGCTGTGCGGGACTGAGCGCCGAACGACGACGCGATCCCACCGTCTGAGCGGGCGTTCCGGCGCGCCCGCTCATGTCCTCCCACACGGTCCCGGCCCCGGACCTCCTACACGTACCAGTCTTTGTACGCGTTCTCGTCCCGCCTGGTTCTGCGTCGTGGCCGGCCGAGTCGTTCTCGTCGGCCCACTCTGCCCACTCTGCTTAGTCTGCCTAGTCGTCTTCGTCTTCGTCGTCCAGCCGGGCCAGCCAGGTGGCCAGCCGTTCCACCGGCACCTCGAAGTCAGGGTTGAGGTCGACGAAGGTGCGCAACTGTTCGGCCAGCCACTCGAAGGTGACCTCCTCCTGGCCGCGCCGCTTCTCCAGCTCCTCGATGCCGCGATCGGTGAAGTACAAGACATGCTCCTGGGGCTAACGGGGGACTACCTCATCAGACTACGGCGATCGTCGACGGCCGGGTCCGCCGGACCGGCGGACCCGTGACGACCGGCCGGCCACCGAGAAGCGGGGAACCGTGAACGGACGCATCCAAGAGATCGAACTGCCCGGGGGAGCCGTCGTGCACGCCCGGCTCTCCCCTCCCGGAGGGGGCTACTGGGAAGACGAGGAGGACGTGGGAGTCGGGGAACACGCCGTCGCCCGGGTCCGGCAGCTACGCGAGTTGATAGCCGGCATCGGCGACTCGGTGCTCCAGGCGGCAGCCGCCGCGGGCCCCGACGAGGCGAGCGTCACCTTCGGGATCGAACTGACCGCCAAGTCCGGGGCGGCACTCGCCGTCCTCGCCACGGGGGAGAGCAAGGCGTCCGTCCAGGTCTCCTTGACCTGGTACCTCCAGGACCAGCCGCCGGGCCGCCCCGGACGAGCCCCCGGACGGCCGGACGCCGTTCCCGACCCGACTGCCACCACCGCGGACGGGCCGGGCCCACCCGGACCGCCCCAGCAGCCGCCGGGCGCACCGCCCCAGCAGCCCGATCCGCTGCCGGCTCCGCCCCGACACCCACCCGCCCCCGCCCACCCCATCAGCCCCCCACGTCCACCCACTCTCCCGTGATCGCCTCCGAGTCCGGTGCCGACCCCATCATCGACGCCCTCGCCCGGGCCGCCACCGTCCAACTGCGGGCACCGGACGAACACGGCGGCGCCTGCTGGGGCACCGGGTTCTTCGTCGCCCCCGGCCGACTCCTCACCTGCGCCCACGTCCTCGCGCCCCATCTGCGGGGCGCCCCCGACCGGATCTTCTGGATCGAGGGGAGCGAGGTCAACGGCGGCGATCCGCTGCCCGCCCGGCTGGACGCCTGGCTCCTCGACGGCCCCGCCAGGCCCGAGGTGCGGGTGCCCGTCGAACAGGACCTGGCACTGGTGCGATTGCTGGACGCGGCGGTGGAACACGAGTGCGTGTGGCTGACCGACCGCACCGACTACCCCGGCGGTCGCGGTGTCGTCCAGGGCTACCACCCCGATACCGCCGAAGGGGCTCCCCGCGGCGCCGTGCGCTGGAAGGCGACCGTCCGGATCAACGGCTTCGACGACGACCACGGCCTGCGGTTCCGCCCCGAGGCGGAGTTCCCCAAGGGCGGCTCCGGATCGCCCGTCCTGGACGCCCACACCGGAGCGGTCGTCGGCCTGCTGAAGTCCCGGCGCATCGGCAAGGACGGCGGAACGGCCATCGCCGCCACCGCCCTGCGCCGGTTCGGCACCCGCTACCACCAGTTGATGGCCGACCACGACCGCTGGCACGGCCAGTCCCCCAAGATCACCGGACACAACTGGATCGAACGCCAACACCAACTCCCCGGCTCCGGCATCCACAGCGGCGGCGACCAGTGGAGCCCCCGGGACCGACGCGAAGCCCTCTCCCAACTCGCCGCCATGACCGCCCCTGACGGCATCAGACCGGTCGCCGCGCTGGCCCGTAAGGCCCGCGGCGAGATCCCCCCACCACCCGGGCAACTGCCCCCGTACACCTGGCGGGACGGGCACGGCCTGCTGTACGAGGCCGGCCAGCCGGTCGCCGCCATCGCCGCGCTCCACTACCTCCAACTGGTCGCCGAGTACGAGCGGCTGCGCGGCGGCGACCCGACGGCCCTGGTCCGCTGGGTGGCGCTGCGGCTCCAGGAGGTGCCCCGCATCGTGCACACCGTCGTCACCCAGGCCACCCTGCCGCCGGCACTCCTCCAGGGCCCCGCCTCCTTCGGGCAGCGGCCCGCCGTCGTCCGCTACCCCTGCGTCGGGGACGGCCGGGCCGTCGTCGTCGTCGAACTCGACCCCGTCATCGACGCCCGCACTCCCCGTTTCTACTGGCGCATCCGGGTCGACGACGGCCACGGCGTCGATGAACCGCTCCACGAGGAGCAGCACGGCGACGGCGTACCGCCCGAGCGCCTGATCCAACGGCTGCGCACCCCCCTCGCCGAGGTCTTCGCCGCCGTCGACGCACCCGGCGCGCCCGCGCCCCTGGAGGTCGCACTCCCCGCGGACCGCTTCGACACCGCCGTACACCGCTGGCAACTCACCGAAATGGCCCGGCTGCACCACCCGGCCCATGTCGGAGTGCGGCGGATGGTGGTGCTGCGCGACATCTCCCGAAGGGGGAACCCGGACGAGCGCTGGCGACAGCGCTGGGAAGCACTGGAGCACGCCGGCGCACCGACGGCCCACCGCACGCCTCCCGTACGACAGGTGCCCAGGGCCCGGCACTTCGACGCCCTGGCACCGTCAGCCGTACCCGTCCTGTGTCGACCCGCGGGCAGCGGCGTGGGACGACGGGCCATCGGCCTGGCGCTCGCCGCCGGGTACGGCATCGCCCTCTGGCACACCGACGGACACCCCGAGTACGGCTGCACCGAGACCTGCGACCGCTTCCACGACGGCGCCGCACTCCTGCTGGGACAGGCCGCAGACGCACGGGAACTGCCCGACCGCCTACGACGCATCAGGGATGACATCAGCGGATCGCGGAACAGCAGGCACTGGGCGGAAGGGGCCGCCATGCTCTACGACGATCCCGGCCGTCCACTGCCCACCGACGACGGCGACCCGCTGGACTCGCCCTGACCGGCACCGCACCCGCGACGACCGACCCCCGACCGACCCCCGACCGATTGCTGACCCCCCCGACCGACCGCCACCCGCCACCACCCCCTCGCCGCCGGGACCAGTCATGGGACGGCGGGGCACTGGGTACGTATTCCGCGTTGCCCGCCACGGCCCCGGGCCGCCGTTAAGGAGCGAGCGATGGACGACTGGCTGATCTACCGGGGCACGGGAGCCCCCGACCCCGAGCGCATCCTGTCGCTCCCCCCGCCCCCGCCCTGGCGCGCCTTCTGCGGCGAGCCGCTGCCTGACGCCGCACCGCCCATCGAAGCCTCCTCGCTCCGACGGCTCGGCAACCGCATCGAGACACCACCCGCCCAGGACGCCGAAGCGCTCCAACTGATCAACGCTGCGCTCTATCTGCGCCGCCCCCTCCTGGTCACCGGTGAACCCGGCTCCGGGAAGTCCACCCTCGCCCACTCCATCGCGTACGAACTCGGCCTCGGCCGCGTCCTCCAGTGGCCCATCGTCAGCCGCACCGAACTCACCGACGGCCTGTACACCTACGACGCCATCGGCCGACTCCACGACGCCCAACTCGCCGAACGCGGCAACCCCTCCCACAGCGACGACATCGGCCGCTACATCAGGCTCGGCTCGCTCGGCACCGCCCTCCTCCCCGCCACCCGGCCCCGCGTCCTGCTCATCGACGAACTCGACAAGAGCGACATCGACCTCCCGAACGACCTGCTCAACGTGGTGGAGGAAGGCGAATTCGCCCTGCCCGAACTGGAACGGATCGCTGACCGCCCCGGCCACGACGAGATCCGCGTCCTCACCGACGACGGCCGCCGCGTCCCCGTGCACGACGGACGGGTGCGCTGCCACGCCTTCCCCCTGGTGGTGATGACCAGCAACGGAGAACGCGACTTCCCCGCACCCCTGCTGCGCCGCTGCATCCGACTCCACCTTGACCCGCCGCGCGACGAGCGACTGGCCGCCATGGTGCAGGCGCACTTCGGGACCGGCTCCGACGAACGCAACCTCGATCTGATCGGTCACTTCACCAGCGAGGACGGCGACGGCGAACTGCGCCCCACCGACCAGTTGCTGAACGCCATCTACCTCACCCAGCACACGGTGCGCACCGAGCCCGGACGCCGCGAGGAGATCGCCGACCTCCTGATGCGGCCCCTCGACACCAGGCAGGGGTGACGCCATGGGCTCACCGCGAAGGCCCGAGGACCCCGCGCAGGCCCCGCACCCCCGCGGCACCCCGGCGGCGACCCCGCCCGACCGGTTGCCGCCGGACACCCTCCACACCCTCCTGACCGCTCTGACCGCCCGGCTGCGCGCGGCCGACCTCGCCCCCACCGCGAAGGAGCTCGCCGACGCACTGTGGCTCGCCGGCCACACCCCCGCCGCAGGACTCCGGCCACCTCCCGCCGTCACCCCCGTCGACCGCCCGGGTGACCGGCCGCCGCCGACCGAACCCGAGGCGCGTCCGCCGACGGACGTCCACAACGCGGACGAACACCTCCGCTCACGGGGACGCACCGCCGCCCCGCCAGCGCCCACCCGTACCACCAGCCTCTACGGCCCCGCACCCATCGAGGGCACCCCCGTCACCCCGACGGGCGAGCCACGACGTCGGATCCCGGTCCCGCACCCCGCCGTCCTCCCCAACCCGCTGGCCCTCGAACGCTCGCTGCGCGCCCTCCAGCGCTACCGGCCGCCCACCCGCCCCGAACGCCGTGCGCTCGATGAGACCGCCACCGCCGAACGCGCCGCCGACACCGGGCTCGTCGTCCCCGTGTTCGCCGCCCGCCGCCGACGCGAAGCACACCTCGCCCTCGTCATGGACGACTCCAGCTCCTCGGTGGTGTGGCGCGGCGCGTTCGAGGAACTCCGACAGATCTGCGAACGCGCCGGCGCCTTCCGGGACATCGTCGTCCACCGCATCGACCCGCACACCCCCCTGCCCACCGACCTCGGCGACCCCTCGGGCCGCCGGCTCACCCTGGTGCTCAGCGACTGCGTCGGACCGATGTGGCGCAGCGGACGGCTCCAACAACTCCTCCACACCTGGGCGGCGAACGCGCCGGTCGCCGTCGTCCAGCCACTGCCCCAGCGGATGTGGGCCCGCACCCACCTCCCGGCCCGCCCCGGAGTGCTGCGGCGGCGCGAGGGACCCGCGGGACGGATGGAGTTCACCGTCCGGGGCACCGGCCGGGCCACGGTCCCACCCGCCGGCGGCATCCCCATCCCCGTGCTCGCCCCGCGCCGCTCCTCCTTCGAGGCGTGGACCCGGCTCGTCACCGGAGCCACCGGGCAGACCCTGCCCGCAGCCGCAGCCATGGTCCTGCGGCGCCACCCACCGGCCGTGGAGCGCCCCCGCACGACGGTCGACCTCGAACCCGCCGAACGCGTACGCGCCTTCCGCAAGAACGCCTCACCGGCCGCCGCCCAACTCGCCGTCTACCTGGCCGCCGTCCCCCTGATGCTGCCGGTGATGCAACTCGTCCAACGCGCCATGCTGGTGCGCAGCGGCCCCGACGTCCTCGCCGAAGTGCTCCTCAGCGGGCTGCTCCGGCGGGACGACAGCGGCCCGACCGAGGCCGAGGGCGGCCCCGCGTACGCCTTCCTCGACGGCGTACGGGACGAACTCCTCGGCCAACTCGGCGCCAGCAGTGCGGCCCTGGTCCTCAAACACAGCTCCGACTACATCGAAGCGCGCTACGGGCGGACCGTACGCAACTTCCCCGCCCTGGCCGCGGCCTTCCTCACCGGCGCGGTCCCCGCACCCACCCCGGTCGACCCGGCGGCCCTGTCCCACCTCGCCGACCAGGACGGCCCGGGGCTCTGGGCCTTCGCCCAGGTCTCCACCCAGGTCCTGCGCCGCCTCGGCACCCCGCCGCCCTCGACGGTCCCCGACAGCCTGACCCACAGCGGACCGGCCGCCCTGGTCGCCAAGGCCCGTGCCGCCTACACCCACTTCGGCGAGCACGGCACCGTACGCGATCTGGACACCGCGATCCGACTGCTCGGCTCCGCCACCCAGGAGGAGCGACGCACCACTGAACGGGCCGCACTCTTCGAAGAACTCGGCGAGGCCCTCCTCCGGCGCTGGCTGGTCAGGCCACTGCCCGAAGACCTCACCGCCGCCCTGGACGCCGCACAGAACGCCATCTCCGACGGCCCGCCGCGAGCGCACCTCACCCTCGCCCGCGTCCTGCACACCATGGCGGAGGAGGTCGCGACGGGACGCCTTGACACCAAACTCGTCCCCGACTGGGTCTGGGTCCAGTCCGGGGCGACCGACGAACCCGTCCGACGCAGGGAGTCGGCTGCCGCCGTACTGCTCTCCGCCGCCGACAGCAGCCTCGCCGAGTTGACCGTGCCGCCCGAGCAGTACGACCGCCGGTACGAGGACATCGCGGTCACCGCGGCGACCACGCGCATCCGGGTCCTGCGGCGCCTCGCGGCCCTCGGCGCACCACACGGCCTGCGACCCCCCGCACCGACCGAGGTCCAGGACCCCCCAGACCGGACGCCCCCGCCCCGACACCGCGGCGACGACCGCCCGCGACCGGCCCGACAGCCCCAGGCATCCGCGGGCGAGTGGTTCACCGCCACCCTGCGGATCGCCGTCGGCGTCGTCCAACGGCTCCTCGACCGGGCCGCCAACACCGAGGAGACCTATCCCGACGGCGACCCCGGGACCCAGCCGTCCGAGCGACGCGAATCCGCATTGCTGCTGCGCGGCGGACTCTTCCTCGACCTCGCCCGCCACCACCGCGGCGAAGGGCCCGTACGACCCGCGGCCGTGGATCCGACGACCGCCCGCGAGTACGCCGAACGGGCCGGGGAGGACCTCCACGCCGGCATCGACGGCATGGACTGGGACGCCGTCGACCCGAGCGAACTGTGCCGGGCCTGGCTGGACTACGCCGACGCCATCGAACTCGCCACCGACCTCCTCGACGACGACGCCAGACTGCGCATCCTCCAAGCCCTCGACCAGGCCCGTCGCTCGGTCGGCCAGGACGAGAGGTCCCGGGCGGGCATCCTGCTGCGCATGGCCAGGCTGCTGGAGCAGCGCTACCTGTCCACCGGCAGTTGGGCCCACCGCGACTCGGCCGTCGCCGCCTGGACCGAGGCCCTGCCCCTCCTCGCCCGGCGTGATCCGAACCGGGCCGCCGTCCTCACCTCCCTCGGACGACAGCTGACGGAACGCGGCGTCGACAAGGACACCGCCACCGACGTCCACGCCGCGGTACGGGCCCTGCGGGCCGCGATCGAGGCCACCGGGCCGGCCGACCCGGAACTCCCGCGGCGGCGCGCCCTCCTGGGGCAGGCGTACATCGAACGGTTCCGCGCCGACGGCAAGCCCGCCGACCTCCAGTTGGCCGACTGGGCGCTCGGCGCAGCCGCCCGTACCGTCGACGACCCGGAACTCGCCGCGTACGCCTGGTGGTACCGGGCCCTGTGCTCGGCGCTGCTCGCCCGGCACGCTGGATCCGCCGCCCGACTCCAGTTGGCCGTGGACTACTGCCACCGGGCCCAGCGGGGGCCCACCGGGCTGCTGGAGACGGCCGTGATGACCCACTGGGCCCGCGCGGGACGACTGGAGCGCACCGGAGGTCCCGAGCGGGCGCTCGACGAGCACCGGGCGGTGTTGGCACTGCTGTCCGCGGCGGGCGTCAAGACCGGGACCGGACTGCTCCGCAGGGAGGTCGCCCGACTGGAAGCCGCGACGGGGTGAGCGCGAGGCCCACAGGCGCGGCCCGGGCACGAGGGAGCGGCCCGGGCACGAGCGAGGGGCCCGCCCCGCGCCTGCGCGCGGAACGGACCCCTCGGCCCTCACCGGAATCGGATCAGGCGTCGAAGACCTCGTTCACCAACTGCTGCTGCTCCGCCTGGTGACGCTTGGCGGAACCCACCGCCGGCGACGAGCCGTGCGGACGCGAGATCCGCCGCAGCCGCTCGCCGTGCGGAATGTCCGCACCGACGGCCAGGTCGAGGTGGTCGATCAGATTCAGCGCGATGAACGGCCACGCACCCTGGTTCGCCGGCTCCTCCTGCGCCCACAGGTACTTCTCGGCGTTCGGGAACTTGGCGATCTCGGCCTGGAGCTCCGCGCCCGGCAGCGGGTACAGCCGCTCCAGACGGATGATCGCCGTGTCCGTGATGCCGCGCTTGATCCGCTCGGCGTCCAGGTCGTAGTAGACCTTGCCGGAGGTGAAGACCACCTTGCGCACGGCCGTCGGGTCCACCGAGGCGTCGCCGATCACCGGACGGAAGCCGCCGGTCAGGAACTCGTCCACCTTCGACGCCGCCGCCTTCAGGCGCAGCATCGACTTCGGCGTGAAGACGATGAGCGGCTTGTGGTGCGGGTTGTGGACCTGCCAGCGCAGCAGGTGGAAGTAGTTCGACGGGAGCGTCGGCATCGCGACCGTCATGTTGTTCTGCGCACACATCTGGAGGAACCGCTCCGGGCGGGCGGAGCTGTGGTCCGGCCCCTGGCCCTCGTAACCGTGCGGCAGCAGCAGGGTGACGCCGGAGGTCTGGCCCCACTTCTGCTCGGCCGACGAGATGAACTCGTCGACCACGGTCTGGGCGCCGTTGACGAAGTCGCCGAACTGCGCCTCCCACATCACCAGTGCGTCCGGACGGGCGAGCGAGTAACCGTACTCGAAGCCCATCGCCGCGTACTCGCTCAGCAGCGAGTCGTAGACGTTGTAACGGGCCTGCTCGTCGGTGAGGTAGAGCAGCGGGGTGTAGTCCTCGTTCGTCACCTGGTCGACGAGCACCGCGTGCCGCTGGCCGAAGGTGCCGCGACGCGTGTCCTGGCCGGACAGCCGGACCGGGGTGCCCTCCATCAGCAGCGAGCCGATGGCCAGCGTCTCGCCCATGCCCCAGTCGATCGTGCCGTCCTCCACGGAGGACGCCCGCCGCTGGAGCTGCGGCAGCAGCCGCGGGTGGACGGTGATGTTGTCGGGGATGTTGACCTGGGACTCGGCGATCCGCTTGACGACCTCCTGGGAGATCGCGGTCGTGACCGCCACCGGGAACTCCGCCTGCGCGTCCGGGACGAGCGCCGGGGCCGGGTGGCTGGTCGCCTCGCGGACCTCCGCGAACACCTTCTCCAACTGGCCCTGGAAGTCCTGGAGCGCCTGCTCCGCCTCTTCCAGCGTGATGTCGCCGCGACCGATCAGGGACTCGGTGTAGAGCTTGCGCACCGAGCGCTTCTTGTCGATCAGGGCGACCATCTGCGGGTTGGTGAACTGCGGGTTGTCGCCCTCGTTGTGACCGCGACGGCGGTAGCAGATGAGGTCGATCACGACGTCCTTGTTGAACGTCTGGCGGAACTCGAACGCGAGCCGCGCCACCCGCACGCACGCCTCGGGGTCGTCACCGTTCACATGGAAGATCGGCGCCTCGATCATGCGCGCCACGTCGGTGGCGTACATCGAGGAGCGGGAGGACTCCGGAGCTGCGGTGAAGCCCACCTGGTTGTTGATGACGACGTGGACCGTGCCGCCCGTGCGGTAACCGCGCAGCTGCGACATGTTCAGCGTCTCGGCGACCACGCCCTGTCCGGCGAAGGCCGCGTCACCGTGGAGGGCGACCGGCAGGACGGTGAAGTCCGTGCCGCCCTTGTTGATGACGTCCTGCTTGGCGCGGGCGACACCCTCAAGCACCGGGTCGACCGCCTCCAGGTGGGAGGGGTTGGCGACCAGCGAGACCTTGATCTGCTCGCCGTCCAGACCGGTGAAGGTGCCCTCGGCGCCCAGGTGGTACTTGACGTCGCCGGAGCCGTGCATCGACTTCGGGTCGAGGTTGCCCTCGAACTCGCGGAAGATCTGCGCGTACGACTTGCCGACGATGTTCGCCAGCACGTTCAGCCGGCCGCGGTGGGCCATGCCGATGACGACCTCGTCGAGCCGCGACTCGGCGGCCGAGTCGATGACCGCGTCCAACAGCGGAATGACGGACTCGCCGCCCTCCAGCGAGAAGCGCTTCTGACCCACGTACTTGGTCTGGAGGAACGTCTCGAACGCCTCAGCGGCGTTCAGCCGGCGCAGGATGCGCAACTGCTCCTCGCGCTCCGGCTTGGAGTGCGGGCGCTCCACCCGGTCCTGGATCCACTTGCGCTGCTTCGGGTCCTGGATGTGCATGAACTCGATGCCGGTGGTGCGACAGTACGAGTCGCGCAGGACGCCCAGCACCTCGCGCAGCTTCAGCAGCGACTTGCCGGCGAACCCGCCGACCGCGAACTCGCGCTCCAGGTCCCAGAGCGTGAGGCCGTGCTCGGTGATGTCCAGGTCGGGGTGCTTGCGCTGGCGGTACTCCAGCGGGTCGGTGTCGGCCATCACATGGCCGCGGACCCGGTAGGAGTGGATCAGCTCGAAGACCCGTGCGGCCTTGGTGACGTCGTCGTCGTGCGAGGCGTCGATGTCCTTGAGCCAGCGGACCGGCTCGTACGGGATGCGCAGCGCCTCGAAGATGTCGTCGTAGAAGCCGTCCTCGCCGAGGAGGAAGTTCGCCACGACCCGCAGGAACTCGCCGGAGGCCGCACCCTGGATCACCCGGTGGTCATAGGTGGAGGTCAGGGTCATGACCTTGGAGATGCCCAGCTTGTTCAGGGTGTCCTGCGAGGTGCCCTGGAACTCGGCCGGGTAGTCCATCGAGCCGACGCCCATGATGACCGACTGGTTGGGCATCAGACGCGGCACGGAGTGGACGGTGCCGAGGCCGCCGGGGTTGGTCAGGGAGACCGTGACCCCGGTGAAGTCGTCCATCGTCAGCTTGTTGCCGCGGGCGCGGCGAACGATGTCCTCGTACGCCTGCCAGAACTCGAAGAAGTTGAGCGTCTCCGCCTTCTTGATGGCGGCGACGACCAGCTGGCGGTCACCGTTCGGCTTCACCAGGTCGATGGCGAGGCCGAAGTTGACGTGCTCCGGCTTGACCAGCGTCGGCTTGCCGTCCTTCTGGGCGAAGGAGTAGTTCATCGACGGCATGGCCTTGAGGGCCCGGACCATCGCGTACCCGATGAGGTGGGTGAAGGAGACCTTCCCGCCCCGGGCGCGCTTGAGGTGGTTGTTGATGACGATGCGGTTGTCGAAGAGCAGCTTCACCGGGACGGCGCGCACGGACGTGGCCGTGGGCACCTCCAGCGAGGCGTTCATGTTCTTCGCCACCGCGGCGGACGGACCGCGCAGCGTCACGAACTCGGGGCCGCCCGCCGACTCGGCCGGCGGCGCCGCCTTGGCTGCGGGCGCCTCCTGCTTGGGTGCAGCAGCAGCGGCGGGCTTTGCCGGAGCAGCCGCGGGTGCGGGAGCCTGCTGCGGCGGCGCGGCCTGCTGGGTGACAGGCGCGGGTGCCGCGGGGGCCGCCGACGTCGCGGCCTGCGCGACCGGGCGACCCGGCTGCGCCGCGCCGTTGGCGGGCGCCACGGCGGCGGGTGCGGCGGGAGCCGGTGTCACCGGTGCCGCAGCGGGCTCAGCCGCGGCCTCCGGGGACGGGCTCGCGGTCGCAGCCGTGTTCTCGGCGCCGGGCTTGTAGTCGGCGAAGAAGTCCCACCAGGCACGGTCTACCGAATTCGGATCCTGGAGGTACTGCTGGTAGATCTCGTCGACGAGCCACTCATTGGCACCGAAAGCGGCGGAGGGATCAATGCCCTGCGCGCTTTGGTCGGTCGTGGGGGCACCGCCCGGCCGAAGGTCGGGGGAGCTGGAATTACTGGGGGACTGAGACGACACGGCGGCAACCGCCCTCTTCCGCTTCACAAGGTGGTGGACAGCGGGAATCAAGGCTACGCCCCTAGGGGCGGGAGGTGCAGGCTGGATGGGGCATCGTCGCGCAAGTCACACCGAAAGACGGGTTTCGGGGCCGAGAATGGCGGGAAACAAGCGCGTTTTGCCGTCGGTGCGGCTATCGCTCCCCCGTGAGCGGCCCCCGCGGCGCACCGCGGCCTTTCAGACCGGGGCCGCCCTCTCTGACCTCGGCGTCCCCGGGGGGCGGACAACCGTCCCGTACGGAAGAGACCCTATGTCAAAGCGTCAACCGCGGGGTTGCGGAATCCCGGGAAGGGTGACCAGGATCCGACACCCCCTGGCTGATTCGGCCACCCCGATCCGCCCGCCGTGGAGGTCCACGGCCCAGCGGGCGATGGCCAGACCGAGCCCGGTGCCGCCGTCGCTCCCCTTGCCGTGCGGAGCGGCCACTTTGCCCCGGTTGAAGCGTTCGAAGACCCGGTGCCGCTCCTGCTCGGGGATGCCCGGTCCCTCGTCGACCACTTCCAGCTCCAACGATTCCGGTTGTGCGCCACGGCGGGCCCGCACCGTCACCCGCCCGTGCGGGGGCGAGTGCTTCACGGCGTTGTCGATCAGATTGGCGACGACCTGGTGGAGCCGCTCCGCGTCCGCGTGTGCGGTGAGCTCCGGCGGCCAGACGTCGAGGTGCAGATGCACATCCGTACGGGTGTGGTGCCCGGACCCCGAGGCCAGACCGCGGCGGGCCGCGGCCAGATTGGACTCCTTCAGCACCCCCGACAGATAGGGCCACACCTCGAACCGGGTCGCCCGCAGCGGAAGGACTCCGTTGTCGAGCCGGGAGAGGTCCAGCAGGGTCTCCACCAGCCGCCCCAGCCGCTCGGTCTGCTTCAGCGCGGTCCGCATGGTCTCGGGGTCCGCCGCGGACACCCCGTCGACCACGTTCTCCAGGACCGCCCGCAGCGCTGCGATGGGGGTGCGCAGTTCGTGGGAGACATTGGCGACCAGTTCCTTGCGGTGCCGGTCGACGGCCTCCAGGTCGTCGGCCATGCGATTGATCGTGGACGCCAGATCGCCGAGTTCGTCGCGGCGGTCGGCTCCCCGCACCCGACGGGTGAAGTCGCCGTGCGATATGCCCTTCGCCACCCGGTTCATGTCGTCCAGCGGCGCGGTGAGCCCGTGCGCCACGAACTGCGTGATCAACAGGGTCGCTATCACGGAGAAGACGGTGATGAAGCGCAACTCCGTCGACGTGCGCAGGGCGACCAGGACCAGTCCCGTGGTGATGAAGACCGATACGACGACCAGCATCCCCAACTTGGTCTTGATCGAGATGGAGACGGTGCGCCGCTCGGACGGCCCCGGCCGGGGGTGGCGCCTCATGGAGCGGGCGTCTCCAGGGCGTACCCGACCCCGTGGACGGTGCGGATGCGTTCGGCGCCGATCTTGCGGCGCAGCGCCTTGATGTGGCTGTCCACGGTCCGGGTGCCGGAGGCGTCGGCCCAGTCCCAGACCTCGGCGAGCAACTGCTCCCGGGACAGGACCGCGCGGGGGGTGTTCGCGAGGCAGACCAGCAGGTCGAACTCGGTGGGGGTCAGATGGACGTCGTCGCCGCGGACCCGCACGCGGCGCTGGGCGTGGTCGATCTCCAGTTCCCCGAGACGGAGGATTCCGCTGCGGGGTGTCACGGCGGCGAGCGCCGCCCGCTCGACCCGGCGCAGCAGCACGTGCACCCGGGCAGCCAGTTCCCGCATCGAGAACGGCTTGGTCATGTAGTCGTCCGCTCCGACTCCGAGGCCGACGAGCATGTCGGTCTCGTCGTCACGGGCGGTGAGCATGAGGACGGGGACGGGTCGCTGGGCCTGCACCCGGCGGCACACCTCCAGCCCGTCGAAGCCGGGCAGCATCACGTCGAGCACCATCAGATCGGGCTGCCACGCCTGCGCGGCGTCGACGGCCGCCGGGCCGTCGGCAGCGGTCTGGACGAGGAATCCCTCGGCCCGGAGCCGGGCGGCGATGGCGTCCACGATCGTGGTGTCGTCCTCGACGACCAGCACCCGGCGCTGGGCCGCCGGCGTGGCGCTGGCGCCGTTGTGGGTGGTCTGCGTCTGTTCCATCGCCCGCCCCTGTGAGCGCTCTCATGAGGTTTACGCTCGTTGTAGATCCGGTGTGTAGCTCAGCAGCGTAAGGGCATACATGGGCTCGGGGCTACGCAGGGTGAATGGCGAGGTGGACCACGTCGGGCACGCCTCGGGCCACGGGGATCTCCTCGGTCCGCACCCCGCTGAACCCGGCCTTCCGTAGGGCTCGTTCAAAGGCGGGCGAGGGTTGCGCGGACCATACGGCGAGTACGCCCCCGGGTCTGAGGACCCGACCGCACAGGGCGAGGCCGCGCGGCGTGTAGAGGGCCTCGTTGCCGTCCGTCACGGTCCAGTCCGGGCCGTTGTCGATATCCAGACACAAGGCGTCGTAGCGCTCGTTCGTGGAGCGCAGGTGCGCCAGGAGGTCGGCGCGGACGATCACGCTGCGGGGGTCGGCGAGTGCGGGGGCGGAGATACGGGCGAGCGGTCCGGACAGATGCCAGTCGACGATCGCTTCCTCGCGCTCGACGACGGCGATATGTCGCCATCGCGGATCGGCCGCGGCCCGGGCGAGCGAGAAGCCGACCCCCAGCCCGCCGATGAGCAACGCGGGCTCGTGCTGCCCGGCCAGGGCCTCGGCGGCTGCGTCGATGAGCAGCCGTTCGGAGCGCCCGTCGGATGTGTCCATCAGAAAGCAGCCGTTGGCGATGATCTCGTGGTGCTCCCCGCGCTGCCGCAGCACGACCTCGCCCCACGGGCCGTCGCGCCGGTCGAGGGTCACGGGGAGGGGCGCGGCGAGGGCGGTGACGGGGTGCGAGGACGGGAACACGGGTGACCTCCGGTCGATGGGGTGGTGGTCATCGTGGTCTCGATATCTGCACTTGGCATCTGCTTTAGGCCAAGGCGAGGTGTTCGGGGTCAATGGAGGGCGCGCGGTGTGCGGTGGGGTGGTACGGGGTGCTCTGGGGGCGCATGGGGCGTGCGGGGGCCCGGACATCTGGGGTGAGCCGAGCGACGGGCGTACTCCACGGGTGGCCGGACGGGCCTGAGACGGGCGCGGTGGGTGCGGTCGGTGCAGGGGACCAACAGAGCGGGGCCTGCTCGTCTGCTGTGTGCGGTCTGCTGCTGCCTCGCCCCCGCGGCGTGCTCGTTCACGGTCCTTCGCGCCGTGCTCCTCGCCCCGCATGGAGGACGGCTCCCGCCGTGAACAGAGCACCCGCCACCAGCCACGTCCACGACGCCGCGCCCGGCTGGAGCGCCCATGCCCAGACCACCAGCCCACCCGTACGGGCGTGGGGCGCCGCAGTGAAGGCCATGACCGCGTACACGCTCACCGGCAGCCAACTAACCCGTGCCCCGCACAGGGTTGTGGCAAGCGTGACGAGCCCCATGGCGCCCAGCAGGTTGCGCACCGCCGCGGGGGCACCGGAATCGCCCGGTGCCCCCGGCACGGCCAGTGCCAGCAGGAGCGCGGCCAGCGAGGTGAGGCCGAGCAGATGCACCAGCCGCCTCGGCCACCAAGCCCTCGCCGACAGTCGGTCCAGCTCGTCGCCGGGCGAGGGGAGAGTGCTGCCTACGACGACCGAGGCCAGCAGCGGAGCGAACACGATTGCCGGAGCCGAGGCTCCCTGGTCCCACCGCGTCTGCCCGGTTGACCAGTCGCCGGCCCTGGCGGTGAGCAGGGCCGTCGCCACCAACAGGGCGAGGGCGGCGGGCAGCCTGCGGGAGCGGCAGTAGAGAACCAGGGCACTGGTGGTACGGCCGTGTCCGGTGGGAGCGGTCATGGCAGCGGAACCTTCTCGGGCCGGCAGACCTCCGATGAGAGGAAGGCCAGATAGCGGGTGAGGAAGGCGTGCTGCTCGGACGGGGGCAGAGCGTGGAGCCGGGCCGCGTGCTCCTTCGCTTCCGGCCAGGGAGCGGCGTCGAAGACGGCGGAGGGCGCCAGCCACTGCACCACTCCCATACCGACTCGTTGGGCACGAAGGTGGCTGGCGCTGTCACCGCCTCCCGACCGGCACTCCTTCATGATCAGTTGGCCGACCGCCCAGTTGGCGTACTCGGCGGGCTCCCGCAGCCGTCCCCGCAGGGAGAAGAACCCGGGCGGCGGTAGCGGAGCCTCCCCGGCCCGGGTGCGCTGTGGCCCGCTCACCCAGCGGCTGGGGGCGTGCGGAATGCCGTGGAGCCTGGCATTGGCTCCGTTCAGGGCAGCGGTGACCTGTGGCAACAGACTCCGGTCCCGAGCACTGACACAGACCTGGGGCGCGCCCCCGTCACAGACGAGCCGGCCGGCCCGAGGGTCGGGGCGCCAGGGCCCTTCCTCGCCGGTCAGCAGTGCTGCGGCAAGCGCGGCGGCCGTCAGCGGCACCAGCGCGACTGCGCGCCGCCGCGCTGCGAAGACCAGGAAGATGGCGCAGGCCAGCCCGCCGGTCCACATGATCGATGCAGGGGCGTACCACCACACCGGGGCGTCCCAGCGTGGAAAGTACTGCTCGGCCGGGTTGAGCCAACTCCGGGCCCCGGTGTAGGAGAGCGTTCCGAAGCCCAGATAGACGAGCCCTCCGAGCGCGGGCGCGGTCAGCCGCCAGGGCGCCAGCCGACCCACGACGAATCCGACGATTCCCAGTGAGGCGAGCGCACAGGCGTCCGAGACGATCAGCGAGAAGGAGGGGCGACCCCAAGCGCCCACGTAGGGCCATGCCGCCAGCAGCGCTCCGGCTGCCGCCGTCAGATAGCCGACGGCGGGCCAGAGCGCACTTGGCACCGCTGCCGTGAGCGCCTGCCGCAGCGGGCTGCGTGCGCCGCCGGCCAGTAGTTCGCCCGTGCCGTGCCGGCGCTCCCGGCCGCCCTGCCAGCAGCCCGCAGCGATGCTGATCGGTCCGCCGACGAGAAGGGCCAACGGACGCAGCAGATCGGTGACGTCCCTCCAACTGTTCTGCCAACCCGGCAACTCGTCGGCCTGGTCGACCAGGGCGATCCCCAGCGCGATGGCCATGGCCAGACCGCTCCAGGGGCCGACGCCGCGGCGCAACTCGACGACAGGCGGGCCAGTGAGCTGGGGACGGCGGTTGATGGCCCCAGCGAGGTCGTCCGGACGGCTCATGAGCGTCCCTCCACCGATGTGTCCGGAGCGATGCGGCACCGCGGCGCCGCATCGGCGGGCCACACGTGCGCCAGCAGACCCGGGTCCCAAGTGCCCTCGTCCGGCGGACGGTGTCCGGTGTGCTTCACCGCGCCGCCCCCGCGCCGCCGCGATGGGCGAGCATGGCTGCGGCGTATCCCCGTTCGATGGCGCCGGTCGTCCCGGAGCCCGTGTCATCGGCCGACCCGCCCAACTCGGTCAGGGAGGCCGTGGTCCCGCGGTACGCGATCCGTCCCGTCTCGATCAGCGTCACCTCGCTACAGGCCGCCACCACGTCCTCCACCAGATGGGTCGAGACGATCACGGTGGCGTCGGTGCCAACCTCGCGCAGCAGGGCCCGGAACTCCACCCGCTGCTCCGGGTCTAGGCCCGCGGTCGGCTCGTCGAGGAGTAGCAGCTCGGGTTCGTTGACGAGGGCCTGGGCGATGCCCACGCGTCGGAGCATCCCGCCCGATAGCGTCTTCACCTTGGCATCGATGCGGTGGGTGAGCCCGACCCTGGCCACTGCGGCCGCCACGGCGCCGGGGACCGTGTGCGCGGGCACCTCCTTCAGCCATGCCACGTAGGACACGAACTCCCGCACGGTAAAGCCGGGGTAGTAGCCGAACTCCTGCGGTAGGTACCCCAGCCGCCGCCGCACCTCCGTGCGGCCCTGGTGCGTCGAGACGTCGTGGCCCAGGAGTTCGACCCTGCCCGCTGCCGGTGGTACGACCGTGGCTAGTACCCGGATTAGGGAGGTCTTCCCGGCTCCGTTCGGCCCGACTAAACCGTGCACGCCGGGGTTGAAGACTAGGTCGACCGCGTCCAGCGCGATCGTGCGCCGGTGCCGTACGGTCAGACCGGCCGTCCGGACGGAACCGGTCGTCGTGTCCGTGCGCGAAAACAAGAACTTCACACCCTCTCCAGGTGATCGAACGAGGAACGGCGGGCAATGAGCAGCCCCCCGCACAGCACGGCCAGGGCGGCCCAACCCCCTTGGACACCCGACCCCGACACCAAGCGCGCCAACTGGTCCGCCAACAGGTGGGGGTCAGCAGCGGGCAGGGTCGGTACGACCGCGACCGTCAGCCAGCCACACGCCAGCACTCCTGCCGCGGGCCGGCAGCCGATGTATGAGCCCAGTGCGAGGGCGGCGACGGTCAACGCCAGTCCCGGCAGTAGCCAGGCCGTCGCGCCGGGCATCGGTGGGGAACCTGCGGACCGGGGGATGAGAGCGCCTGCCGCCGTCAGTAGCGGGATGCTCACAAGCAGCACAGCCACGGTCCGGGTCAGCAGGAGTCGCAGCCCGCCGGACGGCGTCGACGCGGCGATCTCGTACAGCGGATCCGCGCGGCGCCCGTAGGACAGTGCCACTCCCGCCAGGGGGACGGCGGGCGCCACGACCAGCAGCAGCGGTCGGCCTGAGACCAGGTCCATCCCGTGCGCCAGGCCCACGGAGCAGCCCACCACGAGCACGACCGCCACGAGCCAAGCGCTGTGCAGGGCGGGCCCGGCCGCCCACATCATCCGAGCGCTCCACTGCACCCGTCCCGGTACGGCGGTGGCCCGAGCCAGCACCGCTCTGCGCATCTGGTCGAGCACCGGGCCGGCCGCACCATTGCGGACCGCGGTGGACACCCGGGCCGCGCACGGTCCGCACGTTTCGATGTGTGATTCCAGCGAGCGGGCGGCGGGCGCCAGGGCTGCGCCATCCGCGTAGAGACGGGCAAGCGGTTCGTCGACCTGCCGGCAGTTCGTCCGCCGGCTCCGCCGTCGGCTCATGCGATCCCTCCCAGAGTTTGTGTGTCCGGAGCGAGTCGGGCCAGCGCCGCCCGCAGTTCGCGACGGGCCCGTAGCGCGCGGGTCTTGACGGTGCCTTCCGGTATGCCCAGCAACTGGGCGGTCTCGCGGGTGGTGAGTCCGTCGATGACCGTGGCGCGCAGCACGGCCCGCAACTCGGCCGGGATGCTGTCCAGGGCCGCGCCCACATCGCCGTACTCCAATCCGCTGAGCACCCGTTCCTCGGCGGACGGCGTGCTCTGCTCGGAGATCGAGCGCGCAGGATCGGCCTGGGCCGGTGCTCCGGGGCATTGGCGGGCCCTCGCCCTTCCCGCGTCCGCCAGCCGACGGGTCGTGATCACCCACAGCCAGCCGCCCACCTCCCCGCCCCGGTGTGTGCCCGCGGAGCGCCAGACGGTGACGAAGGTGTCCTGGAGGACCTCGCAGACGGTTTCGGGATCGCCGCAGCGTCGGGTCAGCCGGGCGTGCAGCCAGCCTGCGTGTCGGTCGTAGAGCGCGGCCAGCGCGTCGGGGTTCCCGCGGGCGACGGCCCGCAGCAGGGCCGCGTCGTCAGGTGTCTCGGGTTCGCTCTCCCGCCGCGCTGGCCAGCGCGGCCAACGCCGTGGCCTCGGCTCCGGCGCCCGTCCGGAACGGCGCAAAGGCGATTCCGGCATTGCTGGCCCCCGCCACGCTTCGCGTTCTGATCCCCCTGAGGGGTGGTTCCCTCTCACACTCCTCTATCGGTCAGCGGACGGCAGCTGGTTCACGGCCAGGCGAAAGGCCAGCTCAGAGGCTTGATCGAGATGATCGCCCAGAGCGAACGGGGTGCCGGGAACATCTGGGGGGCGTCCTGCATTGAGTGGGTATTGAGTCGACAGAGCTCAACTTCACTGCCTAAGGGGAGATCATGGCTGCTGAGTCCCAGACGTTCACACCGCTCACCCTGCCCGTGCTGCCGCTCGATGACGAGGTCGTGCTGCCCGGAATGGTGGTGCCGCTGGACCTGACCGACACCGAGGTGAGAGCAGCGGTGGAGGCCGCGCAGGCCGCCTCCTCCCGCTCCGAGAACAGCAAGCCCGCGGTGCTCCTTGTTCCACGGGTCGACGGCAACTACGCCGGGATCGGTGTGCTCGGGACGATCGAGCAGGTCGGGCGACTGTCCGACGGTGATCCCGGAGCGCTGATCCGCGGCCGTGGCCGCGTGCGCATCGGCGCGGGCACCACCGGGCCCGGGGCCGCCCTGTGGGTCGAGGGCACCCGTATCGACGAGACCGTGCCCGACCCGCTGCCCGGCCAGATCGCCGAGTTGGTGAAGGAGTACAAGGCCCTCGCCACCGACTGGCTGAAGAAGCGTGGGGCCTGGCAGGTCGTGGACCGGGTCCAGCAGATCGACGACGTCTCCCAGCTCGCCGACAACAGCGGGTACTCGCCGTTCCTGACCACCACCCAGAAGATCGAGCTGCTGGAGACGGCCGACCCGATCGCCCGGCTGAAGCTCGCCACCGAGCAGTTGCGGGAACACCTCGCCGAGCAGGACGTGGCCGAGTCCATCGCCAAGGACGTGCAGGAAGGCGTCGACAAGCAGCAGCGCGAGTTCCTGTTGCGCCGTCAGCTCGAAGCCGTCCGTAAGGAACTGCGCGAGATCAATGGCGAGGACGGCGAGGACGAGTCCGACGACTACCGGACCCGCGTCGAAGCCGCCGACCTGCCCGAGAAGGTGCGCGAAGCCGCCCTCAAGGAGGTCGAGAAGCTGGAGCGGGCCAGCGATCAGAGCCCCGAGGGCTCCTGGATCCGCACCTGGCTGGACACCGTCCTCGAACTGCCGTGGAACGAGCGCACCGACGACCAGTACGACATCGCGGGCGCCAAGTCCGTCCTGGACGCCGAGCACGCCGGTCTCCAAGACGTGAAGGAGCGGATCACCGAGTACCTGGCCGTGCGCAAGCGGCGTCTCGACCGTGGGCTCGGGGTCGTCGGCGGACGGCGCGGCGGAGCCGTGCTCGCGCTGGTCGGACCTCCCGGTGTCGGCAAGACCTCGCTGGGCGAATCGGTCGCCCACGCCATGGGACGGAAGTTCGTCCGGGTCGCCCTCGGCGGCGTGCGGGACGAGGCCGAGATCCGGGGCCACCGGCGCACCTACGTCGGCGCGCTGCCCGGTCGGATCGTCCGGGCCATCAAGGAGGCCGGCTCGATGAACCCGGTCGTCCTCCTCGACGAGATCGACAAGGTCGGCTCGGACTTCCGGGGCGACCCGGCCGCGGCCCTCCTCGAAGTCCTGGACCCGGCCCAGAACCACACCTTCCGTGACCACTACCTGGAGGTCGAGCTCGATCTGAGCGACGTCGTCTTCCTGGCCACCGCCAATGTGCTGGAGGCCATCCCGGAGGCGCTGCTCGACCGGATGGAACTCGTCCGGCTGGACGGCTACACCGAGGACGAGAAGGTCGTCATCGCCAGGGACCACCTGCTGCCGCGCCAGCTGGAGCGGGCCGGCCTGGAGAAGGACGAGGTCGTCCTGGAGGACTCGGCGCTGCGCAAGCTCGCGGGCGAGTACACCCGTGAGGCGGGCGTGCGAAACCTGGAGCGCTCCGTCGCCAGGCTGCTGCGCAAGGTCGCGGCCCAGCACGAGCTCGGCGACCGGGAGCTGCCGTTCACCATCGGAGCGGAGCAACTGCGCCCGCTGATCGGACGGCCGCACCACGTGCCGGAGTCGGCACAGGACCCGGCCGAACGGCGTACCGCCGTGCCCGGTGTCGCCACCGGACTCGCGGTCACCGGCGCGGGCGGCGACGTGCTCTTCGTCGAGGCGTCCCTGGCCGACCCGGAGACGGGGGCCTCCGGGCTCACCCTCACCGGACAGCTGGGCGACGTGATGAAGGAGTCGGCGCAGATCGCGCTGAGCTTCCTGCGCTCGCGCGGGGCCGAACTGGAACTGCCCGTGGGTGATCTGAAGGACCGGGGCGTCCACATCCACTTCCCGGCCGGTTCGGTGCCCAAGGACGGTCCGAGTGCCGGCATCACCATGACGACCGCGCTCGCCTCGCTGCTCTCCGGGCGGCAGGTGCGCACCGACGTGGCGATGACGGGCGAGGTCTCCCTGACCGGTCGGGTCCTGCCGATCGGTGGGCTCAAGCAGAAGCTGCTGGCCGCCCACCGGGCGGGCATCACCACCGTGGTGATCCCCAAGCGCAACGAGGCGGACCTGGACGACGTGCCCCAGGAGATCCTGGACACGCTCCGGGTGCACCCCGTGACGGACGTGCGGCAGGTGCTGGAACTGGCCCTGTCCCCGGCGGACGTACTGGTTCCGGCAGCGGCCTGAGCCACGGCCGGCCCCCGGGCGGGGCGTTCCCCGCCCGGTCCGGCCGGCCACACCTCCCCTAGAGGTCGGTCCGGCCGGCCACACCTCCCCCAGGGGAGGAGTCCCCCCGACGGAAGGGGCCGCACTCTCCCCTGCGGCCCCTTCGCCCTGTGCCCCACCGCCGGCGGCACGGGCGCTCCGACCACCCGGACCCACGCCACAGCAGGCGCGCACCGGGCGCCCCCGCACAGCTCCCGGACCGCCGCCAACAGCGCGGCGCACTCCCGCGACCACGCACAATGGGGCCATGGAGTCCACTGAACGGCAGGCCGACGCCCTCACCCTGCGGGCCGACTGCACCAACTGTTTCGGCCTGTGCTGTGTGGCCCTCCCCTTCGGCCGTTCCGCGGACTTCGCCGTCGACAAGCCGGCCGGCACCCCCTGTGCGCAACTGAACGATGACTTCGGCTGCTCCATCCACACCCGACTGCGCACCAGCGGATTCACCGGATGCACGGTCTACGACTGCTTCGGCGCCGGCCAGAAGGTCTCCCGGGTCACCTTCGGCGGCGAGGACTGGCGCCGGAATCCCCGAGCGGCGCCCGCCATGTTCGCCGCCTTCCCCGTCGTACGACAGCTCCACGAACTGCTCTGGTACCTCACCGAAGCCCTCACCCTGGCCGCCGCCCGCGAAGTGCACGGCGCGCTGCGGGAACTGCTCGCCGAGACCGAAGACCTGACCCTCCTGGCCCCTGACGGCCTCGCGGCACTCGACGTCCCGGCCCATCGCCAGCGCGTCAACGTCCTGCTGTTGCGCACCAGTGAACTGGTACGGGCCGGCGCCCGCCCGGCCGGTAAAGGGCGCCGCCCCAAGGACCGGCGCGGCGCTGACCTCATGGGCGCCCGACTGCGCGGCGCCGATCTGCGGGGCACGAGCCTGCGCGGCGCCTATCTCATCGCGGCCGATCTGCGCGGCGCCGATCTACGACGAACCGACCTGATCGGCGCGGACCTGCGGGACGCCGACCTCTCGGGTGCCGATCTGACGGGTGCGATCTTTCTGACCCAGCCGCAGCTGAACGCGGCCCGCGGCGACGGCGCGACCCGATTGCCGACCGCACTGGAGCGGCCCGCGCACTGGTCCTGACCCACGGGCCACGACCGTACGCGGGCCGGTCCTGGCGACCCCGTCCGGTACGTCCGGCGGATGGCTCAGCCGTTGGCCAGGGCCACGACCCGATCCAGCGCTCCGTTGAACTTGTTGTGATCGCCGACGAGCGGCCCGGACGAGGTGTACTGCCACATGGTGTGCACCGACCAACCGGCCGGCAGGGCGCCAGGGGCGGTGTCGTACCGGGCGATCCACAGCGGGTTGACCGCGCCGAAGCCGGCGTAGTTCCCGGTGCACTGCGTCCACCAACTCGTCGCCGTGTAGATCACGGGGTCCCGTCCGGTGCGGCTCTTGTACCGGGTGAGGAAGTCCCTGATCCAGGTGACCATGCCGGTCTGGGTCTTGCCGTAACAGGCGTCTCCGTACGGGTTCCACTCGATGTCGAGCGCACCCGGCAGGGTCCGGCCGTCCGGGGACCACGCCCCGCCTCGGTCGATGAAGTAGTCGGCCTGGGCTGCTCCGGTCGCGGTGTCGGGCGTGGCGAAGTGGTAGGTGCCGCGGATCATCCCGACGTCGTAAGAGCCGTCGTACTGCTGGGTGAAGTAGGGGTTCTTGTAGTAGGTGCCCTCGGTGGCCTTCACAAAGGCCCACTTCACACCGCTGGTCCACAGCGCGGGCCAGTCGACGTTGCCCTGGTGGCTGGAGACGTCGACGCCCTCGGTCTGGGTGGCTTCCGGCTCGGGGCTGCGCCGTTGTGGCGGCAGGCCCCCTTCGCCGTCATGGGCGACGACGCCCATGCCCAGGTGCGCCGATCCACGGGGCGGGATGTCGCTGGCCCCGGCGGCGGAGGGGAACGTGACAAAGAGGGAGAGGGCTACGAGAAACGCGCCGGACGTCGCTATCAACGAGCGGCGCGGTCTCCCTGACGGGGGAAATGGTGGTTTTCTTCCTGGTCTGTCCACAGGCATAGCGTGCCTCTGAACCGCTCACCGGGATCGATTGCCTGTGATGTCCTGACATGCCTGAACGGAGCAATATGGTGTGCACACGCCATCCCGCACTCCGTGCACCGAACGCGGAGGGACGGAAGGCGCACACGGGGGCGCCGTCGACCCGCGCCTGCGAAATACTGACCGGGCCGCGCAGCTGACCACCGCCGGCGAGGACTTTTCCCAACGGATCAGCGTACGAGGGGTGTTGACGTGCACAGAAGTGGTACGGGGAGCGAGACGGAGCCCCACGGTGCAACGGATGTGGACCGTGCATTCCTCGCCCTGGAAAAGGAATTGGCCGTCTTCCTCCGCCGCGCCCGTGCCTCCTCGGGGGACATGGCCCGTGCCGTGCACCCCGGACTGGAGCCCGCCGCCTACGGGTTGCTCGTGCAGTTGGAGGCGACGGGGGCCCAGCGGGGCACGGACCTCGCGGCCTACTTCGGCGTCGGCAAGGCCACGATGAGCCGTCAGCTGCGTGCGCTCGAAGAGGTGGGACTGGTGTCCAGGGAGCCCGATCCCGCGGACGGCCGGGCATCACTCGTACGGCTCACGGAAGAAGGTCTGGAGCGGTTCCGCCGAGTGAGGGACGCCCGGCGGGCGACCTATGTGCGCAAGTTGGCCGCGTGGGACCGCGGGGAGATCGCGGAGCTGGCGAGGCTGCTGCACCAACTGAACGTCACTGCGGAGTCCTGACCGACGCGCTCGTGGGGTCCCCGACGGGGCACCGGCGCCTCCGCTCGGTGTCGGAGAGCCAGGCCGTCCCGCTACAGCTCTGCGAACACCACCGCCGCGTCGTCGTGGAGCTTCCACCGGACGACCCGTCCGCTCTCCTCCACCCCGGTCTCCACCGTCCGCACCCGGTCGATCAGCCCCTGGGCGCCCTCCTTGCGCAGCACCCCCAGACAGGCGCCCCAATCGCCCTCGTCGAACATCTCCACCCAGCGCGAGGCCCCGTCCGTGAGGGCCGCCAGTGCCCTGACCCGATTCCTCGGCGTGCTGCCCGTCACCGCTCGGGCCGCGACCCCCGGATCGGCGGCTGCGGTGAAGAACCCGCCCTCCGCGTTGCGCAGGCGATCCGCCGACGCATGGGTCCGGAGGGACTCGCGGGGCAGCCGGTCGATGCGATCGTCCAGGACCGCCCGCACCTCTCCCTCGGGGGATTCCAGCAACAGGACCGAGTCCGAGAGGACGAGGTGCTCCACCTCGCCCGAGGGGCCGCCCCAGCGCGCCATGACGACGGTTGCCTGAGGCGTTCTCACGTGAGAAAGGTCACAGCCGATCCGATGAACATCGGCGGTGCGTCGAATTGCCGCCGCGAGGATCTCGGTCAGGGGATCTTCTGGCAGAGAAACGGACAGTTCGAGCAGGGCCCCGCCCAGTCGAGCGGTAAACCAGGGGACTCCATGCTCACAGCCGTAGTCGCCCTCCGGAGGGGTCACTCCATCCAGGGCGACGAGTGCTCCACCCTGCCCCGACGCGGGCAGCGCCACGGCTGCCCAGTCCTCGTTGGGGCGGTCGGCCGAGCCGGGCGAAGTGGCGAGTTCGATGCGCATGACACTCAGTCTGCATCAGTCGTTCACGTTGCCTGCACAATCGTGCAAACCATCCGTACGGCCAGGTCAGGGGGTGTTCGCCGGTCCTGAACCGGCGAGAGGCGAAGCTGCGGGCGCGCATCCTGTCAAAGCACGGCCGGAAGATCCAGTCAGTGTCCATTCCTGACGCCCGGTCGCAACCGAGAGGAGTTGTTCGCCAACTCCCTGGTGTTGTTCACTCGTTCAGGTGGCGGAGCGGCCGATGTGCACCTCCCTCCCAAATGCACTGGAATGGTCTTAAGTCATGCCAGGGGTGGGATCAGGTGTATGACCGGTCGTCACCTCTGCTTCACGGTTCAAAGGGCGGACGAGTCAAGCAGGATTGCGAGCACCGGTGCAGAAGAAGCGGCCTCAGGCCCCCCTGGTTCCTGAGACGTTCCAGGCACAGCCCGTCCCGCCGGCCCCCGTCGCGTACGGCCGGGTCAAGCGCGTGCGCAGCCGGCTGGTCGCGGGCGTCGCCCTCGTCAGCCTGGTCGTCGTCGGCGCCGGGCTGCCCGGAGTCCTCGCGGTCTCGGCGGAACTGAACGAGTCCCAGCGGCTGGTCACCCTCGCCGAACTCAACCGACAGGCCGTCACCCTCGCCCACTCGCTCGCCGACGAGCGCGACGAGGTCACCGCGTTCATCGCCGCGGGACGCGAGGAGCAGGAGGCGGAGGCCGGCGACAAGGACCGGCGCGAAGTCACCGCCAACCGCAGCGCCCGGGTGGACCGGCAGATAGACGAGATCACCGCGGCCATACCCGACGACCGCGCCGGGCTGCGCAGGGAACTGGCCGCCGTTCCGTCCGTGCGCCGTGATGCGATGACCGGCAAGGGCACGGCGATGGAGGCCCACCGCGCCTACACCACCGTCATCACCGGACTCCACGCGCTCGCCGTCGAACTCGCCGACGAAACGCCCTCCCGCGCCCCGGGCGCCACCGCGGCCACCCGCGCTCCCGCCGCACTCGGACTCGCTGCCGAGCAGGCGTCCGCCACCCGCGGGCTGCTGCTGGCCGCCCTCTCCGTGCCCGCGGGGAAGGTCGAGCAGGAGATCGACCCGATCAGCGGACTCCCCGTCGAAAGGGAGACTGAGGAGTCGAAGGCCGCCGCCGAGATCCGCAACGCCCTGAGCTCCGGGGCCCAGCAGTCCCGCGTGAGGGAACTCGCGGCGCTCGCCGACTTCGACCAGGCCGCCGGCAAGGACGCCCGTGAGTCGCTGGCCGCCACGGTCACCGGCGCCGAGGTGAAGACCGCCGAGGGCTACCTCACCAAACTCACCGACCAGCCCCAGCTGTCCGAAGGCGACCGGAAGTCCAACCGGGAGAAGCTGGAGTCCTCGCTCACCGCCCGCATCGAGTTGATGCGCGGCATCGAATCGTCCCTCGCGTCCGACCGGATCATCGGGTTCGAGCAGCTTCGTGACGACGATGTCACCGCCCTGGAGATCCGCATCGCGCTCCTCGGCGGCACCCTGCTGCTGACCATCGGCGCCCTGGCCGCCATCGCCCGCACCCTCACCCGCCCGCTCGCCGTGCTGCGGATCGGCGCGGCCCGGCTCGCGGCGTCCCCCGACACCGAGGAGCCGGTGCGCTTCACCGGGCGCAACGATGAGTTCGCCCAGGTCGTGCGCTCCCTCAACAGCCTGCACGGCAAGGTCGTCGAGCTCGGCGCCCGCGCCGAGCAGTTGGAGGACGACCGGGGCGAGCTGGCCGGTGCACGGGACCTGGCGGCTGCCCAGCTCGCCGCGGCCCGTGCCGAGATGCGTCACAACGCGGCCGAGCTCACGGCGGAGCTCGAACGGCTGCGGCACACGGTCGACCACACCTTCGTCAACCTTTCGCTGCGCACCCTCGGGCTCGTGGAGCGCCAGTTGGGGGTGATCGAGAAGCTGGAGGAGCGCGAGCAGGACCCCGAGCGGCTCGCCACCCTCTTCAAGCTCGACCACATGGCCACGGTCATGCGCCGCCACAGCGAGAACCTGCTCGTCCTCGCGGGCGCCGAGCACGGCCACACCCACACCGGCCCGGTGCCCCTCGTCGACGTGCTGCGCGCCGCGGTCAGCGAGATCGAGCGGTACGAGCGGGTGGTCATCCAGTCGCTGCCGCCGCACGCCCAGGTCGCCGGCTTCGCCGCGGACGACCTCAGCCACCTGGTGGCCGAACTGCTGGAGAACGCGACGTCGTTCTCCCCGCCGGACGCCCAGGTCGAGCTCTCCGGCTGGCTGTTGGAGAGCGGCGAGATCATGCTCTCGGTCCAGGACAGCGGCATCGGGATGACCGCGGGACGCCTCGCCGAGCTCAACGTCCGGCTGGAGGACCCGGAGTCGTACGAAGCGGCCCCCCCGGCCGCATCCGGCCGTGACGCCGAGGGGCTCGGGCTGCGGGTCGCCGCGCTGTTGGCCGCCCGGCACGGCGTGCGCGTACAACTGCGCGAGCAGGCACAGGGCGGGGTCGCCGCCGTGGTGGTCCTGCCCCAGGGCCTGCTGCCCAAGGGCGCGCACGGCGAGCACCGCCCCGGTGCCCAGAACGCCGACACGGCCGCGGTCCACCTCCCCGGTTCGGTCGCCGAGGCCAACTCCAACACCCTGCCCAGCACGCCGCGTCAGCCGCTGCCCGGACCAGCCCCCGGTCCGTTCGTCGACCCCCTGGTCGAAGCTGCCGAAGCGGCCGTGCGCGCTGCCGAGCCCGAGGTGCACGAGAGGGCCGCGGACAGCGCTCCGGAGACCCAGGGGCCCGATGAGCCCACGTTTGAGATGCGGCTCCCCGAGCCGGAGCAGTATCCGGTCATGCCCGGCCAGGCGACGCCCGTCCGGTCGGTCGAGCCGGTAGCGTCGGATCCCGCGCCGGCCGGGGACCCCGCGCCGGCCGAGGCGCCCGGGCCGCTGGCCGGTCCCGCGCCCGTCTGGGACCGGGTCACCGACAAGGGCCTGCCCAAGCGCACCCCCAAGGTGGTCAAGCCCGCCGCCGCACAAGGCGAGCGGACCGGCAGCGTTGACGCCGATGCCCTGCGACGCAGGCTCGGCGGATTCCAGCGCGCTGCCGACGAGGGCCGCCGAGAAGCCGAAGCGGAGCTGGCCCAGGGCGCGCGCAAGGCGACAGAAGAAGCGGGGGACACAGTCGAGGAGGCACGCAGTTGACTGCGACCAGCACGTTCGGCCTGAGTAGTGAGGCCCGCAATCTGCACTGGTTGCTGAGCAATCTGGTGGAGGAGGTGCCAGGTCTACGCTCGGTGGCCGTCGTATCGTCCGACGGGCTCTTGCTGCTGTCGTCCGACCCGGCCCAGAACGCCGTCCCCCTCGGGGCGGTCCACCGGGAGGGCCCCAAGGGCTCCAGCGCCGACCTCGCCACCATCGTCTCCGGGATCGGCAGCCTGACCATCGGCGCCGCCCGGTTGATGGAGGGTGGCGGGGTCAAACAGACGATGGTCGCGATGGAGGGCGCCTGCGTGTTCATCATGTCGATCAGCGACGGTTCACTCCTCGGCGTCAGCGCCGACGCCGACTGCGACATGTCCGTCGTCGCCTACCACATGGGCCTCTTCGTGGGCCGGGCCGGCCATGTGCTCACCCCCGAACTCCGCAGTGAACTGCGCCAGTCCCTGGAGGGGGCTCGATGACCGCCACCGGGCCCCACGCCATCGGCCCCTCGGGGCTGCCGGTCCGCGGTGAGAACCGCCGCCCCGCCCGCGTACGGCCTTACTCGCTGACCGGCGGACGGACGCGATTCGGCCATGTCCTGCTCGTGGAGACCTTCGTGGCGGCCATCGATGCGCCGCCGGAGCGCCCCGAGCTCACCCAGGGCAACCCCCGGGTCATGCCCGAGCTCCAAGCGATCGTCGAGCTGTGCCGCCGGATGCGTACCGTCGCGGAGATCTCGGCGCTCCTCAAGATGCCGCTCGGTGTCGTCAGGGTGCTGTTGAGCGATCTGGCGGACCAGGGAAAGATTCGTGTATATGGCACCGGGCAAGGCTCGGGACGCCCCGAACGCGCACTGCTGGAAAGGGTGCTGAGTGGACTCCGCCGCCTCTGAGACTCTGCCTGCCCAGAATCACCCCGAGCAGCCGCAGCACGATCCCCCGAGCGCGGTCACGGCCGCGGACGAGGGTTTCCGGGACTGGCAGCTCGACCACGCCCGCGCTCCCACCGCGGCCAAGATCGTGGTGGCGGGCGGCTTCGGCGTCGGCAAGACGACCTTCGTGGGCTCGGTCTCCGAGATCACCCCGCTCCAGACCGAAGCGCTGATGACGCAGGCGAGCGAGGAGACCGACGACCTCACGGCGACGCCGGAGAAGCTCACCACCACGGTCGCCATGGACTTCGGCCGGATCACGCTCGACGAGGACCTGGTCCTCTACGTCTTCGGCACCCCGGGACAGCAACGGTTCTGGTTTATGTGGGACGACCTGGCCCGCGGCGCCGTCGGCGCGGTGGTGCTGGCGGACACCCGTCGGCTGTCGGACTGCTTCCCGGCCCTGGACTACTTCGAAAGCAGCGGGCTGCCCTACGTCGTTGCGGTGAACCACTTCGACGGCTCGGAAATGTTTGAAGTTGATGACGTGCGGGAGGCCTTGACCATACCGGTACATGTACCGATTGTGATCATGGACGCGCGCAGGCGGACCACCGTGATCGAGGCACTCCTCGCTCTGGTGGCCCACGCGCTCGAAGCCACCCCCGAATAGTCCATCAGCTCGCTCTGCCCAGACGAAAGAGATCCCCCGGATGCGGAAGATACTCATAGTCGGAGCCGGTCAGTCCGGTCTCCAGCTCGCCCTCGGCCTCCAGTCGAAGGGTTACGAGGTCACCTTGATGTCCAACCGCACGGCCGACGAGATCCGCTCCGGCCGGGTCATGTCGACGCAGTGCATGTTCCACACCGCGCTCCAACACGAGCGGGACCTCGGGGTCAACTTCTGGGAGACCCAGGCCCCGAAGATCGAGGGCCTCGGAGTCTCCGTCGCGGGACCGGAGTCCCAGCGGCTGATCGACTGGGTCGGCAAGCTCGACGGATACGCCCAGTCCGTCGACCAGCGCGTGAAGATGGCCGGCTGGATGGAGACCTTCGCCCAGCGCGGCGGACAACTGGTCATCCACGGCGCGGCCGTCGGCGACCTCGACTACTTCGCCCGCACCTACGACCTGGTCATGGTCTCCGCGGGCAAGGGCGAACTGGTCTCCATGTTCGGCCGGGACGCCTCCCGCTCCCCGTACGACGCCCCCCAGCGCGCACTCGCCGTGGCCTACGTCCACGGTCTGGGCCCGCGCCCCGAGCACCCCGAGTTCGACGCGGTCCGCTGCAACCTGGTGCCCGGCGTCGGTGAACTCTTCGTCATGCCGACCTATACGGTCTCCGGCCGGGCCGACATCCTGTTCTGGGAGGGCGTCCCCGGCGGTCCGCTCGACGTCTTCCAGTCGATCAAGGATCCCTCCGAGCACCTCGCACTCACCCTGGAGCTGCTGGAGCGCTTCCTCCCCTGGGAGTACGCCCGCGCCACCAAGGTCGAACTGACCGACGCGGGCGGCACCCTCGCCGGGCGGTACGCGCCGACCGTGCGCAAGCCCGTGGGACAGCTTCCCGGGGGCGGTCTGGTCCTCGGGGTCGCCGATGTCGTCGTCGCCAACGACCCGATCACCGGCCAGGGCTCGAACTCGGCGTCGAAGTGCGCCGCGGCCTATCTCGACTCCATCGTCGAGCACGGCGACAAGCCGTTCGACGGCGACTGGATGCAGGCCACCTTCGACCGCTACTGGGAGACCGCCCAGCACGTCACCAAGTGGACGAACGCCATGCTCGCGCCCCCGCCGGAGCACATCCTCAACCTGATCGGCGCCGCCGGCCAGCTCCAGCCGATCGCCGATCGGTTCGCCAACGGCTTCAACGACCCCGCGGACTTCGAGAACTTCTTCTACGACCCGGCCCGCACCGAGGCGTACGTGGCCGAGGTCGGCGCCGCGGCAGCCCGGTAGGGGCAGGCGTCAGTCGGTGTCAGTGGCACTGTCGTCCGTCGCGGTCTCTTCGGGAGACCGCGACGGGTTCGCGGAGCCGCCCGCGGTGAGTTCGCCGCCCTCCACGGCCGCCAGGGCGGTCAGCTGGTCGGGCGAGAGGGAGGCCAACAGCTCCTCGACCGCCGCCAGCCGGTCGGCCGCCGTCCGCCGTGCCTCCTGCTGACGGGCGGCCAGCTTCAGCTCGCGGTCGTACGCCTGCCGGGAGGCCGCCGCCAGGGTGGTCGCCCGGCGGGTGTCGTCCCGTAGGCGGTCCAGGGTCGCCAGCCGGTCGGCGGCGACGCGCTCCCACAGATGGCGTTCGTCCAGGGCACGCTGCGGCTCACGGCCGAGGAAGATCTGTAGATAGCGCGACAGCTCGCCCACCTCGGACCGCCCTTGGTACTGCTCACGGGCGATGCGGCCCACTTCGTCGCGGCTGGCCGCCAGCGCCTTCCGCGCGGCCTTCAACCCGCGGTTCAACGCGATCGTCCGGGTGCGCTGGGCGACCAACTGTTTCTTGACGGTCCGGTAGTCGGTCTCGGCCGCCCCCGCCTGGCGGTAGAGCGTCTGGAGTTGGGCCAGCGCGCCGGCCACGGTCAGCGGCGCGGCCCCGGGCTTCCCGTCCGTGTCGGCGGCCGTCCCCGTACCGGGGAGTGCGGACGGGCCGGCGGTGGGGGCCGGCGCGGTTTCCCCCGGCCGGACGGTTGCCGAAGCGGCGCTCCAGGCGGGCGCTGCCACCGGGTCCAGCACCGGGACGGCTCCCATCACGATCGCCAGGCCCGTCCCGCCCCACAACCTCGCTGACACCTCATCACCTCCGGTCGGGGCGGCCCCTCCACCCGGACCGAGGCTGCGGCCCACGGTCCCGCCGCGCCTCCCGGGTGGCCGGATCGGCCCAACGAGGTCACTCCTGGGGGCACGAGCCCGCGGTCTACGGCGTGTCGGCTGGCCCCGACGGATTCGACGGCCCCGACGGCTTCGACCAGGGCCAGCGCAGCTCGCGCCGCTCCCTGCCATCGGGCGCGTACTCGTACATCCAGCCCCGCTGGAGACCGAGCCGCTTGGTGTAGCCGCGGGGGACCCGACGGTAGGCGTGGACGACCGCGGTGGACCCGTCGTCGCCCGGCACGGGAATCTCGTACCACTTGGGCGGATGCCCGGTGGGTCCCACCAGGACGGGCAGCACCTGCCCATCGAGCGGGCCACCGACAAAAGGCGTGCTTTCGCTTCTCACCTGCACAGTCTCGCTCACCGTCGGGTTCGAACGGCGGCGGCCACCCGGTGGGTGCGGGCGGGCCGCCGTGCTACTCCGTGGGCGCGGGGGAGACGTCCGACAGCAGGGGGAGCACTCGGGCGACGAGCCGGTGCACCGGGCCCTCGGGACGTTCCAGGGCGACGAGCGAGCGCACCGCGGTGGCCGTCTCCCCGTCCGTGGCGGCCGATGCGGTGAGCAGGGCGATCAAGTGGTCCACCAGCCAGTCGCGCAACTCGTCCGGCGCCGGCTGCTTGCCCTCGTCCAACCAGATCAGCGAGGCAGCCTCGACCGCCGCGATCCAGGTGCGCACCACCATCCGCAACCGGGGGCCCGGCTGCTGGGCGCCGAGGTGGACCAGGATCTGTTCGGCGGCTGCCCTGCGCACACCGTCCACGATCGCGTTCGTCCGGGAGGTCTCCACCACGCTGCCGCCCCGCAGCAGGGCGCTGAACCCGGTGTCGTTCTCGTCGACGAAGACGAGATAGCGGTCCAGGACCCGCGCGAGCCGTTCGGTGGGAGGCCCCGACCGGGGCTCGGTGAAGCACCGCTCCAGCACCTCCGCCGACGAGCGCAGGGCGCTCTCGTACAACTGGGGCTTGCCGCCCGGGAAGTAGCGGTAGACGAGGGGCCGCGAGACACCGGCCGCCTCGGCCACGTCGTCGAGGGAGACGTCGTCCGGGGCCCGGTGGGCGAACAGGCGCAGCGAGGCAGACAGCAGTTGGCTGCGGCGCTCCTCGACGCTCAGCCGCCGGTAGGCGCGGGGCGCCGGGACGGGAGTGCTCATGCTTCGCAGCGTAACCGCACGGCAGGGTCCGCGGGCGGCGAGGGAGGAAGCTCTCATGCGAGCAGTCCGGAGCGCTGCCAGAGCCTGCGGCCCGGGCCGCGCAGCACCCCGATGTCGTCCAGGAAGTCCGTCAGGCGCTTCGCCCCGGACTGCATCACCTCCCGACGGTGACCGCTGGCCCGTGCCTGGGCGACGGCCTCGCGCCGGTCGAGTCCGACGTTCGTGTACACCTGCGGGTTGACGAAGCAGACCGAGAACACCTGGGCCGCGTGCCCACAGCTGACTCGGGTGAGTTCCTGTTCCCAGCGCGGCGCGGTCACCATCTGTCGGCGCAACTCCTCCCGCGCGTACCGCACATGGCGCGCCTCCTCCACCACGTGGATGCGGGTGACGCCGCGCACCAGCGTCTGGACGCGCTCGTCGGGGAAGGTCAGCCGTTGCATCCAGTCGAGGATCTCCTCGCCGAGCAGAGTGGCGGCGAACGATCCCGGGGTGGTGGAGACGGTCTTCAGGACGCGGGCCAGATTGTGGTAGAGCCGCGGTACGGGGTACGCGGGGCCCCCGCCCTTGTCGATCATCCGGGCGAACATCATGGAGTGTCGGCACTCGTCGGCGATCTCGGTGAGCGCGTACCGTACGTGATTGCTGGTCACGGGCTTGTCGTAGATGTGGCGTGCCAGCAGTTGCATCAGGATGATCTCGAACCAGATGCCGAGCGAGGCCAGTGAAGCGGCTTCGTGTCGAGCGAGGTCCATCCGCTGCTCCTCGGACATCCGGCGCCAGAGCGGGGTGTCGTAGAGCGAGACCAACTCCGGTGGCCAGAACCACTTGCCCTCCTCCACAGGGGAGTCCCAGTCGAGTTCGCTGTCCGGGTCGAACGAGTGCTTGGCGGAGGCTTCGAGCAGCCGGGCGGCGACCTGTTCCCGGTCACGGAGGGGGCCGAGCGCGTCGTGGAGGGTGCGCAGTTCGGATTCGGACACGGTCGTCATGGTGGAGAACACCTCGCGAACGTCGGGGGAGTGCCTGGCCGGTTGCCTTCGGGTACGGGCGCGACCTTCTGCGCGGGCCGGTTCCGAGGGCGCCACTCCTTATGAGACTCTTCGTCAGCAAGTCCGTCAATCCCTGGGCATAGTCAGCCGCCCGGGCTGGACGGGAGGGGGAGGTTCCCGCTGTGGGGAGGACGGGTCACCTGCGGAGCGCCGCCTCCATCACGGCCCGGGCGATGGGCGCCGCGCTGCCGCCACCGCTGATCTGGGTGCGTACCGCCTCCGCGTCCTCCACCACCACGGCCACCGCCACCGCGGGTTGGAAGGCGTCGTCCCGCTGGGCCCAGGAGATGAACCAGGCGTACGGCGTGCCCGAGTTGTCCAGGCCGTGCTGGGCGGTGCCCGTCTTGCCGCCGACCCGCGCGCCCGGGATCGCGGCGTTCGCCCCCGTGCCGTCCTCGACGACCCGAACCATCAGGTCCTGGAGCCGGCGGGCCGTGGCGGGCTTCATCGCCCGTTGGTAGAGGCTCGGATGGGTGCGGGAGATCGCCCGGGTGCCGCGGGCCACCACCCGGTCCACCAGATGGGGCCGCATCACCTCACCGCCGTGGGCGACCGCCGCGGCCACCATCGCCATCTGGAGCGGTGTGGCGGTCGTGTTGAACTGCCCGATCGAGGAGAGGGCGAGTTGGTCGACGCTCATCCGGGTGTCGAAGTTCGACGGGGTGACCGCGGAGGGGATGCGCAGTTCGCGGTCGTTGAAGCCGAAGGCGCTCACCGTGGCCAGCATCCCGCTCAGCCCCACCCGGGCTCCGACATCGGCCATGACGGTGTTGCAGGACCACTGGACGGCATGGGCGAGCGAGGCGTCGGCGCAGCCGCGCACGGCGTTGGGGAGGCGGGTCCTGGTGCCGGGCAGCAGATAGGGGTCGGGTGTTCCCAGGGGTGCGTCCACATCGGTGACGACCCCGGCGTCCAACGCCGCGGCAGCCGTGACGATCTTGAACGCACTGCCCGGCGGATAGGTCTGACGGATGGCCCGGTTCACCAGCGGGCGCGTCTCCTCGGCCTGGAGCCGGTTCCAGGCCGAGGTCACCTCCTGGCCGGTGCCGGAGAGCACCCCGGGATCGTAGGAGGGGCTGCTCACCAGGGCCAGGATCCGCCCGGTTGACGGCTCCAGCGCGGCGACCGCGCCCCGCTTGCCGCCGAGCCCGGCGAACGCGGCCTGCTGCATGGACGGTTCGACGGTGGTGATGACGTCCCCGCCGGGCGGTCGGCCCCGGCTGATGTCGTGCCACAGGGGAAGGGGCCGCAACAGCGGATCGGTGCCGGCCAGGGCACCGTCCTGGGCGTTCTCGATGAGGGAGGTGCCGTACGTCTGCGAGGAGAACCCGGTCACGGGCGCGTACAAGGAGCCCTGTGGATAGGTGCGTTCGAACCGCAGTTGCTGTCGGGTGTCCTTGGAGCCCGTCACGGGACGTCCGCCGACGATGATGTTCCCGCGCGGTTCGGCGTAACGGGCGATGGCGCTCCTGCGGTTCGCGGGGCTCTCGCCCAGCGCGTCCGATTCGACGACCTGGAGGCGGACCGCGTTGGCGAACAGGGCGATGAGCAGGGCGCAGCACAGCCAGGCCGCGCGTCGGATGTAGCGGATCACCGCGCCTCCGGCGGGTCGAGGGGGGTGCGGGCCGAGTCGCTCAGTTTGATCAGGAGCGCCACGATCAGCCAGTTGGCGACGACGGACGAGCCGCCCTGGGCGAGGAAGGGCATCGCCATCCCGGTGAGCGGGATCAGCCCCGTGACGCCTCCGGTGATCACGAAGACCTGGAGGGCGACGATGGAGGCGAGGCCGATGGCGAGGAGCCGGCCGAAGGGGTCGCGCAGATGGAGCCCGGCGTCGAAGCCCCGGGCCACGAGCAGCCCGTACAGCAGGAGGATGCCGGTGAGGCCGACCAGCCCGAGTTCTTCGCCTGCGGTGGCCAGGATGAAGTCGGACTTCACGGCGAAGCCGATCAGGGTGGAGTGTCCGAGGCCCAGTCCGGTGCCCAGGACGCCGCCGGCGCCGAAGGCGAACAGCGACTGTGCCACCTGGCCGGCGCCGAGGCCGGCTTCGATGGTGGCGAAGGGGTCAAGCCAGTCCTCCACGCGGCCGTGCACATGGGGCTCGAACATGCCGACGGCGAACGCCCCGGCGGCGGCGAGCGTCAGTCCCACCGCGATCCAGCCGGTTCGGCCCGTGGCCACGTAGAGCATGATCACGAAGAGTCCGAAGAAGAGGAGCGAGGTGCCGAGGTCCCGTTCGAGGACCAACACCCCGACGCTGGTGAGCCAGATGGTGACGATGGGGCCCAGCACCCTCCCGGTGGGCAGTTGGAGCCGCCAGATGCGGCGGCCCGTGACCGCGAGCGCGTGGTGGTTGGCGGCGAGGTAGGCCGCGAAGAACACCGCGAGCAGGATCTTGGCGAACTCGCCCGGTTGGAAGGAGAGTTCGCCGATCCGGATCCAGATCCGGGCGCCGTTGACGGCGGGGAACAGGATGGGGGCGGTCATCAGGGCGAGCGCTGCGGCCACGGACACATACGCGTACCGCTGGAGGGCCCGGTGGTCGCGCAGCAGCAGTACGGTCGCCGTGAACAGCGCCACGCCGAGCGCCGACCAGAGGAGTTGGGCGGGTGCCGCCGTGCGGTGGGGGGTCTCCAGGTCGAGGCGGTGGATCAGGACGAGTCCGAGGCCGTTGAGGAGCACGGCGATCGGCAGGAGCAGCGGGTCGGCGTGGGGGGCGCGCAGTCGTACGGCGAGGTGGGCGAGGAGGGCGACGAGTCCGAGACCGCCGCCGTAGCGCAGTGCGTCTTCGGGGACGGCGTGGTTCCGGGCGAGGCCGACCGCGGTGTATCCGTAGACGCAGATGAGAACGGCGCAGACCACGAGGGAGAGTTCGACGCCCCGACGCCGTGTGGGGTGGGGGGCGAGGGGTGGGGGGTGTGCCGGCGCCTTGGTGGTGGCGGTCATGGCAGGCAACTTAGCAAGCGGTAAGTCTTATGTCCTTTATGTCGCGCATGTGCGGTCCGATTGGCGAGCCCATGCACGCTCAGGCCCGTGCACTCTCAGGCCAGCGGACTTCTCAGGCCAGCGGCCCCCGCTGCCCGGGCACCGGACGGCACGGCAGGGTCACCGTCGCCACCGCGCCGCCTTCGGGCCCCTGGGCGAAGTGCAGCCGCGCCCCGATCACCGCCGCCTGACCCGCCGCGATCGTCAGCCCCAGACCGTGCCCGTTGCTGCCGCCCTCCGTACGGAACCTGGCCGGGCCGTGCTCCAACAGATACGTCGGATAGCCGGGCCCCCGATCGGTGACCGTCACCGTCAGTCCGTCCACCGTCAGCACCACCGGCGCCTTCCCGTGCCGATGGGCGTTGGCGATCAGATTGCCGAGCACCCGCTCCAGCCGGCGCCGATCGGTCTCCACCGTCACATCCCGCACCAGACGCACCTCGGTCTCGGTGCCCGAAGCGCGCACCACCCGCTCGGCCACCAGCCCCAACTCGTGGACGTCCAGATCCACCGTCTCGCTGCCCGCGTCGAGCCGGGAGATCTCCAACAGGTCCTCCGTCAATGAACGCATCGCCCGCACCCGGTCCCGCACCATCTCCGCGGGCCGGCCGTCGGGCAGCAGTTCGGCGGCTGCCGTCAGCCCCGTCAGCGGGGTCCGCAACTCGTGCGCCACATCCGCCGTGAAGCGCTGTTCGCTCAGCAGCTTGCCCTGGAGCGAGGACGCCATGGAGTCCAGGGCGACCGAGACCGTGGCGACCTCGTCCTGAGGGCGGGACGGATTGCGCGTCCGCGGATCGTTGACCCGTGCATCGAGATCGCCTGCACTGATCCGCCGCGCCACCTGCGCCGTCAGATGCAGCCGCCGCGTCACCCGCGTCACCGCGAACGCACCCACCAGCAGCGTCGCCCCGATCGCCAGCACCGACGAACCGACGATCGCCCGATCGAGCCCCGTGATGGTGCTCGCGCTGAGCGTGTAGTCGATGCGGACGTACAGGGCCCGACCGTCCGCGGGGCCCGCCGCCCACATCGTGGGGCGACCGTCATAGCTGCTCACCACCGTGCCGCGCTCACCGCTCACCGCCAGCGTCCGCAAGGAGGCCGGCAGCGCCGCGTGGTCCACTCCTGCATACGGGGGCAGGGGCTCACCGGCCCGATAGGCGTCCGCGACCTCGTCCAGCTTGTCCAGCGCCTTCTCCCGGGACTGCTCGACGGTCTGACTGGTGACGGCGGCGTGCACCAGCGTCCCGAGCAGCGTGGCCAGCACACAGCACATGACCACGATGAAGACGGCCGCCTTCCAGGTGAGGCTGACGGCCCACCGGGGCAGCTCGGTCCAGCGGCGCCTGACCCCCGGGACCGAGTGGGGGGCGGACCCGCCCCGATGCTCCTGCGCCCTGCTTGCGGTCTTCACTGGGGCTCCGCCGCGGAGCCCGTGGCATCGGGCGCGACGGCGTCCGTCGACGGCTTGACCCTGACGATCTCGTCGCGCGTCGGCAGCATCGCGCCGTTCCTCGCGTCCCAGGACCAGGCCGTGCGGTACTCGTAACCGGGGATGCCGGCCGACACCGAGCGCAACACGATGTCCCGCCCCGCCAACTGCACGCGCACCAACTGGTCGGCCGTCGACATGATCCGGGTCAGGGAGTCGGAACGCGCCTCGGGCCGGTAGACCCGGACCGCCGTCAACTGATCGGGCAGCTTGATGCCCAAGATCAGTTCCTCCAGTCCGTCACCCGTGAGGTCGCGGTAGTACGGCGACATCACCGGACAGACCTCCGGCTTCTTCTCGCACTGCTTGAGCTGGGCGAGCGTGGTCCTGAAGACGCCGTCGGGCCCGGTGTACAGCTCCGGATGCGCCATTGACTCGGCCGTGACGACCGCCACCGGATCGAGGTCGCGTACCCCGGTCGTCGGCACCGCGACGCCCGGGATGGTCGCGGTGTTCGTCTCGCCGTAGTCGTACGGGGGAGAGGTGACCGGCGCCAGTCCCGGCCACAGCTGCACCGGGCCGGTGGCGGTGGCCGTGGGACCCGCGCTGCGCAGCTCACCCGCCTCGCCGCACCCCACGAGCAGCACGCCGAGGACCGCTGTCAGCGCGGCGGCGAATAGCGGCGTACGGGGCGGGCGCGGCGGCACGGTCCTCCGGGGCGGGCGTGGCGAAGAGGTCCCGACCACTTTATGCGCAGCGGCCCCCGCTCCCCGATGGTGGACCGAGCGCGACCGGGCGGGCGCCGGCGGTCACGAACGCGGTCCGTGACCGCCGCGCTCAGCGCTGGTACGGGTTCTGGCCCTGCTGGCCGTGGTGTCCCTGCTGCCCCTGGGGGGTTCCGTACGACGGGCCGCCCTGCTGCCAGCCGTCGCCCTGCGCCAGCAACTGGTCCGCCTGCTCCTTGACGAGCTTCTGCTCGGCCCCGCAGAACGTGCACTGCGTGGCGTACTTCGTCGAGACCGGGAACAGCGGGACGAAGAACAGCGTGAACTTGGTGACCCGCTTGCGCAGGGCGTGCGCGGCCGGATTGCCGCAGGATCCGCAGACGAGGGTCAGCATCGCCAGCTGGTGGAGGTATCCCTTGGTACCGAAAATGATCATGTCGTAGGTCTCTCCCTGGTCAGCGCCCGCCGGCACAGGGCCAGCAGCTTCTCGTCCCTCACGATGTCATGGCTTCCGTACCCGCCGTCGATGGCGTTATGGCGCCGGACCCGGCCCAGCTCGGCCCTGAGCATCTCCGCGGCCCCATCCGCCCCTTCCATCACCGTGGCGCCATCGCCGGCCGGCCGGGTCAGCCGCTCGCCAAGTCGCTCCGCGATCGGGACGCGCGTGAACGGCAACGCCTCCCACGCACCCGCCAGCACCGGCCACGCCCGGTCGGGCTCGCCCGTCACCCGCCACAGGGCGAGCGCGGCGTCCACCCGTGTCCACGGGTCCGGCGCCCGCAGCAGCGCACCGAGCTCGGGCGCCGTCTCGCGCGCCGCCGAGCCCATGGCACCGAGCACCGAGGACGCCGAACGCCGAGCCCCCGACTCCGTCGACGACAGTGCCGTGCGCAGCGCCGGCAGCACCACCGCAGGATCGCCCTCCACCGCCCACAGGGCACCCGCCGTCTTCGCCCCGAACGCCCCCGACAGTGCCTGCGAGCCACCCGCCCGCACCAACAGCGCCCGCAGGTCCGGTATCGAGGCACGGGCCGCCGGCCCGAACGCCGTCAGCGCCCGCAGCACCAACTCGATCACCCACTCCCTGCGGTACTCCGGTGCCCCCCTGAGCACCCTGAGCACCTCCGGGAGCGACTCCACCGCCCGGAGCGCCGTCAACCCGGACAGCACGGGCCCCGCGAGGTCGTACAGCCGGTGGTCCAGCGACATACGGGCCAGCCGCCCGCGCAACGCCGGTATGAGCGCGGTCGCCGCAGCGCCCAGCGGATCCAGCACCTGCCCCAGGTCCTGCGGGGTCTCGGGCAACTCCAACAGGCGCGCCAGCACCGGCACCGCCCGCGCGTCCCCCGTACGCGCCAGAGCGGTCAGCGCGCTGCCCAGCATCCGCGGCCCGGTGGCCCACTCCTGGACCCAGCGGCCCGGATCGGCCGTCACGAACTCGGCCAGCGCGTCCGCCGCGGGTGCCGCCAGGGAGAACAACTCGCCCAACGTCACCGCTGCGGCGTCGGCCAGCCGCGGCTCCCGGGTCGCCAACTGCGCCCCGACGAGGCTCACCAGCTCGCCGTACTCCCCGCGCCAGGTGCGCAGCAGCGCGCAGCTCATCCGTACCGCGTCCAACCGCTGTCCGCCGTCGGGGCTGCGCAGCTGGTCACCCAGGAGCGCCGTGCGATCGGCGACCCGATCGCCCAGACCGGAGTGGAGCGTGCGCAACAGGTCCCCGGTCCAGGGGGTGGGCCGGCCGGTGACCAGGCCGCCGCGCTCCGGTCGTGTGCCGGCCGGCGGCGTCCCCTCTGCCGCAGGAGCGGCCGAGATCGAGGATTCCTCCCGTAGCTCGCGCAGGAGGCCCGTCACTCCGCTGACGACCTCCGGGGGCAGGGCGTGGGGAGCGCAGCGGGCGAGCTGGGCGAGCGCGGAGAGCCGCAGCCCCGCGTCGTAGGTGCGGGAGGCGCCCACGGGTCCGGGAGGCGGCGGGAGCGCGGGCGGTAAGGGTCCGGTGACCCCTTCGGGCAGCCCGGCCAGTTCCACCAGCCACTCCACCACCTCGGACGCCAACCAGTCGTGCCTCAGCGCCACCCGGCCCGCCGCCTCCACACAGGCGAAGCGCACCTCCGGGTCCTGCTCGATCTTCAACCGCTCCCGCAGCAATCCGAGCACCAGCTCGGGTTCGCCGTGGAGCGTCGCGAGGGCGAGCGGGGCGGTGAGCCGCACACCGCGGTCGTCGGAGTCGACGAGGGCGAGGAACACGTCCGCGCTCGCCGTCACCGCCGATGCCGCCATCGCGTAGTTCGCCGCGTACTCGAACTCCGCGTCATCGGGGTCGAGTTCGTCGTCCCCGTCGAGGTCGATGCCCCCGATGCTGGTCAACAGTTCGACGATGCCGCCGCGGTCGGGGACCGACGGATCGCTGACGAGCTCCAGCAGGAACGGTATGCAGGCCAGCGTCGAGTCGTAGACGTCGCCCTGGTGGTGCACCGCGCCGTACATCCCGTCGAGCGCGGCTTCCCGCTCCTGCGGATCCTGCGACGTCAACCCGTGGAGCAACTCGGGCACGTCGTCCGCCGGACCGTAGGCATGTTCCAGTGCGGCCCAGTCGACCTCGTCGATTCCCCCGAACACGCCTGCCCCCTCCCAAGAGCCGAGCGCCACAACTCCGCGGCAGAACTATGCGCCTGAACCCCGCGCTTGGGGAGAGTCTGCACCACACCCAAGGCCCCAAGGGGTTATTGCCCCAAAGGCCCCGGGGCTGTTCCCATGGATCCCAGGAGCGGTTCCCGGTCGCGGGGGTTGGAGCGGTGCCATGACGTCGTTACGGGTCACACCAGCACACTGGGAGGGCCGCACCCGGCTCTACGTCAGCTTGGCGAACGGCCAACACGTCGCCTGGTACGACAGTGGTGGCAGTGTCGAGGGCGAATCCCCCGTCGACCAGCCTGACGAACCCGACGACCCTGCTGAACCCGACGACCCTGCCGACCCCGCCGAACCCGACCAACGCGGAGCCCGCGGCACCGCGGAAGCGGGTTCCGAGCCGAGCGGCGGACCACCGGGCGCCGTACCCGACAACGGCCGTACGGGCGGTCCACGTGCCGTGCGGGGCGCTTCCCGGGGCTGCGCCGGGCACATCAGCCTGGTCTTCGAGCGGTACCGCCAGGCGGTGCTGTCCGCCCTCGCGCCCCATCTCACCGGCGACTGGACGATCGGCCCGCCGCCCGTGCCCACCCGGGCCGACCTGGCCAGGCTCTCCCTCCACCCCGATGACGACCTGGCGCCCAACCGGCCGGGCGAGACGATCCATGCCGAAGTGGACCTGCCGAGCGGGCCGCCCCACCGCTGGGCGCGCGACCCCCGGCGTTCCGCACGGGCACGACTGCGGGCCCATCAGATGCTCGGCGCGGAACTGGAGCAGCTCGACGCCGCCGGCTGGCGGGTGCTGCACGCCGTACCGCTGCCGGGCGGCGATCGCATCGACCATCTGCTGATCGGCCCCGGCGGTGTGTTCGCCGTGCACACGGTGCCCGCCCACCGGCTGCGGCTGCGGATCGCCGACCCGGAGGTCCGCGCCGGGCGGGGCGGTCCCGTGCCCCTTCTGCGGCTCACCCGCCGTCGTGCGGAACGTGCCTGCTTGGCCCTGGCGACGGCGGTGCGCCCGGTTCTCGCCGTGGTGGGCGCGGCACGGCTGGAGGTGGTGCGGGCGCCGGGGGACGTACGGGTGATCCGGGAGGGGGAGGCGTCGGCCTTCGCGCGCCTCGGGGCCGTGCACAAGCCCGCCGACATCGCGGCGCTCCACGCCTTGGCGCGTGATCGCCGCACCTGGCTGCGCAGCTGACCCACGGGGTGCCCGGGGCGTCAGCCCTCCGAGCGCACCCGGACGAACCGGGCCGTGGGCTCCCGTCGGCCCGCCGGCTGGCGCACCTCGACGAGCAGCGGTTCGATCAGCGGGCGCACCGGCCCGTGTCCCTCCCGCTCCACCTGCTCGCCCAGTCGACCGCCCACCAGCCGGCCGACCTCGTAGGACTGTGCGGCGGTCAGCCGGGGTGAGGTCCGTACGACCTGACCGTCGGGGAGTTCGACCAGCAGCGCCTGGGGGCGCTCGGGGCGGCCGAAGACACCGAGGAGGACCCCGTCGCGGGTATCGGCGTGCCGGATCTTGCGCCAGGACCAGGTGGTGCCGGGTCGATAGGGGGAGTCCAGGGCCTTGGCCACGATCCCCTCGACCCCCGCCCCGCGCAGCTCGTGGAACCACAGGTCAGCGGTGGCCCGGTCCTCCGTCGCCAGGACGCGTTGCAGCGGTGGGCCCACGGTGGCCAGCACCTCGCCGAGCAGGGACCACCGCTCGTGCAGCGGTCGTGTTCTGACGTCGCGGCCCGGGACCGCGAGGACGTCGAAGGCGATGTAGGAGACGGGCACGGCGAGCCGCTGCCGCTCGGCGGCGGGCTTCAGCAGGTCGGTGAAGCTCAGCTTGCCGTCCCGATAGGCGCAGAGCTCGCCGTCCAGGACCGTTCCGGGCGCCAGCCGCCGCCCCAACTCGGTCGCGATCTCGGGGAACTCCCGGGCCAGGTCCCTGCGGGAGCGCGACTGGAGGAAGACCCGCCCGCCGTCCAGGACGAAGGCGACCGCGCGGAAGCCGTCGAGTTTGAGCGTGTACTGGAAGCCACCGGGCGTACTGCCCTGGTCGGGGATCTCGTCGACGGGCCGCGGGCGCATCACATCGACGGGCGGGCGCAGTGCGATGGTCGGGGGCCTCTCGTCCATGGCGCCAGGGTGGGCCCGGCCGGTCGTCGGTGCGGGTGCGGGCTCGCCGGGCGCGGGCGGCGCGTCACCGGGACGGCCCCACCGCACGGCCGTGCTGAGCGGGTGCCCATGCGGTGGGGGCGGACTCAGGGCAGCGGGCGCGCCCGATCGGGGTCGGTGAGCGGGCCCATCAGATCCCCGTACCGGTCGAGCCGGGGTGCGATGTCCGCCAGCCTGAGCACCAGATTGCGGCGGGCCTCCACTTCTTCCCAGGTCAGTGGCGCGGAGACGGTCGGTTCGGCGCGCGCCCGCAGGGTGTAGGGGGCGGCCGTGGTCTTGGCCGCGGCGTTCTGACTGTGGTCGACGAAGACCTTCCCGGACCGCAGACTGCGCTTCATCCGGTGCAGGACCAGCCGGGGGAGGGCGCTCTCCCCCTCCTGGGCGAGTTGCTTGGCGTACGCGGACACCTGTGCCGATGGGGTGGGCACCAGCGGCACCAGGATGTGCATGCCCTTGGACCCGGAGGTCTTGGCGTAGGCGTCCAGACCGTCCGCGGCAAGTCGTTCCCGCAGCCACAGGGCGACCTCGCAGCACTCCTCGATCGTGGCCGGAGGGCCCGGGTCCAGGTCGAAGACCATCCGGTCGGCGACGGCCGGCGCGGCGACCGTCCACTGCGGTACGTGGAGCTCCACCACGAGGTTGGCCGCCCACACCAGCGACGGCAGGTCGGCGATGACGACCTGGCGGGCGCGTGGGTCCTCGGAGCGCGGCACGGGGGTGGTCGTTACCCACGATGGCGTACCGGGCGGCGGATTCTTGGTGAAGAACAGCTGACCTTCGGGCCCGTCCGGGTAGCGCAGGAAGGAGACCGGCCGGTCGTGGACATGGGGGAGGAGCGCCTGTGCGGTGGTGGCGTAGTAGTGCAGGATCTCGCCCTTGGTGGTTCCGGTCGCCGGATGGATGACCTTCTCCAGATTGCTGAGCGCCAGCCGCCGTCCGGCGACCTCGGTGATCGGCGTCATACGATGAGAATCGCATGAAAGCCGTATATGCGTATGAATCTCATGAAAGGGATCTAACGTGCGATCCATATGGAACGGCGCGATCTCCTTCGGCCTGGTCAGCATCCCGATCAAGCTGGTGAACGCCACCGAGAACCACTCCATCTCCTTCCGCCAGATCCACACCGCCGACGGCGGACGCATCCGCTACCGCAAGGTCTGCGAACTGGAGGACAAGGAGGTCACGGCGGCCGAGATCGGCAAGGGGTACGAGGAGGCCGACGGCTCGATCATCCCCATCACGGACGAGGACCTCGCCGCCCTCCCGCTGCCGACGGCCAAGACGATCGAGATCGTGGCCTTCGTGCCGGCCGCATCGATCGACCCCTTGCAGATGGACGCCGCCTACTACCTCTCCGCCAACGGGGTCCCGGCCGCCAAGCCGTACACGCTCCTGCGCGAAGCGCTCAAGCGGAGCCAGAAGGTCGCCCTGGCGAAGTTCGCGCTCCGGGGACGGGAGCGGCTGGGCATGTTGCGAGTCGTCGACGATGTGATCGCCATGCACGGGTTGCTCTGGCCGGACGAGATCCGACGCCCCGAAGGGGTGGCCCCGGAGACAGAGGTGACCGTCCGGGACGCGGAACTCGATCTGGCGGACGCCTTGATGGAGACCCTCGGCCAGGTGGACATGGATTCGCTCCAGGACGACTACCGAACCGCTGTCGAATCGATGATCGCCGCCAAGGTCGAGGGCGGCGGGGCACTGCCCGAGGCCGAACCCGCCGAGCGCGGGGGCAAGGTCATCGATCTGATGGCCGCGCTGGAGAGCAGTGTGAAGGCGGCACAGGAGGCCAGGGGCGAGGGCGCCGAGGGCGAAGCGGTCGCCGAGGTGACGTCGATCAAGGGACGGAAGCGGACTGCGAAAAAGAGCACGTCCACGCGGGAATCCCCCAAGAAGACCACCGCGAAGGCCAGTACGGCCAAATCCGGTACGGCCACGAAGAAGACAGCCGCCAAGAAGACAACAGCCAAGACGGCCGCCAAGGCAGCCGAGAAGAAGACGGCCGCGAAGAAGACCGCGCGGTCCACGCCGAAGAAGCGCGCTTCCTGACCGGACTGCCACGGCCCCGGCCGTGCGCGGCCCGCGCCGACCGTCCCCGTCGGGCCGCCGCCCGGCCTGATCGCCACGGCCGGCAGAAGTCCACCAGACGGCCGGACGAGTGGGATGTCGCCCCGATCTCGTAAGCTCCGGGCCATGAGCGGCGGGGATGCGGCAAGACGGGTCATCGACGGGCGCTTCGAGTTGGAGGCACGACTCGGCGGCGGTGGCATGGGCACGGTGTGGCGTGCGCGCGATCTGGTACTGGATCGTGCGGTGGCGCTGAAGGAGGTGCGACCTCCCGACCCCGGGCTCGCCGAGTACGACCCCGAGGCCGCCCGACTGCTGCGCGCCCGGGTGTTGAGGGAGGCCCGCGCACTGGCGCGCGTCGAACACCCCAATGTGGTGACCATCCACCACGTGGTCGACGGCGGCGACGACACCTACCCCTGGCTGGTCATGGAGCTCGTGACCGGGGGCTCGCTCCAGGACCGGCTGGCCCGTGGACCGATGGCCCCCGTGGAGGCCGCCACACTCGGACTGGAGATATCGGCAGCCCTGCGCGCCGCGCACGACGTCGGCATCCAACACCGGGACGTCAAGCCCGCCAATGTGCTGCTACGGCCGGACGGCCGCCCCGTGCTCACCGACTTCGGCATCGCCGCCATCCGCGAGTCGACCGTGCTGACCGCGACCGGCTCCCTCATCGGCACGCCCGACTACATGGCGCCGGAACGCATTGCCGGACAGGACGGCGGGCCCGGTTCCGATCTGTGGTCGTTGGCGATGATGCTCTACGTGGCCGTGGAGGGGAACCATCCGCTGCGCCGGGGGACGACGCTGGCCACGCTCGCCGCCGTCCTCAACGAGGAGTTGCCGCCCCCGCGCCAGGCCGGTCCGCTGACCGCAGTGCTCAGCGCCCTGCTGGTGAGGGACCCCGCCGCACGACCCGACGCGGAGTCCGTGGACCGGATGCTGGCTGCCGCCGCCCGCGGAGAGAGCAGCCCGCCCGGCTATGCACCGCTCGGCTTCGCACCGCCCGCTTTCGCACCGGACGAGACCTCGTACCGACTGGCGCCCGCGGGCGTGCCGCCCACCGCACCGCTCGGCACGTTCGGCCCGCCCGTCTCCCACGCCGATGCCGTTCCCCCGTACGCCACGGGTGGGCACGGCGGGCTGCCGCCGACGGTCGTGCCCCCGTCCGCCCCACCGCGGCGATCCGGGCTCGGGCGCCGGACGGCCGTCGTCTCCTCGCTCCTCGCCACCACCCTGATCGCCGTACTCGTGTGGAACCTGTTGCCCGAGCCCGACGACGGGAAGAAGACCTCGGCGACGCCGGGCGGCGCCGCCTCCCCGTCCAACGCCAAGGGCGTCGTGGCGTCCCCGTCGGGCTCGGGAGCACAACAGAAGGACGACACCCCGCAGGAACAGGACCAGGAGCAGGAGAAGGGCGAGCCGGACAGCCTGCTGACCCCCGCCGGGCTGCGGCTCGTGACGAAGGAACTGAAGGCGAAGGCGGGCACCGACCAGGTGGGCAGATTTGTCGTGTACCCGGAGTACGCATCCGCCTGGACCATGGTCAAGGGCAGCAAGACCCGCTACGACAGCTACGACTACCGCGTGGGCCAGGGCACATCCCGCGGCCTGATCAGCGGCACGCTCATGGGCGGCGAGCAGCCGGTGGGGCTCGACACCTACGACTGGGACGTCCTTCCCGCGCTGATCAAACGGGCCGAGAGGGATCTGGGCGTGAAGAATCCCACCTCGCGCTATGTGGTGCTGTCCATGCCGAACTCCCTGCGACAGTCGCCCGCCGGCATCTCGGTCTATCTCTCGGACGCCTACGGCTCGGGCTATCTCCTGGCCGACCGCAAGGGCAAGGTCCTCAGAACGGTGCCGGCCACGCAATGATCACCGACTGACTCCCGTCACCCCCGGCCCGCCGCAGCGCCCCGTACGCACGTCCCCACTAGCGCTTGCGCGCCACGGCCCCGTACATGGCGATGTCACGGTCATCGACCGGTGACGGATCCGCCCCGGGTCGCCACTTGTGCACCTGCTGAACGCCCGGTTCGACGAGGTCCAAGCCGTCGAAGAACGCCTCGGCCTGCTCCCGTGTGCGCAGGCACATCGGCATCCCCCGCCGCTCGTACTCGGACGCCACCCGCCCCACCTCCACCGGGGCGAAGTCGGCCGTGCCGATGGACATCGCCACATAGCTGCCGGACGGCAGTGGATCGAGCAGTCGCCGCACCAAGGCATGGTCCTCGGGGGGCAGGATGAAGTGGAGGATGCCGATGATCATCAGCCCCACCGGTTCGCGCAGATCCAGCACGTCCTGGAACGCGGGGGAGTCGATGATGGCGTCCGGGGTGCGCATGTCCGCATCCACATAGGCGGTCCGCCCCCCGGGCGAACTGGTGAGCAGCGCCTGGGCGTGGGCGAGGACGATGGGGTCGTTGTCGACGTAGACCACCGCCGAGTCCGGACGCTCGCCCTGGACCACCTCATGGAGATTGGGAGACGTGGGCAGCCCCGTACCGATGTCCAGGAACTGCCGTATGCCCGCCTCGCGGGCCACATGGCGCGCTGCCCGGTGCATGAACTCGCGGTTGGCCCGCATGTGGATCGGGAGGGCCGGCCACTCCCTACACATGGCGTCGCCGGCCTCCACATCGACCGCGTAGTGATCCTTGCCACCCAACAGGTAGTCGTAGACGCGGGCGGAGTGCGCCTGGCCCGCATCGATCCCGTCCGCCGCCTGCCGCTCGTCTTTCACAACGTTCCTCCATAAGTCGGTGGGGCTTGGAGTGTAGAGGCGTACGGACCCGTTGGATCCCAACCCGCCCGCGGTGCAACGTCGTTGGGAATGAGGTGCGACCGCCCACCGGCTGACATGCGCGGGCCGATGCCCAGTGCATACCTGATGGATACACGGCCTCCGCAGAACGGATGGGTGACTGTCGCACAGTGGGTCCGGCGGGTCGAGGCACTCGCGGCGAGACTCCGGCACACCAACAGGGAGGATCGTGGACCAGAGCCCCACACCGAAAGGCCCGCAGTGAGCGCAGCAACACAGGACGACATCGTGCCCGGCACCCCCCAGCCGCCCGAAGGAGCTCCGATCATCCTCCTCGTCGAGGACGACGAGGTGATCCGCACCTCCGTCTCGATGGCGCTGGCGCGCTACGGCTTTGGGATGCACTCGGCCGCCGACGGCCTGACCGGGCTGGAGATGTTCCGCGAACACGCCCCCGACCTGCTGCTGCTCGATGTGATGCTGCCGGAACTGGACGGCATCGGGCTGTGCCGCAAGGTGCGGGAGACCAGCCAGGTCCCGATCCTGATGATGTCGGCACGCGGCGACTCCCTGGACGTGGTGTTCGGCCTGGAAGCGGGCGCCGACGACTATGTGGTGAAGCCGGTCGACACCCCCGTACTGGTTGCCCGCATCCGCGCCCTCCTGCGGCGGACCACCTTCACCCCCGATCCCGCCGCCACCGATGGGGCCCTGGAATCGGACCGTGACCTGCTCGTCTTCGGCGATCTGACGGTGGACACCCGAGGGCTCGACGTGTTCCGCGACGGCGAGCGGATCGCCCTGGCCCCCACCGAGCTCAAACTCCTGCTGGAGTTCGCCGCGCACCCCGGGATCGTCCTGGACCGACAGACACTGCTGCGCAACGTGTGGGACTACGGCTGGGACGGCGACAGCCGGGTTGTGGACCTCTGCGTCCAGCGCCTGCGGAGGAAGATCGGCGCGGACCGCATCGAAACGGTCCGCGGCTTCGGCTACAAGCTGCGGCGCTGACCGCGATGCGCACACGGAACGAAGACCCCTCCCGGAGCTCGTGGAACTGGCGATCACTGCGGTGGAAGATCGCCGCGCTGGTGGTCCTGACGTCCTGCGCGGTGGCGGTGACGGTCGGAGTGCTCGTCCACCGGGCCACCGCACAGCGACAACTGGGCGAGGGCGAGGGGCGTGCCCTGGGCGAACTGGAGACCGTCGTCGAGCAGTACACACGCGGCGACGAGGTGTTCCGGGACGGAACCGTGATGGTGGGCGAGGAGATCCCGCCCCAACTGCTCAGCCGGGTGGAACGCGACCGAGGCGGGCCCAGCACCTGGTACGACACCGAGAGCCGGCACGGTCCATGGATGTGGGCCGGCCAGTCGGTGGGCGGCCAGGTGCTCGCCGTGGAAATCGAGATGGGCACGGCCCAGCGGAATCTGGCCGCCCTGGACCGCACCACCGTCAAGGTCTCCGCCGCCACCCTCAGCGTGATCACCCCCCTCTCACTGGTCCTCAGCGAACTCCTCTGCCGCCGGCTCCGCCGGGTGGCGCGCACCGCTCGACGCATCGCGGACGGGGAGCTGGACACCCGTACCGGTGCGGGTGGACGCAAGGGCGACGAGGTCACCGAGATCGCCGGAGCGGTCGACTCGATGGCCCACTCCCTCCAACAGCGGCTCATCGACGAACAGAGGTTCACCGGGGACGTCGCCCATGAACTGCGCACCCCGCTGATGGGACTGGTCACCTCCACCGAACTGCTGGCAGAGGGACCGGCGACGGAACTGGTACGGGACCGGGTGCGCGTGCTGCGCGGACTGGTCGAAGACCTCCTGGAGATCTCCCGCCTCGACGCGAACGCTGAGGCGGCGGACGAACGGATCGTGCCGGTTGGCAGTGTCGTCGAGGAGTCGGTGGCACGGACCGGGCTGCCCACCCGTACGGTGATCGTCCACGACCAGCGCGTCCCCACCGACCCGCGTCGCCTGGACCGCATCATCACCAACCTGGTGCTCAACGCCCACCGCCACGGCCGCGAGCCCGTCGAGGTGCGCGTGGACGGCACGAGCGTGACCGTACGGGACCACGGCCCGGGCTTTCCCGAATCCCTGCTGGCCAACGGCCCGCAGCGGTTTCGCACCGGTGTCACGGAACGCGGTCACGGCCACGGGCTGGGACTGACCATCGCGCTCGGACAGGCCCGGGTCATCGGGGCCGAACTGCTCCTCTCCAACGCGGACGACGGCGGTGCGCTCGCCGTGCTCCACCTTCCCGACCAGCCCCCGGCCGCCCCCTGACCCCGGCCGTGGCGCGTACCCGCCGAGGTGTGCCGCCCGCGATCTGATACACGCAGGAGACACGACCGAGCGCTGCCCGACGAGTGGTCTCGACGGTGTGGACACACCCCTCCTCCAAGGTGACCGATATGCGCAATCCCGCGTGTCCGTCGCCTGGAGGCAGCCATGCACATCCCGTCCGACCACGGTCCGATCCCCGACCGCCGGCCACCGCGACGGGCACCCGCCCCCGTGATCTGGGGCGCGGCGATGACGCTGCTGCTGACCGCACTCGGCGGATGGGTCATCTCCACCGGGACCGGTCAGGACCGGGAGGCGAAGCGCGCGGTGTCCACCGGTGCCCTCTCGTTGCCGTGGCCGCGGGACGGCCAGGCGAGTGTCACCGACACCCGCACCGGTGCGTCCGGCACCAGTGGCGAACAGGAACCCGTACCCATCGCCAGCGTCACCAAGGTGATGACCGCACACGTCATTCTCACCGGCCACCCGCTCAAGCAGGGGCAGTCGGGGCCGCTCATCACCGTCGACCAGCAGGCGGAGGACGAATCCGTCTCGTCCGTTGAGTCGACCGTCCGCGTCGAAGCAGGTCAACGCCTGACCCAACGGCAACTGCTGGAGATGCTGCTCCTCCCCTCAGGGAACAACATCGCCCGACTGCTGGCCCGTTGGGACGCGGGAAGCGAAGCGGCCTTCGTCGCCAAGATGAACCGCACCGCGGCCGACCTCGACATGCGGCGCACCACGTACACCGACGCCAGCGGACTCGGGCCCACCACCATGAGCACCTCCGACGACCAGTTGCGACTGGCCCGGAAGGTGATGCGCAACGCGACCTTCCGGGCGATCGTCGCCACCCCGGAGGTCACCGTCGGCGGCCCCACGGGCACCGTCGCCAACACCAACCGACTGCTCGGCACCGCGGGCAACATCGGGGTCAAGACCGGATCGAGCACTCCTGCCGGCGGGGCCCTGATGTGGGCCGCCACGACCGGACGAGCACCGGACACGGGGCTGATCCTCGGTGTCGTACTCCACCAGAAGCCCAACACCACACCCGCCGAGGGACTCGACGCAGCCTTCCTGGCCGCCGAACAGCTCGCCGAGGCCGCACGCCAGGGCGGCCGATCATGATTGTCGAGCAACCCCCCACCACCACTCCGCCGCTCCCCGAAGACGGCAGACCACCGCGAAAGTTCCAGCTGCGCAACGGACGGTGGACCGCCGCCGTGAGCCTGCTGTGCACGGTCGCGCTGCTCGCCCATCCCCTCGTACCCAACGGGGCCCGCAACTCGGGCAGTCTCGTCGACACGTTCCTGCCCTGGTCGTGGCTGGCGGTCCCACCGCTGTTCCTCATCGGACTGGTGCGCCGCGCCCCGCTCGCCCTGATCGCGGCACTCCTGCCCGGCCTGGCCTGGCTCGCCCTCTTCGGAGGTTCACTCACCGACAAACGGGGTGCCGGCGGGGAACTCACCGTGGTCAGCCACAACATCGGCGCGGAGAATCCGGACCCCGCAGGCACCGCCCGCGCCCTGGCCGAGACCGGTGCCCAGGTGATCGCGGTCCAAGAACTCTCCGCCACCGCACGTGAGGAGTTCCAGCGGGGGCTGCCCGCCCGATACCGACACCACACCGTGCACGGCGGCGTGGGCCTGTGGAGCATCCATGCGATGACGGCGGCCGAACCCGTGGACATCATGCCGTGGCCACGCGCCCTGCGCGCCACCCTCACCACACCGCAGGGGCCCGTCACCGTGTTCGTCGCGCATCTCGCTTCGGTGCGCGTGACCTCGGAATCCGGCTTCACCACCGACCGCCGCGACCACGCGGCAGGTCTGCTCACCCGGGCCGTCGACCGGGACCCCGCAGCGAGGCTCCTCCTCGTGGGCGACTTCAACGGCACACCGGACGACCGCGGCCTCGCTCCGCTCCTGGACGGCATGACCTCCGCACAGGAAGAGGCGGGGGACGGCTTCGGCTTCAGCTGGCCCGCCCGCTTCCCCCTGGCCCGCATCGACCACGTCCTCGCCCGCGGCCTCCAACCGACGTCCGCCCACACCCTCCCCCCGACCGGCAGCGACCACCTCCCCGTGATCGCCTCCTTCACCTTCTGACCCACCCCCACCCACCCCCCAAAGCAGACCCCCTGCCCCCGCTGGCCGCCTCACCCCACCCTGACGCCCGCCCCTGAAACCAACCCGAGGCTGTGTTTGTGGATCGGCGGGGTGCCGCAGGCTTTGGTGGGTTGTTCGGGGTTCTTCCGAGGCTGTGTTTGTGGATCGGCTGGGGTGCCGCAAGCTTTGGCGGGTTTGTTCGGGACCCTCCCGGGGCCCTGCTCGTCGCTCAGCCGGGGTCCCGCGGGCCCTCGCCTCCACCCGTGGATCGGGCCGGAGGTCCCGGAGCTCTGGTTGGTGTTCTGCCCCCTCCCCAACCCGCACCCGCGGACCAGGCCGAGGACCCCTGAGCCCCTTGGCTGGTGTTCTGGGGGCGCGCAGGGGGTGTCCCCGGAAGCGTTGGCGGCATCCAGAGCTGAAACCTACGGATCAGCCGCTGGCCGCCGACGCTGAGGAGTCACGCCCGAAAGCACCCCCACCACCCGCACCCCACCCCAGACCCGCACCCGGACCCCCCAAAGCCCAGCACCCCCGAACCCGAGCCCTCCCAGCCCGTCCGGCGCTTGAGGACGGACCCTTCGGCCCCCGGGGCCGAGCCCAACGAACGGCCCCCTCGGCCCCCAGGGCCAAGCCCAACGAACAGGCACCCCGAAACCGCCTCAGAGCTCAGAGCCCCAACACACTCAACCTCTCCTCATAGGCGATCGTGACGTCCTCCAGATCGTCCACCGGGTCCTCCCACAGCGCCTCCAGCTCCGCCTTCACCTCGGCCGGAAGGGCTTCCCAACGCTCCGTCCACGAGTCGGCGTTGGGCGACCAGTAGCCGACCACCTTGAACCGGTCGGACGACAGGCCCAGCGTCTTGCGGAAGTGTTTGCGCACGGTGCGCAGCGCCGTGGTCTCACCCGCCGTCCACACATAGGTCCCGGTGAGATCGCTGTCATCGGGCAGCGCCGCCGTCACCAGGTCAGCCAGTCGGCTCGGGCCGTGGCCGTTGCCCCCGTACGCCCAGGTGACCTTGGTGCGCGGGTGGACCGGCAGTGGCTGCACCGACGCCTCGTCGGGCACTTCGACGATGACCCTGGTGGTGATGTGGTCCGGGGTGTTCTCCAGCAGTCGTGCCACGGCGGGCAGCCCGGTCTGGTCCGCGACCAGGATCTGACGGGTGATGTCCTTCGGCGGGTCGTAGAGCCCGGTGGGGGAGTTGAAGCCCAACGGATCACCCGGCCCGGCGCCAGACGCCCAGGTCGCGGCCACCCCGTGGTCGTGCACGACGAAGTCGATGTCGATCTCGTTCTGCTCCGGCCGCACCGCGCGGATCGTGTACGTCCGCATGGGTGCGGTGGGACGGCCCTCGGGGGTCTCCCAACTCGTTTCCGTCGCGACGGGCAGGGAGAGGTCCGAACGGTCCGGGCCGTGGGGGAAGAACAGGCGCACGTACTCGTCGCCCACACCCGTCGAGGTGAACCCCGGCAGTTCCGGGCCGGTCAGCGTCACACGGATCATGGTGGGGGTGAGGGTCTCGACCCTGGCGACGACGGCTCGGTAGATCTCCACGGTTCAGTGCTCCTTGTCGACTTGCGCACCGGCGGTGGGTGCCGGTGCCGCGTTGGGGTGGGTTCCGGGGGCGGCCGTGGTTGGCTGCTCTCCCGAGGTGTGTGGTGCGGGGCGACTCGCATAGGCGCTCCACAGTCCCGCGTACTCGCCCGCCGAGGCCAGCAGCGCCTGATGCGTGCCCTCTTCGGCCACCTTCCCGTCCTTGAGGAGGACGATGTGGTCGCAGTCCCGTGCCTGTTCCAGCCGGTGGGCGACGATCACGCTCGTCCGGTCGCGCGTGACCCGTTCGAGAGCCGCGCCGAGGACGGTCCGACTCGACGGGCCCGACTCCGCGGTCGGCTCGTCGAGCACGAGGACGGGTGGGTCGGCGAGCAGCGCCCGGGCCAGCGCCAGATGTTGTACCGATCCGTCGTCCAGAGGCACACCGTCCGGACCGCCGAGGACCGCATCGAGTCCCCGGCCCGGCTCCAGCGCCCAGTCGGCACCCGTCTCGCGCAGTGCGGTGACCAGTTCTCCATCGGTCGCGTCCGGCTTGGCGAGGCGGAGGTTGTCGGCGAGCGTGCCGCCGAAGAGGTGCACCTCCTGGGTCACCAGATAGCCGGCGACCCGCTGTGCCCCGGCGCCGACCGTGATCCGGCCCCGCCCCGGCCGGCCGACCCCCGCGATCAGTCGCGCCAGGGTGCTCTTGCCCGAGCCGCTGGCGCCCACCAGGGCCACGGTCCTGCCACCGGGGACGGACAGGGTGATGTCGCGCAGGGCCTCGCGGGCGGCGCCGTCGTACGTGTACGAGACGCCGGTCACCGCGACGGCGGGTGCCCGCAGCGGGTGCGGCGCGGGCTCGGGCGCGGAGTCGCGTGGCGGGGCCAGATCGGTGACGCCGACCAGCCGGGCCAGGCCCACCGTGGCGCGTTGGAGGTCGTCCAAGCTGGTCAGCAACACACCGATCGGGCCGAACAACCGGTGGAAGTAGAGGGCGGCTGCCGTGGCCGCCCCCAGGGTGATCGCGTCCCGGCCGAGCAGTGCGTACCCGGTGATCAACACGGCGGCCAGGCCCACGTACTCGGCCGTGTTCAGCACCGCGAAGAAGCTGTTGCGCAGCCGTACCCCGTCGCGCTGCCGCTCGATGGCGCGTTCGCTGCGCACGGCGAGTTCGCTCAGATGCACGTCCTGCGCACGGTACGCCCGGATCGTCTCGGCTCCCCGTACCGCTTCGATGACGGTCTGCCCGCGCGTGGACTCCAACTGGCGGATGTCCCCGTACACGTGGTGCGAGCGGGCGAGGAACCGCCGGGTCGCGTACCAGTGCAGGGGTACGCAGACGAGTCCGGCGACCGCGAGGCGCGGGTCGAGGACGGCGAGGCCGGCCACGGTCAAGCCGATGGTGAGGGCCGCGCCGGTGAGTTCGGGCAGCACTCCCGAAGCGGCTTCGGACACTGCCTCGACATCGCCCGTGACCCGGGAGACCACATCGGAAGTGCCGGACGCCTCCAGGGTGTCGGCGGGCAGTCGCACCGCGGCGTCGAACACGTCCTCGCGCAGCCCGGCCAGGACGTCCTGGACCAGGGCGACCAGCATCCGGCCACCGAGGTAGACGAGTGCGGCACCGATGAGCGAGGCGCAGACGAGGGCGGCGCCGAGGGCGAGCAGGCGCCCGGTTCCGGCCCGGTCGACGACCGTGTCGACGATGGCGCCGAGCAGGGGAGGGGTGGTCAGGGTGCTGGCGGTCCCGGCGAGCAGTACGCCCAGCGTGGTGGCCAACCGTCGGCGGTGGTCACCGAGTCGGCGGATCACCTCCCGTCGCGTCCGGGCGGGTGTCGCGACGGGCAGCCGACGCCCCGCGCCCGCCTCGGCGGCATCGGCATCAGCACCAGCGGCAGCGGCAGTCTCAGTCTCAGTCTCAGTCTCAGTCTCAGGGTCCGTGACCATGGGCAGCTTCGGGCCGGAAGAGGTCGGGGTCACCGCAGGGTTCCGTTCGATTCGTCGTCTGCTCGACCGCCGTGGGTGGGGTCGTCGGCGCCGTCCCCGGTCGCTCCGGTGAGGTCGACCACCCGGTCGCAGGTGGAGAGCAGAATGCGGCTCGTGGTGATCAGCACGGTGGTGCCCGTCAGCCGGCCGAGCCCCTCCGCGATCCGTCGTTCGGTCACCGGATCGACCGCGGTGGCTGGTTCGTCCAGAACGACCACGGGGGCGTCCGCGTGCAGTGCCCGTGCCAGCAGCAGACGTTGGCGTTGCCCGCCCGACAGCCTGCGCCCGTGCTCGCCGATGTCGGCGTCCGGGCCGCCGATGTGCTCCAGTACGTCATCCAGTACCGCCGCCCTGACCACGTCGGGTACGGGGGCGACACCGGGCGGGGTCAGATTGGACCGCAGGGTGCCGGAGAAGAGGGTGCCCCGGTGGGGCGGTGCCGCGATGTGTGCGCGGACCGTCTCGGGGCCGAGGTCGACGGCGTCGGCGCCGTCGATGACGATGTCCCCGCGGACGGGTGGGACGCGACAGGCCAGCCGGTCGCTGAGGTCCCGTGCGTGCGCCGGGTGCCGGGGCACAAACCCGATGAGCTCGCCGGGCACCAACTCCACCGGCGTCCCGTGGCCGGGCGGCTGCCAGACGACCGGGACGGCCCAGGGAGTGGGTGCGGTCGAATCGGGCGCGGTCGATGCGTCGACCGCCGACCGCTGAACCGGCACCGTTCCCGCCGCTGGCACGGTTCCTACCGCCGGTACCGTTCCCGCCGCCGGTACGGTGATCAGCGGCGGTTCGGCCAGCAACTCGCCGATCCGCCGGGCGGACGCCCGCTTGTGGGCCCAGTTGGAAGCGAACGTTCCGACGTGGGCGAGCGAGCCCTGGAGGAACTGGGCGAGACCGAGGACGGTCACCAACTGGCCGATGGTGAGCTCGCCCCGGAGGGCGAGATAGCCGGAAGCGGTGGCGAGCCCGGCCAGGAAGACACCGGACAGCGACAGGCTGAGGGCCGAGTACCCGAGGACAGCGCGCGCCGCGGCGACGGCACCGCGCTTCGATGCCTCGCTCGCGGCGCGGTAGCGGTCCGCGGCCTCGGTCTGGGCGTTCATGCCGGACAGCACCCGCAGCCCGGTGATCATGTCGGTGGCGACCTCCCCGGCACGGGCGGCCGAGCCCTGCTCGGCCATCCCGCGTGCCTCCAGCGGCATCGCTAGCCGTCGCATCAACACCAGCACCAGGACCGTACTGGCGATGACCCCGAGCGCGAGGGGTACGGAGATGAGCAGCAGCGCCGTCGAAGCGGTGAGGATCGCGGTGATCGTCGCCGCCTGCTCGACGACGCTCCAGGACACCCCGGCGACCCGGTAGGTGTCGGAGGTCACCAGGGACAGCGCCTCACCCGCGCCGGGGCGGCGACGCAGCCCGTACGGGTCGAGGAGGCGCGTCATGGTGAGTTGGCGCAACTCGTGCTCGGCGTAGCCGTAGACGTTGACCATCGCGGCCGACGCCCGCTGGTAGGAGAGCGACAGGACGAGGAACACCCCGGCGAGCACGGCGAGCCAGCGCAGCAGGGCACCGGGGTCGGCGGGTTCGAGTGCCCGGTCGATGATGACGCCGATGAGGATCGGCACCAGCGCCTCGCAGAGCTGGTGGAGCATGAACGCGACGGTGGTGAGGCCCAGTCGCAGCCCCCGCCCGCCCCGCAGCAGCGCCATCTTGAACAGCGGTCCGGCGCCCCCGGCGGACCGTGTGCGCGCATCCCGGCTCATGGTGTGGGTGCCCCGGTTCATGCTGTGCGTGTCCCGGCTCATACGGTCTCCCGGCGGCGAGCCAGCGGTACGACCATCGGGGTGCCCGTCTCCGGGTCGGGCACCACACGGCAGGGCAGTTCGAACACCTCGTGCACCAGATCGGCCGTCATCACCTCGCCCGGCGGGCCCTGGGCGACGACCCGCCCGTCCCGCATGGCGACCAGGTGGGACGCATAGCGGGCGGCGTGGTTGAGGTCGTGCAGGACCGCGACGAGCGTACGACCCGAGCGGTGCAGGTCCGTGAAGAGTTCCAGCAGGTCGATCTGATGGGCGATGTCGAGGAACGTGGTCGGCTCGTCCAGGAGGAGGACGGGCGTCTGCTGGGCGAGGACCATCGCCACCCACACGCGTTGGCGCTGGCCGCCGGAGAGTTCGTCGACGAGCCGCCCGGACAGATCGGTGACCGAGGTCGCGGTCATCGCCTCGGCGACGGCTCGCTCGTCCTCGGCGGTCCACTGGCGGGTCATCTTCTGATGGGGGTAGCGGCCCCGGGCGACCAGTTCCGCGACGCTGATGCCGTCCGGCGCCAGGGAGGTCTGAGGCAGCAGCCCGAGCCGGCGTGCGACCTCCTTGGAGCGGTACTCGGAGATCGACCGGCCGTCCAGCAGCACCTGGCCCCCGCTGGGTGCGAGCAACCGGGCCACCGCACGCAGCAGGGTCGACTTGCCGCAGGCGTTCGGGCCGATGATCGCCGTGAAGGAACCGTCCGGTATCCGTAGGTCCAGATGTTCGGAGACGGGGTGGCGGGCGTAGCCGATGGTCGCGTCGCGCACCTCAAGCCGCGGGGCTCCCCCCTGGGGCGTACCGCCTTCCGCGGTGCTCATGGAGTCCTGCCGGACGGATACGGCGGCTGAGGTGCCGTGGGGTTCGGGGTGGTCGGTCTTCGGGGGCATGAGGGGTCCTTGGGGTGCGAGCGGGGTGGTGCTCATCGGCGGGCCGCGTACTGACGGGCGAGGAGCCAGGCGAGGTAGACCCCGCCGACGCAGACGGTCACCACTCCGACCGGCAGGTCGATGCGCAGCGCGGCGAAGTCGGCCGCGACCAGGACCAGGGCCCCGGTGAGCGCGGCCGGCACGATCCGCAGCGTGGTGGAACTCCGCGTCAGCCGCTGGGAGATCTGCGGGGCGGCCAGTGCGATGAAGGCGATCGGGCCGACGGCGGCGGTCACCAGGGCGGTGAGCGCCACCCCGACGACGGTTCCGGCCAGCCGGGCGCGCTGCGCACGGACACCGAGGGCGACCGCGGTGTCGTCGCCCATCTCCAACTGGACCAGGGGCCGTACGACCGCGACCGAACAGAGCAGCAGGGCGACGAAGACGATGACGGTCGGGCCCAGTTCCCCGAAGCCCAGACCGCTGAGGGACCCGGCCGCCCAGGTTGCGGCGAGCATCGCCTGGTGCGGACTCACCGACAGCAGCAGCATCGAGGTCAGTGAGCTGAGCCCGGCGCCGACGGCGATGCCGACGATGATCAGCCGGAAGGGGTGCAGCCCGCCCCGGTACGCGAGGAGGTACACCACCAGCGCGGCCACGGCCCCGCCGATCAGCGAACCGGTACCGACCGCGAGGTAGTTCGCGGTGCCGAAGAGCAGCATCACGACGCTCGCCCCGGCGTAGGAGCCGGAGGAGAAGCCGATGATGTCGGGGGAGCCGAGCGGATTCTTGGTCAGGGACTGGAAGATCGCCCCGCTGATGGCCAGCGCGGCGCCGCACAGGAGCGCGAACAGCAGCCTCGGCAGCCGCCAGTCCACGACGACGAGCCGCGCCCGACGCTCCGAATCGGCGTCGAAGAGCGCGGTCAGCACTTGGGTGGGGGTCAGCGAGATGGAGCCCGTCCCCAGGGTCAGCACGCTGAGCACGCAGACGGCGGCCGTGAGCGCGAGACAGACCAGGACGGTGCGACGGTCCACGCGCAGGGCGGCTCCGTACCGTCGTACGGTCCAGGTGGAACGCCCGAAGTCGACGCGTACGGGAGGCTTGTCGAGCGTGACCGGGGCGGGCGCCCGGGTCGGGACGCGGGCGGTGAGCACAGCGGGTTCCCGCTCTCGGATGGGGTGGTCGCTCACAGTCCGCTCACCTTCCGACGTCGTACGAGGGCGACCAGGACGGGGGCGCCGACGAGCGCGGTGACGAGGCCCACCCGAAGCTCTCCGGAGGGCAGCACCACCCGTCCCACGACGTCGGCGGCCAGCAGGAAGGCGGGCGCGACGAGGATCGTCAGCGGCAGGATCCAGCGCTGGTCGGGACCGGTGAACCAGCGGACCACGTGCGGCACCATCAGCCCGACGAAGGCGATGGGACCGGCGACGGCGACGGCGGTTCCCGCGAGCAGGGTGACCGCGAGGACAACCCCCACCCGGGTCACCCCGAGGGGCACCCCCAGTGCACGGGCGGCGTCGTCGCCGAGCGCGAGCGCATTGAGCGGGCGGGCGGAGAGCAGTCCGATGAGGAGTCCGGCCCCGATGAGCGGGACGGCGATGGGGAGGATGTCGAGGCTGCGTCCGCCGATGGAGCCGACGCCCCAGAACCGCATCAGGTCGAGTGTGGCCAGGCTCTTCAGGGTGAGGGCGGAGGTGAAGCCGCTGAACACGGCGGTGAGCGCCACCCCGGCGAGCGTGAGCTTCACGGGGGTGGCCCGGTCTGCGCCCAGCGATCCGAGGGTGTAGACGAGGACGGTCAGCCCGAACGCGCCGGCGAGCGCGAACCACACGAACTGGGCCGGATCGGTGAGGCCGAGCACGGCGATCGCGAAGGTCACGGCGAATCCCGCGCCCGCGTTGACGCCGAGCACGCCGGGGTCGGCCAGCGGATTGCGGGTGAACGCCTGGATGAGGGCGCCGCACATGCCGAGCGCGGCGCCGACCAGCACACCGATCAGGGTGCGCGGCACGCGCAGTTCGCGGACCATGACGTGCTCGTCGAGGGAGGAGTCGAAGTGGAACAGGGCGTCCCACACGGTCCCCGGTGAGATCCCGCGGGCGCCGACCATGACGCTGAGGACGGTCATGGCGAGGAGCACCGCGATGGCGGCGAACAGCACCGCGAAGCGGTGCCGGTGGCGCGGCACCAGACCCGTACCGGAGTACGGGTCTGGTGCGTCACGCCGTGCGGGGGGTGATGCGGTCGTCGTCACGGGTGATCCTCGTGGATGGGTGGTGCGGGGTACGAGGGCGCTTGCGCCGGCTCAGGAGGCGGGGGTCCCCTTGCCCGCGACCGCGTCAACGAGCATCGGCACGTACCGCTCCATGGCCCAGGGGATGGAGAGCACGGTGGGTCCGCTGGTCGCCATGCCGAGGGTGGCGTCCTTGACGAAGGCGTAGTTCTTGGTCTTGATCGGCGCCCAGCGCTTGAAGAGGGGGTCCTTCAGGGAGTACCCGATCTCCTTGGGGTCGTTGGCCCAGGCCACGAACACATCGGCCTCGACGGTGTCGAGCTTCTCCAGGCTGACGCCGCCGTACCAGTTGGTGCCCTTGACGGTGTCGGTGATGACCTTCATGGACGGGGTGTTCTCGAAGCCCATCTCGGTGAGCAGTCGCACCCGCGGGTCGTAGGGGACGTACATTCCGACCTCGGTGGAGCCGGGGGTGAGGGCGACGCCGTAGGCGAAGGTCTTCCCCTTGAACTGGGGGTTCTCCTTCGCGACGGTCGCGAGTTGGCCCTCCACATCGGTCACCAGCGCCTCCGCCTTGTCGCTCTCGCCGAGGGCCTTGCCGATGGTGCGTGTCATGTTCTGCCAGGTGCCGCCGTCGAAGGGCTTCTCCAGATACGGCAGCGTGGGCGCGATCTCGGAGAGCCGCTTGTAGTCGACGTCCGAGATGCCGGAGTACAGACCGATGATGAGGTCGGGGTCGAGGGAGAGGATCTGCTCGAAGTCCATCTCTCCGGCGTCGCCGTAGTTGAGGATCTCGGGGAGTTCCCCGCCGAGCTTTTCGACCTGGGTCCTGAACCAGGGGTTGTAGCCGTCCTTGTCACCGCCCCACTGCTCGTCGACACCGACGGGAACGGTGCCGAGTGCGGCCACGACATCCAGGGACATCCAACTGACGGCGATGACGCGCTTGGGCTTCTCGGGGATCTCGGTGGTGCCGTGCGCGTGCTTGATGCTGACCGGGAACGCGGCGGATGAGGTCTTCTTCTCGGACTTCCCCTCCCCGTCGGAGCCCGAGGCGGCGGTACCTCCGCAACCCGTCAGGACGAGGGCGGCGGCGACGGCGAGTCCCGCGACCCGGGTCCAGACCTTGGCCGGTCGGCGGGGCGCCGGAGTAGGGGAGGCCGCGGGGACGACCGTGGGTAGGGACATGGTTCTCCTCGGCTGTGCGCACCGCGAGGGATCGCGACGGCTGTCAGGGGTGAGGGCCGTCGCGGCGGTGCGAGACATGGGCGTGGCCGGAGCGCAGGGGCGGTGTCGGCCTTCCGAAGTTAGGTAACCCTCACTTCGGTCAACGCTAGGGAACCCCTGAGCTCTCGGGCGTCGCGTCCCGGCCATGGTGCGTCGTGAATCGGCCACCACCCGGCGGGCCGCCCACCGGTCGCTCGACAAGGGCTTCAGAAAGCCGCGCTTCAGGGAGCCGCGGCCACGGAGCGCTCGCGGAGGTACTCCGTGGGACTCGCCCCGGTGACCCGTCGGAACGCGGCGCTGAACGCACTGGTCGTCGAGTATCCGCAGCGGTGCGCGACCAGGTTGACCGGTTGGCCCTGCGTGAGCATCGCCGTTGCGGCCGACATCCGCACGAGCGAGCGCCAGCGGGTGAACGACATGCCGATGTCACGGCTGAACGCCCGGGTGACCGTCCGCACGCTGAGCGAGTGCCGGGCCGCCCACTCCTCCACCGAACGGTCGCTGTCCGGATCGCGTAGGACGTCGTCCGCGAGCGCCCGGATGCGCCAGTCCACCGGAACGGGCACCTCCAGCACCGGAAGCGGGTCCTCCTGGAGCATCTCCAGAATGACCCGCTGGGTCCGCAGTCGGAGGTCGTCGGGCATGGGCGTCGCGTCGAGGTGGATCAGCATCTCCTGAAGCGCCCGCCCCACCTTCACCATCCGCAAGGACGTCCAGCGATCGGGGATCGCGGAACGCGCCACGTAGGTGTAGCAGGCGACGCCACCGGGGTCCGCAGTGGCGGCATGGGGAACCCCCGGCGGCACCCAGACCCCCTGCCCGGGGATCAGCCGCCGCACCCCCGCACTGGTGTGGAGCGTCATGGACCGGGCGTGGGGCCACATGAGGAGCGCTTCGACATGGGTGTGCGGCTCGCTGAACGCCGGACCGGAAGAATCGCTCCCGTCAAAGATGGCGGTGGTCAGCAGATAGGGAGCCCGCACCTCGGCCCCACCGGCCACCGGGGCGGCCCACCGGAGCGGCACCACCGAGGCCGCCGTCTCGACGTGCGTGTAACCCGACATATCAGCAACCGACATGAAGTTAGGTTAGCCTAACCTCTTTCTCGTTCGTGAGGCCCGGGTGTGACGGCCTGTATCTTGGGCCGGTGGCTGGTGCGGCGGTGGGTGACGAAGGCGGCAAAGGGCGGCGGATCCGCGGTCTGGACGCCGCAGAGCGCCGGGCCAGGCGCCGCGAGGACCTCCTGGACGCAGCCTTGGAGCTGTTCTCCGCGCAGGGTTACCAGGACACCTCGATCGAGCAGATCTGCAAGCACGCGTACGTCGGGACCAAGAGCTTCTACGAGGTCTTCACCGGCAAGGAAGCCCTGTACCTGGCGCTGCTCGACCGCATCGTCAAGGACGTGACCGAACGTCTCACCACGGCACTGGAAGCCCTGGGCGACAACCAGGACGAGGGAGAGGCCGCGCGGGCCCTCATCCGGCACTTTGCGGACGCCTTCGTGGATGACGTCCGGGTGGCGCGCGTGACGTTCGGCGAGGGCCGGGCCGTGACCCCGCTGGTCGAGGCGCAGCGCCGGACCAATCGCCGATGGGCGGCCTCCTTCGTCGAGAGCGCCTGGCGGCGGTTGGGCATCGTCGCCGGCCCGCAGTCGCGGGCGGTGGCCATGGGGCTGATCGGCGGCCTCTTCGACATCATCGCGGACTGGCTCCTGGACGCCGGCACCGCGGAGCCTGCCGATCGCACCTCCCTCCAGGCCGGACTCGACCGTTTCTACACGGTGATCAGTTCCGGCCTCAGCGCCGCCTGACGGCCCATCACGTCCCACGCCCCGCATGTGCCCTTCGAGCCGTTCTCCTTCTTTGGAAACGATGCCTTGTTCCTAACAAGAGTGCGTGCTCTACTTTCGAGTAACCTACCGCGAACAAGGAGTCGCCCCATGGCCAAGCTCCGCACGTTCCTGGCAGCGCTCGCGCTGTCCGTACTCGCTTCGACCACCCTGACGACGACGGCATCCGCCGACGCGCCGCCGCGGTCAGGGTGGAACAACTGGTCCTGCCGCCCCAGCGCTGCCCACCCCGAGCCGGTGGTCCTCGTCCACGGACTCGGCGGCAACAGCTGGGACAACTTCCTAACCCTGGCGCCCACCCTCCGCTCCGCCGGCTACTGCGTCTTCTCCGAGACGTACGGCAAAACGGTGCTGGGGGGCCTGGCCGGCGGACTCGCTCCCATGGCGGACAGCGCAGCCGAGGTCGGCGCGTTCGTCGACCGCGTCCGAGCCGCCACAGGAGCCGCAAAGGTCGACATCGTCGGCCACTCCGAGGGAACCACCGTCCCCGCGTACTACATCAAGTACCTGGGCGGAGCCACAAAGGTCGACGACTTCATCGGATTCGGTTCCAACTTCCGCGGCACCACGCTGAACGGCCTGGCGACCCTCGCAGCCGCCCTTAAACTCCAGGGCCTGCTCACGGGTGTCGGCTGTGGAGCCTGTACGGACTATCTGCCGGGCTCGGCCTTCCTCGCCAAGCTCAACGACGGCCCGGTCGCCGTGCCCGGACCGACGTACACCAGCATCGTCACCCGCTACGACACCGTCGTCACGCCGTACACCAACGGTCTGCTCACCGGCGGGGACAACGTCACCAACATCGTGCTCCAGGACAGGTGCAGGCTGGACTCGGCAGGCCACCTCGGCCTGGCCATCGACCCGAACGTCGCCCAACTCGTCCTCAACCGCCTCGACCCCACCCACTCCCCACCCTTCCGCTGCCGCCCCTTCACCACCCTCGGCATCTAGCGCTGCGCAACGGCGGGCAGGATGAGCCGTCAGCGGTCACGCGGTGAGCGCTGACGGCTAGCGCGCCACGCGGTGGCGCAGATAGACCTTTGAGTTGAACCTACGGGTCTCGACGAGTTCGAGGTCCACATGGCGCTCGTCCTGGGGAAAGAACGGAATGCCCCCGCCCACCAACACCGGGTAGACAACGGCCCGGTACTCGTCGATCAGCCCCGCCGCAGCCGCCTCGGCGGCGAGAGTCGCGCCCCCGATGGCGATGTCACCTTCCCCCGGCTCGGCGCGCAACCGCTCGATCTCCTCCGCCACACCACCGGAAGCCAGCCGGGCATGACCCTCCACGGCCGACAAGGTGGTGGAGAACACCACCTTCGGCAGCGGGTTCCAGAGGGAGATCCACTCACGCGTCGCGTCGTCGAGCGGTGCACCCTGGTCGGCGGTTTCCCAGTACAGCATCGTCTCGTACAGCCGCCGCCCCAGCAGGTGGACGCCGACCTCTCGAATCTCGTCGATCCAGAAGCGAAAGACCTCCGGGTCGGGCCCGCTCCAGTCGAAGCCGCCGTCCGGTCCCACGATGTAGCCGTCGAGTGAGACGTTCATCGAATAGGTCACGCTGCGCATCGAAGTCCTCCTCGGTAACGGGTTCGACAGTACGACCGCTCCACCCCACAGAACTCATCGCGACTCGCGAAAGCGCCCCCGGGCCGGACGACACCACCAACCCCTGGGTCGTCATCGAAGGCACGGCGAATCAGCCGTACCAGGCCCTGATTCCCCCGGGCAGGCGCGACTCAGGCCCGTGACGCGAACCCCGCCGGCCGCCAACGGGCATCCCGGCCGGGGCGCTCGAAGAACCGTCGGCGGGTCGGTCGACGCCGTTAGCCTGTCGGCATGACGGAGCGTGTCGTGCCCGGCCGAGCGGACGGCCTGATCACCCTGGACGTCGCGGACGCACTGTGGGTCGGTCTCACGGCAGGCGGTGCCGTGCCCACGGCTTCCGGGGCCCTCACCCGCTCACCCGCCCGTGCCCGGACGGGGCACGTCCTGCTCGGGAGCCGTGTGGTGGCGACGGTCGGGGTGGACGGAGGGCGGTGGGGCGTCGCGGAGCGCGAGGTGCGCCGGGCCGCCGAGGAACTGAACGCGCTGGGGCTGGACCGGCGGGACCTGGTCCGCGTCGGTCCGTTCCGCGGGGCGCCGGAACCGGAACACGGCGAGCAGGCGCCCCTGCGCTGGCGGCGTTGCGTCGCGGAGGAACTGCGGGAGCCGGGCGGTCCCGGCTGCCATCTGGCGGGGATCGACTGGCGACGGATGCTCGTAGAGCAGACCCGCGACGGAATCCTGCCGACGTGGTGGCTGCCCCGCGCGCTGGTGCGGCTGCTCGATGCGGCCGAGCACGCCGAGGCACGGTGGCTGCGGGCCGCGCGGACCCGTGAGACGGCCACGACCGTGCCGCCCCAGGCGCCCTCCCGTACCCGCCGGGCCGAGAAAGCCGAAGGCCGCCGGTCAACGAGCCCCGAGGAGCCCGCTGTCCCACCGCACCCGTACGGCAAGGAGCTCGAAGGTCAGCTGTACTCGGTGCTCAGCAGGAAGCCCGGCATCGCCAGGAAGGTGGCCGGGTGGTTGTGCGCGGTCTGCCACGGTGCGCCCGCCACGGTCCTCGACCACTGCCACGAACACGGCTACGTCCGCGCCCCCGTCTGCCAGTCCTGCAACACGCGGGAACGCCCCGACCATCTGTACGCCAACGATGTCCGCGTGGCGCATCGCTACACCCGCCTCTTCCACACCGACGCCGCCGACTGGCTGCGCCACTGGCACCGCTGCACTGGCTGTCGCGCACGCACCGTCCTGCCACTGCCGCACCTGGCCGCCTGGACCGCCTTCATAGGCTGCCGGTCACTGCGCCCGAGCCACCGGGGTTCGCGGGGTCGCGAGCCCTGCGGCGTTCTGCGGGTGTCCTGGACGGGCAGTCAGAACACGCCCCGGTCCTGCCTGTTCATGGTCACGGTCGACTTCTGCCCCGCAGGCGAGCACCGTGTCCTGGCACGGGTCCCCTACCGCGAGGCCGCCGAGCGCTTCCGCGCGTGGCTGGCCGACACGGCCCCCACGGTGGCCACCGCAGCGGGCCCCGACCGCCTGGACCGCCTCCCCGCCCAGCCCCGCCCGGTCGTCGCGGACACCAGCGGCGAGGGCCTGGCGCTGTTCTGAGACGAAGCCCCCGCTGCCGGGCCGCGAGTACCGCTCAGCCCACCATCGCGCACGGCACGATCCGCGCCCACCCTGCGCGCCTACGCTCCGCGCCCGACGGCGAAGGGCTGGCGCACCACGTCCTTGGAGTCCCTGACGTGGAAGGGGCTGCGGGATGATGCCTGACATGCAAACTGCCCGACCAGCGTTTCAGCTGATCAGGCAGTCTTTTTGGCACCTGAACTACGGTGCCCCCGGCAGGATTCGAACCTGCGCACACGGCTCCGGAGGCCGTTGCTCTATCCCCTGAGCTACGGGGGCGTACCACCCCGCCCGGCAGTGCCGTTCGGCGGTGACGGGTAGAACACTACCAGCTCCCATGGGCTCCCCATGAACAGGTATTTCCATCGCCCCACGCGTCCCTCGGAGCCGTCCCGCACCCCCTTCCACCTCGGACGAACGGCGGTGGGCGGGCGTCCGTGTGGGTGTGGTGGGGTCGCTCGCACGGGGTGGAAGTGGGGAAAACCCGGACGGGAACCTGGGCGGCGACCTACCCTCAAGTTGTGTCAGGCGCGTCCGGCCGTGTGCTCGTTGTCGATGACAACCGAGTCATCCGGCAGTTGATCAGGGTCAACCTTGAGCTGGAGGGCTTCGAGGTCGTGACCGCGGCTGATGGTGCCGAGTGCCTGGAGGTCGTCCAGCAGGTGCGCCCCGATGTCGTCACGCTCGACGTCGTCATGCCGAGGCTCGACGGGCTCCGCACCGCCGCTCGACTGCGGGCCGATGCCGCAACCAGCCATCTGCCCGTTGCGATCATCAGTGCCTGCACACAGTACGAGGTCGAGAGCGGTATCGCGGCGGGCGTCGACGCCTTTCTGGCCAAGCCCTTCGAGCCCACCGAGTTGGTCCGGCTCGTGGAGCGCTTGATGCGGCGGGACGGCCCGCCCTCCGTCGACGGACGGCACGGGGCCGGGCACGCGGGGAGTGCCCGTGGCTGACCGCATGTCGAAACACGTTCGCTAAGCGCCCCCCTCCCTCCCCTACGCTTGTCCCGTGACCCCCGCTGAGCTCTCACGAACCGTGCTGCACGCTGTGCATCGCGCGGTGCAGGACGGTGTGCTCAGTGCGCCCGTCCCCGAGCGGATCAGTGTGGAGCGACCCCGTCCGGGCGGGTGCGGGGACTACGCCACCAACGTTGCGCTCAGGCTCGCAGGCCCCGCGGGGCAGCCGCCCCGGGCCGTCGCCGAGACCCTGCGGGCGCGGATCGCCGATGACCCACGGATCGCCGGCATCGAGATCACCGGGCCGGGTTTCCTCAACATCACGCTGCGGGCCGGCGCACAGCAGGACCTCGTACGGCGCGTGCTGGAGCAGGGGCTGCGCTACGGACACCGGGACGGACAGCCGGAAGGTCTTCGGGCGCAGTCGGAGATGACGCCGTACGACGCGCCCCGCGGCCAGGGTGCCGACGACCTCCGCGCCCGGCTCTGGGCCCGGACGGTTCAGCAGCTCCGGGCGACACAGGGGTGCGCCGAGGGGGACGGTTACTCGGAAGCCCTGGAACCGGGCGGGCCGAACGACGATGCGACCCGGTGGGCCATGCTCTCCGCTGCCGCTCACGACCGTCCCCGGCCCCCGGCCCACTTCCTCCACCAGCGCGAGGACAACCCGCTCTTCCAGGTCCGCTACGCGCACTCCCGGGCCCACGCCCTCACCCGTAACGCCGCCCAGCTGGGCTTCGTCGGCGTGCCCGATGAGCAGGTGGAGACGCCGCTCGCCGGGCTCGTCGAGGACTACCCCGGCGTCCTGGCCTCCGCCGCCCGGCTGGGGGCGCCCGACCGGCTCGCCCGGCACCTTGAGGCGATCGCCGACGCCCTGCTCGACTTCCAGCACGCCGTCCTCCCCCTCGGTGACGAGAAACCCAGGGCCGCCCACCGCTCCCGGCTCGCCCTCGCCGAAGCCGCCGGGACGGTGCTGGCCGGTGGTCTGTCCCTGCTCGGCATCAGCGCACCCGTACATCTGTGAGAGAGACACCATGAGCCGTTCCGCACACCCCGCCGGGCCCCGTCACGCCGATGTGCTCCCCGAGGGGCACTACTCCGCGCCCCCGGCCGACCTGAACGCCCTCGATGAGAAGGTCTGGGCGCGTACCGTCCGTCGTGACGAGGACGGTGTGGTCACCGTCGGTGGCATCGAAGTCACCCGCCTGGCCGAGGAGTTCGGCACCCCCGCCTACATCCTCGACGAGGTGGACTTCCGGGCCCGCTGCCGCGCCTGGGCGGACGCCTTCGGGGAGAACGCCGACGTCTTCTACGCCGGCAAGGCGTTCCTGAGCCGGGCCGTGGTGCGCTGGCTGCACGAGGAGGGGCTCAACCTCGACGTGTGTTCCGGTGGCGAGTTGAACACCGCCCTCGATGCGGGAATGCCCGCCGATCGCATCGCCTACCACGGCAACAACAAGTCGCCCGACGAGATCGAGCGCGCCATCCGGGCCGGGGTCGGGCGGATCGTCCTCGACTCCTTCCAGGAGATCGTGCGCGTCGCCCACATCGCCTCCGGCCTCGGGGTGCGCCAGCGGGTGCAGATCCGGGTCACGGTCGGTGTGGAAGCACACACGCACGAGTTCATCGCCACCGCGCACGAAGACCAGAAGTTCGGCATTCCGCTGGCCGGCGGCCAGGCCGCCGAAGCCGTCCGCAGGGCCCTCACGCTGGACGGCCTGGAACTGGTCGGGCTCCACTCCCACATCGGTTCCCAGATCTTCGACACCTCCGGCTTCGAGGTGGCCGCACACCGCGTCGTCGGTCTGCTGCGTCAGATCCGGGACGAGCACGGCGTCGAACTGCCCGAGATCGACCTCGGCGGCGGTCTCGGGATCGCGTACACCCCCGCCGACGACCCCCGCGAGCCGCACCACATCGCGAAGGCGCTGCACGAGATCGTCACCCGGGAGTGCGAGTCCGCAGGGCTGCGCACCCCCCGCATCTCGGTCGAGCCGGGGCGGGCCATCGTCGGCCCGACCGCGTTCACGCTGTACGAGGTGGGGACGATCAAGCCGCTGGAGGGTTTGCGGACCTATGTCAGCGTCGACGGCGGGATGTCGGACAATATTCGTACCGCGCTGTACGACGCCGAGTACAGCGTCGCCCTGGTCTCGCGTACCTCCGATGCCGCGCCGATGCTCTCGCGCGTCGTCGGGAAGCACTGCGAGAGCGGCGACATCGTGGTCAAGGACGCGTTCCTGCCCGCTGACGTCGCCCCCGGGGACCTGCTCGCCGTACCCGCGACCGGTGCCTACTGCCGGTCGATGGCGAGCAACTACAACCATGCCCTTCGGCCCCCGGTCGTGGTGGTCAACGACGGGGCGGCACGAGTGATCGTCCGGCGTGAGACGGAGGAAGATCTCCTGCGTCTGGACGTCGGTTGAGTGAGATAGATGTCTCGCATACCGGACGGGGGATAGAAATCACCGTCCGGTGAGTGAGACTGGTCCAACCCTGAGAAGTGATTGAGAAGCGAGGTCGGATGATGCGTACGCGTCCGCTGAAGGTGGCGCTGCTGGGCTGTGGAGTGGTCGGCTCAGAGGTGGCGCGCATCATGACGACGCACGCCGACGACCTCGCGGCCAGGATCGGTGCCCCGGTGGAACTCGCGGGCGTGGCCGTCCGCCGCCCCGACCGGGTGCGCGAGGGCATCGATCCCGCCCTCATCACCACCGACGCCACCGCCCTGGTCAAACGCGGCGACATCGACGTCGTCATCGAGGTCATCGGCGGCATCGAGCCCGCCCGCACCCTGATCACCACCGCCTTCGAACACGGCGCGTCGGTGGTCTCCGCGAACAAGGCCCTCCTCGCGGAGGACGGTGCCACGCTCTACGCCGCCGCCGAGCAGCACGGCCGTGACCTCTACTTCGAGGCCGCCGTCGCCGGCGCCATCCCGCTGATCCGGCCGCTGCGCGAATCACTCGCGGGCGACAAGGTCAACCGGGTCCTCGGCATCGTCAACGGCACCACCAACTTCATCCTCGACAAGATGGACAACTCCGGCGCCGGTTACTCCGAGGCGCTCGACGAGGCCACGGCCCTCGGGTACGCCGAAGCGGACCCGACCGCCGACGTCGAGGGCTTCGACGCCGCGGCGAAGGCCGCGATCCTCGCCGGGATCGCCTTCCACACCCGGGTGCGCCTCGACGACGTCTATCGCGAGGGCCTCACCGAGGTGACCGCGGCGGACATGGCATCCGCCCGGCGCATGGGCTGCACCGTGAAGCTGCTCGCCATCTGTGAGCGCGCCGCCGACGGCCGGTCCGTCACCGCCCGGGTGCACCCGGCGATGATTCCGCTCAGCCATCCGCTGGCCTCCGTCCGCGAGGCGTACAACGCGGTCTTCGTCGAGGCGGAGGCCGCCGGGCAGTTGATGTTCTACGGTCCGGGAGCCGGCGGTGCGCCGACCGCGTCCGCCGTCCTCGGTGACCTGGTGGCCGTCTGCCGCAACAAGCTCGCCGGTGCCACGGGCCCGGGCGAGTCCGCGTACACCCAGTTGCCCGTGAGTCCCATGGGCGATGTGGTCACGCGGTACCACATCAGTCTCGACGTCGCCGACAAGCCGGGTGTGCTCGCCCAGGTGGCCACGGTCTTCGCCGAGCACGGGGTGTCGATCGACACCGTTCGTCAGCAAGGACGTCCGGACGGCGGCGGCGAGGCTTCGCTGGTCGTCGTCACCCACCGTGCGCTGGACGCCGCCCTCTCGGGGACGGTCGAAGCGCTGCGGAGGCTCGACACCGTTCGCGGTGTCGCCAGCATCATGCGTGTTGAAGGGGAGTAAGGGACCCATGACGACCAACAGCCCCCGGCGGGGGACCCACCAGTGGCGCGGCATCATCGAGGAGTACCGGGACCGTCTTCCGGTGACGGAAACGACGCCGGTCGTCACGCTCCGCGAGGGCGGTACGCCGCTCGTTCCGGCCCAGGTCCTCTCCGAGCGCACCGGCTGCGAGGTCCACCTCAAGGTCGAGGGCGCCAATCCCACGGGCTCGTTCAAGGACCGCGGGATGACGATGGCGATCACCCGCGCCAAGGAGGAGGGCGCCCAGGCCGTCATCTGCGCCTCCACCGGCAACACCTCCGCGTCCGCAGCCGCCTATGCGGTACGGGCGGGAATGGTCTGTGCGGTCCTGGTGCCGCAGGGCAAGATCGCGCTGGGGAAGATGGGGCAGGCGCTCGTCTACGGCTCCAAAATCCTCCAGGTCGACGGAAACTTCGACGACTGCCTGAATCTGGCCAGAACTCTGTCCGAGAACTATCCGGTCGCCCTGGTCAATTCGGTGAACCCGTACCGGATCGAGGGGCAGAAGACCGCGTCATTCGAAATCGTCGACGCCCTCGGGGACGCACCCGACATCCATGTCCTGCCCGTCGGCAACGCCGGGAACATCACGGCGTACTGGAGGGGCTACCAGGAGTACGCGGCGGACGGTCTGTCCACGCGGAAGCCCCGCATGTGGGGCTTCCAGGCTTCGGGTTCGGCGCCGATCGTCCGGGGCGAGGTCGTCAAGGACCCGTCCACCATCGCCACGGCGATCCGGATCGGCAATCCGGCTTCCTGGCAGCAGGCGATCGCCGCACGCGACGAGTCGGGCGGCTTCATCGACGAAGTGACGGACCGTGAAATCCTGCGCGCCTACCGGCTGTTGGCCTCGCAGGAGGGCGTTTTCGTCGAGCCCGCGTCGGCGGCTTCCGTGGCCGGACTGCTCAAGGCGGCCGAGGCGGGGAAGGTCGACCCCGGTCAGCGGATCGTCTGCACGGTCACCGGGAACGGGCTCAAGGACCCGGACTGGGCCGTGGCGGGTGCGCCGCAGCCGGTGACCGTCCCGGTGGATGCGGTCGCAGCGGCGGAGCGGCTCGGGCTCGCCTGAGCATCGAACATGAGGTGAGCCCCTCTCCGGAGGGGCTCACCACGAACTCCCCGGACGACCTCCGGCCGGGCCCAAGGCATCGCCTTCCGGAATTCGAAGCATCCGCTTTTCCGGGACCTGATTCCGGCGTCTTTCCCGAACGTCGGCGAATCGGTGAACGCACCGGTCCGCTGAGGCGTATTTCGGACCGAAGGAAAGATCTACCCCCGCGAAAGTCCGGCAAAGCCGGGCATCGGCGAACGTAGAGGCACAGCAGGCTTGCGACACGCATCGTGCGCCTCCTGTGCGCCCTATGTCGCCACAGAACCTTCCTTCGATAGGCTGTACTGAACCCGCCCCGCCGCGTGTGCCGCGGTGCTGTTGCCGTTACGGCCCTCGGGTGTCCGGTTGTTCGTAGTTTCGTCGTTGTGAATCTCTGTGAATCTCTCGAAATCTCGCAGTCAGAACCAAGGAGTGTCATCGAGCGATGGCCGGTCCAGCGTTCCGCGCCGCCGCCGTCCGAGTGCGCGTGCCCGCCACCAGCGCCAATCTCGGCCCGGGCTTTGATGCCCTCGGCCTGTCTCTGGGGCTGTACGACGACGTCGTCGTCAGGGTCGCGGACTCCGGTCTGCATATCGACATCGCAGGTGAGGGTGCATCCACACTGCCCCGCGATGAGAGTCATCTGCTCGTACGGTCGCTCCGTACGGCGTTCGGGCTGCTGGGTGGTCAGCCGCGCGGTCTGGAAGTCGTCTGCGCCAACCGCATCCCACACGGGCGCGGTCTCGGCTCCTCGTCCGCGGCCATCTGTGCCGGAATCGTCGCCGCCCGCGCGGTGACGATAGGCGGCGACGCCCGGCTCGACGACACCGCGTTGCTTGAGCTGGCGACCGAGATCGAGGGCCACCCCGACAACGTCGCCGCCTGTCTCCTCGGCGGCTTCACCCTCGCGTGGACGGACGGGGGAGCGGCCCGTGCCATCAGGATGGACCCGGCCGATTCCGTGGTCCCGGTGGTCTTCGTCCCCGAGAACCCGGTGCTCACCGAGACGGCGCGTGGCCTGTTGCCGCGCACCGTCCCCCATGTGGACGCCGCGACCAACGCGGGCCGCTCCGCCTTGCTCGTCGAGGCGCTGACCAGGCGTCCCGAGCTGCTGCTACCCGCCACGGAGGACCGTCTCCACCAGGAGTACCGCGCCCCGGCGATGCCGCAGAGCGTCGATCTGGTCAACCGTTTGCGGGCGGACGGCGTCCCCGCAGTCATCTCAGGTGCCGGTCCCACGGTACTGGCGCTGGCTGACGAGGGCACGGCCGACAAGATCGCCCTACTGGCCGGTACCGGTTGGGCCGCCAACCGGCTCGCCATCGACACCTCGGGTGCGAGCGTGCTGCCGCTCGCACCGGCGGGCGCGACTTCGTCCGGTGACGACTCGCCTCCGCAGTGACTTCGCAGTGACACGGGATTGCCGGTGATGGAGAGGGGGAATGTTTGTTGGAGCCGGTAGTGTTAACCTCAAGTCTGCAACCGATGCCATTGCGGCTCGGAGCTTCGTGTCCCATTCGGGACCGCGCATTCTTCCGGGAGCCTCCCCAACTGCCTGAGCAGCCCGCCTGAGCAGTTTTGAGCACGCTCCGGAACCGGCACGACACCTCCCGTTCCGCCAGGAGTGGGCCGAGCAGGGGGATCTCGGGCCGGACCTGCATGTATCTGACTCTCCGCCGCACCACATTCGGCGGGGACCACCGCCCCGGCACGGTCCGCACATCCGGACCTCCGGACAGCACAACCGGTCGCCGAGCCAGAAGGCCGACGTCCGCTCCAGGGAAGGACCCTTCGTGAGCGACACCACCGATCTGATGGGCGTGACTGCCGACAACAATGTCGACACCTCCGCGCCCGCCGAAGGTGCTGCCTCCGGCACCACCTCACGGCGCCGCCGTTCCGGCACCGGCCTAGAGGGCATGGTCCTGGCCGAGCTGCAGCAGGTCGCGTCCGGCCTCGGCATCAGGGGCACTGCGCGCATGCGCAAGAGCCAGCTGATCGAGGTCATCAAGGAGGCGCAGGCCGGCGGCGGAGCGTCCACGGCCAAGTCGTCGACGGCGCCCGCGTCGAAGGCTGCCGACGAGGCCGAGGCCAAGCCGAAGCGCCGCGCCACATCAAGGGCGCGTACGGCGGAAGCACCTGCCGCCGACGTGGCTCCTGCGGCCGAGAAGGCCGCCACCCAGCAGCAGATCGACATCCCCGGGCAGCCGGCCAGCGACGACCAGCCGGTCGCCGAGCGCCGTCGTCGCCGGGCCACCGCACAGGCGGGCAGTCCCGACGCGCAGAGCGAAGCGCGCGCCGACACGTCCGTCGAGGCCAAGGACGTCAAGGCCGAGCCGCAGGGTGACGCCAAGGCGGAAGCTGCGGTCAGCGCGTCCGCACAGGACGGCGAAGGCCGTCGTGAGCGCGGTCAGCGCGGCGACCGCAGTGAGCGTGGCGAGCGCGGCGAACGCCGTGACCGTCAGCGGGACCGCCGGGGCAAGAGCGACGACCAGCAGCAGGGCGGTCAGCGCCAACAGCAGCAGAGCCAGCAGCGTCAGGGCCCCAGCAGCCAGCAGCAGGACGACTTCGACGAGGACGGCGGCGGTCGTCGCGGTCGTCGCGGCCGTTACCGCGACCGTCGTGGCCGTCGTGGCCGCGAGGAGTTCGCGACCAACGAGCCGCAGGTCGCCGACGACGATGTGCTGATCCCCGTCGCTGGCATCCTGGACATCCTCGACAACTATGCCTTCATCCGTACGTCGGGGTACTTGCCGGGCCCGAACGATGTGTACGTCTCCCTCGCCCAGGTCCGCAAGAACGGTCTGCGCAAGGGCGACCACGTCACCGGTGCGGTCCGTCAGCCCAAGGAGGGCGAGCGTCGCGAGAAGTTCAACGCGCTCGTCAGACTGGACTCCGTCAACGGCATGGCGCCCGAATCGGGCCGCGGTCGACCGGAGTTCAACAAGCTGACGCCGCTCTACCCGCAGGACCGGCTCCGTCTGGAGACCGACCCGGGCGTGCTGACCACGCGGATCATCGACCTCGTGTCGCCGATCGGCAAGGGCCAGCGCGGACTGATCGTGGCTCCGCCGAAGACCGGTAAGACCATGATCCTCCAGGCCATCGCCAATGCGATCACGGTCAACAGCCCCGAGTGCCACCTCATGGTCGTGCTCGTCGACGAGCGCCCCGAAGAAGTCACCGACATGCAGCGGTCGGTCAAGGGCGAGGTCATCTCCTCGACCTTCGACCGTCCGGCCGAGGACCACACCACCGTTGCCGAGTTGGCGATCGAGCGCGCCAAGCGTCTGGTCGAACTCGGTCACGACGTGGTCGTCCTGCTGGACTCGATCACCCGTCTGGGCCGTGCGTACAACCTCGCGGCCCCGGCTTCCGGGCGCATCCTGTCCGGTGGTGTCGACTCCACCGCCCTCTACCCGCCGAAGCGCTTCTTCGGTGCGGCGCGCAACATCGAGGACGGCGGTTCGCTGACCATCCTGGCCACCGCGCTGGTCGACACCGGCTCGCGCATGGACGAGGTGATCTTCGAGGAGTTCAAGGGCACCGGCAACATGGAGCTCAAGCTCGACCGGAAGCTCTCGGACAAGCGCATCTTCCCGGCGGTGGACGTGGACGCGTCCAGCACCCGCAAGGAAGAGATCCTGCTCGGCAGCGACGAGTTGGCCATCGTCTGGAAGCTGCGCCGGGTGCTGCACGCCCTCGACCAGCAGCAGGCGATCGAGCTGCTGCTGGACAAGATGAAGCAGACCAAGTCGAACGGCGAGTTCCTGCTCCAGATCCAGAAGACCACCCCGTCGGCCAGCAACAACGACTGACGTACGGTCAGCACGACGCACCACGGGACCGCCCCGTCACCTTCGAGGTGACGGGGCGGTCTCATTTCTGTGCGATAGCTGTACGACGCTGGCCAAGCAATACTTCCGACACATACGATCATCAGCCCAGGTGGGGGTTTCCAGGGGGGATTTCCTGGGGGAGTTCGCAGTGTCGGGAGAGGCCGGGGGGCCTCAACAACCAGACCTGCTTCGTACATTCTTCGAGCCCCACCACCTCATGTTCACCGGCAGGCGCACCGCGCCTCGCCCCATACATACCCAAGGTGGTTAACCGAGTGCAGCAACGCACCCGTGGTGGTCGGCCGCAGCGCCGCATGAGACGCGAGATTCCGGCCGTGGCGACCGTTCTCGCCCTCGCCGGCACCGGCCTGCTGGCGACCAGTGCCCAGGCCGTCGACAACACCCCGTCCGCCAGCCAGCCGGCGCCCCGTAGCGCCCCGCAGGCATCCGAGCCCTCGCAGAGCGAACTGCGCCAGCGCGTGGCCGCCGCACTGAAGGCCGAGACGGACTCCAAGGCTCCCCGTACGGGGAAGCAGTCGGTGCCCAGCGCCCGCATCATCGGCGGCGGCACGACCACCATCGCTTCCGCGCCCTGGATGGCACAGCTCTACTTCCAGGACAGCGCGGGCGACAACTACTTCTGCGGTGGAGTCGTGGTCTCCCCGTCGAAGATCGTCACCGCCGCACACTGCGTCGAGGGCATCAACTACGCCTCCACCGGTGCCGTCGTCACCGGCACCAACCACGTGCCCACCACCACCTCGTCCGGAGCGCTCAACCTCCACGGCGGCAAGGTCAGCGGTGTGTACCGGCAGTGGCACCACGAGAAGTACGACGGCCGCACGCTGAACAACGACGTCGCCGTGTTGACCCTGATCACGCCGACCAAGGCCAAGCCGCTGCCGCTGATCAGGTCGACGGACACCGCGCTCTACAACGCGGGCACCGACGGCAAGGTCTACGGCTGGGGCCGCACCAGTTCCACCAACCCCAACAGCATGTCCGACGTGCTGAAGCGGGCGGACGCCGACATCGTGTCCGACACCTCCTGCCGCACCGCCTACGGCACTGGCTTCATCGCGGGCACCATGCTCTGCGCGGGCAAGCCGCCGACCGGAAGCGACAGCACCTCCGAGACCACCTGCAACGGTGACTCCGGTGGTCCGCTGGTGGCCGGTGGCCGACTCGTCGGCATCGTCTCCTGGGGTGACATCAACTGCTCCAAGCGGGGCAAGTACGGCGTCTACGCCAAGGTCAGCGCCTTCCAGGGCGTCCTGCGCAACCGGATCAACGACTCCAACTGGTCCGGCGACGACCACCGCGCCGACCTGTTCGGCCGCAGCGGCAAGACCCTGTACGCGTGGGAGTCCCGGGGCAGCAGCATCACCCGCCGGTTCAACTACGGGGACTTCTCCGGTGTGAACCTGCTGGTGCAGGCGGACCTCAACCGTGATGACCGCCAGGACCTGATCTACCGCACGCCCAACGGTGATGTGTTCTGGGCGTACAGCAACACCCTGGCCGACCGGAAGATCGGTTCCGGATCGACCTGGAAGGCGTACAAGCAGATCCTCGCTCCGAACGACCTGTCCGGTGACGACCTCCCCGATCTGCTGGCGATCGACAGCGCGGGCAAGGCGTACCTCTACCTGGGCAACGGCGGCGGCTCGTTCGGCGCCCGTACGCTCGTCGGCAGCGGTTGGAGCCAGTTCTCCATGCTCCGCGGTCACGGCGACTTCAACGGTGACGGACGCGCAGACGTCGTGGGCCGTGCCGCCGGCGGCAAGATCTACCTGTACAAGGGCACCGGCAAGGCGTCCGCGCCGCTCAGCGGCCGTACCCTGCTGACCACGAACAGCAGCCTGAACGCGATCGCGGTCACGGGTGACGTCAACGGTGACGGCCACGCCGACATGTGGGCCCGTGACACGGCCGGCAAGCTCTGGCTCTACCCGGGCTCCGGCAAGTCCGTGGGTGCCTTCGCGACCCGCAAGCAGTTCGGTACCGGTTGGAGTTCGTACAACCTCTTCGGCTGACGGTCGGCCCCGGCCCCGTCGCTCCTGTGCCCACCGTGCACCGCACGGTGGGCACAGCCCTTTTCTCAGGGAGTTCTCAGCCGTACGTGCAACCCTTGCGGCGCCCAGAGTGTCTCCCCAATGGCGGAGCAAAACTTGACAGGTCGGGCACACTCGTCGTCGACAAGGGGGACGAGGGGATAGGGACACGGCCTAGTACGCAGCGGATGGGGAACCGGGGAAACATGGGAGACCAGAGCACAGGCCGAATATCCGGCGCGGGCGGTCGTCGGGACAGACCGCCGACCAAGGGGCGCAGACCCCTGCGCATCGCGGCCTGGTCCATAGCAGCCGCCCTGCTCGTCGGGGGGGTCACGAGCGGCTATGTGTACTTCAAGATCGACGGAAACCTCGAAGGCGTCGACATCAACGCCAAGCTCGGCGAGAACCGGCCCGACGACGTCGACAACGGCTCCATGGACATCCTCGTCCTCGGATCCGACTCCCGCTCCGGGGATAACGCCAAGTACGGCGGCGCCGAAGGGGGTGCCCGCTCCGACACGGCCATGATCGTCCATCTGTATGAGGGCCATCAGAAGGCCAGCGTCGTGTCCATACCGCGCGACACCCTCGTGGAACGCCCCGAGTGCACCGACAGTGACGGCGAGACCGTCCGCGGTCAGCAGCGCGCCATGTTCAATACCGCGTACGAGACCGGTGGACCCGCCTGCGCGGTCAAGACCGTCGAGCAGTTCTCCGGCATCCGCATGGACCACTACCTCGAAGTCGACTTCACCGGGTTCAAGGGGCTCATCGACGAACTCGGCGGTGTGAAGATCACCACCACCAAGCCGATCAAGGACGACGACAGCCATCTCGATCTGGAGCCGGGCACCCACGTCCTGGACGGAGAGCAGTCGCTGGGCCTGGTGAGGACCCGCAAGAGCGTCGGTGACGGCAGCGACCTCGGCCGCATCCAGCTCCAGCAGGCGTTTATGAAGGCGTTCATCCAGCAGGCCAAGGACGTCGGAGCCCTGAGCAACCCCAAGAAGATGCTCGACATCGCCGACACCGCCACCAAGGCGATCACCCCCGACTCCGAGCTCGACTCCGTGACCGAGCTCATGGGCTTCGCGCGGAGCCTCGGCGGGCTCGGCGCCGAGGACGTCCAGATGGTCACCATGCCGGTGGAGTACGACCCGGTCGACCCCAACCGGGTGATACCGCTGAAGGCCGAGTCCCAGCAGGTGTGGACCGCCCTGCGGCTGGACCAGCCGATTCCCGCCGCCGCGCTCAAGGATTCCGCAGGCGACAAGGGCGATGCCGCCGACATGGTCAGCGACACCGTCGCCGTACCGTCCGATACGGCACCCAAACCGCACGGATGACCGCCCGGAGCGGTTGATTCCGGGACGGGGGAATACTTCCGTGACCACCCCGGTTTTGGGAGATACGGCCAGTCCTGGCAGACTGGTTCGTCGGCCCCGGTTCACGCATCGACAATCCGTCCCTGCGACCCGGTGCCCTCCCGAAACTAGGAGACACCTTGAAGCGCGACATTCACCCCGAGTACGTCGAGACCCAGGTCAGCTGTACCTGTGGCGCCTCGTTCACCACTCGTAGCACCATCGACAGCGGCACCATCCGTGCCGAGGTCTGCTCCGAGTGCCACCCGTTCTACACGGGCAAGCAGAAGATCCTCGACACTGGTGGCCGCGTGGCCCGCTTCGAGGCCCGCTTCGGCAAGGCTGCCGCAGCCGCCAAGAAGTAGCGAGTCACTTGCGCCGGTCCCCGGCCGCCCCCACTGCGCGGGCGGCTGGGACCGGCGCTTTGGCGTCCCTCAGGTATTCGTTGACGATCAGGAGCCCCCGATGTTCGAGGCGGTCGAGGAACTGATCGGCGAGCACGCCGATCTGGAGAAGAAGCTCGCCGACCCCGCGGTCCACGCCGACCAGGCGAACGCCCGCAAGCTCAACAAGCGCTACGCCGAGCTGACCCCGATCGTCGGGACCTACCGCTCCTGGAAGCAGACCGGGGAAGACATCGAGACGGCGCGCGAGTTCGCCGCATCGGATCCCGACTTCGCCGCCGAGGTCAAGGAACTGGAGAAGCAGCGCGACGAGCTGACCGAGAAGCTGCGGCTGTTGCTCGTACCGCGCGATCCCAGCGACGACAAGGACGTCATCCTGGAGGTCAAGGCCGGAGCCGGCGGCGACGAGTCCGCCCTCTTCGCCGGGGACCTGCTGCGGATGTACCTGCGCTACGCCGAGCGCGTCGGCTGGAAGACCGAGATCATCGACGCCACCGAATCCGAGCTGGGCGGCTACAAGGACGTCCAGGTCGCGGTGAAGACCAAGGGCGGCCAGGGCGCCACCGAGCCCGGTCAGGGCGTCTGGGCGCGGCTGAAGTACGAGGGCGGTGTGCACCGCGTCCAGCGCGTACCGGCCACCGAATCCCAGGGCCGCATCCACACCTCGGCTGCGGGCGTGCTCGTCACCCCCGAGGCCGAGGAGATCGAGGTGGAGATCAACCCCAACGAACTCCGCATCGACGTCTACCGCTCGTCGGGCCCCGGCGGGCAGTCCGTCAACACCACGGACTCCGCCGTCCGGATCACGCACATCCCCACCGGAGTCGTCGCTTCCTGCCAGAACGAGAAGAGCCAGCTCCAGAACAAGGAACAGGCCCTGCGTATCCTGCGTTCCAGGCTGCTCGCCGCGGCGCAGGAGGAAGCCGAGAAGAACGCGGCGGACGCCCGGCGCAGCCAGGTCCGCACCGTGGACCGCTCCGAGAAGATCCGTACCTACAACTTCCCGGAGAACCGGATCTCGGACCACCGCGTCGGCTTCAAGTCGTACAACCTGGACCAGGTGCTCGACGGCGACCTCGACGCCGTGATCCAGGCGTGCGTCGACGCCGACTCCGCCGCCAAACTCGCCGCCGCCCAGTAATCCGCAGTAGACCCCGTACGAATCGGGTGGAGGACCAGTGAACCTGCTGCTTGCCGAGGTGGCCCAGGCCACCCAGCGGCTGGCCGACGCCGGCGTGCCGTCACCGCGCTTCGACGCGGAGGAGCTGGCCGCGTTCGTGCACGGCGTGAAGCGGGGAGAGCTGCACAGCGTCGACGACGCCGACTTCGACGCCCGCTACTGGGAGGCGGTCGCCCGCCGGGAGGCCCGCGAACCGCTCCAGCACATCACCGGCCGTGCCTTCTTCCGCTATCTGGAACTCCAGGTCGGCCCGGGTGTGTTCGTACCCCGCCCGGAGACCGAATCCGTCGTCGGCTGGGCCATAGACGCCGTCCGGGCCATGGACGTCGTCGAACCGCTGATCGTGGACCTGTGCACGGGTTCGGGTGCCATCGCCCTCGCCATGGCGCAGGAGGTTCCGCGTTCGCGCGTCCACGCCGTGGAACTCTCCGACGACGCCCTCGGCTGGGCCCGCAAGAACGCCGACGGCTCCCGGGTCACCATCCACCGGGGCAACGCCCTCACCGCGCTGCCCGAACTCAACGGCCAGGTCGACCTCGTCATCTCCAACCCGCCCTACATCCCGCTCACCGAGTGGGAGTACGTGGCGCCCGAAGCCCGTGACCACGACCCGGAGATGGCCCTCTTCTCCGGTGAGGACGGACTGGACACCATCCGCGGCATCGAGCGCACCGCGCACCGGCTGCTGCGGCCGGGCGGGCTCGTGGTGATCGAGCACGCGGACACCCAGGGCGGCCAAGTGCCCTGGATCTTCAGCGAGGAGTCCGGTTGGGCGGACGCCGCGGACCACCCCGATCTCAACAACCGTCCGCGTTTCGCCACCGCCCGCAAGGCGACACCGTGACGACCACCGTGTACGTGTACGAGGAGGCCCCCTGATGGCACGGCGATACGACTGCAACGAAGCCGACGAGCGTACGACCGGCCTGCGCGAGGCCGCGTCCGCCGTCCGCCGGGGCGAACTGGTCGTGCTGCCCACCGACACCGTCTACGGCCTCGGTGCCGACGCCTTCAGTTCCGAAGCCGTCGCCGAACTCCTGGACGCCAAGGGCCGGGGGCGCAACATGCCCACCCCCGTCCTCATCGGCTCGCCCAACACCCTCCACGGCCTGGTCACCGACTTCTCCGAAGACGCCTGGGAACTGGTCGACGCCTTCTGGCCCGGCGCACTCACCCTGGTCGCGCGCCACCAGCCCTCCCTCCAGTGGGACCTGGGGGACACCCGGGGGACGGTGGCCATCCGGATGCCCCTGCACCCCGTCGCCATCGAGCTGCTCACCGAGGTCGGGCCCATGGCGGTGTCATCCGCCAACCTCACCGGTCACCCGGCACCCGAGGACTGCGACGCCGCCCAGGGAATGCTCGGCGACTCCGTCTCCGTCTACCTCGACGGCGGTCCGACCCCCGGGATCGTGCCCTCCTCGATCGTCGACGTCACCGGCGACGTACCGGTCCTCCTGCGCGTTGGCGCGCTCGACGCCGATGAGCTCCGGAAGGTCGTACCCGACCTTGAGGTGGCCCCTTGATCACCCCTGAGGGGCGTGGCATAGGTGCGAACGCCATCGGCGACACCTTCAGGATCCTCCACGTCAGCACGGGCAACGTCTGCCGCTCGCCGATCACCGAGCGGCTCACCCGTCATGCCCTCAGCGACCGCCTCGGCGATCGCGTGCCCACCCTCGCCGCGGGCGCGCCCATCGGCGGTCTGATCGTCGAGAGCGCGGGCACCTGGGGGCACGAGGGCGCCCCGATGGAGGCCAATGCGGAAGTGGTCCTCGCGGATTTCGGCGCGGACTCGACGGGATTCACGGGCCGTGAACTCCTCGACGAGCATGTGATCCGGGCGGACCTCGTGCTCACCGCGACCCGCGACCACCGCGCACAGGTCATCTCCATGGGCCACTCGGCGGGCCTGCGGACCTTCACCCTGAAGGAGTTCACCCGTCTGGTGCGGGCGATCGATCCGACGACCCTGCCGGACCCCAAGGACGAAGGCGTCGTGGAGCGTGCGCGCGCTCTGGTGCGTGCTGCGGCTGCGCTCCGCGGCTGGCTGTTGGCCCCGACCCCGGATGCGGACGAGGTGTACGACCCCTACGGTGCACCGATCACGTTCTTCCGTTCGATCGGTGACGAGATCAACCAGGCCCTCGACCCGGTGCTGACGGCACTCACCGGCATTCCGCCGCGCTGATCGGCGCGGCGCGCGACCTGGTCGGACCGTCTCGGCACGGCCGCGGCGCCGAGCCGTCGACCCTCAGTGCCGCGCTTGTGTTCCCCCGATGCCGGACCGCGCCGAGGGCACAGCGCAACACCCTGCCGCAGGAGCGGGTCACGGGGCGACCACTCCGCATCCCGGCCCCCCGCGGTCTACATTGGAGGGGCAGCCCCCACCGCGCCTGCCAGGTCCGGAGCCCACGATGGCCGTCATCGCCGCACCCCCCGTCATCCCCGCGGACTTCGACTCCCTCCTGCGCCAGGACCCGGAGATCGCCGAGATCGTGCGGGGGGAGACGGCTCGCGAGGCGGAGGGACTCCAGCTGATCGCCGCCGAGAACTTCACCTCCCCCGCGGTCCTTGCGGTCCTCGGCTCCCCGCTCGTCAACAAGTACGCCGAGGGCTACCCCGGCGCCCGGCACCACGGCGGGTGCGAGCTGGTGGACGAGGCCGAACGGCTGGCGGTACGGCGCGCCACCGCACTCTTCGGCGCCGAGCACGCGAACGTACAACCCCACTCCGGCTCGTCCGCGGTGCTGGCCGCCTATGCGGCCCTGCTCGAACCGGGTGACACGGTCCTCGCGATGGGGTTGTCCCACGGCGGTCATCTGACCCACGGCTCCCCGGCGAACTTCTCCGGCCGCTGGTTCCGCTTCATCGGCTACGGCGTCGACCGGGAGACGGGCCTGATCGACTACGACCAGGTCCGTGCGCTGGCGCGCGAACACCGTCCCCAGGCGCTCGTGTGCGGCTCCATCTCCTATCCCCGGCATCCGGACTACGCCCTGTTCCGGGAGATCGCCGACGAGGTCGACGCCCGTCTGATCGTGGACGCCTCCCATCCGATGGGGCTGATCGCGGGCGGGGCGGCACCGAGTCCCGTTCCGTACGCGGACGTCGTCTGCGCCACCACCCACAAGGTGCTGCGCGGTCCGCGCGGCGGACTGATCCTGTGCGGCAGGGAGCTTGCCGCGCGGGTCGACCGCGCAGTGTTCCCCTTCACCCAGGGCGGGGCCCAGATGCACACCATCGCGGCGAAGGCCGTGGCGTTCGGCGAGGCGGCGACACCGGCGTTCACCACGTACGCCCATCAGGTGGTGGCCAATGCCCGGGTACTGGCCGCCGGTCTGGAGGCGGAGGGGTTCGAGGTGCTGACCGGCGGCACGGACACCCATCTGATCGGCGCAGACCCCGCCCCGCTCGGTCGGGACGGCAGAACGGCACGGGCGCACCTGGCGGCTGCCGGAGTGGTCCTGGACACGTGCGCGCTGCCCCACGGCGATGCGCGGGGCCTCCGCCTGGGTACGGCGGCGGTCACCACACAGGGCATGGGGGAGCGGGAGATGGCACGGATCGGGGCCCTGTTCGCGCTGGCACTCCGTGATGACGGGGAGCTGTCGCGGAGAGTAAGTACAGAAGTACGCGAGCTTGCAGGTAGATTTCCGCCTTATCGGGGGTAGCCGGAATCGAGTGCAACCATCGCCAGCACCCCTGGTGTCCTCAAACATGTGGCCGCCACAGCTAGGGTGTGGGGCTGAGATGGCCAGCGATTCCTGTGGGGCAGCCCGTGCGTGATTATCTGCTGACGCTCTGTGTCACAGCCGCCGTGACGTATTTGCTCACCGGTCCGGTGCGCAAGTTCGCCATCGCGACCGGGGCGATGCCGGAGATCCGGGCACGTGACGTACACCGAGAACCGACACCACGGCTCGGTGGCATCGCCATGTTCTTCGGCCTGTGTGCGGGACTGCTGGTCGCCGACCACCTACAGAACCTGAACAGCGTCTTCGAGCTGTCGAACGAACCGCGGGCGCTGCTCTCCGGTGCTGCCCTCATCTGGATCATCGGGGTGCTCGACGACAAGTTCGAGATCGACGCCCTGATCAAGCTGGGCGGTCAGATGATCGCCGCCGGTGTGATGGTCGTGCAGGGTCTGACGATCCTGTGGATTCCGGTGCCCGGCGTGGGCACGGTCTCGCTGACGTCGTGGCAGGGCACCCTGCTGACGGTCGCGCTCGTCGTGATCAGCATCAATGCGGTGAACTTCGTCGACGGACTCGACGGTCTGGCCGCCGGCATGGTGTGTCTGGCGGCGGCGGCCTTCTTCCTCTACGCGTACCGGATCTGGTTCAGCTACGGCATCGAGGCAGCGGCGCCCGCGACCCTCTTCACCGCGATCCTGATGGGCATGTGCCTGGGCTTCCTGCCCCACAACATGCACCCGGCGCGCATCTTCATGGGTGACTCGGGGTCGATGCTGATCGGCCTGGTGCTGTCGGCGGCGGCGATCTCGGTGACGGGCCAGGTGGACCCGGACGCCCTGAAGATCTTCTTCGAGGGCAGTACACGCCAGGCGACCCATGCGGCGCTGCCGGTCTTCATCCCCCTGCTGCTCCCACTGACGATCATCGCCATTCCGGTCGCCGACCTGGTGCTCGCCATCGTCCGGCGCACCTGGAACGGCCAGTCGCCGTTCGCGGCCGACCGCGGGCACCTCCACCACCGGTTGCTCCAGATCGGGCACTCCCACAGCCGTGCGGTGCTCATCATGTACTTCTGGTCGGCGTTGATCGCTTTCGGTGTGGTCGGCTACTCGGTCAACTCGGCGTCGATGTGGATCGTCATGGTGATCGTCGCGCTGAGCACGCTCGGCCTGGTGCTGTTGTTGCTGCCGAGGTTCACTCCGCGTGCACCGCGATGGGCGGAGGCGTTCGTTCCGCCCCGTTATCGACGGCGCAAGAAGTCGACGCCATCGCTTTCCGCTCACCCGAACGGGACTTCGGGCGCCGACACTCTTGACACGGATGAGACGACTGAGACTGGAGAGGCGCCGGAAGGGCGCACTCCGCTTCCCGTCGGCGTCAACGGGGCGACCGCCATGGGCGCTCGTTCGCGCATTTCTGACCACCGGAAGGCCGTGAGTCGCCGCTGACAAAGTGCCCACTGCCGCCCAATACCAGACGAAGCAATGGGCGGTCTATGCACACACGGGCAGGTTCGCTCTCATGTGTGATAGTTGGCACACGGTCGGGTAAAGACCTCTTCAAATAGTTTGTGATACGGTTCACGAGAACCGGCGACAGAGCCAAGGGACCGTAGTGCGACGGTCTGTTGGCCCCGAGGACCCAACTCGGACCCGGATTAGGCTCGTCCATGACGACACCACTGCCCCCACCAAGCAAGCGGAGCTGCCGCCATGCCGTCAAATGACGCACGCACCCTGATTCACACCGCCGTACCCACGGCTGCCGCGGGCGTTGTCGCCGTCGCGGTGAGCGCGGGCATCGCCGGTGGCAAGGGGGCGATCGGTGCGGCCATCGGCACCTTGGTGGTCATTCTCTTCATGGGGATGGGGCTCGTGGTGCTCCAGCGGACGGCGAGGTCCCTGCCGCACCTGTTCCAGGCCATGGGTCTGATGCTCTACACGGCACAGTTGTTGTTGCTCTTCATCTTCATGGCGGCGTTCAAGGACACCACGGCCTTCAACGCCAGGGCCATGGCCTTCACGCTGCTCGCGACGACCCTCGTATGGGTCGCCGCGCAGGCGCGTGCGTACATGAAGGCCAAGATCCTTTACGTGGAACCCGAGGGCACCAAGGCGCAGAAGCCCGAGAACGCAGGGTCTCCGACGTGAAAGGTAGGGGCGGTATAAAGACCCGTTCTCGTTCCTGCTATCGTCCGGTGCCAACTGCGGCTCTGCGGGCGCGGGCATCTGAGCTGACGCCTGCTCATTCGCGAGGCTCCTTGCCCGCCAGCCGCCCTCACATCCGTAACACCAGTCCAGTGCCGAACCGCGGCTGCGCGCCGCGCCGACACAACGAGGTTGCCGTACCTATGCGCCACGCTGAAGGAGCCCGCGGTGAGTGCTGACCCCCAGATGCTCGCCTTCGACCCCGATTGCCAGCTCTTTTCTGGGTGCGGGTTCCCAGCTCCGGGCCTGCACACCTTCCTCTACGAGCCGATCTTCACGGTGAGCGGCTTCGAGTTCACCAAGCCGATGTTGCTGGCCTTCATCAGCTCGTTCCTGGTCGTTGCCTTCTTCTGGGCCGCTTTCAGCAAGCCGAAGCTGGTTCCGGGCAAGGTCCAGATGATCGGTGAGGCGGGGTACGACTTCGTTCGCCGCGGCATCGTTTACGAGATCATCGGCAAGAAGGACGGCGAGAAGTACGTCCCGCTGATGGTGTCGCTGTTCTTCTTCATCTGGTTGATGAACCTCTGGTCGATCATTCCGCTCGCCCAGTTCCCGGTGACGTCGCTCATCGCGTTCCCGGCGGGCCTCGCCCTGATCGTGTACGTCCTGTGGGTCGGCCTGACCTTCAAGACCCACGGATTCGTCGGCGGCTGGAAGAACATCACCGGCTACGACAAGTCGCTCGGCCCGATCCTGCCGCTCGTCGTGGTCCTGGAGTTCTTCTCCAACCTGCTCATCCGCCCGTTCACGCACGCGGTCCGACTGTTCGCGAACATGTTCGCCGGCCACCTGCTGATCGTGATGTTCAGTCTCGCCACCTACTACCTGATGAGCGGCATCGGCTTCGCCTACGCCGGCACGTCCTTCGTGCTGGTCATGGTGATGATCGTCTTCGAGCTCTTCATCCAGGCAGTCCAGGCGTACGTCTTCGTCCTGCTGGCCTCCAGCTACATCCAGGGCGCGCTCGCCAAGCACCACTGAGTCAAGCCTCGCCCGTCACTCCACCCCAGACGTCCGGTGGCCAACCCCCACCGGGTCCTTGAAAGAGAAGGAAGAACCGGCATGTCCGCTCTCCAGACCCTTGCCGCCGTCGAAGGAAACGTCGCCTCGATCGGCTACGGTCTCGCCGCCATCGGCCCCGGCGTCGGCGTCGGCATCATCTTCGGTAACGGTACCCAGGCCCTCGCCCGTCAGCCCGAAGCTGCCGGCCTGATCCGTACCAACCAGATCATGGGTTTCGCCTTCTGTGAGGCGCTCGCCCTCATCGGCATCGTCATGGGCTTCGTCTACTAAGACGCGGACCTGACAGCCAACATTTCACGGAAGGCACTGATGTGACTCAGTTCAATCTTGCGGCAGCGGGGGCGGAGCAGCCGCCGCTCATCCCGCACGCCGACGAGCTCATCATCGGCCTGATCGCGTTCGCCATCGTCTTCTTCTTCCTCGCCAAGAAGCTCCTCCCGAACATCAACAAGGTTCTGGAGCAGCGTCGGGAAGCCATCGAAGGCGGCATCGAGAAGGCCGACGCGGCGAAGACCGAGGCCGAGAGCGTACTTGAGCAGTACAAGGCCCAGCTCGCCGAGGCCCGTCACGAAGCCGCTCGGCTGCGCCAGGAGGCCACCGAGCAGGGCACCGCGATCATCCAGGAGATGAGGGCGGAAGGCCAGCGGCAGCGTGAGGACATCATCGCCGCAGGTCACGCCCAGATCGAGGCCGACCGCAAGGCCGCAGCCGCCGCGCTCCGTCAGGACGTCGGCAAGCTCGCGACCGATCTGGCCGGCAAGCTCGTCGGCGAGTCCCTTGAGGACACCGCCCGACAGAGCCGCACGATCGACCGTTTCCTCGACGAGCTGGAAGACGGCGCTGTGAAGGCAGAGGCCACCCGGTGAAGCCCCTGAACGGAGCGAGCCGTGAGGCCCTCGCCACCGCGCGCGAGTCGCTCGACGCACTGACGGACTCCACGTCCGTCGATGGGTCGGCGCTCGCCGAGGGGCTGGCCTCCGTCACCGCGCTGCTCAACCGCGAGGTGTCGCTGCGTCGGGTCCTGACCGACCCGGCGCAGGCCGGCGAAGCCAAGGCCCAGCTGGTGTCGCGCCTGCTCAGCGGGCAGATCAGCGGCGAGACCCTCGATCTGGTCTCCGGCATGGTCCGCTCCCGCTGGTCCAGGTCGCGCGACCTGGTCGACGCGCTGGAGGAGCTGACGGCCACCGCCGATCTCAGCTCGGCCCAGCACGCCGGGGTACTGGACGACGTCGAGGACGAGCTGTTCCGCTTCGGCCGGATCGCGGAATCCCACCCGAATCTGCGCGCCGCGCTGAGCGACAAGGCCGCCACCCCCTCCGCCAAGGCCGGGCTGCTGCGCAGCCTGCTGGGCGGCAAGGTGAACCCGGTCACCGAGCGACTGGTCGTCCGTCTCGTCACCGCGCCTCGTGGACGTAGCCTGGAACAGGGACTCGACTCCCTGTCCAAGCTCGCCGCGGCACGCAGGGACCGGATGGTTGCGGTCGTCACCTCGGCGGTACCGCTCACCGACGGCCAGAAGCAGCGCCTCGGCGGTGTGCTGGCCAGGCTGTACGGGCGCGAGATGCACCTGAACCTCGATGTGGACCCCGAGGTCCTCGGCGGGATCTCGGTGCGGGTCGGCGACGAGGTGATCGACGGGACCGTCGCGAGCCGTCTGGACGAGGCAACCCGTCGGATGGCCGGCTGACAGCCGTCACCAACTGAACAAGGCAGTAAGCGGCCCGGTTGGGCCGTGCAGAGATTGCAGAAGATTCCTGGGGGTCGCCCCCAGACCCCCTTAAGAAACTTCGGGCCCAACAAGGAGAGCAGGGAACCCAGATGGCGGAGCTCACGATCCGGCCGGAGGAGATCCGGGACGCACTGGAGAACTTTGTCCAGGCGTACAAGCCGGACGCGGCCTCGCGCGAGGAGGTCGGTACGGTCAGCGTGGCCGGCGACGGTATCGCGAAGGTCGAGGGTCTCCCCTCGGCCATGGCGAACGAGCTGCTGAAGTTTGAGGACGGAACCCTCGGTCTCGCCCTCAACCTTGAGGAGCGCGAGATCGGTGCGATCGTCCTCGGCGAGTTCAGCGGAATCGAAGAGGGCCAGTCGGTCACCCGTACCGGCGAGGTTCTGTCCGTCGCCGTCGGCGAGGGCTACCTGGGCCGGGTCGTCGACCCGCTCGGCAACCCGATCGACGGTCTCGGCGAGATCGACACCGAGGGCCGCCGTGCCCTCGAACTTCAGGCACCCGGCGTCATGGTGCGTAAGTCGGTGCACGAGCCGATGCAGACCGGCTACAAGGCCGTCGACGCCATGGTGCCGATCGGCCGCGGTCAGCGTCAGCTGATCATCGGCGACCGCCAGACGGGCAAGACCGCCCTGGCCGTCGACACGATCATCAACCAGCGTGACAACTGGCGCTCGGGCGACGTCAACAAGCAGGTGCGCTGCATCTACGTCGCCATCGGTCAGAAGGGCTCCACCATCGCGTCCGTGCGCGGCGCGCTGGAGGAGGCAGGTGCCCTGGAGTACACGACCATCGTCGCCGCCCCGGCGTCCGACCCGGCCGGCTTCAAGTACCTGGCGCCGTACACCGGTTCGGCCATCGGTCAGCACTGGATGTACCAGGGCAAGCACGTCCTGATCATCTTCGATGACCTGTCGAAGCAGGCCGACGCCTACCGCGCCGTGTCGCTGCTGCTGCGCCGCCCGCCGGGCCGTGAGGCCTACCCGGGTGACGTCTTCTACTTGCACTCGCGTCTGCTGGAGCGCTGCGCCAAGCTCTCCGACGACATGGGCGCCGGTTCGATGACCGGTCTGCCGATCGTCGAGACCAAGGCCAACGACGTCTCGGCGTTCATCCCGACCAACGTCATCTCCATCACCGACGGCCAGTGCTTCCTGGAGTCCGACCTGTTCAACGCCGGCCAGCGTCCGGCCCTGAACGTCGGTATCTCGGTTTCCCGAGTCGGTGGCTCCGCCCAGCACAAGGCGATGCGCCAGGTGTCCGGTCGTCTCCGCGTGGACCTCGCCCAGTTCCGTGAGCTGGAGGCGTTCGCCGCCTTCGGTTCCGACCTGGACGCCGCGTCGAAGGCGCAGATGGAGCGCGGCAAGCGCATGGTCGAGCTGCTCAAGCAGGCTCAGTACCAGCCGATGCCCGTCGAAGAGCAGGTCGTCTCCGTCTGGGCCGGCACCACCGGCAAGATGGACGACGTCCCGGTCGAGGACATCCGCCGCTTCGAGAGCGAGCTGTTGGAGCACCTGCGCCGTGAGCACAAGGGGCTGCTGACCAGCATCGCCGAGGGCGCGAAGATGTCGGATGACACCATCCAGGCCATCGGCGACGCGATCGCCGCCTTCAAGCGCCAGTTCGAGACTTCGGACGGCAAGCTTCTGGGCGAAGACGCTCCGGTCAGCACCAGCAAGTGACGACGGAAGGGACCTGACTCATGGGAGCCCAGCTCCGGGTCTACAAGCGTCGCATCAAATCCGTCACCGCGACCAAGAAGATCACCAAGGCGATGGAGATGATCGCCGCCTCGCGCATCGTCAAGGCGCAGCGCCAGGTGACGGCCTCCACTCCGTACGCGACCGAGCTCACCCGCGCGGTGACGGCGGTGGCGACCGGGTCGAACACGAAGCACCCCCTCACCACCGAGGCCGACAGTCCGGTGCGGGCCGCCGTCCTGCTCATCACGAGCGACCGCGGTCTCGCCGGTGGCTACTCCGCCAATGCCATCAAGGCGGCGGAGCAGCTCACCGAGCGGCTGCGGGCCGAGGGCAAGGAGGTCGACAGCTACATCGTCGGCCGCAAGGGTGTCTCGTACTACGGCTTCCGTGAGCGCAAGGTCGCGGAGTCGTGGACCGGTTTCACCGACAACCCGACCTACGCGGACGCCAAGAAGGTCGCGGGTCCGCTGATCGCGGCGGTCCAGAAGGACACGGCGGACGGTGGTGTGGACGAGCTCCACATCGTCTTCACCGAGTTCATCTCGATGTTGACGCAGACGCCGGTGCAGAACCGGTTGCTGCCGCTCAGCCTTGAGAAGGCCGTGGAGGAGAGCGGGACCAAGGGCGAGATCCTGCCCCTGTTCGACTTCGAGCCGTCGGCGGAGGACGTCCTCGACGCCCTGCTGCCGCGCTATGTCGAGAGCCGGATCTTCAATGCGCTGCTTCAGGCCGCTGCTTCCAAGCACGCTGCCACCCGCCGCGCGATGAAGTCGGCGACCGACAACGCCGGAGAGCTGATCAAGAGCCTCTCCCGGCTTGCCAACGCGGCCCGCCAGGCCGAAATCACCCAGGAAATCAGCGAGATCGTCGGTGGAGCCAGTGCCCTGGCCGACGCGACCGCGGGGAGTGACAAGTAATGACGACGACAGTTGAGACGGCCGTTGCCACGGGCCGCGTCGCCCGGGTCATCGGCCCGGTCGTCGACGTGGAATTCCCCGTCGACGCGATGCCGGAGATCTACAACGCGCTGACCGTCGAGGTGGCCGACCCGGCCGAGGACGGCAAGCTCAAGACCCTGACCCTTGAGGTCGCCCAGCACCTCGGTGAGGGCGTGGTCCGTGCGATCTCGATGCAGCCCACCGACGGTCTGGTCCGCCAGGCTGCCGTGACCGACACGGGTACGGGCATCACCGTTCCCGTCGGTGACTTCACCAAGGGCAAGGTGTTCAACACCCTCGGTGAGGTGCTCAATGTGCCCGAGGCGAACGCCGAGGTCACCGAGCGCTGGCCCATCCACCGCAAGGCCCCCAGCTTTGACCAGCTGGAGTCCAAGACGGAGATGTTCGAGACTGGCATCAAGGTCATCGACCTCCTCACCCCGTACGTCAAGGGTGGAAAGATCGGTCTGTTCGGTGGTGCCGGTGTCGGCAAGACCGTGCTGATCCAGGAGATGATCTACCGCGTCGCCAACAACCACGACGGTGTGTCGGTGTTCGCGGGTGTCGGTGAGCGCACCCGTGAGGGCAACGACCTCATCGACGAGATGAGTGAGTCGGGCGTCATCGACAAGACCGCCCTGGTCTTCGGTCAGATGGACGAGCCCCCGGGCACCCGTCTGCGCGTCGCGCTCGCGGGTCTGACCATGGCGGAGTACTTCCGCGATGTGCAGAAGCAGGACGTGCTCTTCTTCATCGACAACATCTTCCGGTACACCCAGGCCGGTTCCGAGGTATCCACCCTGCTCGGCCGCATGCCGTCCGCAGTGGGTTACCAGCCGAACCTCGCGGACGAGATGGGCCTCCTCCAGGAGCGCATCACCTCGACCCGTGGTCACTCGATCACCTCGATGCAGGCGATCTACGTCCCCGCGGACGACCTGACCGACCCGGCCCCGGCCACCACCTTCGCCCACCTCGACGCGACGACGGTTCTCTCCCGTCCGATCTCCGAGAAGGGCATCTACCCGGCCGTGGACCCGCTGGACTCCACGTCCCGCATCCTGGACCCGCGCTACATCGCGCAGGAGCACTACGACGCCGCCACGCGGGTCAAGGGAATCCTGCAGAAGTACAAGGACCTCCAGGACATCATCGCGATCCTCGGTATCGACGAGCTGGGCGAGGAGGACAAGATCGCCGTCCACCGTGCCCGTCGTGTGGAGCGCTTCCTGTCCCAGAACACCCACGTCGCCAAGCAGTTCACCGGCGTGGACGGTTCGGACGTGCCGCTCGACGAGTCGATCGCCGCGTTCAACGCGATCTGCGACGGCGAGTACGACCACTTCCCCGAGCAGGCGTTCTTCATGTGCGGTGGCATTGAGGACCTCAAGGCCAACGCCAAGGAGCTGGGCGTCTCCTGAGTCTTTGACTCTTGAAGGGGGGCGGGTCCGTCCCGTCCCCCTTCGCAAGCCCCATTAGACTTTGACCCAACACCCGGCGTCTTCGCCGGGTGGTGACCCGAGGAGCCACCCTTGGCTGCTGAGCTGCATGTCGAGCTGGTCGCCGCCGACCGGAAGGTCTGGTCCGGCGAGGCCACCCTGGTCGTCGCGCGCACCACGTCCGGCGACATCGGCGTCATGCCCGGTCACCAGCCGCTGCTCGGTGTGCTGGAGTCGGGCCCGGTGACGATCCGTACCTCTTCCGAGGAGGGGGGCGGGACGGTCGTCGCTGCTGTGCACGGCGGTTTCATCTCCTTCGCCGACAACAAGTTGTCGCTGCTGGCGGAGATCGCCGAGCTGGCTGACGAGATCGATGCCCAGCGCGCCGAGCGCGCGCTGGAGCGCGCCAAGTCGGAGGAGGACGCCGCCGCCGAGCGTCGTGCCGACATCCGACTGCGTGCGGTGGCGGTGCGCTGAGCACCCCGCCAACAGTCAAACCCTCAGCCGCGGCCCGGTCTGGACTCATCCAGACCGTGTCGCGGCTGAGGCGATGCAGGTGCATAGAGCAGTGCGTTTGGTTACGAGGACGAGCACGATGCGAGGAGGTCGGTGGAGATGTTCCTCGCAGTGCTGGTGAGCGTCCTGGCCGTCGTCACACTGGTGGGGATCGGCCTTTTCGTCTTCGGTCTGCGCCGACGACTGATCCAGCGCTCCGGCGGCACCTTCGACTGCAGTCTCCGTTGGAACCTCCCGGAGGAGCCCGATCTCTCGGGCAAGGGATGGGTGTACGGAGTGGCCCGCTACAGCGGTGATCGGATCATGTGGTTCCGGGTCTTCTCGTACGCCCCGCGCCCCCGTCGCACCCTGGAGCGTTCGGCGATCGAGGTCGTGGCCCGTCGCACTCCGGAGGGCGAGGAGGAGTTGGCCCTGCTCTCCGATGCGGTGGTGCTGGGGTGTCTGCATCGCGGAACCCGGCTGGAACTGGCGATGAGCGAGGACGCCCTGACCGGCTTCCTGGCCTGGCTGGAGGCGGCGCCTCCCGGCCAGCGGGTGAACGTGGCGTAGGGGCGGCCGGCAGTCGGCAGGATCCGAGGGATCCGACAGATCCGGCGTACGTGAGGGAACACAGGGGCGCTGTCCACCGGGCAGCGTCCTTTGTCGTGCCCGCCGCTCAGGCCGGGAGCCCGGCAGTCGGTCGTACCCGCCGGGTCGGGTCCGGCGTCGTGGGCGGTGCGATGCGGCCGACCACCTCGGGCACGTCCGCAGTGTGGGGGCGACCCGGGCGAGGGGCCCGTGGTGAGCTGAGCACTCAAGCGGTGAGTGGTGCCGTTCATCGCACGGTCCGAGGTGCGGTGCCCGAGGAGCCGTACGGGTGCGGACATGCGGAAGGGGCCGGGGAGATGGTTCTCCCCGGCCCCTTCTGTGTGCAGTGCAGTGCTGGTTACCTACGGGGTACGGCTACTGGAGGCCGGTGTGCACGGCGTTCGCGAGTTCACCGTTGGCGGTGTCTCCGCTGAACTCCCAGTAGAAGGCGCCACCCAGGTTCTGCTGCTTGGCCCACGCCATCTTGGAGCTGATGGTCGCCGGGGTGTCGTAGCTCCACCAGTTGCTGCCGCAGTGGGCGTAGGCGGTGCCGCCGATGGTGCCGGTGGACGGGCAGGTGTTCTTGAGGACCTTGTAGTCCTCGTTGCCGGGCTCGTAGGTGCCGGGGGCGGCACCGGTGGCGGTACCACCCGGAGCAGCCTGGGTCACACCGGTCCAGCCGCGGCCGTAGAAGCCGACGCCGAGCAGGAGCTTGCTCGCCGGCACGCCCTTGGCCTTGAACTTCGCGATCGCCTCGGCCGAGGTGAACTTCGGCTTCGGGATGCCCGAGTACGCCGTCAGCGGGGAGTGCGGAGCCGTCGGGCCCTTTGCGTCCCATGCGCCGAAGAAGTCGTACGTCATGATGTTGTACCAGTCGATGTACTGAGCGGCGCCGCCGTAGTCGGCCGCGTCGATCTTGCCACCGTCAGACGCGTCGGCCGTGGTGGCCGCCGTGATGAGGTAGTTGGGCCCGAACTTGGTCCGCATGGCCTTCATCATGTTGGTGATGGACGCGGGACCACTGGTGTCACAGGTCAGACCACAGGCGTTCGGGTACTCCCAGTCCAGGTCGATGCCGTCGAAGACATCGGCCCAGCGCGGGTCCTCAACCAGGTCGTAGCAGGACTGCGCGAACGCGGTCGGGTTGGCAACGGCCTGGCCGAAGCCGCCGGACCAGGTCCAACCGCCGAACGAGTACAGGACCTTGATGTGCGGGTACTTCTTCTTCAGCTTCCGCAGCTGGTTGAAGCTACCGCGCAGGGGCTGGTCCCAGGTGTCCGCGACACCGTCGACCGACTTGTCCGCACCGTACGCCATGTCGTAGTCCGAGTAGGCGTCACCGATGGTGCAGCGACCGTTCTGGACGTTGCCGAAGGCGTAGTTGATGTGGGTGATCTTCGACGCCGTGCCGGAGGTGTCCAGGTTCTTCACGAAGTAGTTGCGTCCGTAGACGCCCCAGTTGGTGAAGTAGCCCATCTTCTTCTTGGCGCCCGGGTCGATGACCCCGCCCTTGGTCGTCACCGAGAGGGCACCGGACAGCGGACCGAGCTGGTCGATGCTGTCGCGCGCCTGGACGGTGTACGAGTAGGTGGTGCCCTTGACCAGGCCCGTGTCCGTGTGGGTCAGGGAGGTCGTGGTGGCGACCTTGTTCCCGTCCCGGAAGACGTCGTAGTTCTTGACCTGCTTGTCGTCCGTGGCAGCGCCCCAGCTGATCTTCGCCTGGGTCTCCGTCACGTCCGCGTCGCCAGCGGTCACGGTGCCGGGAGCGCTCGGGGGAGCGTCGCCGCCCGTGCCGTCACAGGAAGCGCCGTTGATCTTACAGCCGGTCGGGGCGCCGGTGCCCTGACCGTTGAAGCCGAAGGTCACCGAAGCACCGGGGGCCAGGGTGTTGGCCCAGGGCTTGTTCTTCGCCGTCCAGTGGTTGCCGGCGCTGGTCACGTCGGCGTCCCAGGAGGAGAGGACCTTAGTTCCGGTGGGGAAGTCCCACTCAAGGGTCCATCCGTTGATGGTCGTGGTGCCGGTGTTCTTCACCGTCCACTTGCCCTCGAAGCCGCTGCCCCAGTCAGAGCCCTTGACATAGCTCGCGGAGGCCGAGGTGGCGGCCTGTGCGGGGGATGCCATGGCGACCATTGCGGCCAGGGGCAGGGCGAGCGCGGTCATGCCCGCGACTATTCGCGATCTTTTAGACATACGTTTTCTCAAGCCGTTGAGTGGTGGGGGTTGAGTGCTCAAGGGTGCTCCTTGGGGAGGTCCGGATAGTGGGGTAGGACCGTGCACTGCGCACTCTGCGTGGCTCACTGCAGCGTGTGTTGCGGTGAGAGTAAGGAGGTCTGGACCAATCGTCAATAGGTCCAGACCAAAGCTAGCCGGTGGCGTGAAGAGATGGGGTCAGATTCCCAACTCCTGCGCCAGAACGGCCGCCTGGACCCGGCTACGGAGGTCCAACTTTCCGAGCAGTCGGCTCACATGCGTTTTCACAGTAGCCTCAGCCATGCACAGCCGTACCGCGATTTCGGCATTCGACAGTCCTTGGCCGAGACACGAGAGGACCTCCCGCTCGCGCCGGGTGAGAACGTCCAGCACGGCGGGGTCAGGGGCGTCAGGGGAGCGAACACGGCTCGGAGCAGCGAATTCTGCGATCAGACGCCGGGTCACCGCCGGGGCGATCAGGCCCTCTCCGCGGGCGACCGTCCGCACCGCGTCCAACAGGGCATGTGCCTCGGTGTTCTTCAAGAGGAACCCGGAGGCGCCCGCTCTTAGCGCTCCGAAGATGTACTCGTCAAGGTCGAACGTAGTCAGTATCAAGACATCTGCGAGACGGTCCTCCACGATCTGTCGGGTAGCTGAAACCCCATCGAGACGGGGCATTTGAATATCCATCAACACCAGATCGGGACGGATCTTCCGGGCCAGCTCCACCGCCTCTTCGCCGTCGGCGGCCTCCGCGACGACCTCGATGTCCGCGGCGCTCCTGAGGATGAGCACCAGTCCCGCGCGCACCGAGCTCTGGTCCTCGGCCACCAACACCCGGATGGGCGTGCCCGGTTGTTCGCGCATTCCGTCGGTTCCGTCCGTCATGCCGATGGCTCCTTGTCGTCATTCCGTACGGGGAGCACCGCCCGTACGGACCAGATCTTGGCCGGGCCGCCCGGTGGCCCCTCGACGGGACCCGCGACTAGTTCGCCCTTCAACAGGGCCACCCGCTCCCGCATCCCCACCAGTCCGGCCCCGGAGCCCGGTGCCCGGGGGCCCGGTCTCCTCCCGAAGGGGCTGTTCACCTCCACGGTCAGGGTGCGCCCCGCCCGGTGGGAGAGGAGGATCTCCACCTCCCCCGGCTCCGCGTGCTTCAGGGCGTTCGTCACCGACTCCTGGACGATGCGGTACGCCGCCAGCTCCACCGGCGCGGGGAGCGCGATCCCCGGCTCCCGCCGGTCGTCCAGGTGGAAGGTGAGCCCGCTGGCCGCCCCGTTGGTACGGGCCTGGGCGACCAGGGCATCGAGTCCCGCGAGGGTCGGGGCCGCCGCCGGTTCGTTGTCGTCGCTGCCTTGTCTGAGCAGCCCGATCAGCCGTCGCATCTCCGACAGGCCGGCGACGCTGTTCTCCCGGATGACCCCGAGGGCCTCCTCGGTCGTCCGCGGATCGTTGAGGGAGAGCGCGGCCGTGGAGTGGATGGCGATGGCGGAGAGGTGGTTCGCCACCATGTCGTGCAGTTCGCGGGCCATCCTGCTGCGTTCGGCGGTCACCGCCTGCACCCGGTCCATCTCGGCGAGCAACGCCGTCTGCTCGGCGCGCAGCCGGGCCGCGTCGGCCGCCTCCCGGTGGTTGCGGATGATGCTCCCCGTGATGGCCGGTGTGAGGGTGATCAGCCCGATGATCACCCCCAGCAGTAGCCCGACCGGATCCTGGAGCACGGCGAGCAGGGTGATCGTCGACGCCACGGTGATCAGCCCCGAGACCACGGGGACACGGTGGGCCGCAGAGGGAGGGCCGTAGAGCACCGCCGCGTACACCGCGTCGGTGAAGAGGACCACGACCACCAGATTGCCGACCGTGAACTGATCGGCGATCAGCGCGACCGTGGCGACCAGCAGCATGGAGAGCGGCAGGATCCGGCGCAGCAGCGACTGCGCGGACATCACCGCCAGCGGCACCAGCGCCACCCAGGCGGGCAACTCGTCGCGGGAGGACTGGGTGTGCAGCCCCAGCGACCAGAGCAGCACACCGCCGAGGAACGCGGCGACGGCGAGGATCACATCGTCACGGTGAGGGCGGGGAAACGTCACGTTCCCATCCAACACGGCGGGGCGGCTCCAGGGCGTCCTCGGCCCGGGTGAGCTGCGAGTACATCGAAAGATGCAGGACGACTTCGTCACCGGCGACGACGATCAGCGGCCCGTTCGGGGAGACGCTGGAGGTAGTGAAAGGAGTTGTGCCGTGATCGTCACGCTGATCATCATCTGCGAGGTCGGATTCTGGGTGCTCCTGGCGGCGGGGCTCGCCACGCGGTACATCCTGAAGAAGCCGAAGGCGGGCATGGCGCTGCTGCTGTGTGAGCCCCTGCTGGAAGTCGTGCTGCTGGTCGTCACCGCGATCGACCTCAAGAACGGGGCGGACCCCAGTTGGAAGCACGGTCTGGCCGCCCTCTACATCGGCTACACCGTCGGGCATGGCCACCGCACGGTCACCTGGCTCGACGGCCATGCGGCCCATCGCTTCGGCGGTGCGCCGCCGCCCGTGAAGCCGCCGCGCTACGGGAAGGCACGGGCCGCCCACGAGGCCAGGATCTGGTTCGGCACGGTGATCGGCGCCGCGGTCGCGAGCGTGCTGCTGCTCCTCGCGATCTGGTACGTCGGAGACCCGGCCGGCTCCGCCTCGCTGGAGGGCTGGATCTTCCAGGCCTGGAAGATCACCGGTATCCACGGGCTGATCGCACTGACGTACGTGCTCTGGCCCAACAAGGACCCCGGGAACCGGGAGCCGGACCGTGAGCCGGTCAAGGTGAGCCGCCCGTAGCCGCCCGGGTCTGAGGGCCGGTGCCGGACGAACGGCCCCGCCGACCGGGGAGAACCGGTCGACGGGGCCGCGGCGATCAGAAGGGACGCCGAGGTCTCAGCGGTCTCCGCCGGGGACCCACAGCACGTCCCCGGTCTCCTTGTTCGCCAGCCGGGCCATGATGAACAGCAGGTCGGAGAGGCGGTTGAGATAGGTGGCCGCCAGCGGGTTCATGCTCTCGCCGTGGACCTCCCAGGCCGCCCAGGTCGAACGCTCGGCCCGCCGTACGACGGTGCACGCCTGGTGGAGGAGGGCCGCGCCCGGGGTGCCGCCCGGCAGGATGAAACTGCGCAGCTTCTCCAGTTCCTCCAGGAAACGGTCGCAGTCCGCCTCCAGTCGGTCGATGTAGAACTGTTCGACGCGTAGCGGCGGGTACTTCGGCTCCTCCACCACCGGGGTCGACAGGTCCGCCCCCACGTCGAAGAGGTCGTTCTGGACGCGCACGAGCACGGTGACGACGTCCTCCCGCAGGTGCCCCAGGGCGATCGCCGTGCCCAGCGCGGCGTTGGCCTCGTTGGCGTCGGCGTACGCGGAGATCCGCAGGTCCGTCTTGGGGACGCGGCTCATGTCGCCCAGGGCCGTCGTGCCCTGGTCGCCGGTACGGGTGTAGATGCGTGTCAGGTTGACCATGGGCCCAGCGTAGTTATGCGCTGGCCGTACGGAAGACACGTGTGCCCACCGTCACGGCCAGCACGGCGAACGCGACCGCCACGATCCCGCCGTACAGCATGGAGGTCGTTGCGTACGCGCCCGCGTAGGCGTCCCGCACCGCGTCGACCAGATGGCGGAACGGCACGAGCCGGGAGAGCCCGTCCAACCAGTCGGGCCCAGGGTCATCGGCAGCATCAGGCCCGACAGCAGCACGGACGGCATCACGAACGCGTTGACGGCCGGGCCGAACTCGTGGGGGCGCGGACCCTGAGCGCCAGCGCGTACGACAACAACGCCAGGGAGACGACCAGCAGGGCGACGAACGCCAGACCGATCAGAACGCCGGCGAACGGTGCGCGCAGGCCCATCGCCAGCGCCACGAGCACCAGCAGTACGGATTGGAAGACCGCGAGTGCGGTGTCCCTCAGGACTCGGCCGAGGAGCAGTGCGAGGCGGCTCACGGGCGTGACCCGCATGCGTTCCACCACGCCCTGGCCCCGTTCGACGATGGCGCCGAAGCCCGCGAACGCGGCTGAGAAGAGGGCGAGTTGGAGCAGGAGCCCCGGCACCAGGACCTGCCAGGAGTCGCCCCGGGAGCTTAGAGACAAGCCGGTGAGCAGCGGCCCGAAGAAGAGGAGGTGGAGCAGTGGCGTCAGGATGCCGATGAGGACGTGGAACCGGGAGCGCAGGGTCTGTCGGGCGTAGCGACCGAAGATCAGTGCGGTGTCGTGGAAGAGCATCGGCGGTCCTTAGACGGCGAGGGGCGCGGGGTCGGCAGGGCCGGGGCGCGGCCGGTGACGGCGAGGAACGCGTCCTGGAGGGTGGCCTGTCGCGAGCCGCCGTACTGGAGTTTGAGCGCGCCGGGAGTTCCTTCGGCGATGATCACGCCCCGGTCGACGATGATCAGGCGGTCCGCGAGCGCGTCGGCTTCATCCAGGTGGTGCGTGGTCAGGAACACGGTCGTGCCGTGTTCGTCGCGCAGTCTGCGCACCAGGTTCCAGAGGTCGGCCCGGCTGCCGGGGTCGAGCCCCGTGGTCGGTTCGTCGAGGAAGAGCACGTCGGGCCGGTGCATCAGGCCCATGGCCAGGTCGACTCGGCGTCGCTGGCCACCGGAGAGGGCCGCGGTCGGACGCTCCGTCAACTCCGCGAAGCCGAAGTCCTCCGCGAGTTCTGCTGCACGGGCGACGGCCGCGGCCTTGGGCATCCGGTACAGCCTGCCTTGCGTCGTGAGTTCCTCCTCAACGGTGACGTGGGGGTCGAGCCCGCCGGACTGGGCGACGTAGCCCGTACGGAGACGTACGCCGACGGGGTCGCGCACCAGATCGCAGCCGGCGACGGTGGCCCGGCCACCGGTGGGCGCCAGCAGGGTGGTGAGCATCCGCAGGGTGGTGGTCTTGCCGGCGCCGTTGGGGCCGAGTAATCCGATGATCTCGCCGCCTTCGACGGTGAGGTCGATCCCGCGCACGGCCTCCACGGGCCCGTTCTTGCCGGGGAAGGTCCGGGCGAGCCCGGTCGTGCTGATGACTGCCATGGCCCCAGAAAAGCAGAGTCACTCAAACTTTGCAATGACTCTAAAATTTAAGAGAGGGAGGAAAAGCTACGATGCCCGGCATGGCCGAGGGACTTAGGGAGCGCAAGAAGCGCCAGACCAGACAGCACATCTCCGACACCGCCACCGGCCTCTTCCTGGAGCGCGGCTTCGACGCCGTGACCATCGCGGAGATCGCCGAGGCGGCCGATGTCTCCGTCAACACCGTCTACAACTACTTCGCCACCAAGGAGGACCTGTTCCTCGACCGCAGCGAGGAGGTCACCACCCGCCTCGCCCGCTGGGTGCGGGGACGTCCCGCGGGGGAGTCGGCCGCCGCCGCCGTACTGCGCGAGTTGCGCGCGGAGGTCGAGGCGATCTCACCGAAGGTGGGGCTGGTCCCGGGATGGGAGAGGTTCCTGCTGGTCATCCATGCGGCGCCCACCCTGCGCTCCAGCCTCTGGGGAATGCAGCAGGAGGTTCAGGAGAACCTGGAGGCGGAGCTCCGTGCGGAACTCGCGACCGGACCCGCCGACCCGCTGCCCGGCTTGATCGCCGGTCAGATCACCTGGGCGCACGAGGCCACCATGAGCTTCATCGGACGCGAGATGATGGCCGGCCGTGCTCCGGAAGAGGTCTCCCGCGAAGCCCTCGCCGTCCTGGACGAGATCGAAGACCTGCTGGGCGCGAAGGTCCGTGACTACGCCGTGCGGACGGCTCGCTGACCGACCCCGGTGTGATGTCCGTCATTTGAGACGTGACGCGCATCTCTTCACCGCCACACGGCCGCCGCAGACCGCTAACCTCCGCCCGAGAGGCGAAATGTAAACGTGTGTTAAGGGGTGTCGCAGTGGCCAGGAAGCTCGCCGTCATCGGGGCCGGACTCATGGGTTCCGGGATCGCGCAGGTCTCTGCCCAGGCGGGCTGGGACGTGGTTCTGCGGGACGTCACCGACAAGGCGCTGACCCGGGGCACCGACGGCATCCGGACCTCCTACGACAGATTCGTCGCCAAGGGCAAGCTCGAAGCGGAAGCGGCCGATGCGGCGTTGGCGCGCATCACCACCACGACCGAACTCGACGCCGTCGCCGACGCGGACATCGTCGTCGAGGCGGTCTTCGAGCAGTTGGACGTCAAGCACGACATCTTCCGCGCCCTCGACCGGCTCGTCCGCGACGACGCCGTGCTCGCCTCCAACACCTCGGCCATCCCCATCACCAAGATCGCGGCGGTCACCGACCGCCCGGAACGGGTCGTCGGCGCCCACTTCTTCTCGCCCGTGCCGATGATGCAGCTGTGCGAACTCGTACGGGGCTACAAGACCAGCGATGAAACCCTCGCCACCACCCGTGAGTTCGCCGAGTCGGTCGGCAAGACCTGCATCGTCGTCAACCGCGACGTGGCGGGCTTCGTCACCACCCGGTTGATCTCGGCGCTGGTCGTCGAGGCGGCCAAGCTCTACGAGTCGGGAGTGGCTTCGGCCGAGGACATCGACATCGCCTGCAAGCTGGGCTTCGGACATGCGATGGGCCCGCTCGCCACCGCCGATCTGACCGGTGTCGACATCCTCCTCCACGCCACGAGCAACATCTACACCGAGTCCCAGGACGAGAAGTTCGCCCCGCCGGAGTTGATGCGCCGGATGGTCGACGCCGGGGACATCGGACGGAAGAGCGGCCAGGGCTTCTACACCCACGAAACCCGCTGACAGGCCGTCGAACATCACCCTCAGGGGTGAATTCGGTATCGGTTCGCTTACAACCAGCAACTGGAGTGCCCTTCGGGCAGTCAGTTGATGAAAGACAAGAACACCCAAGAACACCGCTGGAACCGCAGGGCGAGCGCCCAGCACAGCGGTTCAAGCACGACACGAGCACCGAACGAGCACCGAACGAGCACAGTCAGAGCAGCCAGCGCGAGTGATGCCAGGGCGGCCGGCGGCATTCGCACAGGGCACTGAAGCACTTCCCGGGGAGCGCATATGCACATCAGGGGCGACCACACCGAGCTGGTCGTCGGGGGCCGCCTCGACGTGCGCAGCGCGGCGGACGCCCGCACGGTCCTGCACTCGGCGGTCGACGACGGTCACGGCGATCTCGTCCTCGACCTCACCGACCTCGACTCCTGGGACGCAACGGGACTCGGAGTCATCATGGGCGCCCACCGCCGGGCCGGCCGCTGCGGCCGACGACTCGTGCTGCGCGGCGTACCACCGCAGATGCAGCGCCTCCTGGTGGCCACCCGGCTGCACCGCATCCTCGCGATCGAAGGCGGACTGGCCGCTGAATCGCTTCCTCGGGTCTGACGCGCACCCAGCGCCGCCTCCCGGGATCTCCGGGATGCGCCGGATTCTCTGGGATGACCGTGATGTGAAAAAGGCGCGGGCCAGCGGTGACGCTCCTGCGACCGCGCGGTAACAGCTGTACAACACCTGCGGTGACAGAGCCCGGTAGTCGGCTCCGAGCGGACCCCTGCGGCCATTCTCATGAGACTGTGACGTCGCGGACGGGGCAGTACCCCACCGCAGGTGGATACCCTGCGGGGGTCTCAAGGCTCACCCACCCGCCGTTCCAGCACCTCACGGGGCTCGTACCGGCTGGCGGGGAGCCGAAGCGACGGCCGGGCGTACGAAGTGACCGGGAGGGCCCCTTCGTGGCTGCCCTTCGTCGCGGGCTCCGCGAGGACCGTGGCGGCGGACGAACCTATGCACAGTGCATTTGGGGGCTTGGACGATGGACAACGAGAGTTTCGGCGAACAAGAGGGCGCGGCGCGCCCGCCCCGTGACGTCGCGGCACCGGGCTTCGGACAGACGGGGCCGGCACCGGCCCGTATGGTCCGACTGATCTCCGGCGACTTTCTGCTGACCGTCAACCCCGTGGACGGGAGCGAAGTCGAACTCTGTCCACCCGGAGGCACCCCCGACGGCCTGGTGCGACTCACCGCACCCGTGCGCCGTAGCACTTCCGAACGGATCGAGCACGAGCGCATCGGCAGGCCGCCCGCGCTCGCCGGGCCGGCCACTCCGCGACTGCCGCTCCTGGAGCGGGACGAGGAGCGCGAGCGACTGATACGGATGCTCGCCAGGGGCCGTTCCATACGCGTCACCGGAGCTGCGGGCTCCGGCCGTACGGCCCTGCTGGACGCCGTCGCGGCGGAGTGCACCGATCTCGCACCCGATGGCGTCGTCCGTCTCAACGGCCGCCAGCGCACGCCGAGCGATCTGCTGAACGACCTGTTCAACGCGATCCACACCACCCCCGAGCAGCGTCCCGACCGCAGTCAACTCCTCGCCCACATCGGGGAGATCGGTGCGATCGTCGTCCTCGACGACCTCGACTTCGGCGGCGCGGCCCTCGATGAACTCCTCAACGCCGCACCCGAGTGCGCCTTCTTGACGGCGACCACTCCGGAGGTGCCCGGGCCCACCGATAGCTCACGGTTCGAAGAGGTGACCCTGGTCGGTCTCGGTCGCCCCGCCTCCCTGGAACTGCTCAAGCGCGCCGTGGACCGGCCCCTCACCGAGGACGAGCAGAACTGGGCCGGCGACCTCTGGTTCGAGTCCGAGGGCCTGCCCCTGCGCTTCGTCCAGGCCGGTGCGCTCCTGCGGCAGTGCGACGCGCTGCGCCAGGAGATCCAGGAACTCCAAGAGGACCCCGACGCCTTCGAAGCCTTCGTGCGCATCGACGCCACGGGCGGCGAGGTCCCCCTACCGACCCTGGGACAGGGGGCCGCGCCCGCCGCCCTGCTCGCCTCCCGACTCAGCGAGTCCGCCCGCAACACCCTGCGCTTCGCCGTCGCCCTCGGCGGGGAGGTCCCGCACCAGGCGCATCTGCCGGCGCTCATCGGTGACACCCACGCGGACACCGCCATCGGCGAACTGATGCGCTGCGGACTGCTCTCACCCGTCGGCGGTCGGTACCGGCTCGCCGCGGGCGTGCTGGTGCAGCTCACCGAACGGGGGTACGCCGACGAGGCCGCGGCCCTCGCCCGTACCACCGCACAGCACTACGCCTGGTGGACCGCGCACCCCTCCGTCACCCCCGAGCGGGCCGTTGCCGAAGTGGACGCCATCGTCGCTGCCCTCACGGCACTGGTGCCCGGCACGGAAGCCGCTGACGCCAGCACGGCCGTCCTCCTCGCCCGCAGTGCCGCACCGGCCTTCGCCGCCGGGATGCACTGGGGTGCCTGGGAGCGCGTTCTGCGCGTCGGCTCGGAAGCCGCCCGCATCGCGGGCGAGGTCGCCGAAGAGGCTTACTTCCACCACGAACTGGGCGTTCTGGCCCTCTGCACGGACAGTCTGGACCGGGCGCGGGCCGAGTTGGAAGCCTCCATCGCCATGCGCGGAGCACTCGCCGACAAACGGGGCACCGTTGCCGGGCGCCGTGCGCTGGCCCTGGTGGCCGACCGTGAGAACGGTCTCGTTCCGAGCGCCGCCCAGAGTCCCGTACAACCCCCGCCGGTGTCCGCGCCCGAGGTGGAACTGCCTGCTGCCCGGGCCGTTCTCGCCCTGCCCCCCGGCAAAGAGGTCGTACCGCCGGCCCCCGTCGACGGGCGATCGGAGGAGCCGCGCACCGCGGAAACGGCGGTCATCCCGGAGACCCTGGTGGCCGCGCACGCACCACCCCCGTACACCTTCCGGCGCGACGAGCCGCGCTCGGCGCCCGGCAAGCGGTTCGCCGTGCTGCGCGGCGCGCGGCGCAATCTGGTCGCCGCGGGAGCCGGTGCGGTGATCGTCGCCCTACTGGGCACGGTGTTGACCTTGGGCATGGCCGGGGACGGTGAGGAACAGCCCAGCGTGAACGTCCGCAACGGACAGTCCGCCAACGTGGACGACGAACAGGACGGCCTCCAGGCGGACGAGCCGGACACCGAGCCCGCCGACGAGCCCGAGGACCCCGCGAACCCCCTCCCCGGTAGCTCCGACGAGGTCGACCCGGGACCCAGTTCGTCGAGGACGCCCGAACGCTCACGCCCGAGCCAGTCCGGCCAGTCCGATGGCCCCGGCAGTACGAGCGGGGGCCCGTCGTCGAGCGCATCGGAAGAGCCGGGAGGAGGTCCGTCGACCTCGCAGTCGACCAAACCCACCTCGAAGCCGCCGTCCAACCCACCGACGAGCAAGCCGCCCACCGGCCCCTCGAACCCGGGCGAGCCCTCCACCTCCCAGCCACCGACCGGTCCGAGCAATCCGAACCCGTCCACCTCCAGCGGGGTCACCGCGAGCGCGCCGATCAGCAGTGCGCCCGTGAGCGGCTCACCGTCCTCGGCCTCCGCGCCTACGGGACCGGCCGGAGCGTCGCCGTCCCTGGCCTGAGCGTCCACGACACAGGATGCGGCCCCGGAAGCTCAAGCTTCCGGGGCCGCATC